>JACPTK010000049.1 GCA_016192825.1 Betaproteobacteria bacterium | reverse complement strand
GCTAAAGGCGGCTTGCACCTGGAAGCCGTTCCACGACGGGCTGTGGTAGTTCCACGACCGGGCCTGCCGGCGGAAGAACGTATTCTGACCGGCCACGGTCGAGTTAGGGTTAGTCAGGCCGCTGGCGCTGCCGCCGTCCAACAGGCGGGCGGAGCCGCCAGTCAGCGAGTTCGTGCCGCCCCACCACTGGCGTCCACGGTTGAAGACCAGTTTCTGCGGCTGGTCCCAGTTGCCCATGAAGAGGTTGCCGAAGCTGCCCTTGAAACCGATCCCGCTGTTGCGACCGCACCAGCCCACCGCGGCACCGGCGCCGGCGATTATCCCGTCCATCGAGCTTTCGCACTTGAACCACACCGAAAGCCCGCCACCCAGCTTCTCCTCGCCCCGAAACCACAGGTTCGGCTCGGACTGCTCCAGGATGTCCGTGCGCTGCCCGGTGCTCGCATTCTCCGGCTTGTGCGAGTAGTAGAACGCGGTGATCGAGCCGCCGACCTGCACCGTGCTCGTCTGCGCCAGCGCCACCGCAGACGGCACAGCGAGTGCGCCCGCGACCGCCACCGCGAGTAACTTTTTCCTATGCTGCATAGAGTTATTCTCCTCGTCTAGATTTGCATCTTCATGATCGGGCCAATCAGAAAAACCCCCGACTGGCCCCTCACCCTTGTTGCTTCGGTCAATGTGCCAGAAGTCACGATCCAACCGCAATAAAAAGCGGGCGAAACCGGCTATCAAGATGGTAAATTGTTGGTATATTTGCAACAAATTGAATTTCTGAAATAACATTCATAAAATTAAATAGTTAGAAATGCATATTTCCGGGCGCCCCCGGAATGTGTCATGATTCGACATCAACATAAGAATCGGGATGCTCGGTTACTCGATCCCGGGACAGGAGGAAACACTTAGCGAGCAGGAGATAACGCCGCGCTTGGCGCCATGGTGCCTAGGGGAAAGCAATGTCCCGTAGAAACAATCTGTTACGTCTGACAAAACCCAAGGACGCGATCAAGAAACCCAGGAAAGCGCCAGCGGCTGGCCCCGCCCTCGAGGCCCTCGTCAAGTTCCGCTTGGTCATCAACTCCACCAAGCGGCATTTCAAGTGGATCGAAAGTCAAACCGGGATTAGCGGCGCCCTGGTATGGGCCATGTGGGAACTCCACCACGCGCCCGGACTGCGGGTATCGGATCTGGCCGAAGCGATGGTCATACACCAGTCCACGGCCAGCAACCTCCTCGACCGGCTGCAGGAAAAAGGATTCATCGAGCGCGACCGTTCGTCGGACGATCAAAGGGTGGTGCGCCTGTTCCTCACGCCTTCCGGCGAAGCGCTGATCCGGCGGGTGCCGCAGCCGGCGCGCGGCCTGCTGCAGGAGGCGTTGTTCAAGCTCCCCGCGCCTTCCTTGCTTACGCTGAATCGCCTCCTGGAGCAGCTGCTTCAGGAGATGAATCCGGCCAACCTCAAGTCCCTCAAGAAGCCGCTCGCCGACACGATGCCGTAATCGGGCGACGCCGAGCGCGCGACGCCGTCGTCCTTCGGTTCAATCGATCCGCGTGTCGAGTCCGGATTCGGCCATTTCCGCGGCGCGCAGCAGCGCTTTCGCCTTGTTCTGCGTTTCCTGCCATTCCGCCGCGGGCTGGGAGTCCGCGACGATGCCGCCACCCGCCTGCACGTGCAGCGTGCCGTTCTTGATCACCGCGGTGCGCAGCGCGATCGCGACGTCCATGTTGCCCTGGAAGCCGAGATAGCCGACCGCCCCCGCGTAGACGCCGCGCTTCACCGGCTCGAGCTCGTCGATGATCTCCATCGCGCGCACCTTGGGCGCGCCGGAGACCGTGCCGGCCGGAAACGTCGCGCGCAGCACGTCGATCGCGTTGAGGCCGGGCTTGAGGCGGCCCTCGACGTTGGAGACGATGTGCATCACGTGCGAGTAGCGCTCGACCACCATCTGCTCGGTCACCTTGATGCTGCCGGTCCGCGCGACGCGCCCCGCGTCGTTGCGGCCTAGGTCCACCAGCATGATGTGCTCGGCGCGCTCCTTTTGGTCCGCCAGCAGCTCCTTCTCCAGCTCGGCGTCCTCCGCGGGCGTCGCGCCACGGCGGCGCGTGCCGGCGATCGGCCGCACCGTCACCGTGTCGCCTTCGAGGCGCACCAGGATCTCGGGCGAGGCCCCGACGACGTGGAAGTCGCCGAAGTCGAAGTAGTACATGTAGGGGGAGGGATTGATCGTGCGCAGCGCCCGGTACAGCGCGAGCGGCGAGGCGCGGAACGGTTTCGACATGCGCTGCGAGGGCACGACCTGCATGATGTCGCCCTCGAAGATGTAGTGCTTCGCGCGCTCGACGGCCCTGTGATAGGCGGACTCCCCGAAGCCGGAGACCGCGGGCTCGGACGACCCGCGCGAGTCGGCCGGAACCGCGACCGGCTCGCGCAGTCTCGCAAGCAGTTGCTTGAGACGCGCGCGCGCCGCCTGGAACGCGCCCGGCCTGCCCGGCTCGGCGTAGACCACGAGCGTGAGCTTGCCCGACAGGTTGTCGACGATCGCGATTTCCTCGGAAACGAGCAGCAGGATATCGGGGGTGCCGAGATCGTCCTGCTTGCGGGTCGAGGCGAGCCGCCGCTCGATGTAGCGCACCGTGTCGTAACCGAAATAACCGACGAGTCCGCCGCAGAACCGCGGCAGGCCCGCGTCCGGCGCCACCTTGAAGCGCGCGAGGGCGTCGTTGATGTAGGCCAGCGGATCGGAGACCTGTTTCCCGGCGATCGCCCGGTCGCCGCGAAACTCGGCGCAGGTCTCTCCGCGCACCTCGATCCGGGACTCCGCCGGCAAGCCGATGAAGGAATAGCGGCCGAAGCGCTCCCCACCCACGACCGACTCCAGCAGGTAGCTGTAGGGCCCGTTCGCAAGCTTGAGGTAGATGGAAAGGGGCGTGTCGAGGTCGGCGAAGGTCTCGAGCACGACCGGCGCGCGGTTGTAGCCCGCGGCGGCGAGCCGGTTGAATTCAGCTTCGGTCATCAGCTTTTTGAATCAACCGTGCGGCTTCGATCAGCGACGCCACTATAGCATCCGCGTCGAGATCCCGCACGTCGCGTCCCTCGTTGTAGCCATAGCTCACGCAGAACACGGGACAGCCGGCGGCGCGCGCGGCTTCGGCGTCGTTCAGCGAGTCGCCGATCATCAGCATCTCGCGCGGCACGATGCCGAAGCCGCGGCAAGCGTGGAGCAGCTGCGCGGGGTCGGGCTTTTTCCGCGGCAACGCGTCGCCGGCGATGACCCGCTCGAAATAACCGGCGATCCCGAGCTGTTCGAGCAAGGGCACCGTGAAGCGCCCGGATTTGTTCGTCACGCAGGCGAGCGGCATCCGCATCCCGCGCAGAGCCTGCAATCCCTCGCTCACGCCCGGATAGAGTACGGTGTGCCTGCCGTTCACATCGGCATAGCAGCGCTCGAAGAGCGGCAGCGCCTGGTCGAGCAGCGCCTCCGGCACCGTTCCGTCGATGCTGCCCGCAAGGGAGCGCTCGACGAGCTTCGGGATGCCCTTGCCGACGAAGGCGCGAATCCGCTCCAAATCGAGGACGGGCCGGCCCAACTCGCGCAGCATCCTGTTGGCCGCCGCCGCGAGGTCGGGGATCGTGTCGGCGAGCGTGCCGTCGAGGTCAATCGTGACGGCCTTGACGCGCAGCGGGAAGCGTTGTTTCATGAATTAGCCGCAGAGACGCAAAGGAACCGTAAAGAAAATCCGGATTCAGCCTGAAACGCTTTGCGCAACCTTTGCGCGTTGGCGCCTTTGCGGCTATCCGGCAACTATACGGTGGCAAGTGCGGCGCGCATCGCGGCTAGGGTGGCCTTGTAGTCCCGGGTTCCAAAGATGGCGGAACCGGCGACGAAGGTGTCCGCGCCGGCGCGCGCGATCTCCGCGATGTTGTCCACTTTCACGCCGCCATCCACCTCGAGCCAGATGTCGCGCCCGCTCGCTTCGATGCGGCTGCGGACGGCCGCGAGCTTCTTCAGCGCCTGGGGAATGAATTTCTGCCCGCCGAAGCCCGGATTCACCGACATGATCAGCACGAGGTCGAGCTTGTCGAGGACGTGGTCGAGATGCGGGAGCGGCGTCGCGGGATTGAGCACCAGGCCCGCCTTGCAGCCCTGGTCCTTGATCAGCGCGATGGTGCGGTCCACGTGATCGGAGGCTTCGGGATGGAACGAGATGATGTTGGCGCCGGCCTTGGCGAAGTCCGGCACGATGCGGTCCACCGGCTTCACCATGAGGTGCACGTCGATGATCGCCTGCGTGAGCGGCCGGATCGCCCCGCACACCAGCGGCCCCACGGTGAGGTTGGGAACGTAATGATTGTCCATCACGTCGAAGTGCACGACATCGGCGCCCGCCGCGACCACATTCTGCACTTCCTCGCCCAGGCGGGCAAAGTCGGCCGACAGGATGCTGGGAGCGATGCGGTAGGTTCTCGCCATGCGCGCGTCTTTGGCAGCCTGTCGGACTTAACACCCCGACCGGCGGCTTAGAGCAAGACCGCCTGTCCGTCCAAAATGAGGGGTCACCGAACCGCTCCTGCGGGTCCGCGACTCGCGTCAAAGCTGGGATGAATCCGCATTTCCTCGGCCCTTTCTTGAGGCATTCCAGCAGGCGGTTTTCATAAGGAGTTTGCCGGCCCGGGCCGGCAAACTCCTCCGCGGAGATTCTACCCGTTCTTGCGCGCCACCGCGAAATGATCAAGAATCGGCGGCATGATGGACAAGAAGCACGACATCGCGATCGCGGCGCGCACCGCCTTCATCCCGGACCAGTCCGACGCGGAGAGCGGCCGCTACGTGTTCGCCTACACCATCACCATCACCAACAACGGCACGGTGCCCGCGCAACTGGTGAGCCGGCACTGGATCATCACCGACGCCAACAACCAGGTGCAGGAAGTGCGCGGGCTCGGCGTCGTCGGCGAACAGCCGCTGCTGCGTCCCAACGAAAGCTTCCAGTACACCAGCGGCACCGCGATCGCCACGCCGGTGGGCACCATGCGCGGCAGCTACCAGATGCTCGCGGAAGACGGCGTGCAGTTCGACGCCTCGATACCCGAATTCACGCTGTCCATGCCGCGCGTGCTTCACTGACAGCCGCGAGCCACGAGCCACGAGCCACGAGCTGTAGACAGTGCCCCCGCAGGATTTGTTCTGATAGCTGAAAGCTCGGAGCTCGCAGCTAAATTCTATGAGCCTGCGGCTCAGCTACACCCTCCTCGCCCCCTTCTACGATCTCGTTGTCGAACCGGCGCTCCGGGCGGCCCGCCGCGCCAGTCTCGCGGCGCTTCCCGCCGACGGCCACGGTCTGGTGCTCGTGAACGGCGTGGGCACCGGTCTCGACGTTCCCCTTCTGCCGCGCGATCACCGTTACGTCGGTCTGGACCTGACCCGCGCCATGCTCGCCCGCAGCGTGCGCCGCGCCGGTAAGCATGAATTTTCGGTGGTGCAGGGGGACAGCCTGGCGCTGCCGTTCCGCGACGCGAGCTTCGATCACGCGGTCATGCACCTGATCCTCGCCGTCGTCCCCGACCCGGCGCGCGCGCTGATGGAAACCGCGCGGGTCGTGCGGCCCGGCGGCGCAATACTGGTTCTCGACAAGTTTCTCAGGCGCGGGCAGCGCGCCCCGCTGCGGCGCCTGCTCAATCCGGTCGCGGCGCGTCTCGCAACGAGGCTCGACGTGGTATTCGAGGACCTTCTGCCCCGCGTGCCGGGCCTGCGCGTGATCGGCGACGAGGCAGCCTTCGCCGGCGGCTGGTTCCGGCGGATACGCCTGGAGAGGCTGTGAGCGAATACCGATCGAACTGCCAGGAAAATTGGAAATTAGCCGCAAAGGCACAAAGACGCGGAGACTGAAATACTCGAATGGTCGCTTTCGGCCGAACCCGTCACCTCAAAGCACCAGCCTTATTGCATCGTTTGCCCGTTGGAATTCCTGGCGCCTTGGCGGCTGATTCGGGCTGGCTTCTAGTGATTTTCATCGCGCCCGTGGCGGTGAGGGGTTTTATCGGCGTCGTGCCCGTCGCGCGGCTTGGGCCGCGGCCACGTCCACCACACGATGAAGACAAGCAGCGCTAGCGCGACAGCCGCCTCGAGCAGCAGCAGGAGCAAACCTTCCATCGGGGCACCCGGTCTATATACTGTTCGGAATAGCGTAATGCCGCACTTTAACGAATCGCCGTTCGGTCACCAAATGCGCCGGGCGCGGCTCCTTGGCCTGTGCGCCCTGCTCGCCCTCGCAGGCTGCGAGACGCTCAGGCCGCCACCTGCGCCGCCGCCCGTGCCCAAACCGCCCCCGCCCAAGGAGGTTCCGGCCGCGAAACCCTCCGCGGCCGGCCTGCTGCGCCAGGCCGCGTGGCAGGAACTGCCGGAATGGCAGGAGGAAAATCCGGCGCTCGCGTGGAAGCCGTTTCTCGCGAGCTGCCGGGCGCTCGCGAAGCAGGAAGCCTGGCGCGGGGTGTGCGCCGCAGCGGAAAACATCACGGAGCCCGGTCGGGAACAGGCGCGTCGCTTCTTCGAGCTCAATTTCATGCCCTACCGGGTCACCCGCGCCGATGGCGGCGAAGAAGGACTGATCACCGGCTACTACGAGCCGCTGCTCAAGGGCAGCCGCACGCCCTCTGCGCGCTACCGGCATCCCGTGTACGGCCTGCCGGACGACCTGCTGGTGGTCGATCTCACCGACGTCTACCCGGAACTCAGGGGCATGCGGCTGCGCGGCCGGCTCGACGGCCGGCGCATCGTGCCCTACTACGACCGCGCCCAGATCGATCAGGGCCGCGGCGCGCTTGCCGGCAGGGAAATCGTCTGGGTGGACGACCCGATCGAGCTGTTCTTCCTCCAGATCCAGGGTTCGGGGCGCATCGCGCTCGACAGCGGCGAGATCCTGCGCGTCGGCTACGCCGACCAGAACGGCCATCCCTACCGCTCGATCGGGAGGCTTCTGGTCGAGCTCGACGAGCTGCCGCTGGAGAAAGCCTCGATGCAAGGCATCAAGGCGTGGGCGCGCGCGAACCCCGGCCGGGTGACCGAGCTGCTCAACCACAACGCGAGTTACGTGTTCTTCCGCGAGCTGCCGGCCGACTTGCCGGGCCCGCTCGGCGCGCTCGGCGTGCCGCTCACCGCGCGCCGCAGCGTGGCGGTGGATCCGGGCCTGGTGCCCCTCGGCGCGCCGGTCTATATCGCGACCACCTGGCCGCTCTCGCCCCGGCCGCTCAATCGACTCATGCTGGCGCAGGACACGGGCGGCGCGATCCGGGGCGCGGTGCGGGTGGACTTTTTCTGGGGATTCGGCGACGAGGCCGCGCGCGAGGCCGGTCGGATGCGCCAGCCGCTGCGCATGTGGGTGCTGCTCCCGAACGCCTTTCGGGTGCCGGGCAGCGATAATCCGTGATTCGTGATTCATAGTGCAGCGACATACATTTTGCAGGTTCAATCGGTTCATGGATCACGCTTCTCCGAGCCGAGGTTCACGCTCAACACGATGCGGCTTTTCACGGCACGCCCATCCTTGCGCGCGGGGACGAAACGGGTCGCCGCGATGATGTCGCGCAGCCGCGCCGCGGACGCGTCCAACGTCCGCGGCTCGGCGAACGCAATCTCTTTCACCCTGCCGTGCTCGTCGATGAGCACCTCCAGCCTGACTTCGCCGGCCGCATCGCCGTCGACGCGCGCCGCAACACGGTCGACATCGAACGGCGCGACGGGCGCCGGGTAGACGTCCAGGTCGCGCGCGGAGAAAACCGTTTGATCGGGAACAGGCGGCAGAGCGAGCGGCAAATCCGTACCCTGAGTCACTCCCGCGGGCGGCTCGGGCGACACCTGGCGCGCGGTCACTTCGGAAACCGCAGCGGCGCGCTTGATCGTGCGTTCCTCAAGCGGCGCAATGCGGCCCGGGCGCGTCGGGCCGTCTGATCCCGCCAAGGGCATGGGTTCGAGCCGGACCCTGATCGGCACGCCTGGGGCACCGGGCGCGCCCTGCCCCGGCGTCTCCGACACCAGGATTGCCGCGAGCCCGAGGTGACACGCTGCTGATGCCGCAAGCGCCAGCCGCAGGCGGCGGGCGGTTCCGCCACGAAAGGAAGACCCGGAAGGGATGATTGCTGCGCCGCTCACTCAAGGGATAACGCCGCGCGTCGTCCCCTGTTGACCGATGGCAGCCTGTCGGACTGGGTCCCATGAAAGGTCGGTGTGAACGCATGGGTAGTCGATCCTGGGTAGCGCGGAGCCGACAGGCTGTAATGGGGTATCTAGCGGTCCGGAACCGTCGTTCAGGGGCACTGCGTGCGATGCATCCGCTTCACGTTGCAGCAGTGTGTCGCCCGCCGGCACCGCAGATCAGGATGACGGTGGCCTGCGAAAACCCGTGCGGAATCCAAAGTCCGACAGGCTGCTGGGGTACTCCATCAGGAATTTGCCGCGCCGAGGCGCGGCAAATTCCTACTTCGAGGTCGCCGCTCGAAGCGCTTCTTCCAGCTTGTCGGCCGCCAGGAAACCGCCGACCGATCGCCCATCCGCGAGATACACGGCGGGCGTGCCTTGCGCGCCGAAGCGCCGCGCGAGCTCCATGTTCTTTGCAATCGGCGTGTCGCACTGGGTGCCGTCCTGGGGCGTCACGCCGCGAGACATGAGCTCGTCCCAGGCCTTGGCGCGGTCCTTCGCGCACCAGACCGCCTTCGATTTTTCCATCGAATCCGGCGAGAGGATGGGCCAGAGGAAGGTGTAGATGGTGATATCGGTCACCTTGAGCAGCTCCTTCTGCAGCTCCTTGCAGAAGCCGCAGTTGGGGTCCTCGAACGTGTAGACCACGCGCCTGCCGTTGCCGCGCACGCGCTTGATCGCGTTGTCGGTCGATTTCCTGAGGACCTGCGCGGCCAGTTCCGCGCTGCGGGCCCCGGTGATGTTCCGCATGGCCGGCGTCCGGGCGTCGAACAACACGCCCCGGATCACGAAGTTGGCCTTCTCGTCGACGTAAAAGATCTGCCCGTTCGCCACCACCTCATAGAGGCCCGGCATCGGCGACCTGTTGACGCTCTCCACCGTGAGTTCGGTGATCCTGGACTGAAACGCCTGCCGGATGGCGGCCTCGCTGCCGTGAGCGGCCTGCGTTGCGAGTCCGGTCACCAGCAGGAATACCGCTATCAGTTTTCGTGACATGATGGGCCTTCTTGGTCGCTGCCGTCCCCGCGCGCCTCAGGCGACGGCGTGGTTTACCAGAAAATTCTTCAGGAGCGGCTGCCGGTTGACGAGCCTCAATCCCAGATTGCGCGCCCTGGCAGGCCAGACACCGTTGTTGTTGAAAAGTTTCTGCAGACCGTCGGTCACGAGCTGCAACGCCAGCACGTCCTCCCTGCGCGCCCGCTCGTAGCGCCTGAGCAGCGCGTAGTCACCGCAGTCGCCCTGGGGTCCGCGTTCGCCAAGCACCCCGGCGAGCGAGCGAGCGTCCCGGAAACCGAGGTTCACTCCCTGACCGGCGAGAGGATGCACGTTATGCGCGGCGTCCCCCACCAGCGCAAGGCGCGGCATCGCGATCTGTCCCACGCGCTGAAGCCGCAGGGGAAATCCCGCCGCGGGCGTGACGACCCGCAGCGCGCCCACAACGCCGCGGCTGGCCGACTCGACTTCCGCGGAGAGCTCCGCGTCCGGCAGCGCCATCAGGTGTCGCCCCCGCTCCTGCGCGACCGACCACACCATCGAGACGCGGTTGCCCGGCAGCGGCAGCAGCGCGAGCACGCCGTCGCGCATGAACCACTGGAAGGCCGTGCCGCGGTGGGGTTTCTCACACGAGAAATTCGCGACCACGCCCAATTGCCGGTAATCGCTCTCGTCCACGGCGATGCCGGCCTGCGCCCGCACGCGCGATCCCGCCCCGTCGGCGCCGATCACCAGGCGCGCGGCGAGCTCGCTGCCGTCCTCGAGCCGAACGGCGGCATGATCCGGGTGAAATTCGAGCGCGCTCCAGGCGGCGGGACAGTGGATGCGGGCATCCTGTCCGGCGATGGCTTCCCGCAGCGCGTGCTGCAGCCGGCAGCTTTCCACGATGAAGGCGAGCTCGCGCAATCCGGTGTCATAGGCGCTGAAATCGAGGCAGGCCGCCGCGTCATCGCCGTACACGCGCATTGCCTCGATCCGCGTCACGCGTTCCTGGGGCAACCGTTGCCATGCGCCGCCGCGCTCGAGGAAGGTGGCGGATCCCGGGCTCACGGCGTAGATCCGGCTGTCCCAGGATTCGTCCCCGGGCAACGGTGCGGGCGGCTGCGGCTCGACCAGGGCCAACGAAAGGCCACTGCCCGCGAGCGCGCGCGCGAGGCTCAATCCGACCAGCCCGCCGCCGATGATGACGATATCGAAAGTCCGGCTCATGCGCCGCAGACGATTTTGGGATGACGCGCGCAGTGTAGCGCCCGCATCTGACGTTGGCTATGCAGTTATTGGAATTCGACGACGATTCAGTGGCTTAACTTGACAACGCCGCCCCCGCTCTTTAGACTCGCCAGCCTGCCGAGCAACCTGTCGATCACGGTGCCATTCACTGTCGTTCATAGCGCTGCGGAATCGCGATTGACCAACGCCGTAGCGACAGGTTGCTTAACACAACCCGATTGGGGGGCGAACTACGCTGCCAACGGGAGTAAGCTGGACCCGTATGACTTTGTTTTTGGCACAGTTTTTCGGAATTTTCATTTTCGGAATTTGTCGGGCCGAGGCCCGGCAAATTCCTCAGGCGAGTTAGCTCAGCGGTTAGAGCAGCGGAATCATAATCCGTTGGTCCGGGGTTCAAATCCCTGACTCGCCACCCGTTTCGGAGCGGATTGTGGCCACCGCCCGGTTTCGAACAGGCGCCAGGTCACGGTTGAAGCGGTTGATTACGTTGTGTTACTGTGAATCGATGCGACGGTGGGCCTGGATCCTGGCGCTGGCAGCCGCGCTTGCCGCGACGAGCCACGCCCAGCTGCTTCGCCAGTTGCCGGCCAATGGCAAGCTGGGCGAGTTGCTTGGCCGCCAGCAACCGTATCCGCTCCTGCAGATCGGCGGCAAGATCCTGCGCCTCGCGCCCGGCGGGCGCATCGTCGATCAGGATAACCGCGTCGTTCTGCACAGCTACCTCCCCGAGCACGCGTACGTGCTGTTCGTGGAGGACGTGAACGGCGACGTCTCGCGCGTGTACCTCCTGCGGCCCGAGGAGCTGGAACGCCTCCAGCGCGCTCGCTGAGCCCCGCTCCCCGTTGCCCGTCGTGCCCCCCAAGCTGTACATCAGGACATTCGGCTGTCAGATGAATGAGTACGACTCGGGCAAGATGGCCGACGTCCTGCGTCTCGCCCATGGCATGGAGCCGACCGAGGACCCAGCCGCAGCCGACGTGATTCTGTTCAATACCTGCTCGATCCGCGAAAAGGCGCAGGAAAAGGTGTTCACCGATCTCGGGCGCGTCAAGCATTACAAGCGCGCCAATCCGCGGTTGCTGATCGGTGTCGGCGGCTGCGTCGCGAGCCAGGAAGGCGGAGCGATCGTGGAGCGCGCGCCCTGCGTGGACCTGGTCTTCGGGCCGCAGACGCTGCACCGCCTGCCGCAGATGATCGAGGCGCGACGGGAGACCGGCAAGCCGCAGGTGGACGTGTCGTTCCCGGAGATCGAGAAATTCGACAGCCTGCCGCCCGCCCGCGTCGAAGGGGCGACGGCCTTCGTCTCGGTCATGGAGGGCTGCAGCAAGTACTGCGCGTTCTGCGTGGTACCGTACACGCGCGGCGGGGAGGTTTCGCGTCCCTTCGAGGACGTTCTGACCGAGGTGGCCGAACTGGCCCAGCAGGGAGTCAGGGAAATCACCCTGCTCGGCCAGAACGTCAACGCCTACCGCGGCGCGACGCCGGATGACGAACCTGCCGATCTCGCCCTGCTGCTCGAGTACGCGGCGGCAATTCCCGGCATCGAGCGGCTCCGCTATACCACTTCCCACCCGAGGGAAGTCACCCAGCGCCTGGTCGATGCCCATGCCGGCATTCCCCAACTCGCGCCCCATGTGCACCTGCCGGTGCAGGCGGGCTCGGACCGCGTGCTGGCGGCGATGAAGCGCGGCTACACCACGCTGGAGTACAAGTCCATCGTGCGCCGGCTGCGCGCCGCCTGCCCCGGCATCTCGATTTCCTCCGACTTCATCGTCGGCTTTCCCGGAGAGACCGACGCCGATTTCGAGGCGACGATGCGGCTGATCGACGAAGTCGGCTTCGACGCGAGCTTCAGCTTCGTCTACAGCCGCCGCCCCGGCACGCCGGCGGCGGAGCTGCCCGACGACACGCCGCACGAAGCCAAGCTCGCGCGGCTGCAGCGGCTGCAGGCGAAGATCGAGGAGCAGGCCCGGGCGCTGAGCCGCGGCATGGTCGGCACGCGCCAGCGCGTGTTGGTCGAAGGCGCGGCGAGAAAGGACGCCACCGAGCTGTGCGGCCGCACCGCCAACAATCGCGTGGTCAACTTCCCGGGCCCGAAGATGCTCGTCGGCCGGTTCGTCGACGTCACGATCACCGCCGCGCTTTCCCATTCGCTGCGTGGCGAACGCGTTCCAGTCACCGCTTGAAGCCCGTCGAACTCGCCTTCAAGCCGGTCGACAACCAGCGCCTCGCCAACCTGTGCGGCGCGCTCGACGAAAACCTGCGGCAAATCGAGACCGCGCTCGACGTGAGCATCGCACGCCGCGGCGAGCGCTTCGCGGTGACCGGCAGTCCGGTGCAGACGCGCATCGCCGCGGAGGTGTTGCGCTCGTTCTACGAGCGCGCCAAGGGCGGCCTCGCGCTGGAGGACATCCAGCTCGGGCTGATCGACGCGGCAGGTCCGCGCAAGGCGCACGCGCCGGAGGCCGGGCCGGCGCTGATCACGCGCCGCCCGGACCTGCACGGGCGCACTCCGCGCCAGGTGCAATACCTGCAAAATATCCTCACCCACGACCTTACCTTCAGCATCGGCCCGGCCGGCACCGGCAAGACCTACCTCGCGGTGGCATGCGCGGTGGACGCGCTCGAGCGGGAGGTGGTGAAGCGCATCGTGCTGGTGCGCCCGGCGGTGGAGGCCGGGGAGCGCCTCGGTTTTCTTCCGGGCGACATGGCCGCCAAGGTCGATCCCTACCTGCGTCCGCTCTACGACGCGCTCTACGACCTGATGGGGTTCGACAAGGTGGCCAAGATGTTCGACCGCGGCGCGATCGAGATCGCGCCGCTCGCCTTCATGCGCGGGCGCACGCTCAACCATTCGTTCGTGATCCTCGACGAGGCGCAGAACACCACGCCGGAACAGATGAAGATGTTCCTGACGCGGATCGGCTTCGGCAGCAAGGCGGTGGTGACCGGGGACGTCACCCAGATCGACCTGGCGCGCGGCCAGAAGAGCGGGCTGGTCGAGGCCAGCGACGTCCTGAAGAAGGTGCGCGGCATCGCTTTCACCCATTTCGATTCCGAGGACGTCGTGCGCCATCCGCTGGTGCAGCGCATCGTCAACGCCTATCAAGGCTACAAGTCGCGGGCTTCGGGTTCCGAGCTGAAAGGACGGCCGGAACGATGAGCCCGACGCCTGACGCGCGCAGTCCGAGACTGTCGCTGGCCGTGCAGTACGCGGTCCCCGCGCGCGGCCTCCCCTCGCGCGCCCAGCTCAGGCGGTGGGCGCGCGCGGCGCTCGAGCGCGACGCGCGGGTCACGGTGCGCATCGTCGGCGGCAACGAGGGGCGCGCGCTCAACCGCCGGTTTCGCGGCAAGAGCCGCCCCACCAACGTGCTGACGTTCGTGATGCGAGATCGGCCGCGGCTCGAGGGTGATCTCGCGCTGTGCGCGCCGGTGATCGCGCGCGAGGCGCGCGCGCAGCGCAGGAACACGGCCGCGCATTACGCGCACCTGGTGGTGCACGGCGTGCTGCACCTGCAGGGCTACGATCACCAGGATGAGCGCGACGCGCGCCGGATGGAGCGCCGGGAGTCGCAGATCGTGGTCGGCCTCGGCTATCCTGACCCGTACGGGTCAGGAGGGAGGAGAGAGGAGAGAGGAAAAGGGAAAAAAGGACGGGGCGACCCCAGAGCCAGGCGTATCGCCTCCCGCCTCCCGCCTCCCGCCTCACCAGCATATGGCTAACGACCCGAACAACAAGCCTACGCTGCTGGAGCGCATCGGCGCCTGGCTCGCGCGCGAGCCCGAGGACCGCGAAGAACTGATCGAGCTGCTGCGCGCGGCTTACGAGCGCAACCTGATCGACGCCGACGCGCTGTCCATGATCGAGGGCGTGCTGCAGGTGTCGGAAATGCAGGCGCGCGACATCATGGTGCCGCGCGCGCAGATGGACGTCATCGACATCCGCGAGTCGCCCGACCAGTTCGTGCCGATGGTGATGCAGACCGGTCACTCCCGCTTTCCGGTCATCGGCGAAAACAAGGATGACGTAATCGGCATCCTGCTCGCGAAGGACCTGCTGCGCCATTACGCCGGCGAGGAGGAATTCAACGTGCGCGAGATGCTGCGCCCGGCGGTGTTCGTCCCGGGGTCGAAGCCGCTCAACGTGCTGCTGAAGGAGTTCCGCAAGAACCGCAACCACATGGCGATCGTGGTGGACGAATACGGCGGCGTGGCGGGGCTGCTGACGATCGAGGACGTAATCGAGCAGATCGTCGGCGACATCGAGGACGAGTACGACTTCGAGGACGTCGAGGACAACATCGTGCCCGAGAAGGCGGGGCAGTACCGCGTGAAGGCCCTTACCGAGATCGCCGACTTCAACGCCGCCTTCGGCACCCGCTACAGCGACCAGGAATTCGACACCATCGGCGGGTTGGTCATGTCGCGCTTCGGCCGGGTGCCCAAGCGCGGCGAGCAGATCAGTATCGACAACCTCGCTTTCAAGGTGCTGCGCGCCGACAGCCGGCGGCTGCACCTGCTGCAGGTCGCCAAGAAGAAGCAGTGATAAGTGCAAAGTGCTGAGTGCAAAGTGGCAAGCAAGGAAGGATCGAAGAAGCCAGCCCGTTATCCCGGCACTTCACTCAGCACTCAGTACTCAGCACTCTGCACTGCTTTCGTCCTGGGCGCGGTCACCGTCGCCGGCTACGCGCCGTTCTACCTTTTCCCGGTGCCGCTGTTCACGCTCGCGGCGCTGTTCCGCCTCTGGGCAAGGGCGCAAAGCGCGCGCGCCGCGGCGGCCATCGGCTTTGCTTTCGGCTTCGGCTTGTTCCTTTGCGGCGTGTCGTGGGTCTATGTGAGTTTGCACGACTTCGGCGCGATGCCGGCGCCGGTCGCGGCCGCCGTCACCATCCTGTTCTGCGCGTTCCTGGCGCTGTTTCCCGCGGCCGTGGGTTACGCCTGCACGGCACCCGGCCTGCCGCATCCCGCGCGGTTCGGGCTGGCGGCGCCGGCGGCCTGGATGCTGGCCGAATGGACGCGCGGATGGCTGTTCACCGGATTTCCCTGGCTCGCGCTCGGCTATTCCCAGATTCCGTCGAGTCCGCTCGCGGGCTACGCACCGCTGCTGGGGATACACGGCGTCACGCTCGCCACCGCCGCCACTGCGGGACTGATCGTCGTGCTGTGGCAGCAAGCGACAGACAAGGAGGAAGGCGGACGGCGGAGAGCCGAGGGCAAAACCGACGGGACTGGAGGCGCTTCGTCCCTCAGCCCTCATCCCTCATCCCTCATCCCTCGCATCGTCCTTCATCCTTCTGCCTTCATCCTCCTTGCGGTCTGGCTCTGCGGCTTCGGCCTGAAGCAGGTCGAGTGGACCGAGCGCGTCGGCGCGCCGGTCAGGGTGAGCCTGCTGCAGGGCAACGTGCCCCAGGACCTGAAATGGCGCGAGGACCGCATGCTGGCGACCCTGGAGACCTACCGCGCCCTCGCCCGCCTTTCGCCGAGCCCGCTCATCATCCTGCCCGAGACCGCGCTGCCGCTGTTTCTGGAGCAGGTGCCGCGCGAGTATCTCGACGAGCTCGCCGACCATGCCCGCAAGAACGGCGGCGACATCCTGATCGGCGTGCCGGAGCGCCTGCCGGGCGGCGAGTATTTCAACAGCGTGGTTTCGTTCGGGACCGCGCCCCGCCAGACCTACCGCAAGTCGCATCTGGTGCCGTTCGGGGAGTTCATCCCGCTGCGCCCGCTGCTCGGCTGGATCGTCGGCGTGCTGGCCATACCGTTGCAGGACTTCTCGCGCGGCCCGGAAAACCCACGGCCTCTGGTGGTGGCGGGGCAGCGCGTGGCGGTCAACATCTGCTACGAGGACGCGTTCGGGGAGGAGATCATCCGGCAGCTTCCCGAAGCGACGCTGCTCGTCAACGTGAGCAATGTCGCCTGGTTCGGCCGCTCGATCGCCCCGGCGCAGCACCTTCAGATCTCGCAGGCGCGGGCGCTCGAGACCGGCCGCACCCTGCTGCGCGCCACGAACACCGGCGTTACCGGCGTGATCGGTCCCGACGGCGAGGTCGTTGCTTCCGCCCCCGCGTTCACGATGGCAGCGGTCACGCAGACGGTGCGAGGATACGCCGGCTCGACGCCTTACGTGCGCTGGGGAAACGCTGCCGCGCTTGCGCTGTGCTTCGTGCTGATCGTGGCCGCGGGCTGGATCAGGCACCGCGCCGCTCGTTCCGCCTAGCAGTGTGTCGGACTTTGGGTTCCGCACGGGCTTTCACAAGCCACCGCCATCCCAATCTGCGGTACTGGCGGGCGATACACTGCTGAATGGAACGACCGTCCAGGATCGAGTACCCGAGCGTTCACATTGACCTTTCATGGGATATCCAGTCCAGCGCGATCTTGCCTACGCCCTCAGTCCGACTTGTTTTTGGTTAAGGATTTTGTCGGGACTGAGCCCGACAAAATCCTGCGGAAGCCTGTAAAATTCGCGGGTTAGGAGCGCCCGCGGCCCATGCTCACCTTCCAGCAGATCATCCTCAAGCTCAATCAGTACTGGGATCGCCAGGGTTGCGTGCTGCTGCAGCCGTACGACATGGAAATGGGCGCGGGCACCTTCCACACGGCGACCTTCCTGCGCGCGATCGGGCCCGAGCCGTGGAACGCGGCGTACGTGCAGCCCTGCCGCCGGCCCAAGGACGGCCGCTACGGCGAGAACCCCAATCGCCTGCAGCATTACTATCAGTACCAGGTGGTGATGAAGCCGTCGCCGCCGGCATTCCAGGACATCTACCTCGGCTCGCTCGAGGACGCGCTCGGCATCGATCCGCGCAAGAACGACATTCGCTTCGTCGAGGACGACTGGGAATCGCCCACGCTCGGCGCCTGGGGCCTGGGCTGGGAGGTGTGGCTGAACGGCATGGAGATCACGCAGTACACCTACTTCCAGCAGGCAGGCGGGCTCGACTGCAAGCCGGTGCTGGGGGAATTGACCTACGGCCTCGAGCGCCTCGCGATGTACCTGCAGGGCAAGGACAGCGTGTTCGACCTGGTGTGGGTGGACGGCGCGGAGACGCGGGCGTCGGCTCCGGTGCTGTACGGCGATGTCTTTCACCAGAACGAGGTCGAGCAATCCCGCTACAACTTCGAGCTCGCCAACACGGACATGCTGTTCAAGCACTTCGGCGAGTTCGAGTCCGAAGCGAAGCACCTGATGGAAAAGCAATGCGTGCTGCCGGCGTACGAGATGGTGATGAAATGCTCGCACGCCTTCAACCTGCTCGACGCGCGCGGTGCGATCTCAGTGACCGAGCGCGCCGCCTACATCGGCCGCGTGCGCCATCTCTCGCGGGCGGTCGCGCAGGCCTACTACGAATCCCGCGAGCGGCTCGGCTTTCCCATGCTGAAACCGCAGCCGGCGGTCATGAACAAGGCTCGAGCCTGAGCGATGGCCGGCAAGAAGTCCAAAGAACCAGGGGGCGCGGAGACGCTGCTGGTCGAGCTTTTGACCGAGGAGCTGCCTCCGAAAGTCTTGCACCGACTGTCGCACGCATTTCGCGACGTGCTCCTGGAAGACCTTCGAGACGACGGGTTCTTGAGGTCTTACAGCCAGGCTACTATTTTTGCGACGCCACGACGACTTGCAGTGTCTATTTCTGGCGTCCTTCCAGTCGCTCCTGACCATGAGATATTGATTAAAGGTCCTTCCGTCAAATCTGGATTGGACGCAACCGGGAAACCAACTCAAGCCCTGATTAAGTTCGCAGAAAAAAGAGGGGTTACAGTTGAGAAGCTCATCCGGATCAACGACGGCAAGCAAGAAGTATTCGCCCATCGTGATCTTGCGAAAGGTGGTCATCTCGAGACAAACCTCGAACTGAAGATAGAAGAAGCGCTCAAGCGCCTGCCAATTCCAAAAATGATGCGCTGGGGCGCAAGCGACACCAAAGCGCAGTTCGCACGGCCGGTGCATGGCCTGGTGATGCTGCACGGTTCACGTGTTGTCCCGGGTGAAGTGCTCGGGGTCAAGAGTTCCAACCGCACCCTGGGCCACCGCTTCCTTTCCGGCGGCGCCATCGCGCTCAAGTGCGCCGACGATTACGAGCGCGCGCTCTGCGACAAGGGCAAGGTAATAGTTGATTTCGGCAAGCGCCGGACCGAAATTGCGAAACAACTCAAGGATGCCGCAGGCAGCGCGAACCTGGTCATCGGCGATGCCCTGCTCGACGAAATCACCGCGCTGGTGGAGGCCCCCACTGTCTACGCCGGCGAGTTCAATCCCGAATTTCTCGAAGTGCCGGAAGAATGCCTAGTCTTGTCCATGCAGCAACACCAGCGGTATGTGCCGCTGCGCGACAAAGCAACGGGCACGCTGCTCCCCCGCTTTCTTTTCGTATCGAACATTGAAACCCAGCAGCCACGTGAGATCATCCACGGCAACGAGCGCGTGCTGCGCGCCCGGCTCGCCGACGCCAGGTTCTTCTACGACCAGGACCGCAGGTCGCGGCTGGAAGCGCGCGTGCCACGGCTCACGAGCGTCGTGTATCACAACAAGCTCGGCAGCCAGCTCGAGCGCGTCGAGCGCGTCCAGCTGCTGGCCGGAAAGATCGCTCGCGAGATCGGCGCCGATCCCCTTGTCGCCGAGCGCGCCGCGTGGCTTTCCAAGGCCGACCTGCTCACCGAGATGGTCGGCGAGTTCCCCGAGCTGCAGGGCACCATGGGCCGCTACTACGCACTGCACGACGGCGAGCCAAAGGAAGTTGCCAACGCGATCGAGCAGCATTACTGCCCGCGGTTTGCCGGCGACGAATTGCCTCAGGGGAACGTTGCCATTGCCGTGGCGCTTGCCGACAAGCTCTATTCACTGGCGGGCCTGTTCGGGATCGGGCAGATTCCCACCGGCGACAGGGACCCGTTCGGCTTGCGCCGCGCCGCGCTGGGCGTAATCCGCATTCTCGTCGAGCGCGACCTGCCGCTATCCGTACACGACCTGGTCAAGTGGGCATTTGCCGCCCACGATAGCAAGATCGGGAGCGCTCACACGGACCTTGAGTTTTTTATCCAGGATCGATTGAGCGGATACCTGAGGGACCACGGCTATTCGGCGCTGGAAGTCGATTCCGTCCTCAGCGTGAGACACGTCCGGATCAACGACACCGTACGCCAGCTCGAAGCCGTCCGTGCCTTCAACAAGCTGCCGGAAGCGCAGAGTCTCGCGGCCGCCAACAAGCGCGTGGTGAACATCCTGAAACAGGCCGCAGCCAAGGGTGAAAGCTTCGCGCATGTCGGTCTTGAAGAGTTGAAGGAACCCGCTGAGCGCGCGCTCTTCGAGGCGCTCACCGCCGCGTCCCTGCGGGCCGCCCCGCTCTTGAAGCAGGGCGATTTCACCGGCTACCTGAAAAGCTTCGCGGCCCTGAAATCCCCGGTCGACGCCTTCTTCGATTCCATCATGGTGATGGTGGAAGACAGGGAATTGCGGAAGAGCAGGCTTGCGCTGCTGGCGGACCTGCGTGAACAGATGAACCGCGTCGCTGACATCTCCAAGCTCGCCGCATGAAAACAGGTTCTTGGTTGGGTCTTATCCAATCACGAGTCACGAGTCACGAGTCACCATGAAATTAGTAATTCTGGACCGCGACGGCGTCATCAATTTCGACAGCGACGCCTACATCAAGAACCCCGACGAGTGGAGGCCGATTCCCGGGAGCCTGGACGCGATCGCGCGGCTCACCCAGTCGGGTTATCACGTGGTGGTGGCGACCAACCAGTCCGGCGTGGGACGCGGGCTGTTCGAGATGGCGACGCTCAACGCCATCCACGACAAGATGCACCGCGCGGTCGAGCGCGCGGGCGGGCGCATCGACGCCGTGTTCTTCTGCCCGCACGCCGAGGACGCCAACTGCGGCTGCCGCAAGCCCAAGCCCGGCCTGCTCGAGGAAATCGGCCGGCGCTTCAATACGAACCTGAAAGGCGTGCCCTGCGTCGGCGACTCGCAGCGCGATCTCGATGCCGCTGCCGCGGTCGGCGCGCTGCCGATGCTGGTGCTCACCGGCAAAGGCGAGGCCACGCGACGCGAGAACCGGATGCCGCCCGGCACGCTGGTGTTCAGGGACCTCGCCGCGGCGGTGAAATCCCTGGCAGCCTGTCGGACTTAAATGAAGTTTTCATCGCTTTTTGCCACCCTTTTCGTGCAGGCGGTTTTGCATAAGGAGTTTGTCGGAGCCAAGTCCGACAAACCCCTAGTTAAATGAGCGTCTTCATCCGCTCGTCGCTGTTCGCGCTGTTCCAGGCCGTCGTCACCCTGCCCTTCTCGCTCATCGCGCTGGCGACTTTCCCGCTGCAGCCGCTCGTCCGCTACCGCATCATCACGACCTGGGCGCGGCTGGTGATGGGCGCGGCGGAGCGGATCTGCGGAATCCGTTACCGCGTGCTGGGCGCGGAGCGCCTGCCGCGGCCGCCCTTCATCGTGCTCTCGAATCACCAGTCCGCGTGGGAGACGCTCGCCTTCCAGCTGATCTTCCCGCCGCAGGCGTGGGTGGTGAAGCGCGAATTGCTGTGGATACCGTTCTTCGGCTGGGGGCTCGCCATGCTCTCGCCGATCGCGATCGACCGCGGCGCCGGCACGCGCGCCCTGCGCCAGCTGCTCGGGCAGGGGCGCGAGCGGCTGGCCCGGGGGTTCTGCATCGTGATCTTTCCGGAAGGCACGCGGGTCGCGCCCCGCCAGCGCCGCGAATACCAGGTCGGCGGCGCCTGGCTGGCGGTCCGGACGGCCACGCCGGTGGTGCCGGTCGCGCACAACTCCGGCGAGTTCTGGCGGCGCAATGCGTTCCTCAAGTATCCCGGCACGATCACGGTGAGCATTGGCGCCCCGATCGAGACCGGGAATCTGACGCCGGAAGCGCTCAACAGCAGAGTCGAGAGCTGGATCGAGGAGGAGATGCGGCGCATTAAAGCGGTGGAGGGTAAGCGGTGAGCCCGAGGCAAGCGAGATACGAGATGCGAGATACGAGATGCGAGATACGAGGTAGGGGGTCAATCCTGCATCGCGCATCCCGTACCCTTATCCGCTCCCCGTTTACGGCCTGCCGCTAACCGCTTACCATCCCGTCCGTGCGCGCCACACTGACACTTTTGCTTGCCGCCGCGCTGCTCGCGGGATGCGGCTACAAGGGTCCCCTGTACCTGCCGAAGACGAAGCCGGAAGCGCAGAAGCCCGCAACTCCGCCGGCATCCCGTTCGGAAGAAAAAAAACCGGACGCGTGAATCCCTTCGATTACAGGAACAACGAGCTTCACGCCGAGTCCGTGCCGCTCTCCCGGATCGCGGAGCGCTACGGCACGCCGTGCTACGTCTACTCGCGCGCCGCGCTGACGGAATCCTGGCGCGCCTTCGACGACGCGTTCGCCGGCCGCGACCACCTGGTCTGTTACGCGGTGAAGGCAAATTCCACGCTCGCGGTGCTCAACCTGCTCGCCCGGCTGGGCAGCGGGTTCGACATCGTGTCCGGGGGCGAGCTGGCACGGGTGCTCGCCGCCGGCGGCGATCCGCGCAAGGTCGTGTTCTCCGGCGTCGGCAAGTCCGCCGGGGAGATGCGCCAGGCGCTGTCAGCAGACATCCTGTGCTTCAACGTCGAGTCCGAAAGCGAGCTCGCGCGACTGGAGGCCGTGGCGGCGCAGGCCGGGAAGACCGCGGCGGTGAGCCTGCGTGTCAACCCGGACGTGGACCCCCGCACCCATCCCTACATCGCGACCGGTCTGAAGCAGAACAAGTTCGGCATTGCCTACGAGGATGCGCTCGATCTGTACCGGCGCGCCCGCACGATGCGCCACCTTACGGTTGCCGGAGTCGGTTGCCACATCGGCTCGCAGCTTACGGAACTGGCGCCATTCGTGTCCGCGCTCGACCGCATGCTTGGACTCGCCGACCGCTTGCAGGCCGAGGGCATCACTCTGACGCATGTCGACATCGGCGGCGGCCTCGGCATCCGCTACCGCGACGAGTCGCCGCCGGCGGTGGCGGACTACGCCCGAGCCCTGGCCGGCCGCCTGGGCAACCGCGCCGTGAAGCTCCTGCTCGAGCCCGGGCGTGCGCTCGCCGGCCACGCCGGGCTGCTGCTCACCCGCGTCGAGTACCTCAAGCATGGCCGCGAGCGGAATTTCGCGGTGGTGGACGCTGCGATGAACGACCTCTTGCGGCCGGCGCTCTACGACGCGTGGCACGACGTGTTGCCGGTGGTTGCCGCAAGCGGCGGCAGGGTCTACGAAATCGTCGGCCCGGTGTGCGAGAGCGGGGATTTTCTCGCCCACGCGCGCACCCTCGCGCTGCGCGAAGGCGACCTCCTGGCGATCATGACGGCGGGCGCCTACGGCATGAGCATGAGCTCCAACTACAACACCCGCCCGCGCGCCGCGGAAGTCATGGTCGACGGCGCGCAGGCGCATCTCGTCCGCGAGCGCGAGGCGCTCTCGGAGCTGATGGCGCGCGAAATGCCGTTGCCATGAAGCGCCGCGGGATCGGGCTGAATGGCTGCGCGATCGGGCGGATTTTTCGGCGCCGGATGTTGCAGCCAGCACACAAGCGATATCCCGTCGTCAAGTGGAATTGACAAAAGGGTTGCAATTTTTTTTCCCCGTGGCATAGAATGGACTCACCAGGCATAAGTTTTCCGTAAGATTTTCGGAAATGTGCGATGCGCAGCGATGCCAATCGCCGGAACTATGCGATGGTGGTGCGGAAGCGCAAACCGCACGCAGACGATGCCTCAGTCAACCTGAAAGGAGACGCGTGATGGCAAAGAAAAGAGCGAAGAAAGCAGCCAAGAAGAAGGCCAAGAAGAAGTAGCGTGAGCATCCACGGGAGCCGGGTCAGCCCGGTTCCCGTTAGTTAGTACCGGTTTCGGAACCGCCGCTGAAGGCAAGCGCGAGTTGAATGGCGTTCGACTGCGCGAACCACGACTCGCCTGAGCGATCACGTCCATTCGAACTCGCGCAGACGAACCCGCGCCGTGCGGCGTCGGGCTTCGTCAG
Organism: Betaproteobacteria bacterium; assembly: GCA_016192825.1. GTDB lineage: Bacteria > Pseudomonadota > Gammaproteobacteria > Burkholderiales > SG8-41 > SG8-41. The sequence goes on along the minus strand of JACPTK010000049.1, from coordinate 50,605 downwards.
GGATTGAGCTGGCGATAAACCGCCGTCGCGATGCGCAGTAACTCGGGCTTGTCGACCTCTCCGGACAGCGCGTATCCCAGTCTGCGGTCGAGCCAGTAGAACACGCCGACGCCCCGTTCCTGCGCGAAGCGGAACGCGGTCTCGCGGCTGTCGTCCGGATTGACGCGGACGTAGAGCGTCAGCCGCTGGCCCCTGCCGTCCTGGTACATGAACTGGGCAACCGGCCCGCGCTCGCCCGGCAGCAACCTGCCGCCGACCAGGGTGTATCCCAGGCTGCCGAGATGCGGCACCTTGAGCGGCGCGCCCAGCCGCTTGGACAGCCAGGCCACGAGGTGCGCCTCCTGGTCGGCTCCGACCTCGACCGGATGGCGCACTTCCGGGCTGTAGACCACGTGCGCGATCGCGGCGCGCCGCGCCCAGGTGGACGATTCGGTCCGCCACCCTGAGTTGTAGGCGTGAAGCTGCCAGCCCACGACCGCCCCGAGCGCAAACCATGCCACGACGGCCGCGTAACGCAGCACGGGCCGCATCCAGGCCCGCTTCGGCGCCTCGAGCCGTCGTGGAACCGGCTCTTCCAGCACGGGATCGAACTCCCGGCGCAACAGCCCGATTTGCTCCCGATAAGCTGCAATGCGCGTTGCATCATCCGGGTGCTCGGAAAGATAGGCCTCCACCGCGGCCAGCCGTGCCGGCGGGAGCGCGCCGTCGACGTAGGCGTGCAATTCGGCGTCGGTGACGGGCAGCGCGCTCATTTCACCACCTTCAATGCCGTCGCCCTGGGGTCTCCGGCAAGTATCAGGCGCAGCCGCTCGCGCCCGCGCGACAGGCGCGACATCACGGTGCCGAGCGGTATGTCGAGCACCCGCGCGGCCTCTTCATAGGTGAACTGCTCGAGACCGACCAGCAGCAGCACCGCGCGCTGCTCGCCCGGCAGGCGCGACAGCGCGTCGTCGATATCGCGCAATTCGGCCCAGTCCGGCTCGCGCGCGTGCAGCGCGTCGGCGGCGGGGTCGTCGAGCGCCTCGTGCGGGTGCCGCATCCGCGAGCGGGCCTGGTTGACGTAGATGTTGTGCATGATGGTAAAAAGCCACGCCCGCAGATCGCTGCCCTGGCGCCACAGGTGAAAGCGGGAAAGCGCCCGCTCCAGCGTGTCCTGCACCAGGTCGTCGGCAGCGCTGCGATCGCCCGTCAGCGCACGCGCGTAGCGCCGCAGCCGCGGGATCTGCTGCGCGATCTGGCCGTCGTGATCACTCACGATCGCTTCCTCCCCAGTAAACAAACGGGTGTTTCATCCTATTCCCCGCCTTCGATTGAAGCGCGAGGGCCCTGGCCGCCAATTCGGGCGTCATCGCTTTCCGTCGAGGTATGCGTTGAACATCACGCCGTAGGCGTCCTCCAGGTTCCTGACGAACCGTGGCGTATCGAACAGCGGACAGGTATCGCGGGTTTCCGCCAGTCTGCGCCGGATATCCAGCAGCTTTCCGGGCGAGGTCGCCAGCTCCACCACCACGCGCTCGCAGTCGCCCGGGGTTTCCGTCACCAGTTCGCGCATCCCCGCGCCGAGCAGTATGCTTCCCGCCACGCGCGACGCAAAGGTTTCCCCCGCGCGGGTCACCAGCGGACATCCCATCCATAACGCGTCGCTCGCCGTCGTATGCGAGGTATAGGGGAAGGTGTCGAGCGCGAGATCGGCCAGCCGGTACTGGGTGAGATATTCGGCCAGCGGCCTGCGCGGAGCGAATACCAGCCGCTCCGGGGCGACGCCCCCTTCGTTCGCAGCGCGCCTCAGGCTGCCCGCCATCCACGGATTCGCCTCGGCCAGCCACAATACGCTGCCGGGCACCGCCCGGAGGACCCGCATCCAAAGCCGGAATGTTTCCGGCAGGATCTTGTAGGCCTGATTGAAGCAGCAGAACACGAACCCTCGCGCGGGAAGCCCGCATTCCTCGCGGGTCGGAACGCGATCGGCGACTTCACGCCGGGAATCGGTGATCTGATAGCAGTCGGGAAGCCGGACCACTTTTTCCGCGTAGCACGCCTCCTGGCCGGCCGGAACGATGAAAGGGTCCGCAACGAGGTAATCCACGCAATCGGTTCCGAGGGTGCCGGGGTAGCCGAGCCAGTTGACCTGCACCGGCGCCGGGCGCAGCGCCAGAATCGGGGTGCGCGCGCCCAGCGTATGGCCGGTGAGATCCACCAGCACATCCACGCCGTCATCGTAAATCCGCCTCGCGGCGCCGGTATGGGAGTCCCGCGAAACATCCACGAAATGCTCGCAAGCGCCGCGGATGCGCGCGCGGATCGCGCTCGCGTCGTCGGGCCCGTAGGCGTAGGCAAAGACCTCGAACCGGTCCCGGTTGTGGCGCTCGAAAAGCTCCGCGGTCAAGTATGCCGTCGCGTGCCGGTGGAATCCCCACGAGAGATAACCGATGCGCAGCCGCTCGCGCCGGCGCGGCGCCGAGAAGTCGAACCCGAGGCCGGAGCGCGCCGCGATGGCCGGCGCAAGCTCCCGGCGCGCCCACGCCCTGGCGCAGGCAAGCTGCTCCGCGGCGGAGGTCGGCATGGACAGCGCGCTGAAAGGCGTTACCATGTCGCCGGATCCGGCTGCGATGCCGGCGCGCACCCGCGCCCACAGTTCCTCGATTCCTTCCCACCTGCAAACGTGCTGCCGCACGTGAACCAGTCCGCCCAACGCCAGGGCATGGCCTGGATCGAGCGCGAGCGCGCGCCCGTACGAATCCAACGCACTGTCGAGCCGACCCTGCAGCTTGAAGGTTTCGGCGAGGTCATAATCGGTGTCGGCATGTCCCGGATCCAACTCGCTCGCCTTGCGGAAGCATGCGACCGCGGAATCCAGGTCGCCGGCCTGCCGGTAGGCGGCGCCCAGGTCGCTCCACGCCATCGCCCGCTTCGGGTCGGCATCGAGCGCGTGCCGGTAGTGGACGATCGCCTCCGCCAGCCGTCCCTGCAGCTTCAGGAGTCCGCCGAGGTTGTAGTGGGCCTCGAAGCTGCGTGGATCCTGGCGCAGCACCTTTTCGTACAGCGGCTGCGCTTCAGCGTAGCGCCCCTGCTCGGCTCTCGCGCTGCCGAGGTTGATCTGGGCGTCGACATGGTCCGGGGCAGCGGACAGCACCTGCTCGAAGCAGGCTACGGCTTCGTCCAACCGCTTCTGCGCCCTCAGCACGTTGCCCAGGTTGTTCCAGGCGTGCAAATGACCGGCGCTGAGCGTCAGGGCCTGCCGGAAGCACGACTCCGCCTCCTCAAGCCGCCGCTGCTGTTCGTACAGCAACCCCAGGTTGTTATGGATGTCGGGATCGCGCGGCGCGGCGAGGAGCGCTTGCCTGAAAGCGGCCTCCGCTTCCCCGAGCCGCCCCGTGCGCCTGAACAGATTGCCGAGGTTGAAGCGCGCCACCGCGTGATCCGGCTGCAATGCCAGCACCTTGTGGTAACAGGCCTGTGCCTCCGTCGCCTGGCCAAGCTCGGCAAGCGTGTTGCCCAGGTTGAGATGAACCTCCGGCTCGCCGGGCGCCTGCCCGGCCGCCGCCTGCAGAGCGCTGACCGCTTCCCCGTGCCTGCCCTGCGCGGCGAGCGCAAGACCGAGGCGCATATGGAGCAAGGCGTGCGACGCGCCCTGCGCGAGCGCGCTCCGGAATAGGGCTTCCGCCTGCGCGGCTTCCGACGCCGCGAGATGCGCCACGCCCAGGTTCTCGAGCATGGCCGGATCCTGCGGCCTGACCTGAAGGGCCCGGCCGATGAGAGACACCGCTTCGCGCGAGTCGCCCCCGATGAGGCGCACAACGCCGAGCAAATGAAGCGCATCGGGATGATCGGGCGCGTCGCCGAGAATCTCCCTGCAAAGCCGCTCCGTCCCGGCCAGATTGTGGGCATGGAAGCAGCCGACCGCTTGCTGCAGTTTTTCGCCTGGCCCGGGCGAGATTGAGGGCATCCGGCTTAACTCTCAATGGTCAATGGATAGATGCTGCTCGAGTTCGAACAATCGCGCCGTTACGAGCCGCTGCGGCCAGCCGTCAAGCAGGCTTGATTTTGGGCAAGCCTGGCAGCAGCGTGCTCGACCAGCGGCGCCCACTTGGAGAGATGCGGCGCGGAAACAATCTCGACCGCAGGATACCAGATGCTGCGATTGCTGCAGTCGCGGGCCCAGTAATGGAACGGCGGATTTTCCGCCAGATACAGCAGCCACGTGCGCTTGCCCAACACCCCCGCAAAATGCGCGGTCGCGTTGCTTGTCGTAATGAGGAGATCGCACGCCTCAAGGATCGCCAGCACCTCTTCCAGGTCGTTGAAGTAATCGACGCCCTCGAAGCGCAGCAGTCGAACTCCGGTTGCGGCTTCCACTGCCTCCCGCTCGGCAGCTGTGTCCCCATACTGCACGTCAACGAAGTGCATCCGTGGAACCCCGAGCAGCGGCGCGAACGTCATCAACGGCACGCTCTTTCGCGGCGTTTGCCATTCTTCACGCCTCCTGCTGTACCAGGAAAGCGCAACCTTCGGACCCGGACCGAGCGCCTCGAGTCGCCCGCGATAGTGGGCCACCCGCTCCGGCAGCGCCGAGAGCAGGCGGCGCGGCTGTCGCGCAAAGCTCTCCCGCGTGCGCCGGAACAGCCGCGGCAGCGAACCAGCAAGAAGCACGCGCTCGGCCCGCAGGAGAGCGTCATCGGGCGGATGGCGCATGCTCACGAACCGGCTGCCGGGAAATGCCCGCTCGTAGGCCGCGACCAGACGGGCATCCACTTCATAAACAAAGCGCACGCCGGCCGCGATGAGATCCGGGATCAAGGTCGAATACAACAGCTGATCGCCTATGCCCTGCTCGCCCCAAACGGCCACGCCGCCCGCGCCCCGCTCGCCCGGGCCCTGCCAGCGTGATAGCCGCTCAAACCGGTCCACGGTGGCCAGATCCTTCCTCAGGCGTCCGCGGATGCCCTCGCTATCCAGCCGCCGCTCGTACAGCGTCCACGCGCGATCGAACTGCTTCAGGTACAGCCGCGCGAGGGCAAGGTTGTACTCCGCGCCCGCGAATCCCGGCTCGAGCGCCAGCGCCCGCTCATAGCGCTCGGCCGCCTCAGCCCATCGGCCCTGCTCCTGAAGCACTGCTCCCAACGCGCAGTACGCGGGGGCATTGTCGTTCTTGAGCTGTATGGCGCGCTCCAGGCACGTCCTCGCCTCTTCCAGCCGGCCCTGATCGAGCAGGGCGATACCCAGGTTTTGAAACGCGGGCGCGAAATTCCCATCCCGAGCCTGTGCCCGCCGAAACGAAGCAACAGCCTCGTCTGTCCGGCCGAGCGCTCGCAGCGCCACTCCCAGCGCATTGTGCGCACCGGCATGGCCCGGCTCGAGCGCCAGCGCGCGCTCAAGCCGTATCAGCGCCTCCCCCGGGAGCCCCAGTTCGAGCAGCGCGTTTCCGAGCTCGTAATGCGCCTCCGCGAGCTGCGGGTCACCGCGCACGGCCTCTTCGAAGGCCGGCAATGCATCATTCCATTTGCCCTGACGTGCAAGCGTTATTCCGAGTCTCGCGCTGACTACCGGCAAGTCGGCACCCGCGGCGAGCATCTGCCGGATCACTATTTCCGCCTTGCGGTACTCGCCGACCGTGCCGAACGCGATCGATAACGCCTCGAGCGCACTGAGGTTGCGCGGATTGGCTCGCAACGCCTCCTGCAAGGGGGAGATCGCCTCGCCCGCGCGACCGCTCGCCAGCCTGAGCATTCCGAGCAAATGCAGCGCGTCCGGGTGGTCCGGAGCGCATTCCAGCACCTGTTCGCACAGTCGCTCCGCCTGGCGATGGTTGCCGGCGCCAAAACTGTCGGCTGCCTGCTGCAGCGTCGGCTCGATCATCGAAACGGAAATCATTCCGGCCTCGCCGTCAAACCAGAAAAACGGTGGCCAGACCGAGGAAGATGAAAAACCCGCCGCTGTCCGTGATGGCGGTGATCAGCACGCTCGAGCCGATCGCCGGGTCGCGTCCGAACTTCTGCAGGGTGAGCGGTATCGCCACCCCCATCACGGCGGCCAGCATCAGCGACAGCATCATGGCGCCGGCCATCACCACGCCAAGCTGCCAGTTGTGGTAGATCAGGAAGGCGAACAGTCCCACCACCCCGCCCCAGATCAGGCCGTTCAGCGCGCTCACCCCGATTTCCTTGGCGAAGAGCTTGCGTGCGTTTTCCGGGGTGATCTGGCCCAGCGCCAGGGCGCGCACGATGAAGGTGATGGTCTGATTGCCGGAGTTGCCGCTGATGCCCGCGATGATGGGCATGAGCGCGGCAAGCGCGACCAGCCGCGCGATGGAGCCCTCGAACAACCCGATCACGCGCGAGGCGATGAAGGCGGTGACCAGGTTCACGGCGAGCCACGCCCAGCGGTTCCTCACGCTGCTCCATACCGAGGCAAAGAGGTCCTCGTCCTCGCGCAACCCCCCCGCCGAGAGCAGGTCGCTGTCGGTTTCCTCGCGGATGTAGTCCATCACGGCGTTCACCGTGACCCGCCCGACGAGCCTCCCGCCGTCATCCACCACCGGCGCCGAAACGAGGTCGTAGCGTTCGAAAGCGCCGGACGCGTCCTGCGCCTTCTCCTGGGGATGGAGCTTGAAGAAATCCGGCTGCATCACCGTCGCGACCGGCGTGCCGGGGGCCGTCACGAGCAGCCGGTTGACCGGCAGCAGGCCCTTGAGCTTCCCGGCATGGTCCACCACGAACAGCTGGTCGGTGTGGTCCGGCATCTCGTCGAGCCGCCGCAGGTAGCGCAGGACCACTTCGACCGTGACATCGTCGCGGATGCTGATCATGTCGAAATCCATCAGCGCGCCCACCGTGTCCTCGGGGTAGGACATCGCCGAGCGCAGCTGCTCGCGCTCCTCCGGGGACAGCGACCGGAAGACGTCCTGGATCACCTCGCGCGGGAGATCGGGCGCGAGGTCGGCGATCTCGTCGGTGTCGAGCTGCTCGGCGGCCGCGACCAGCTCGTGCTCGTCCATGTTCGCGATCAGGGTCTCGCGCACGGCGTCGGACACTTCGAGCAGGATCTCGCCCTCGCGCTCCGCCTTGACCAGGTCCCACACCACGAGGCGCTCCTCGAGGGGCAGCGACTCCAGGATGTAGGCGACGTCCGCGGGATGCTGCGCGTCGAGCAGCTTCTGCAGCTCGACCAGGTGCAGCTTGTGCACGAGGTTCTCGACCAGCTCCTGCCGCGGGCCCTGCTGGCGATGGACGAGGCCCTCCACCAGCTCGTGCTTGCGCAGCAGCTCGCTCACGCGCCGGAGGCTGTCGTGGACGTTCGGGCGGATTTCGTCCTTGTCAGCCATGGTCAGGCAAAGGCGCTCTCTGGCGTGGGCGGTTTCAAGGTTTCAGGCCGAGCAAACCCAGGAGATCCTGATGGACCAGCGGATTGACGACGCGCACGCCCTCGAGCACCGAGTCCCCGCTGAATTCCTCGCTCAGCAGCAAAGTCACGCCAGCATCGCGGGCGGTCGCCCAGAGCAAGGCGTCCCAAAAACCTAACTGCTGCGATACGGTCGCCGCTATCGCGCGGTTGAGAGTCGAGGGTTTCGCCACTACGACCGGAAAAAGGTCCTGCCAGGCCTCGATCTGCGCTTTCGCTTCGGCCGCTGGAAGCTTTCCTTTGCGCGTGACGGCAAAATAGAACTCTCCCAGCGCCTGCAGCGTCAGAACGCAGTCGGCCTTCAGAGCGAGTTCGACGAGCTTCTGCGCCTTGGCATGCCTGTCCCTGGCGCTCGTGTCCACCGCATACACGAGCAGATTGGTATCAAGCGTGATGCGTTGTGCGCTCATGAAGCTCATTCCGGCTGACCTTGCCGATATTCAGATCTCTCGCGCTAGATTTAATCAGGTTCCAGGCGCGCCGCTGCGCGGGCGTCGGCTCGCGCAACCGGCTCACTTTCACGATCTTGGCGATGGGCCTACCGCGGCGGGTGATGATGACCTCCTCGCCGCGCTCGACGGCTTCGATATAACGCGAAAAGTGCTGGTTCGCTTCTCTCAGGCTGACCTGTTGCTTCATTTGCGGCTCCTTGATCGATGAAAGAGGATTGTAGAACGTCCTACATTAGTGCGTCAACTCACAAACGCGGCGAGTTCATGCGCGACTTCGTCCAGCACCTCCCGCCAGCTTCCGGGGGTCTGCTGGGTGAAAATGCGCATCGAGGGGTACCAGGGGCTGTCGCGCCGGCCGGAGAACCAGTACCAGTGCCTGCCATTGATCCTGGGCACGAGCACCCACGCCGGGCGGCCCAGCGCGCCCGCCACGTGGGCCGTCACGTTGCTCACGGTGATCACCAGATCGCAGGCGGCGCACAGCGCGGCGAGACCCTCGAGGTCGTGGTACAAGTCGACGTCCGGCAAATGCTCGATCCGCGTGCCGGCCATCCGCTCGACCTCTTCGCGCTCGCTTGCCGTCTCGCCATACTGCAGGTCGACGAAACGCACGCGCGGCACGCGCAGCATCCCCAGCCAGTCGTGCAACGAGTGGCTCTTGAGCGTGCCAAATTCGCGGTTCGCGCTTTTCCACGAGATGCCGACCAGGCGGACCGCCTGGTCGCCGAGCAATCGCTTCCGATACGCTTGCGCACGCGAAGGGTCGGGCGTGAGATAGCCGCGGTGCCGCGGAAAATCATCGAACGAGCGCCTCAGCCAGCGTCCCAGGCTTCCCAGCGGTGCCTGGCAATCGTAGTCGGCAAGGCTCGCCGCGGCAGGATCTCGCCGCGGGATGACACTGACGCCGGGGAACGACCGGTGAAAAAGCGGTCCCAGCCGCGGATCGACTTCCAGCGCGATGCTGAGCGGAGAGGAAACCAGGTCGGGAAGCATGCCGGCGTACAAGATCTCGTCCCCGACGCCCTGCTCCGCCCACAGCAGCAGCCGGCGCGGCTTCGAGGCGTCGCCGTCCCAGGCGGCGAATTCGTAACGCCTGCTGTCGGCGCCGCGGCGGCGCCAGCGCCATTCGTACTCCTGCCATCCCTCCGGCAACTGGCCCGAACCGAGAAGCGCGAAGCTCAAGTCCCAGTGCGCCTGGGCATATTGCGGATCGAGCGCGAGCGCGCGGCGCAGGGACGCGATCGCCTCCGGGCCGTGGCCGCTATGCTGCAGGGTCACGCCGAGATTGAAGTAATGGCGCGCTTCGCCGGGCTGGATGTCGATGGCGTTGCGGTGCGCGCGGATGGCTTCCTCGTGGCGGCCGAGCGAATGCAATGCGGCGCCGAGGCTGCCCCAGGCTTCGGCGAGCCTCGGCTCGAGTTTGAGCGCCGACTCGCAGGCCTTGACCGCTTCTTCGTGCTCGCCGCACTCGCGCAGGGCATTTCCCAGGTTGTTCCACCCGGCGGGAAAATCCGGATCCAGCTCGGTTGCGCGCCGGCAACTGAGCAGGGCCTCTCCGATCCGCCCTGCCTCCAGCAGCGCGTTGCCGAGGTTGCTCCACACGGGGGCGAGCTGCGGATTGATCCCGATGGCGCGGCGATAGGCCTCGATCTCTCCCGGCTTGTCGCCCGTGGCGCCCAGCGCATCGCCCAGATTGCTCCAGGCCTCGGCAAAGTCGGGCTTGACCCGGAGCGCCTTGCGATAGGACTCGATTCCGTGGACGGTTTCGCCCTGCGCGATCTGGACGGCGCCGAGGTTGAACCACGCGCTCGCAAGCGCAGGGGCAAGCTCGACGGCCCGGACTGCCGCGCCGCGCGCCTCGTCCATCCGGTCCTGCCAGCGCAGCGCGTGAGCAAGCTCGCTCCATGCCTGCGCGTTCCCGGGTACACGATCCAGCTCGCGACGGCAGGCCTCGACGGCTTCGGCAAGCTCCCCTTTCTGCCGCATCTGCCTCACGCGCTCGAGCCAGCCGCAGGATGCAGCGTTGCCCGTTTCGCCGGCCGCGACAGCGAATCCCGAATCCCCGGGGCAAGCCTCTGCCGCCAGCCTTGCAGCGGCAAGCTGCAGCAGTGACCGCCAGTCCGCGGCCGCCGCCGCGGAGATGATCTCCACCGAGGGGTACCACAGGGCGCGGTGATCCCCGCCGTGCACCCAGTAGTGAAAGGGCGCCTGGTCGGCGAGGTAGAGCAGCCAGGTGCGTTTCCCCAGGGCGCCCGCCAGGTGCGCCGTGGCGTTGCTGGTCGTGATCACGAGATCGCTGGCTTCCAGGATGGCCAGCACCTCCTCCAGATCGTTGTAGTAATCGAGCTCGTCGAAATGCAGCAGCCGCACGCCGGTCGCCGTTTCCACTGCGTTGCGTTCGGCTGCCGTGTCCCCGTACTGCACGTCGACGAACCGCGTGCCGGGCAGCTTGAGCAGGGGCGCGAAATCCGCGAGCGACGCATTCTTCTTCCGCACCCACCAATCCTGGCGGGTGCTGCGCCAGGAAAGCGCGACTCGAAGCCCGGTGCCGGACGTTTCGCGCCGCTTGCGGTAGTGCGCAACCCGCTCGGGCAGTGCGCTCAGCAATTTTGCCGGCTGCCGATCAAAATCCGCCAGCGAGCGCCGGAACAGCCGCGGCAGGGACCCGGCGAGCAGAACACGATCCGCTCGCTGAAGGGCTTCCCGCGGCGGGTCATCGAGCGACGTGAAGCGGGCGCCCGGAAATGCCCGCTCGTAGGCGGGAAGCAGGCGCGGGTCCGCTTCATACACGAAGGGTACGCCGGCCGCGATGAGCTCCGGTACGAGCGTGGAAAACAGGATCTGGTCGCCAATACCTTGCTCGGCCCAGACCGCCACCGTGCCGGCCCCTGCCGTGGACGGGCCTCGCCAGCGCGGCAGGCGCTCATACAGATCCAGCGTATCGAGGCGCTTCCTGAGCGTGGCGCGGACCGGCCGGCACTGCAGGCGCTGCTCGTAGCCCGGCCACCCTTGTTCGAAGTCGCGCCGGAACAGCCTCGCGAGGGCGAGGTTGTAATGCGCGTCGGCGAATCCCGGATCGAGCGCAAGCGCCCGTTCGTAGCGCGCGATCGCCGCTCCCCACAGGCGGAGTTCCTGCAGCGCGAGACCCAGCGAGTTGTGGGTGTCGGGATTCGCCGGATTGATCGCCAGCGCGCGCCGAAAGCAGTCGATGGCGTCATGGGGGCGTTGCAGCTTGGTCAATGCATCGCCCAGATTGTGATGCGCATCGGCGATCTGCGGGTCGTGCTTGAGCGCCTCCTCGAAGGCGCGCGCCGCCTCGCTCCACCGGCCTTGGTTTCCCAGCGCCATGCCGAGCCTCATGTGCGCCACGGTGAGGCTGGCGTCCAGCGCGAGCGCCCGCCGCACGATTTCCTCCGCCTGGGGATAGTCTTCCGCCGCCATCAACGCAGCGGAAAGCGCATCCAGCACACCGAGATCCGCCGGGCTGGCCCGCAAAGCCTCGCGCAACGGCGGAATCGCATCCGCCGCGCGACCGCCCTCCAGTCGCAGCAGGCCGAGCAGGCGCAGGGCGTCGGGGCTGCCGGGCGCGCGGGCGAGCACCTGCCGGCAAAATGCCTCCGCCCGCGCGCTGTCGCCCGCCTTGAAACACTCTTGCGCTTGCTGCAGGACGCGGTCCATCGAAATCGATTATCGGTAAGCGGTGAAAGCCGAATCGTATCAATTCAGGGAAGGGGACTCAGCGGCTCTAGCAGTCTGTCGGACTTGGCATCACAGCAAAACCGCCTGCGAATTTCGAATAAAATTCGGGATGACGACCCTTCTTGGCCTCCAATGGGCACGCGAGCAGGTTGAAAATAAGGTTTTCACTGCCTTTTTCTTGCGTTCTGGCGCAGGCGGTTTTGCATTTAGCGCGCCATCTTGCTGGAGCCCCTAACTCAATGAGTGCGCCCTGCCGGGCGCGCCAAAAAAAACGGGCACCCGAAGGCGCCCGTTTTGCTGCAAAGACTGCTGCTGCTACGGCTTTTAGAAGCGGTGCTTGAGCACGATGCCCATGCCGGTCTGGCTGTTGCCCGCCGTGGAAGCCACTTTCCCAAACGTGTGAACGCCGTTCAGGTCGTTGTCCATCTTGGTGTAGACGAACGAGCCTTCGGTGCGCTTGGAGAACGCGTAGGAATAGGCGAACGACCACAACTTCCCGCCGGTGCTGGACGCGCAACTCGTCGCCGAAGCCGGTCCGCAGGTCGCGGCCGCCGTCGGCCGGTAGATGCCGACGGTGGTCAGCGAATTGCCCTCGGTGTCGTCGACCTTGGCATACTGGAACCTCAAGGTATGCGGTCCCTGGATCGCCCAGTCGGCCCACAGCGCCCAGCCATCCACCTTCATGTTGGTGGTATTGGTGACATCATATTCGCTGCGGCTGTAGAGACCCCGGATGTTGAACGCCCCGAACCGATACCCCGCCACCAGCGTCCAGTTGTTATCGTCGCCGCCGCTATACGCCGATCCCGCCGTGCCGGCGGGCAGTACGCTGCCCGGGTTGTAGTCCTGGTGTTGCTCGTAGCCAGCGGACACGAGCAGCGGCCCGCTGGTGTAGTGCCCGGCAAGGCTCCACATGCGCGGGCTCAACGTGTTGGCCTCGGGTATCCCGGTCTGCTCGTTCGCCGCGCTAAAGGCGGCTTGCACCTGGAAGCCGTTCCACGACGGGCTGTGGTAATTCCACGACTCGGCCTGCCGGCGGAAGAACGTATTCTGACCGGCCACGGTCGAGTTAGGGTTAGTCAGGCCGCTGGCGCTGCCGCCGTTCAACAGGCGGGCGGAACCGCCGGTCAGCGAGTTCGTGCCGCCCCACCACTGCCGTCCACGGTTGAAGACCAGTTTCTGCGGCTGGTCCCAGTTGCCCATGAAGAGGTTGCCGAAGCTGCCCTTGAAACCGATCCCGCTGTTGCGACCGCACCAGCCCATCGCGGCACCGGCGCCCTGTATCATCCCGTCCATCGAGCTTTCGCACTTGAACCACACCGAAAGCCCGCCACCCAGCTTCTCCTCGCCCTGAAACCACAGGTTCGGCTCGGAAGTCTCCAGGATGTCCGTGCGCTGCCCGGTGCTCGCATTCTCCGGCTTGTGCGAGTAGTAGAACGCGGTGATCGAGCCGCCGATCTGCACCGTGCTCGTCTGCGCCAGCGCCACCGCAGACGGCACAGCGAGTGCGCCTGCGACGGCGATCGCCATGACCTTCTTGTTCATGCTGATTCTCCTTTGAAGTTTTATTTACTAAGGACTATCGCATCACGTGTTTGCGACAACCCCGAACGCTCCCCCTCCTTTCGGCGAGGTTGCGGCTAGTTTGCCGGAGCGCCCGCGAGGCGGGCAACAAAAACGCGAAATTTTCCTCATGATTTCAAGGATTTTGTTGCGCGCCCGCAACAGTTTTCTCTAGCAGCCTGTCGGACTGGGTATTCCGACAGGCTGCTGACAGCAAAACCGCCTGCGAATTTCGACTCAAATTTGGGATGACGACCGTTCTTGGCCTCCAACGGGCGCGCGAGCAGGCTGAAAATAGGGCTTTCACTGCCTTTTCCTTTCGCTTTTGCGCTGGCGGTTTTGCATTAGGAGTTTGTCGGCGCTAAGTCCGACAAACTCCTAGGCTCGGCGCCGTTCCGGAGAAAACCGAATATCAATATATAATCAAGAGATTAAACGGCCATACTGAATGGACAAGAAACTATCTGCGGTCCAAGGTTTGATTGAAGCGGGCTTGCGAGAACACCGCGCGGGCCGTCTGGCGGAGGCAACAACGGTTTATGAACAGGCACTTGCGATACAGCCGCGACATCCGGATGCGCTGCACCTGGCCGGCGTGGCCGCCCTTCAGGCCGGAGACGCCGAACGCGCGGTGGTGCTGATCCAGCAGGCCATCGAGGTGCAGCCGGAAAACCCCGGATTTCACGCCAATCTGGCGCAGGCCTGTCTCGCATCGCGGCGCCCCGCGGAAGCGCGGGCCGCCTTCCGCCGCGCCGTCTCGCTCGCGCCGCGCGAGCCGCAGTTCGCGGTCGGCGCGGCCAACTGTCTGGCGATGCAGGGCAGCGTCGCGGAAGCCGAGCGGGAGCTGCGCGCCGTGGCCCGGCGCCACGCCGGCTACGCCCTCGCATGGTTCAACCTCGGCAACGTGCTGGCGGAACAGGGGCGGCACCAGGAAGCGGCTGCCGCGCACCGCCGCGCCATCCGGCTCGAGCCCACGTTGGCGGACGCCCACAACAATCTCGGCCGATCGTTGCAGGCTCTTGGACGCTTCGAGGAGGCGGAGCAGGAGTACCGGCGGTGCGTTGCGCTGCAGCCGGATTCGGCGACGGGCCCTTGCAACCTCGCTTCGGCCCTGATCGACCGCGGCCGGTTCGCCGAAGCCGTGGCCGTCTGCCGGCAGACGCTCCCGCGCCACGCCGGGTTCGCGGAGCTGCATCTGCTGCTGGGCAGCGCTTGCACGCACCAGGGGGACCTGGCGTCGGCGCTCGACGCATTCCGCGCCGCCGCGAATGTCGCGCCGGGCAACCCGCGCGCGTTATGGGCTTATGGCTACGCGCTCATCCGGACCGGCAGGGATACGGAAGGGCTCCCATGGCTCAAGCAGGCGCTCGAATTGCAGCCGGATTCGACGGAATTTCGAAGCGCCCTGTCAACGATTTATCTGTCGCTGGGCGAGCTGCAGGCCGGCTGGACGGAGTTCGAATGGCGGAGCGCACGGCGGGACTTCGTGGCCGACAACCCGGCCCTGCGACTCGCCCGGGAGCTGCCCGAAAACCTGCCGGGCCGCACGATCTGCCTCCTGCGCGAACAGGGTCTCGGGGACGAGCTGTTTTTCCTGCGGTTTGCAGCGGCGCTGAAAGCCCGCGGCGCGCAACTCACGTACTGCGCCCATTCGAAGATCGCGGGGATGCTGGCGCGCGTGCCGGCGCTCGACCGCGTGATCGACCGGGATGATCCGCTGCCCGCCGCGGATGCGATGCTGCTGGCCGGCGATTTGCCGCACGCGCTCGGCGCATCGGATTTCCCGCCGCCGCTCGCGCTCGTGCCGCTGCCGCAGCAGCTGGAAGCCATGAAGCTACGGCTGGCGGCGCTGGGGCCTCCCCCGTACCTGGGCCTGACTTGGCGTGCCGGAACCGCGCCCGAGCAGCAGCGCGGTATCGATTGGGTGCTGCACAAATCGATCCCGCTCGAAGGGCTGGGCGTCGCCGTTCGGGGTCTGAACGGCACGCTGGTCGCGCTGCAGCGGTTTCCCAAAGCCGGCGAGGTCGAACGGCTGGCGGCGCTTGCCGGCAGGCCGGTGCACGATCTCACCGCGCTCAACGAGGATCTCGAGGCCATCCTCGCCCTGATGGCGCTCCTCGACGATTACATCGGCGTGAGCAACACCAACATGCACCTGCGCGCGGGTGCGGGCCGGACCGCGAAGGTACTGGTGCCCCAGCCGCCGGAGTGGCGCTGGATGGCAAGCGGAAACGAGTCGCCGTGGTTCCCGGGATTCCGCATCTACCGCCAGCAGCCGGACGGGGATTGGACGCCGGCGACGGATCGTCTCGCGCAAGACCTGAGCGCAAAGCACGGGGCTGCCGGGACGACGTAATGGCACGGGCTCTGCCATTCCGCCCGGATCCTATCGGTGCCTGCCGGGGGCCCAACCCGGTGCGCGCGACCGCCGGCCGCCCGGCACGCTCTCGTTAACGCTGGACCCCTCGCCTTTTCCCCGCTGCGGGGGAAAAGAGCAATATTGAGCGGCGGAAGTGGAGTGTTACCATTTCCGACTGCTCAACAGGTGTCCCTTGTCCCAGGACTTCCGCGGATCTGAAAATCCCGTCTATTGGACCGAGAAAAGCGTCGCGCTGCGTCAGAGCGGAGAGCTCGACGCCGCGATCGCGGCGTGCAAAAGGGCCTTGGCGATCGCCCCGCAGGACGCCAGCGCGCTGTCGAGTCTCGCGCATACGTTGCGTTGGCAGGGCCGCTTCACGGAAGCACACGATGCGGCCGGAAAAGCAATCGAAGCAGCCCCGCACTTGGCGGTCGCTTGGTTCAACTATTCCGCGTCGCTCGAAGGTCTCGGGCGCCCCGACGAGGCCATTGCCGCCTATCGCCGGACGCTGGCGCTAAAACCGGACTATGCGGAGGCCTGGAGCAATCTCGGGAACGTGCTGACGGACCAGAAGCGCGAAGACGAAGCGCTGGACGCTTACCGCCGCGCTGCGGGTCACAATCCGAATCTTGCCCCCATCTGGTCGAATCTCGGTGGCGCGTTGCGTCACTCGCGCCGCACCGAAGAGGCGATCGATGCGTGCCGGCGCGCGACCACGCTGGATCCTGGCTACGCCTCCGGGTGGAGCAATCTCGGACTGGCGCTGCACGATCAAGGGCAGACCGCCGAGGCGGTGAACGCCTTGCGCCGGGCGGTCGCGCTCGAACCGTCACCCGTCGCCTGGCAGAACCTGGGCGACGTGCTGGGGGCCGAGGGACACCTTGGGGAAGCGGAACGAGCCTATCGCCAGGCCGTGGCGGCAAGCCCACCCGCCGCTGCTTTGCTGACCCGCCTCGGCACCATACTGAAGCAGCAGGGCCGCGCCAACGAGGCGATTGACGCGTTCCGGCAGGCGTTGGTCATCGACCCCATCCACGTCGCGGCGCTTGCCGAGATCGGCCAGTTGTATTGCGAGCTCAAGCAGCCCGAGGCCGCGGAGCGGCACTATCGAACGGCGGTCGCGACGTTGCTGGCGGCCATCCGGGCGGGGGATGCGGCGACCGCCTTGCAATACGAGGCGCGGATTTTTCGGGGATTCGTGCAAACCCTGGAAACCGAGGCGCATTACCGGCGTCGCTTCTCGGATTGGCACGCGGAGATGGCGGCGCTGGGCGCGCGCTTCAGGCAAGCCGTCTCCCCGGTCCGCACGCAGCAGCAAGTCATCGCGTTTTTCCTGCACTCGGGACACGTTCTCGGCCACACCGAGGTGCTGCTCAAGCTCCTGGAGGGGGCGAAGGCGATCGGCGACGCCCGGATCATCCCACGGCTGTACGTCTTCGGATCGTTCGACAACGAATTTCTGGAACGGGTCGAACGCCTCGGCGTTCCGCTCGTGCTGTTGGAGCGGGCGCTGCCCCGCGCAGCCTCCACCCCGCTGGACCAGCAGTTCCTGTGGCTGCGGGAGCGCTTGAAGCAGGACCGGGCGGACATCTGCGTCTGGGTGTCGTCACCGATCTGGGCCACCTTCGCCTTTTCGATGCGCCTCGCCCCGGTGCAGGTTTTCTGGGCGCTGCGCTTCCACCCGATCAGCGGTCCGGAGATCGACGGCCACATCACGTGGGGCAACCTCAATGAGAAAACCCGCCGCTATGGCGGCCAGGAATGGGAGGTCGTCCCCCTACCCTTTGCCATCGACGACGCCCCGCCCGACCCCGCGAAGCTCAACGAGCTGAGACGGCGTTTTCCGGAGGACGTCCTGCTGGGCACGCTCGCGCGCGAGGAGAAGATCAACAGCGCCCCCTTCCTGCGGGCCGTGGCGGATATCCTGATCGCCAACCCGCGGGCGGGCTACCTGTGGACGGGCCGTCGCGAGCACCCCGGCATCGCCGGGTTCTTCCAGTCAGCGGGCGTCGCCGAGCGCTGTCACTTCGTCGGCTGGGTGGACACCAAACTCTATGCCGCCGCGCTCGACGTCTTTCTGGAGTCGTTCCCTTATGGCTTCGGCATCATCGGCTACCAGGCGTTCGCAGCGGGGGTGCCCGTTCTGTCGTATCTGGACTCGTACACCCTTTTCGGGATGCATTACTGGCAGCGCGTGGTGACACCGGGCGCCGACGGCGCGGCGCCGCCGCGCCCCCGCCTGAGCGCGCCGGACGAATACCCCATCCTGTGCGCGCGCGATGCACAGGAATACGTCCTTCTCGCCGGACGGTTGATCCGCGACGCGGCGTGGCGGAAGGAGATTGGCGCGCGCGGTCTTGCCTTCTTCCGGAGCGAATTCCAGAACAACGCGGCCTACGCCCAGCGATTTTTCGCAACCGTCGCCCGGATCGCGGCCAGGAGACTGGGAAATCCCCCGGACGCTCAAAGTCCATGACCGCACGCAGGAGGATCGAGACCGCGGACATTCCTTCCCATACTTGATCGGCTTCGATACCATCACCGCCGTGCGGCGCTTTGAACCATCGCGGGATTTTCGCGGAAGCGCCCGACCCCTGCTCACTTCAACGCTCGGTCTGCCCATGAATCTTGACGAGATCAACGAACATGCCCGGGTCAAACGGAAGGAACTCCCGGAATTCAACACATTCAGCGTCCAGGAACTCGGCCGGATGCCTCCCTACTGGGGGTGGGTGGATTGCAGGACGGGCATCTCGAATTTCCGGATGTTTTTGGGTGGCCTGGACGATGGCATAGCGCTTCGCTTTTTCTGGAACGGCTGCTTCAAGAAGACGAGCCTCAGAATGTGGTCTTCCCGCGCGGAAAGGGAGCGCGGGATCATCCTGGATGTCGGGGCGCATACGGGCACGTTCACGTTGGCTGCGCTTTCGGCCAATCCCGCCGCGACCGTCGTGACTTTCGAGCCCCATTTCATGAACTTTGCGAGGCTGAACCTGAACCTGAGGGCCAACGGGTTTGGAACCGACAACACCTGCATGCTTGCGGCTGCAAGTCGCAACGATACGGTGCCGTTCACGATCAATACCGGGGTTGACTACCTCACGACCGCCGGCGCGCTGGGAAGGCAGGAGGGCGGGATCGTGTTCCAGGTAAACAGCGTCGCGCTGGACAGCTTCTTCAGCGACGAGGTGAAAGCGCGAATCCAGCTGGTGAAGCTCAATCTGGCGGGCCATGAAGGCGGCTGCCTGCTCGGCATGAAATCGATACTCGAAAAGTCAAGGCCAGTCCTATTTTTTGAATGCACGGACGCGAAAACCGGGTCCGATATGCAGTCCATCCTGGCCGGTTTCGGGTACCAGTTCTACGAAATAGCCGAAATGGAAGGCACCGTTACAAGGGTCGACGCCATCGCACCGAGACTGGATGGCCGGGGAAACCTGCTGGAATTCAGAAAAAACCGGATCGCCAGCGTGAGCGCGCTGGCGGTTTGAGGGGCGGCTATGCCCGGGCCGCGACTTCCGCCGCGGCGGCGCCGACTTGGCGCGCGTGTTCCTCGCTCAAGTGCGGCCCCATCGGCAGGCTGAGCACTTCGCGATGGATCGCCTCCGAAACCGGCAATGCGCCCTCCCCCAGGCCGAGTTCCTGATAGGCGGGCTGAAGATGGGGCGGAACCGGATAGTGGACGAGCGTGTCCACCCCGCGCGCCTCCAGCGCGCGCTTCAGGGCGTCCCGTTGCGCGGCGCGGACGACGTACAAATGCCACGCATGCTCCGTTCCAGGCGGTTCCGACGGCAGGGACAGCCGCGTGCCGGCCAGCAACGACGCGTAGAGACGCGCGCGCGCCCGGCGCCTTTCGTTCCACTCGTCCAGCCGGCGCAATCGCACGCGCAGCAGCGCCGCTTGAAGCTCGTCCAGTCGTGAATTGCTTCCCTTCACCTCGTGCTCGCGCTTGCGCTCCGAGCCGTAATTGCGCAGCGTGGCGACGCGCCGGGCGAGCGCCGGATCGTCGGTCACCACGGCCCCCCCGTCACCGAACGCCCCGAGATTCTTGGTCGGGTAAAAGCTGAAGCCCGCCGCGTCGCCGAGCGCGCCGGCCGTCCGGCCCTTGTAGCGGGCGCCATGGGCCTGCGCGGCATCCTCGATCACCTTGAGCCCGCGCCGCCGCGCCACCTCGTTGATGCGGTCCATGTCGGCGGTCAGGCCGTAGAGGTGCACCGCGATAATCGCGCGGGTTCTGGGGGTAATCGCGTCATCCAGGCGGGCCGGATCGAGATTGAAGGTCGCCGGATCCGGTTCGACCGGCACCGGCCGCGCGCCGGCCTGGGTGACCGCCAGCCAGGTCGCGATATAAGTGTTCGATGGAACGATGACCTCGTCGCCGTGCCCGATCCCGTAGCCGCGCAGGATCAGCGACAGCGCGTCGAGCCCGTTTCCCACCCCCACGCAGCAACGCGCGCCGCAATAGCCGGCGAACTCGCGCTCGAAGGACTCGACCTCCCGTCCCAGGATGTACCACCCGGAATCCATGACGCGCCGGTACGCCGCGTCGAGGTCGCCCTGCAATTCGAGATACGCGCTGCGCAGTTCGAGAAACGGGACCGTCATCGCCGCTCAGCCGGTGTCCGTCAGGTCGCGGCGGAATTGCGCGTAATCGCGGTAGTAGCCGGACGCGTCGTAAGGCTCCGACGCGAGCACGAGGCAGACCGCGCCCGGCGAGAAGTTCTCCAGCTCGCGCCAGATCTTCGGCGGCAGGTACAAGCCGCGATCGGAGCGATTGAGCTGGAAGCGAGACCGCGTCCGGCCGTCGTCGACGATCGCATCGAAGCCGCCGGAGATCGCCGCGAGGAATTGATGGCAGGTCTTCAGTGCATGCCCGGCGCGCGCCGCGCCGTCCGGCACGTCATAGAGGTAAAACACGCGCGCGATCGCGAACGGAATGTGCCGCTGGCCCTCGATAAACGTGAGGTTCCCTCGCGGGTCCCCGATCCTGGGCAAATCGATCAATCTGCAGTCTTCGATGCGCATCGCCTCGGATGTTCCGCGCGCTGAGGTACCGGAGCGGGGGGCGGCGCGCCGCTCTCCACCGGCCGCAGCATCGTGCCGACCGTTAGTTGCGGGGAGGAAGCAGGCGCCCCCACTGTTTCAGCATCCAGAGTTTTCGATTATTGCCCTTGTAGTGAATCACGAATTGGAAAATCCTTCATGTGCAGGAAACGATAGCAAAGCGCGGCGCGGGGCAGCGCGGGCGTTGCGGATCAGATCAGATGCCGAGGCCCGAGAGCTGCTTCTCGGGATAGCGCGTTCCGGCGGTGACGTTGAGCGGGAACGCTTTCGCCAACGCGTCAATTTCCTCCCGCGTCAGCTTGATGTCGATTGCCGCGCAGTTCTGCTCGAGGTAGGCGCGGCGCTTGGTGCCGGGGATCGGCACGATGTCCTCCCCCTGCGCCAGCAGCCACGCCAGCGCCACCTGCGCCGGCGTGCATTTTTTCGCGGCCGCGATGCGCTCGAGCGACGCGAGCAACGCCGCGTTCCTGCCGATGTTGTCCGGGCTGAAGCGCGGATGCTCGCGGCGCCGGTCCTTGGGCAGCAGCGCGTCGAGCGTCTTCAGGGTCGCGGTAAGGAAGCCGCGCCCGAGCGGGGCGTACGCCATGTAGCCGATGCCGAGCTCGCGGCAGGTCGGCAGGATGTCCTTCTCCACGTCCCGGCTCCACAGCGAGTACTCGGTCTCGACGGCGACAATGGGATGGACCTTGTGGGCGCGGCGTATGGTCTGCGGCCCCGCCTCCGACAGCTGGAGATAGCGCACCTTGCCCTGCTCGACCAGACGCTTCATGGCGCCAACCGTGTCCTCGATCGGGACGGTCTTGTCCATGCGGTGCATGCCGTAGATGTCGATCACGTCCACCCCGAGGCGCTTGAGGCTCTTGTCGCAGGCTTGCGGCACGTAATCGGGATGTCCGCCCGTGAGCGCCGGCGCGCCGCCCTCCGCGCCGCGGGCGGCGAGCGCGATGTTGCCGAACTTGGTGGCCACGAGAACCTTCTCGCGCTTGCCGCCCTTGAGCGCCCTCGCGATCAGCTCCTCGTTGACGCCGTTGCCGTAGGCGTCGGACGTGACCAGCACGTTGACGCCGAGATCGATTGCGCGGTGCATGGTGGCGATGGACTCCTCGTCGTTGGGCACGCCGTAGCTGATGGACATGCCCATGCAGCCCAGCCCCACCGCCGAGACGTCCGGCCCGTTCTTTCCCAGCTTGCGCTTCTGCATTGTGATCTCTCCTCTTGACGATGGATCAATGGCGCGTGCGCACCTTCCGATCCATGAATGTTATGGTTCTTCATTTGGAATAGGCGACCGTAAGGTCGCCTATTCCATCCACGTGTCCCTCGAGCCTGTCGCCGGCCCTGACCGGCCCCACGCCCGCGGGCGTGCCCGACATGATAAGGTCGCCTGCCTTCAACGTAATGAGCCTGGAAAGGCACGAAATCATCTCCGGTGCGTTCCAGATCATTTCGGAAAGATCGCCCTTCTGGGCGATCTTTCCGTTCACCTTGAGCCAGATCGCGCCCCTGGCCGGATGCCCCACCATCGCCACGGTCTTCAAGGCGGTGCACGGCACGGAGTCATCGAACGCCTTTCCCATCTCCCAGGGACGGCCCATTTTCTTGGCATCGCCCTGGAGGTCGCGCCGGGTCATGTCGAGGCCCACGCCGTAGCCGAACACGTGGTCGAGCGCTTTCTCCACGGGAATGTCCGCGCCATCCCTGCCGATCGCCACCACCATCTCGATCTCGTGGTGCAGGTCTTTCGTGGTCCGGGGAAACGGCAGCGTGGCGCCGTTTTGCACGACGGCGTCCGCCGGCTTCATGAAAAAGAACGGCGGCTCGCGCTCGGGATCGTGCCCCATTTCGCGCGCGTGCTCGGCGTAGTTGCGCCCGACGCAGTAGATGCGCCCGACCGGGAACACCTGGTTGCTTTCCACCACCGGCAGGACCGGCGTCGGGCGGAAACTGACGGCGTAATTCATATGCTGAAAGTGAAAGGAACGCATTATCTTGGAAAGCTGCCGCAGGCGTCAATTTTGCGGGCGCGGGCGGCCGCCACGGCGGGCCGGAGTAAACTCGCGCGACGCGCAACGCCCTACCCAGCGGAGGACCCATGAAGATCAAGTCGATCAAGGCCGGCGTGCACCGCCTGTCCGTCAGCGTTCCCTTGCTGAAGGAGCCGATCAACCGCAAGACGGTGCTCTGCGAGGTCGAGACCGACGACGGTTACGTCGGCCACGGGCTCACCGGCGGCGCCTACCTGCCCTTCGCGATCGTCACCGCGATCGAAAAGGAGTTCTTGCCGCTGGTGAAGGACATGGATCCGCGTGACACCGAGGCGATCCACGAAAAGGTGTGGTGGAAGCTCAACCAGCGCTCGATGACGGGCGTCGTCTCGAGCGCGCTCTCCGCCATCGACATCGCGTGCTGGGACGTCCACGGCAAGCTCACCGGCCGCACCGTGGCGCAACTCCTGGGCGGCGCGCGTGACTGGGCGCCGACCTACTGCACGTTCGGCTTCACGGAATACGGGGACCGCGAGCAGCTCGTGGAAGCGGCCCGGCTGCAGATCAAAAACGGCCATCGCCGGCTCAAGATGGTGGTGGGCGTGCACCAGGGCGGATGGCAGGAGGACGCGCGGCGCGTGCGGGCGGTGCGCGACGCGGCCGGGCCGGACGTCGAGCTCATGATGGACGCGAACTACAAGTTCAACCCGGTCGACGCGCGTCAGCTCTGCCGCGCGGTCGAGGACTGCCATCTCACCTGGTTCGAGGAGCCGCTCTACCAGAACGACACGCGCGCCATGGTCGACCTGCGCCAGCACACCAACATCCCGATCTCCGCGGGTCAGAACGAGGGCCACCGCTGGCGGCTGCGCGAGCTGGTGCTGCACCACGCGGTGGACATCCTGCAGCCCAACGTCTGCTACTGCGGCGGCTACACCGAGGCGCAGAAGGCGGGCCACCTCGCGCAGGCCTTCAACCTCCCGATCGCGAACGGCGGCGGCTGGCCGCTGCACAACATGCACGTCATGGCGGGGCTCATGAACGGCTGGCGCGTCGAATTCCACCTCGACATGCAGGCGGTGGGCGAGATGCTGTTCGTGAACCCGCCGCGCCCCGAGAACAACATCGTGAAGATACCCGCGAAGCCGGGGCTGGGCCTGGAGCCCAACCGCGACGCGCTCAAGGACACGTTGATAAAGGCGTGAGCCGTGATCGGTGATCCGTGATGACTGAAGGCGCGAGCCTGTGGGTGTTGTTCTCGTCGAGCTTCCTTGCCGCCACGCTGCTGCCGGGCGGCTCGGAGGCGGTGCTGTTCGGCGTGCTCAAGCTCCATCCGCAGCAGATCTGGCCCGCCCTGGGCGTCGCGACGCTCGGCAACACGCTGGGCGGAATGTCCTCCTATCTGGTCGGCCGCCTCGTGCCGCAGAAGAAGGACTTGCCCGGCCTGCCGGCCATGCAGCGCTACGGCAGCCCCGCCCTGCTCCTGTCCTGGATCCCGATCATCGGCGACCCCTTGTGCGTGGCGGCGGGATGGCTGCGGCTCAATCCGTGGCTCGCGCTGCTATTCATCGCGATCGGCAAGTTCGCGCGCTACGTCGCGATCGCCGCGTACGCGTCGTGACCGTGCGGTTGCCGCGAGAGCGGCTGCGCTGGGATAATGCTGGGCTCGCCCTGATTGAACAGGCACGGAGAAGTCATGCCAGCCGAAACCCCGCCCGCCGCCGATAGCCCGGAACCGCTTCCATTCACCGACGCGCCCGGGTGCCAGGCGTGGCTCGCGCGGCTGCCGCTCACCGACCCCGCGCAGTGCCATGCACCGCTCGCCGCGCAGGCGCGGCTGCTGGCGGCCGCCGCTATTGCACCTTCGGCAAAGCTCGAGATCCTCGAGCTGCTGCAGGAGCCCGTCGTGGAGGCTCAGGCCGGGATGATGAAGCGCTGCCGCGGCAAGCCGATTCCGTTCGACGCGAGCGACCGCCAGGTCTGGGACAGCGTCGTCGGCACCTGGAGCACGATGGCGGCCGCTTACGACGCCCTCATCGATGCCATGGCGGGCACCGCGCCGGAACTCGCCGCGCACGCGCACCTCATCTGCCAGAGGGCGCTGCACTACACGGCGCATGCCATGCTGGAGTACTGCCACATCTACCACGCCGTCGGCGGCGCGCTGTGGCAGCAGCTGCACCGGCTCTACGTGTTCTCCGAGAACGCCGGGCTGTCGGCCACCCCCGTGACCGATTCCATCGGACGCCCGCCAACCTCCACGACCTGCGCCGCCACCTATGCGCATGCGCTGCTCATGCACCTCGCCCAGCCGGATGCGCTCACCGGCGAGCAGCTCGACATCGTGGACCGCTGGCTCGACCGTTGGGAAGGGCTGGTGAGCCTGTCGCCGGAGCCGCTGCCGCGGGGCCCCATCCCCGCGCTCGCCGTGGAGGTCTCCTCGCAGAAGGGGGCGGGGCTGGCCAGGCACATGCCCGCCGCCGGCGTGCGGCACCTCAACCTGGAATCGCTCGGCAGGACGCTGCGGCAGACCGCGGCCGCGCTCAAGCAACAGACGCCGGCGAGTCTCGGGCTGGGCGATCTGTCGCGCGAGGCGTGCGAAAAATTGCTGGCGCAGCTGCATATCCAATGGTGCGCGGCCGGGACCGGTCGCGCCGACGAGCGCACGCCGGCTTCGATCAAGGTGATGATCTCGCCCAATATCCCCTCGATGCACTTTCACCTCACCGGCAAGGCGTTTCGCCAGCCCGGGGGGGAGCTCACCGCCGCCGAGCGGCAGCGGCTCGACATGTTCGGATCGGTATCCGAGGCCGGCGAGAAGGCGCTGGCGTCCCAGCGCAGCGCGGCGCAGGAGACCTGGGTGATCGTCAACCAGAGCGTGTCGGGCTTTCTCGGCACCACGCGCGAGGGCGACGTCGTGAACCGCATCAGCCACCACCAGCTGGTCGCGATCCAGCCGCCGGCGAAGAAAGTCATGTACCTCGGCATCGTGCAACGGCTGAACGTGGACGAGGCGGGGACCATCTGGATCGGCCTGCGCATCGTCCTCGGCGCTCCGCAGGCGGTTGCCGTGCGCATCACCGACGGCTCCGCGCAGTTCGACCGCGCATTGCTGATGCCGAAGGATGCCGCGCGCAAGATTCCCGCCTCCATCATCCTGATGCCCGGGTGGTACCAGGCGAACCGCGCGCTGGGCTTGCAGGTCGACAAGGAAAAACCGCGGCGCATCACGCTCCAGGCCCTTCTCGACGAGGGCGAGAATTTCGAGCGCGCAACCTACATCGCTGCATAAGGCAGCGCTGTAGGTTCAACGATTCAAGTTCAAGGTTGGCACAAGGTCGTGCGGCCAGGCGCCCGCGGACGTGAAACGTCGAACTTGCATCTCGAGGCTTTCTTCTCGCCGGACTACCTTGCCTCCCGCAACCGCTTCCGGGACGCGGCGCGCGCAGCGGGCGCCTCGCTCGATGCGCTGGCCATCGAGGCGCGCGGCCCTCGAGGGGAGCCGCTGACCATCGACATCGCGCGCCTCGGCGAGCGCGCCGCGCGCCGCGTGCTGCTGCACACGAGCGGGCTGCACGGCGTGGAGGCATTCGCCGGCGCCGCGACGCAGCTCGCCGCGCTCGAGGCCGCACCCGCGCCGCCCGCGGGCTGCGCGCTGGTGCTGGTGCACGCGCTCAACCCGTACGGCATGGCGTGGTTGCGCCGCGTGAACGAGAACAACGTCGATCTCAACCGGAATTTCCTGCGCCACGGCGAGCGCTGGGAAGGGGCGCCCGCGTTCTACGCGCGCCTCGATCGCCTGCTCAACCCGGCCAGCGCGCCGGGTCCGGACGGGTTCCGGGTCCGGCTCGCCCTCCTCGCGCTTCGCTACGGAATCCGGGCGCCGAGGCAGGCGATCGCGGAGGGACAGTACGCGTTTCCGCGGGGGCTGTTCTACGGCGGAAAAGCGCTGGAGGCGGGACCGCGCCTCTACCTCGACTGGCTGCGACGCGAAATCGCGCAGGCCGAGCATCTGGTCGCGCTCGACATGCACACCGGGCTCGGCCGCCGCGGGGAAGAGACGCTGATACCGGAGCCCGGCGTGAACGCAACGCCGATGGCCCGGCTTGCCCGCGCGCTCGGGAGTCGGCTCGTCGATCCGGGCGCGGGCCAGGCGGCATACCGGATCCGCGGCGGAATGGGCGCAGCGCTGTCCCAGGCGCTGCCGGGCGTCCGCGTCGATTTCGTGCTGCAGGAAATCGGCACCCGCCCGGCGTTCGCCGTGCTGCACGCCCTGCGCGAGGAGAACCGCTGCCATCATTTCGCCGTGGTGGACGTCGCTCATCCGGCGAAACGCGCCTTGCTCGAGGCACTCTGCCCGGCTGCGACGGAATGGCGCCGCCGCGCGGTCGAGCGCGGCCTTTCCCTGCTCCGCGCGGCTGCGGGGTGGATGTTTTGCGAACAGAAGTAGCCGCAGAGGCGCAAAGACGCGAAGGAATCCCGATGAGTCGAGGTGGCAGGAAATCGAAAACACGATGCGTCATCTTTGCGCCTTGGCGACTTTGCGGTTAATCTTTTTTTGGTGAAGCGACCGATGGCGTGCGAACTGTGCGAAACCGACGGCGGCGAGCTGATCTGGCGCGACGCTCAGTGCCGCGTGGTGCGCGTGGCGGAGCCGGGGTACCCGGGTTTCTGCCGCGCGATCTGGAACGCCCACATCAAGGAGATGACCGACCTTACCGCCGCCGAGCGCGCCCGCCTGCTGCAAGTCGTGTTCGCGCTGGAATCCGCGCTGCGCAAGCTGCTCCGCCCCGACAAGATCAATCTGGCCAGCCTCGGCAACGTCACGCCCCACCTGCACTGGCACGTGATCCCGCGTTTCCGCGACGACCCGCACTTCCCCAACCCTGTCTGGGGTTCGTTGATCCGCCAGCCCGATGCGCGGGCGCACGCGAGCATCGATATTGCCGCAGCCCTTGCCCGGGAATTGTCCCGGCTAGGAGTTTGTCGGACTTAGGACCGACAAACTCCTAAATGCTGAGCGGCTGGCGGATAAGGAAACGTGATTTAGTTCCGGGGCTTCACTGCGTTTTTTGAGGACCGGGTGAATTAGTTCACGTACCCTGTTGTTGCGATTGCGCTAATCTGCGAACGGAGCGGTGCGCTGTGTTCGCCGCCGGCCGCGACCGGCCATGAGAAGCTGGCGCGGAAGCGGCGGGGTCACGCAAGGAGTTTGTCGGGGCTAGCAGCCTGTCGGACTTGAAGCTCTGACAGGCTGCTAAATGCAAAACCGCCCGCAAACTTGCGACAGAGTGGGGTGAAAAGACTTGTTTTGTCCGTCAATAAGTACACGAGCGGGGCCGAATTCACGTATTTCGAATCCAATTGTGCCGTTTGCCTGCGGGCGGTTTTGCTTTAAGCAGCCTGTCGTCGCGTCAGGTCCGGCAGGCTGCTTGGGCCATCGTCTCCGGGGGAACATCCAGGCCCGGGCGTGCGAACCCATGGATGCTTGATTGATGAATACCCAACCGCTGCCCTCGTCGTCACCTACGCTGCAGTTCACCGACAGCGCCGCCTGCAAGCGCTGGATCGAGCAGCTCACGCTCACCAACGTCCAGCTGACGCAGCAGGTCCTCACCGGCCAGCTTGTCGCCCTCGGGGCGGCGCAACTGTCGCCGCTCGAGCGCCTCAAGATCCTGGAGACGCTGCGGGAGCCCGCGCACTTCGTGCAGGGCGAATCCGCGAAACGCTACGCCGGCAAACCGCTTCCGCTCGAGCCCGGCGAGACCGCGGTATGGAACAACGTCATCGCGTTGTGGCAGGAAACGAGCCGCGGCTATCAGCAGTGCCTCAAGGCCTACCGCGACGGCGAGCTTGCGATGGCGCCGCATGCGGCGCTCGTCACCCTGCGCTGCCTGCGCCTGCTGGGAGCGACCCTGCTCGACTATTACCGCGTCTACCGGCAGCCGCCCGGCGCGTTGTGGCGCGCATTGCACGAGCTCTATGCGTTTGCCGAAAGCCACGGCTTCGCACGCATCCGGGTCCAGGACACGTTCTCCAAGCGCGATCCGGATTCGAGCTGCGCCGAGAGCTACCTGCACGTGCTGCTCGCGCAGCTGGCGAATCCGTTCGCGCTGTCGGTACGACAGATGGCGTTCGTCGCGCGCTGGCTCGATCGCTGGGCAACCCTCGCCAGTCTCGCCGCGCAGCCCCTGCCAACCGGTCCGATCCCGTCGCTCGCCGTCGACCTCTCCGGCTCAGCCGGCATGGCGTTCGGGGCCGGGATGGAGCCACAGCCACACCTGCGCTACCTCGACCTCGAGCAGCTCTCGAAAACGCTGCGCCAGACCATCAATTTGCTCAAGCAGGGTCAGACGCCGGGACAGCTGGGCCTCGGTGACGACGCGCGGCAGCCCGGCTGCGAGAACCTGCTGATGCTGCTCTACGTGCAGTGGTGCCGCGCCGGCACCGCGCGCGTCGAGGAACGCCTGAAGCAGGACGAGCCGGCCCGGGTGTGCTTCGGGTTGGGGGCCGTGCATCTTCACGTCGGAAAACGGGGTTTCCGCCAGCCGGGCGAGATCAGCGCGCGCGAGCGGCAGGACATGGACACCTACGGCTACATCACCCGCACCGAGCACGAGGTCGCCGGCCAGGGCGAGGGGCTGGAGCAGTGGCAGATCCTCAACCACAGCGCGTCCGGTTTCATGTGCATACAGCGCGAGCCGGACGGCAAAGGCCGCGTCAGCCACAACCAGCTGCTCGCGGTGCGCCGCGGGGGCGGCCTCCATTTTTATCTCGGCATGGTGCAATGGCTGAGGATGGAGGAACGCGGCGAGCTCTACTGCGGCGTGCGGCTGTTCCCCGGCATGCCACAGGCGATCGCCGTGCGCCCGTCCAATTTCGCGCCGACCGGCGACAGCCGCTACGAGCGCGCGCTGCTGCTGCCCGAAGTGCCGGCGCCCGCCACCCCGGCCACCCTGATCCTGCCCGCCGGCTGGTTTCAGAGCGGGCGCTTCGTGGAGGTGTTCTCCGACCGCAAGCAGGTCGCGAAGCTGCTGAACCTCCTGGAAAAGGGCAGCGACTTCGACCGCGGAACCATTGTTGTCGTGTAACGACAACAAGGGTTGATCGGATTTCCTCCAGTCGTTCTCGATAAGGAATTTGCCCGGGCAAAGCCCGGCAAATTCCTAGGCGCTGAGCGCAACCGGAACGCGCTCGGGCGGCGCGAGCAGACGCTCCGCCGGAAACACCGCGCTGAAGGTGCTGCCGCGCCCCGGTTCGCTGGCGATCTCGAGCCGCGCCTGATGGCGGTTCAACACGTGCTTGACGATGGCGAGCCCGAGCCCGGTGCCGCCCGTCTCGCGCGAGCGGCTGCGGTCCACGCGGTAGAAGCGCTCGGTGAGCCGCGGCAGATGCTGGGAGGCGATGCCGATGCCGGTGTCGCGCACGCTGAACGCCGCCTCGGGACCCCGCCGCTGCCAGGCGATCGTCACCTCGCCTCCTTCCGGCGTATAGCGCACCGCGTTGCTGATCAGGTTGCCGAACGCGCTCCTCAACTCCTCTTCGCTCGCGGTGAGCCAGTCCCCGGCCGCGAGGTCGAGCGCGACGCGGTGCCGGCCGCCCGAAAACGCGAGCGCGTCGTGATAAATTTCGCGCGCCAGGCCGGGAACGTTCACGGGCTCCTCGCGCGGCGGGTTGTGCGTGCTCTCCAGCCGCGACAGCGTGAGCAGGTCCTCCACCAGCCGCCGCATCCGCTGCGTCTGGTCCATCATCAGCGGCAGCGAACGCCGCAGCAGTTCGCTGTCGGCGGCCTTCAGGTCGAGGATGGTCTCAAGAAAGCCGCCGAGCACGGTGAGGGGGGTGCGCAACTCGTGCGAGACGTTGGCGATGAAGTCGCGCCGCATCGTCTCCACGCGCTCGAGATCCGTGATATCGCGGCTGATCACGAGCTTCTGGCGGTCTCCATACGGCACCAGTTGCACCGACAGGATGAAATCCGATCCGCGCGATTGCCTCAGGACGAGGAGGTCACCGTAGTTCTGCGCCTGCAGGTACTCGACGAACTGCGGCTGGCGCACCAGGTAGGCGATGCTCTGCCCCGTGTCGCGCTGCCGGTCGAGGCCGAAATGCCTCTCGGCCACCGGGTTGCACCACTCGATGCGATCCTGCGCGTCCAGGATCACCATCCCGTCGGGCATGGCCGCGCCCGCCTGCCGGAAATCCTCGAGCGTGGCGGAGAGCCGCGACTCGCTCCGGTGCTGGCGACGCAACATGCGGTAGAGATCGGCGAACACCCGGTCCCATATCCCCCAGCCCTGCGGCACCTTGTCGGGCGCGGGGTCCCGCAGCCAGCGCCGCAGCAGCGAGATGTGGCGGGACTGGACAACGACGACGGCAAACAGGCCCGTGGCGAAGACCGTCATCGCCACGAGCGGTCCGGCGATCGGCCACGCGATCAAGCTGACCAGGGCGAGCGCGATGAGAATGAGAACGAACCTTGCCCACACCCTGTCCACGCGTAACCTCCGCTCCCGGTGGACGTCATTATCCCACGCGCCGGGAGCCTGCCGGAGTCAAGTCCGGCAGACTCCTTGAGCAAAAGCGCCTCCTGGACTCCGGCGAAAAATCCAAAGACGGTCCCGCCGACTGCAACGATACGCCACCGGAGACGCTCACGCCGCCGGGGAGAACCGGTAGCCTGCGCTGCGCACCGTCTGGATCAGCCGGTCGTGGCCGGAGGGCTCGAGCGCCTTGCGCAGCCGCCGGATGTGCACGTCCACCGTGCGCTCCTCGACGAACACGTGATCGCCCCACACCTGGTCGAGCAACTGCGTGCGCGAGTAGACGCGCTCGGCGTGCGTCATCAGAAAATGCAGCAGCCGGAACTCGGTGGGACCGAGCGCGAGCGGCGATCCGTTGCCGGTCACGCGGTGGCTCACCGGGTCGAGCTTCAAGCCCGCGATGTCCACGGCATCGTCGGTCGCCTGCGGGGCGCGCCGCCTCAGCACGGCCTTGACGCGCGCGTTCAGCTCCCGCGGCGAGAACGGCTTGGTGAGGTAGTCGTCCGCCCCGGTCTCGAGGCCGTGGAGCTTGTCCCTCTCGTCGGCGCGCGCGGTGAGCAGGATGAGCGGCACGCCCTGCGTGCGCTTGTCGGCGCGCAGCTTGCGCGCGAATTCGATCCCGCTCATGCCCGGCAGCATCCAGTCGAGCACCACCAGATCGGGCAGCGCGGTGCGCACCATGTCCAGCGCTTCCTCGGCGCTCTGCGCCTTCAGCGCGTGATGCCCGGCAAGCTCGAGGTTGTAGGAGATGAGCTCCTGGATCGCCGGCTCGTCCTCGACCACCAATATGGTTGCTGCCATCAAGAGTCCTTCGGGAATCGGGCCGCGGCAATATTATGAAACAAGCGTTACAAGATCGTGACAGCGGCGGCGGGGAGCGCAAAACTCTTTTGTTATCAGAGTTTTCGATTGGTGCCGCGTCGGTTATGATGCGCCATTCCGGAGGTCGCCATGGCAGGACTCAACAAAGGCGTGCCGCAGCCAACCGAGATCAAGCTGCACCAGACACCGGCATCTATTCGTGGGACCTGCTCTGCGACTACGGCGCGCGCCAGGAGGAGAGGTGGCGGCACTATCTCAAGCGCATGGCGGAGGCGGGCACCAGCCGCGATCCTGCCGGAAAGGCGTGAATAGTGAATGGTGATTAGTGAATGGACTGAACCCGGCTTTACGCGCCTGGCTGCTTGGTCTAATCACTACTCACCAATCACCAATCACGCATTGGGCATGAAAAAGACCACCGACTTCGGCTACCAGAAAGTCCCGGAAGAAGAGAAGTCGCGTCGCGTTGCAGGCGTGTTCGATTCGGTCGCCGCCCGCTACGATCTCATGAACGATCTCATGTCGGCGGGGCTGCACCGGCTGTGGAAGCGTTTTACGGTCGAGGCCAGCGGCGTGCGCCCGGGCGAGCGCGTGCTCGACATCGCGGGGGGCACCGGCGATCTTGCGCGGCTGTTCGCACGACGCGTCGGCGCACAGGGCGAGGTGGTGCTGACGGATGTCAATCCCGCCATGCTCAGGCGCGGGCGCGACCGCCTGCTCGACGCGGGCATAGTGCTGCCGGTCGCGCAATGCGACGCGGAGAAGCTCCCGTTCGCCTCGGAGCGCTTCGACTGCGTGAGCGTCGCCTTCGGCTTGCGCAACATGACGCACAAGGAGACGGCGCTTTCGGAAATGCGGCGCGTGCTCAGGGCCGGCGGCCGGCTGGTGGTGCTGGAGTTCTCCAGGGTCTGGGAACCGCTCAAGCCGCTCTACGACGCCTATTCGTTCCGGGTGCTGCCGTGGCTCGGCAAGCGGGTGGTCAACGACGCCGATGCGTACCGCTATCTCGCCGAGTCCATTCGCATGCACCCCGACCAGGAAAGCCTCAAGCGGATGCTGGAAGACGCCGGATTCGAGCGGGTCGAATACTTCAATCTCGCCGCCGGCACCGTCGCCCTGCACCGGGGATACCGGCTCTGATCCGCTGCTATCCGGAGGGCCGGAATACGCTCGCCGCGGTCGCTGTTATCAGGCGGCGGGCGTCGCCCCCGCGCGCTGAGCGTCGCGGGCGGCCGCGCTGCAATGGGGGTAGAATCCGCGGACTGACCCTTGGCCAATGAGATCACCATGAAAACCCTGCTATCCGTCCTGATCGCCTTCCTTTCCCTGTCGTTCGCCGTGGACGACGCCGAGGCGCGACGCTTTGGCGGCGGCCGCAACCTCGGCATGCAGCGCAGCACCCCCGCGCCGCAAAAAGCCGCTCCCGGCGCGCCCGCGCAACAGCAGCAACAGCAGACCGCGCCCGCGACCCCGGCGCCGCAATCCGCCGGCGCCTCGAAGTGGCTGGGCCCGCTCGCCGGCCTGGCGCTCGGCGCCGGGCTGGCTGCGCTGTTTCTCAACAACGGGTTGGCCGGACTGCTTGCGGGGTTGCTGCTGATCGGCCTCCTCGCCGCGGCCCTGCTGTTCGCGGCGCGGGCGCTGCGTGGCAGGGTCACGCAACAGCCGCTGCAGTACGCGGGCGCGGGGGAAACGGCGCCGGTGCTCGGCTCCTTCCCACGCGGCGCCGGCACGCCTGCGGAAGCGGGTGCAGCCTCCCGCTGGCCGGCGGGTTTCGATGCGGCCGAATTCGTCCACCACGCCCGGCTCAATTTCGTCCGATTGCAGGATGCGCATGACCGGAAGGACCTCGCGACGATGCGCGACGTCCTCGCGCCTGCCGTCTATCGCGAGATCGAGGCCGACATCCGTGCGGCGGGCAGCGCGCCCCAGAACACCGAGGTGCTGACGCTCGAAGCCGAGGTGCTCGACGTAGCCGAGGAAGCCGGATCCTACGTCGTCAGCGTTCGCTTCTCCGGCCTCATTCGCGAAGCCGCCGACCGCGAGGCCGAGCGGTTCAGCGAAATCTGGCATCTTCAGAAGCCGGTCCGTGGCCGCTCGGGCTGGCTGGTGGCGGGCATCCAGCAAGCTTAACTGCGTGAATCGTGAGTGGTGCTTGATCCGGCGGCCATCGCGTTCGTCAACCACCTGCTGCGCGGCGCGAGCTGGGCGCGCGATGAGATCAAGCGCTTTGCCGGCAGGACCGCGCGTTTCGAGGCGGCGCCGTTCGCGCTTTCGCTCACCGTGCTGGACAGCGGGGAAGTTGCAGCGGCGGCGGCAGAGGAGGTGCCCGCCGTCACGGTGCGGCTCACGCCGGGGCTCCTGTTGCGGCTCGCCGCGCGCGACAAGACGGTGTGGCGGGAAATCGAGGCCGCCGGCGATGCCGATTTCGCCGCCGCCGTCAATCACGTGGCGCACAACCTGCGCTGGGACATCGAGGAGGACCTCTCGCGTGTCTTCGGCGACATCGCCGCTCACCGCATGGCGGAAACCGGGCGGACCTTGCGGCGCTGGGGCGATCAGGCGCTCGAGAACACCGGGCGCTCCTTCGCCGAGTACTGGACCGAGGAGCAGCCGTTGATCGCCGCGGCGCGCGACCTCGATCAGTTCAACCGCGCGGTGGATCAGCTTCGCGACGATGTCGCCCGGGCGGAAAAACGCATCGACCAGCTGGTGAAGCGCCGGGGCGCCGGGAGCAACAGGGACCGGGATTGAGGCGGCAGGGTATCCCCCTCATCCCTCATCCCTCATCCCTCATCCCTCATCCCTCATCCCTCGGTCCTCATGGTGCACAGCGCTGTACTTCGTCCCTCTCCCTTGACGGGGAGGGAACAGAGGGTGGGGGTGGTTAGTTTCCCTCATTCCCCGCCGCCCGTTGCGGCGAAGCGCCGCTTGGCGAACGCCACCCGGTCGGCGACGGTCGTGAGCTCGGCGCGATGGCGCGTCACCGCTTCGAGACGCGTCCTCAGCCCGGCCTGGTTCGCAATCTGGATCGCGAGCCCGGGACGCGCGTTCAGTTCGAGGATCAGCGGCCCCTTGTCGCGGTCGAGCACGATGTCGATGCCCTGGTAGCCGAGACCGGTCAGCTCGTAGCTGCGGGCGGCCATGTCGAGCAGCGTGTCCCACTTCGGAATCTGTATCCCCGCGACCGGGTTGCCCGTGTCGGGATGCTCGGTGACGACGGCGGAGCGCCACACCGCGTTGAGCGTCTTGCCGGTCGCCATGTCCACGCCCGTGCCGATGGCTCCCTGATGCAGGTTGGCCTTGCCGCCCGAGAGCCGGGTCGGCAGCCGCACCATCGCCATCACCGGCACGCCGAGTAACACGATGATGCGCACGTCGGGGACGCCGCGGTAGGTGATTGCCTCGAACACCGGATCGAAATTCACGCGGTACTCGATCAGCGCCTTGTCGATCTGGCCGCCGAGGCTGTAGATGCCGGAGAGCACGTTCGAGACGTGGAAGCAGAGCTCCTCTTCGTCGAGCGTGCTGCCATCGGCCACCCGGTAGAGCGCGCGCGAGTGCCACGTGACCACGATGATGCCGTCGCCCTGGCTGCCGCGCGCGGGCTTCACCACGAAATCCCGGTGGCGCTCGAGCAGCTGCGGCAGGTGGCGGACCTCGCGCTGGATCTCGACCACGCCGTAGAGCTCCGGCACCGCGACGCCCGCCCGCGCGGCGAGCTCCTTGGTCAGGATCTTGTCGTCCACCAGCGGGTAGCGGGCGCGCGAATTGTAAATCAGCGTGTAGTCGCCGTTGCGCTGGTTGATGCCCATGACGCCATTGCGCCTGAGCCTTTCAGCGGTATGGAAGGGTCCGTTCATCGCGCCAGGACCTTGAATCGGCGCAGTTCCGTCAGCCGATAACCGGTATAGCGCCCGATAAGGAGCGTGATCGCAAGGACCGCCAGCAACAGCTCGGGAAACACGAACAGCAGGTGCTCGACCGTGCGCAGGCTCATGACAAGGTAGCAGAGCGCCCCCACCAGGATGCTGCCGAGGCCCTGCTGCAGCGCCTCGCGCGGGCCGCGCTCTTCCCAGACCAGCGTCATGCGCTCGATCGTGAAGGTGAGGATCACGATCGGGAACAGCCCGATCGACAGGCCGCGCTCGAGGCCAAGCCGAAAGGAGATCACCGTCAGCCCGGCGAGGATCAGGATCACCACGATCACCACCGCAGCGACCCTCGGTACCAGCAGCAGCTTGAGCCGCTCGAGATAGAAGCGCACCGCGAGCCCCAGCGCCACCACCACCGAAAAGAACAGCAGGCCCCAGATCAGTCCCGTCTGCCGGAACGAAAGCGCGATCAGCACCGGCATGAAGGTGCCAAAAGTCTTCACGCCGACGATGTTGCGCAGGATGACGAGCAACAAGATCCCCGCGGGTATCACCAGCAACGTTCGAAACAGGGCCTGCACCTGCAGCGGCAGCCCGAACAGCGAGAACTCGATCAGCTTCTTCTCCAGCTCGCGCTGCTGGGTAAGCGCCGTGTGGATCGCGAGCTCGTAGGAGCGGTTCGTGGAGACGCGGGGGTCGAGCGCGGTGCCGCCCGAGAGCTGGACCAGGGCGCCGCGGCCGCGCCACCACGGCAGGTAGTAGCGCAGCGCCTCCACCGTCGGCTCCGCCGGATAGTGCGGCCGCCAGCGGCCGCCCGCGTAATACTCGAGCCAGCGCACGAATTGCGCGTCGCGCCGCTCCGGCACCAGGATCAGGCCGTTCACCACCCGCGCTGGAACACCCGCGGTCTGCAGCAGCCCCACGGCGACGCTCGCCAGGCGCCGGCTGTTGGGTCGGGGCCCGAGCAGGAAACTCGCCTCGTCCCCCGGCATCGCTTGGTTGAGCCGTTTCACGAGGAGCGCGGCGAGGGTCGCCGCGTCGGCGGACTGTTGCAGCGCCGCTTTGACGATGGCTTGCGCCGCGGCCTGCTCGGCGTCCTCGCGCTTCGGCGGCGTGACTTCGGGCTGGGGATCGCGTTCGGTCGCCGAGTTCGCGCGTCCGCGCTGCACGACGGCCCGGTAGTACAGCGTCTGCGTCCCCCTGGCCTCGCGGATCGAGAACGCGGCGCGCATGCCGCGTCCCGGATGGCGTTCCGTGGTGATGCCGTAGCCCGGCGACACGAAGCTCTGGTCCACCACGGTGAATGCATCCGTTCGTCCCGGCAAGTACAGCTCCGCCTTCGCCGGCCCTCCGTCGGCCTCGAACCGGATCTGCACCTCGACGCGCCAGACATCGGTGCGCTGCTCGGGCTTGAGCGGGAAACCGAATATCAACACCTTGTAGAGGAACAGCGCGGCCGCGATGGCCGCGAGTAACCCCGACAAAACATAGAGATGAGCCCGTTTCATGGGTCCTCAATCCGGCGTGTCCGACGGCTTTCCCGCGCGGAAAGCGCACGCGCCAGCATAGGAGAGGACAGCGCCGGTCAGCTTGATCCAGCGCAAGATTCGGGCGGGTCTGAAAAGCGCAACGCTCCGGCAAGCCGGGTGCCGGCCGGTGCGTTTACGCCTGCAAGCGAGCGGGAAGACTAGCAGCCTGTCGGACTTGGCATTCCGACAGGCTGCTCACAGCAAAACCGCCTGCGCATTTCGAATGACATTCGGGATGAAGACCCTTATTGGCCTCCAACGGGCACGCGAGCAGGCTGAACACAAGGTTTTCACTGCCTTTTTCTTTCGCGCAGGCGGTTTTGCATTTAGGAGTTTGTCGGCCTTAAGTCCGACAAACTCCCAGGACGCACCCAGGGCTGCGAGGTGCTCCGGCGATCGATGACGCTGTCGTTATCCGGAGATCGAGGACCCCGCAACCGTCATCGTGCAGGCGGGCTCGCTGGTCTCCCTGCGTGAGGAATCCACCGCGAACCGCTCCGCGAGAAAATTGCGGCCGACGAGAAAAGGAAGCTTGAATCCCGTCCGGTCGGTGAGATTGACCTCGGTCACGCGGTAGGTATTGCCGAGGCAGACGCCGAGCAGAACGACGGGCCTGTCCTGCACGCCTCCGGCAGCTTTCTTGACACGCGTCACGCGCTGCACCTTGCGCTCGAGGCGGACGCTGCGGTTATCTTTTCCCTCGACGTCGAAGGCTACCCAGTCACCGTCCTGGCGACGAATCCAGGTGATGTTTGAAGCGTGCAGCGACGAGGTGTCCGCACCGGTATCGAGCTTGGCCGGGACGACCACGCCTTCTCTGCTCAGTTTCACCGGTTCGATCCAGCCGACGAGGGCGGGCTCCGCCACGGCCGGCTGGGATAGCCACGCAAGAGCGCCGATTGCCAGGTAACGAAGCGGATTACCGTTGCGCATCACACCCCCTCCAAACAAGTAGATTTTCCCGAGCGGACCCCGTCAGCAGGTTGACACCTGGCATGAACGTGAGTTCACGCGCTGCAGTGCGCGCCATAGCGATAATAACGCCTCTGCCTGCACTGGCGTTGACCTCCCCGATCGGCTGGCCTGATCGCCCGCATCCCGGGTCAGGTGGCCGTGGTTGCGTCTATCCGACTGACGCGCATCGGGAAACTCGTCATTAAATCCATGGCTTACGGCACTGCCTTGCGCTTGCATGCCGGCTCGAGCAAATAGTGCCGGCTCAAGTCGACAACCAGCCGGCCTCTGAGGAAGCTTCGGCCGATCAAAAGCGGCTTGCTGAGGCTGCCGCGGTCAACGAGGTTGACCTCGGTGATTCGATAGACGCTTCCGATGCAGATGCCGAGCGTGACCGTGGGGCGCGCCTCCTCCACGCCCGGCGCGCTCTGGATCCGCGCGATGCGCACGATCGGCCGCGACGACTCGGCCGCCGAAGCCGCCGAGACCAGCAGCATGAGCGCCAGGCCCCTGGAAACCAGACTGCACGCGCTATTCACTGGAATGATCCGGTGCTGCAGACGGAACGCAGCGTTGCATCACTGCCGGGATAATAGCGGCGGCGCCGCCTTGCCACTCGCCCGGCACCAGGCGATTTCCGCGTCGCTTACCCGGCAGTTACAATCATCCGATGCGACTGCTGCGGCTCAACAGGATACTTTCCATCGGCGTCCGCTACGGGCTCGACGAGTTCGTACTCGGCCACGAGCGCGTGGCCGGACTGCGCGTGCTGGTCTCCACGGCCCTCTACTGGCGCAAGCTCGCCGCCCCGCGCGCGGTGCGCCTGCGCCAGGCGCTGGAGGCGCTGGGGCCGATCTTCGTCAAGTTCGGCCAGGTGCTGTCCACCCGCCGCGACCTGCTGCCGCCCGACATCGCGGACGAGCTGGCGAAGCTTCAGGACAACGTGCCGCCCTTCCCCGCCGAGGCTGTGGTCGCCATCCTCGGGCGCGCCTTCGGCCGGCCGCTCGATTCAGTGTTCGGCGCGTTCGAGCGCGAGCCGGTGGCGAGCGCGTCCGTCGCGCAGGTGCATCTCGCGAGCCTGCCCGACGGCACCGAGGTCGCGGTCAAGGTGCTGCGGCCCGGCATCGCGACAGTGATCGCCAACGACCTGGCGCTGCTGCACGCGGCGGCCACGCTGATCGAATGGCTGTGGTCCGACGGCAGGCGGCTGCGCCCGCACGAGGTGGTGGACGAGTTCGCCAAGCACCTCGAGGTGGAGCTCGACCTTCTGCGCGAAGCCTCCAACGCGAGCCAGCTCAGGCGCAATTTCGCGGACTCGCCGCTGCTGCTCGTTCCGCAGATCCACTGGGACTACTGCTCGAGCGAAGTGATGGTGATGGAGCGCATGCACGGCACGCCGGTCTCGCAGGTGGCCGCGCTGCGGGCGCAGGGCGTGGACATCCCGCGGCTCGCGCGCGCCGGGGTGGAGATCTTCTTCGCGCAGGTGTTCCGCGACGGCTTCTTCCACGCCGACATGCACCCCGGCAACATCCTGGTGACGCCCGATGGCCGCTACGTCGCGCTCGACTTCGGCATCATGGGCACGCTGACCGAGATCGACAAGTCATACCTCGCACGGAACTTCATCGCCTTTTTCCGTCGCGACTACCGGCGGGTCGCCGAAACGCACATCGAGTCCGGCTGGGCGCCCAAGGACACCCCCCTGGACGATTTCGAGTCCGCGATCCGCGCAGTGTGCGAGCCGATCTTCGCGAAGCCGCTCAGGGAAATTTCCTTCGGGCGCGTGCTGCTGCGGCTGTTCCAGACCTCGCGCCGCTTCAATATCCAGATCCAGCCCCAGCTCGTGCTGCTGCAGAAAACGCTGCTCAACATCGAGGGCCTGGGGCGCGAGCTCGACCCGGACCTCGACCTGTGGGAGACCGCCAAGCCCTACCTCGAGCGCTGGATGGCCGAGCAGGTCGGGTGGCGCGGGCTCGTCGAGCGGATCCGGCAGGAGGCGCCGTACTGGAGCACGGTCCTGCCGCAGCTGCCGCGGCTGCTGCATCAGGCCCTCGCGCGCCAGGCGCAGGCCACGGCGAACGAAGACCTCGCCGCACTGGCGCGCGAGGGACACCGGCGCAACCGCCTGCTCGCCGCAATCGCTGCACTACTCGCCCTCATCGCCGCCCTTCTAGCCCTGCGCGACTGAAGGGGCGATCTCGTGCTGCTCACGTTCGTGATCGCCTACCTGGTCGTCGCGATCGCCATCGGGCTGATCGCGGCGATGAAGGTGCACAGCGCGAAGGACTACATCACCGCGGGGCGGCATCTTCCGATCTGGGTGGTGTTCGCCACGGTGTTCGCCACCTGGTTCGGCGCCGAGACCGTGCTCGGCATCTCGGCCACCTTCCTGCGCGAAGGGCTGGGCGGGCTGGTCTCGGACCCCTTCGGGGCGTCGCTGTGCCTGATCCTGGTCGGGCTGTTCTTCGCGCGCCCGCTCTACCGGATGAATCTCCTCACCATCGGCGACTATTACCGCAGCCGCTACAACCGCCCGGTCGAAGTCGTGACGAGCATCTGCATCGCGCTGTCCTACCTCGGCTGGGTCTCGGCGCAGGTGACCGCGCTCGGGCTGGTGTTCAACGTGCTTTCGCAGGGCGGGATATCGCAGAACGCGGGCATGATCATCGGCGCCGCCGTGGTGCTGGTCTACACGCTGTTCGGCGGCATGTGGTCGGTGGCGTTCACCACCTTCGTCCAGATGATCGTCATCATCCTCGGCCTGTTCTACATCGCGTGGCTGGTGAGCGGCATGGCGGGCGGCGTCTCGACGGTGGTCTCCCACGCCGCCGCCCAGGGGAAATTGGCGTTCCTTCCCAAGCCCGAGTTGCGCGACATCGTCGGGTTCCTCGCGGCCTGGGTCACCCTGGGGCTGGGCTCGATCCCGCAGCAGGACGTTTTCCAGCGCGTCAACTCCGCGAGGAACGAGGGCACCGCCGCGTGGGGATCCATCCTGGGCGGCGGCGCCTATTTCCTGTTCGCGTTCGTGCCGCTGTTTCTCGCCTACGCGGCGACGCTGATCGATCCCAAGCTGGTCGCCGGGCTGATCGAGAAGGATTCCCAGCTCATCCTGCCCGCCCTCATTCTCAACCATCTGCCGCTCTACGCGCAGATCATCTTCTTCGGCGCGCTGCTCTCGGTCATCATGAGCACGGCCAGCGGGACGCTGCTCGCGCCGTCGGTGACGATCTCCGAGAACGTGCTGCGCGGGCTGTTCAAGGAGATGTCCGACGCGCGGTTCCTGCTTATGACGCGCGCGGTGGTGGTCTGCTTCACGGTGCTCGTGACCGGCTACGCCGTGCATACCGACGCCACCATCCACAAGATGGTCGAGAACGCCTACAAGATCACGCTTTCGGCGGCGTTCACGCCGCTGGTGTTCGGCCTCTACTGGAAGCGCGCCACCACCCAGGGCGCCGCGGCCGCGATCGCCGCCGGCCTCGGCACGTGGCTGACCCTGGAACTGGCGGCGCCGGACGCCCTGGTTCCGCCGCAGTTCGCGGGCCTCCTCGCCAGTCTCGCCGGCATGCTCGCCGGGTCGCTCGCGCCGCAGTGGTACGGCGCGCGTTCGGCACGGGGCGCAGCCTGATCGACACGATCATGGCTCGAGGGATTTCTGCTCACCGCGCGCCGCCGCCCGCAACCGGCGACCAACAACCGGTCGCCGGGAAAGGCGTGAATAGTGATTGGTGATTGGTGATTGGTGATTGGTGATTGGTGATTGGTGATTGGACTTCGTCGGCTTCACACGTTCCCG
Source organism: Betaproteobacteria bacterium (assembly GCA_016192825.1). Classification (GTDB taxonomy): domain Bacteria; phylum Pseudomonadota; class Gammaproteobacteria; order Burkholderiales; family SG8-41; genus SG8-41. Next base: position 8,572 of record JACPTK010000049.1, on the reverse strand, counting down.
ACAGGGGAACAACATCCACTCACTACTCACTATTCACGAATCACGCCGTTGGGCATCAGCCGGAAAATGCCTTGCCGAACGCCTCCACGAAGCGCGAATAGTCCGCCTCCGGCAGGCGGTTGATCCCTGCCGCCGCCTGCCTTCCGCCGCCGGTCTCGAACCGGGAGCACAGCGTGTCCGCGCCGCGCGGGTTCTCGATCGGCGCGCGCACGCTCACCGTATAGCCGCCGGGCCCCCTCACCAGCAGCGCGTGGGCGCGCTTCGGGTGCGCGCGCGCGAGCTGATTCGCGAAGAAGCCATGTATGCGCCGGCTCCAGGACGTGTCCGGCAGCACGTAGAGCGCGGTGGCCCCGCCCGCGGCCTGCGGCACCAGCGCCGCGGCGCGGTCGAGATCGTCGGCGAGCGCGTTTGCCAGCACCTCGAGCACCGGCTCGCCCTCGATGAAGTCGCGCGGGTCGCGGTACGGGCGAACGGTCTCGTACAGGTCCGCGGGGTGATAGTGCAGGTCGTACACGGTGTCGCCGTAGGCGTTGTAATTGAGGCACTCGCCGAGCCGGCGCAGGCGATCGAGATCGCGATCGTCGAGGTCGAGCGCGGCGGCGGCGCGCTGTGCCGCGGCGGGCAGGTTGTCGCCGAATGCGGCCACCACCGCCCACAGGCGCTGGCGGCCGCCGAGATAGCGGTCCACGATCAGGCTGGTGCAGGTGTCCGGCGCGGTGTCGATGAAGGCCTTCAGGTTGGCGTGTCGCGGGACCTCGCCCGCCGCGTGGTGATCGAAGTAGCGGCAACGCGCGCCCGCCGCGAGCAGCCGCTTCAGCCCGGCCGCGTTCGACCTGAGCGAGATGTCGAGGACCGTGAGCTCGTCGCCTGCCGCCGCGTCGACGCGATCGAGCAACCGCACGTCGCGCTTGACGCCGGTCACCAGCAGCGTCGCGCGCGGCTCCTCCAGCCGCAGCTGCTGCAGCGCGCAGATGCCATCGGCGTCGCCGTTGAAGATGTCATAGAATTGCATGGCGCATCGCAGTGCGAATTCGAGGCCGGCGCCGGGCGTCCGGCGCGCCTCAAATCGCCTCAGCAACCGATGACGGTTCCAGGACCATCAGAAAGCAGCCACCCCCCCGCGCACGCGGGTTTTTCCACGCACACGGTTCGGCTCGCGTGGATACTCGCCGTAGCTTATCTGCTTGTCATCGCGTATGCCAGCCTGCAACCGTTCCGCGGCTGGCGCGTGCCGCCGGCGGAAGTCCTCTATTTCCTGAACGCGCCCTGGGCGCGCTTCATCATTCTGCAGGACGTGGCGGTGAACGTGGGCGCCTACGTCCCGCTCGGCTTCCTGCTGTCGATGGGCCTCGGCGCGCGTTTCGGGCCGGCGCGAGGCGCATTCGCGGCCACGATCGCCGCGGGGCTGCTGAGCCTCGCCATGGAAGCGGCGCAGGCGTTCCTCCCCTCCCGCATCGCATCCAATCTGGACCTGCTCGCCAACAGCGTGGGCGCGCTGCTCGGGGCGATGGCGGCGCCGCTGTTTGCGCCCTCGAGAATCCTGGGCGGCACGCTGCACGCCGCGCGCCGGCGCCTGTTCCTCGACGGCATGACGGCCGACGCCGGCCTGGTGCTCGCCGCGCTCTGGCTCGCCACGCAATTCCACCCCACCGCGCGGCTCTTCGGTACCGGCAGCCTGCGCGCAACGCTCGACCTTCCCGACCTCCTCATCCATACGCCCGGACTCGCCCTCGCCAGCGAGGCCGCGGTGGTGCTGTTCAACCTGCTGGGGGTCGGGCTGATGCTGTCCGCCCTGATGCACGCCGGCACGCGCGCCCTGCCCGTGATCGCAACGGTCATCGGCATGGCGCTCGTTATCAAGATCTTCACCGCCGCCGCGCTCGTCCAGGCGGCCGCGCCGCTCGCGTGGCTCACCCCGGGCGTCCTGGCCGGCCTCGCCGCCGGCGGGGCGCTGCTCTACGGCGCGGCGCGCCTGCCGCGTCGCGCGCAGCTTGCCATCGCGGCCGCGTGCATCGTGGTCGCGACCGTGGCGATCAACCTTGCGCCCGACAACCCCTACCAGAGCGTCCCGCCGCGGCTGCTGGCCGGACGGCCGAGCCATTTCTTCAGCTTCTCCGGCATCGTGCGCGCGCTGTCCGAGCTGTGGCCGCTGCTCGCGACCGGTTTTCTGCTCTACGCGCTGCTGGCACGGCGGCAGTGAGCGGCGCGGACGCCGGCCGCGGGGACGGCGTCAGTTATAATTACGGGCAGGGTGTCGCAATGGCACGCCGCCTCACCCCGAATAGGAACGGACGCCGCCATGCCGGCGCCGTTCAATTCGAGCAGCGCCTGCTATCCATTCCTGCCAACCATTTCGCCATGAGCTATTACGACAAGCACGTTTTTTTCTGCTGCAACCAGCGCCCGGAAGGCGAGCAGTGCTGCAATAACGGCGGCTCGCAGAAAATGCGCGACTACGCCAAGGACCGCGTCAAGCAGCTCACGCTTTCCGGGCCCGGCAAGGTCCGCATCAACCAGTCGGGCTGCCTCGACCGCTGCAAGGAAGGACCGGTGATGGTGGTCTATCCCGACGCCGTCTGGTACACCTACGTGGACCAGTCCGACATCGAGGAAATCATCAACGAGCACCTCGTCAACGGCCGCATCGTCGAACGGCTTCGCATCTAGCTTTCGCGATGCGAAGCCGTTGAATTGGGGAACGACGATTCCCAGCGGTCGCCGCCTAATACCCTGAACCACAAGCGCGCCGTACCCATCACGCCGCACCGGTCATGTCCACAGGCGTCCGGCCATCAAGCGGTCGGATTGGCAACCCATTTCGGTACTCCCGAACTCGTGCACCCGTTTCCCGCCCCATGTCCAAGATAGAGGTCCGACCGCTTCCCGCCGCCTCGCTCACGCGGGTGATGATCGAGGGGCCGGCGGGGAAGATCGAGACCGACGTCAACGACCCCGGCGGCGCTCGGCGCGGCGTCGCGCTGGTCGCGCATCCCAACCCGCTGCAGGGCGGCACCAAGGACAACAAGGTGGTCACCACGCTCGCCAAGGCGTTCTTCGCGCTGGGCTACGTGGCGGCGCGGCCCAATTTCCGCGGCGTGGGCGCCTCCGAAGGCAGCCACGACGAGGGACGCGGCGAGACCGACGATCTGGTGGCCGTCGCCGGCTATCTGGCGAATCATTTCGGCGGCCTGCCCCTGGCGCTCGCGGGTTTCTCCTTCGGCAGCTTCGTGCAGACGCGCGTCGCGAAACGCCTGAAGCCGGCGTTCATGGTGCTGGTGGGCCCCGCGGTCAACCGCTTTCCCTCCGAGACCGTGCCCGCGGACACGCTGGTGATCCACGGCGAGCGCGACGACGTCGTGCCGCTGGCGGCGGTGCTCGACTGGGCGCGGCCCCAGGGCTTGCCGGTGGTGGTGGTGCCCGGCGGCGAGCATTTTTTCCACGGCCGGCTCAACCGGCTCGCCGACCTCGTCGTTCGTTATTGCCGCGGCTGACGCCGCCGATGACACGGGCGGACCCGTTCGGGATGAATTCTGATAACGCCTCCTGCCTGCGCGCGAGCGGATTGCGCAAGAGCTATTCCGGCCAGGAGGTCGTGGCCGGCATCGACCTCGAGCTCAGGCCGGGCGAATGTTTCGGGCTGCTCGGCCCCAACGGCGCGGGCAAGACCACCACGCTGCGCCTGTGCCTCGGGCTGATCGACCCCGACGGCGGGAGGATCGAGGTGCTGGGGCTGCCGGTGCCGGAACGGGCGCGCGAAGCGCGGCGCCGCGTCGGCGTCGTGCCGCAGGCGGACAACCTCGACCCGGACTTCACCGTGGAGGAGAACCTCCTGGTGTACGGCCGCTATTTCGGGCTGGCCGCGGCGGAGGTCCGCAGCCGCATTCCCGCCCTGCTCGAATTCGCGGGGCTCGGCCCGCGCGCGGACTCGCGCATCCAGACGCTTTCCGGCGGCATGAAGCGGCGGCTCACGCTCGCGCGCGCGCTCATCAACGATCCCGACCTGATCTTCCTGGACGAGCCCACCACCGGTCTCGATCCCCAGGCACGGCACCTCATCTGGGAGCGGCTGCGCCGACTGCTCGCCCAGGGCAAGACCATCTTCCTCACCACGCACTTCATGGACGAGGCGGAGCGGCTCGCCCACCGGCTCGCGATCCTCGACCGCGGCCGCATCATCGCGCAAGGCGCGCCGCGCGAGCTGATCGCGCGCCACATCGAGCCGCAGGTGGTGGAAGTGTACGGGGACGGCGCCGGGCGCTGGGCGCGGGAATTCGGCCGCGCGCGCAGCGTACGCTGCGAGCAGGCGGGCGAGACCGTGTTCTGCTACGCGCGCGATGCCGGCCCGCTGGTGCAAAACCTTGACCAGCAGGACGCGCTGCGCTACCTGCACCGCCAGGCCAACCTCGAGGACGTCTTTCTCAAATTGACGGGGCGCGAGCTAAGGGACTAGGCGACTCGTTGCTCGTTCCTCGTTGCTCGTTACCAGCAAACCGATGAATCAGGCAGACGAGAAACGAATCACTTTTTGACTGGCAGAAGTGAGGAACTGACGTGAACACGAAGACCCTGGCATTTCCGGCATTCAGCACGCGGCACCTCCACGTGTGGCGCCGCAATTCGCTGGTCTGGCGCAAGCTCGCCGTGCCCTCGATGCTCGGCAACCTCGCCGATCCCCTGATCTACATGCTGGGGCTGGGCTACGGGCTCGGCGCGATGCTCTCCGACGTGGGCGGCATGTCCTACATCGCCTTCCTCGCCACCGGCATCGTGTGCTCGAGCACCATGATGAGCGCCTCGTTCGAGGTGATGTACTCGGGCTTCTCACGCATGCACGTGCAGAAGACGTGGGACGCGATCATGAACGCCCCGGTCACGCTCGACGACGTGGTGCTGGGCGAGGTCGTCTGGGCGGCAAGCAAGAGCTTTCTTTCGGGCATGGCGGTACTGCTGGTGGCGTGGGTGCTCGGGCTGGTCCACTCGCCGGCCGCGTTGTGGGTGATTCCCGTCGTGTTCCTCACGGGGCTGACCTTCGCCAGCCTGGGTCTCGTCATGACGGCGCTCTCCCCCAGCTACGACTTCTTCATGTACTACTTCACGCTGGTGATCACGCCCATGATGCTGGTGTCCGGGGTGTTCTTCCCCGTGTCGCAACTGCCCGCCCCGCTGCAGGTCGTGACAGCGTTCCTGCCCCTCACCCACGCGGTGGAGCTGGCCCGCCCGCTGATGAGCGGCGCCGTCCCCTCCGGTATCGCGTTGCACGTCTGCGTGCTGGCCGCCTACGCGGTGGCCGGCTTCTACCTCGCGCTGGTGCTGACGCGACGCCGCCTGCTCAAGTGAGCCGCGAGCTTTGAGCTACGGGCTATGAGCTATCAGCGGCCAGCTGGCGGCTAGAGGCCATAACAGCCCGGGTTCGCAAGGATTTACGGCGACTCGCAGCTCAAAGCCCGCAGCTCGCAGCTGGAATCCGTCCGACTGCGCTAGACTGGATCCCCATGTTGTGGGTCAAGTCACTCCATTTGATCTTCCTGGTGGCGTGGTTCGCGGGCCTGTTCTACCTGCCGCGGCTGTTCGTCTATCACGCCATGACGGAGGACGCGCCGGGACGCGAGCGCTTCAAGGTCATGGAGCGCAAGCTCTATTACGGCATCATGGCGCCGGGCGCGGCGCTGACGCTCGCCTTCGGCCTGTGGCTGTGGCTGGGCTACGGCGTCACCGGCGGCTGGCTGCACGCGAAGCTCCCGCTGGTCGTCCTGCTGGTCGGCTACCATCTCTGGTGCGGCAAGCTGATGCGCGACTTCCGGGGTGACCGCAACACCCGCAGCCACGTCTGGTACCGCTGGTTCAACGAGTTCCCGACGGTCATCCTGATCGTCGTTGTCATCCTGACCGTCGTCAAGCCGTTCTAGGAGGTTTACCGGTTCGATCGCCGGTAAACTTTATATGAACCCGGGAATGAAATTGCTGGCCGCGATGGCCTTGGCCGTCGCGGCCAGCACCCCGCCATCATGGGGCGCCGAGGCGGTCATCGTGGTGCAGCGCTCCCCGCTGGCCGGCTTCCGGCATTACGGCGGCCGGGAAGTGTGGCGGGAAATGAAGGCGGGCGACCGCCTCGAACTGGTGCGCGAGCCGGATAATCCGTATGATGCCAACGCGGTCCGCGTCGAGTGGCGCGGCGTCAAGCTCGGCTACGTGCCGCGCCGCGACAACGCCGCGGTCGCGCGCCAGCTGGACCGCGGCGCGGCGCTCGAAGCGCGGGTGGCCGGCCTGAGGGAAAACCGCAACCACAGCGTGCGCATCGAGTTCGAGATCGTCGCGCCGCTGCAATAGGCGCTTTTCCCGCTCACCACTCACCATTCACTATTCACCGCTTCAAGGGGGCGATCATGAAATTCGGCCGTTTCGAGCAGCAGGGGCGTGTTTTCTACGGCGCCGTCGAGGGCGACCAGGTGACCGAGCTGGAAGGCTCAATCTTCGACAACTACAAGACGACATCGAAGAAGCAACCGCTCTCCGCGTTGAAGACGCTGATTCCCTGCGTGCCGCCCACCTTCTACTGCGCGGGGCTCAATTACGCCGCGCACGTCGAGTGGGCCAACAAGCGCAAAGGCACGAACACCAAGCTGCCCGAAAAAGCGGACGTCGGCTACCGCGCGAACAACGCGCTCGTCGCGACCGGCGAGGCGATCGTCATTCCCGCCGATTCGCCCGGTCCGGTCCAGTTCGAGGGCGAGCTCGTCGCCGTGATCGGGAAGCGCGCCCGCAACCTGTCCGAGAAAGACGCCCTCTCCTGCGTGCTTGGCTACACCCTCGGCAACGACGTCAGCGAGCGGACCTGGCAGAAGCAGGACCGCACCCTGTGGCGGGCGAAGAACAGCGACACCTTCAAGCCGATGGGGCCGTTCATCGCCACCGGGCTGGATCCCATGAAGCTCACCGTCACGATCAAGGTGAACGGGACGACCGCGGCCGAGTACGACACCGGCAAGATGCTGTTCTCGGCGCAGCGGTATATCTCCGAGATCTCGAAGTACATGACGCTGTGGCCCGGCGACGTGATCTGGCTCGGCACCGACGGCGCGACCGAGCCGGACTTGAAGGACGGCGACACGGTCGAGGTGATCCAGAAAGATATTGGCACACTCAGAAATCCGGTCGTACGCGCCAAAGCTTGATAGGATCCGGGAGAGCGTGAGGGCGTGAGGACGTGAGAGCGGGAGAGCGAATCAACAGGTTATTTCTCCCTTCCGACCTCCCGATCTCCCGATCTCCCGTCTTCTCACGCGAATGGAGCAATTCTTCGCCACCTGCCCCCGCGGTCTCGAGCGGGTGCTGGCGGACGAGCTGGCCGCGCTGGGCGCGCGGGACGTCAGCCCGGTTGACGGCGGCGTCGCGTTCGGCGGCGACCTCACGCTGTGCTACGCCGCCAACCTCGAGAGCCGCGTGGCGAGCCGGGTGTTGTGGCAGGTCGGGCACGCCCGATACCGCAGCGAGCACGACGTCTTCGATGCGGCGCGCGTGCTGCCGTGGCCGCGGCTCTTTGACGTCCGCCGCACCCTTCGCGTCAACGTATCTGCGATCAAGTCACCGCTCAAGAGCCTCGACTTCATCACGTTGCGGGTCAAGGACGCCGCGTGCGATGCGTTTCGCGCGGCGCGCGGCGCGCGTCCCGACGTCAATACCGAGTCCCCCGACGTTCGCATCCACGTCTTCCTGACGCGCGATCAGGCCACGTTCTACCTCGACACCTCCGGCGATCCGCTGTTCAAGCGCGGATGGCGCATCACCGGCGGTGATGCGCCATTACGGGAGAACCTTGCGGCCGGGATACTCAAGCTCGCGGGTTGGTCCGCGCCCACGCCGCTCTACGACCCCATGTGCGGCGGCGGGACCTTCCTGGTTGAAGCGGCGATGATGGCGCTCGACGCCGCGCCGGGAGCGAACCGGTCCTTCGGTTTCGAGAAACTGGAGAATTTCGAGGAAAAGACGTGGCGCGCCTTGCGCGACAAGGCGAGAGCGCGACGCAAGCCGGCGCATGCGCTCCCGATCCATGGCAGCGACAAATCCGGGACGGTTCTCGGGCTCGCGCGCGATAACCTGGCGGCGGCGGGGATCGCGGGCGCCGTGCAGCTCAAGCAAATGGACATCCTCGACGGTGCCCCGCCCGCGGCCGCCGGCATCGCGGTGATGAATCCCCCGTACGGGGAGCGGCTCGGCGACGACGCGGAGCTGGCGGCCTTCTACCCGAAGCTGGGCGACGCGCTGAAGCAGCGTTACGCCGGCTGGACCGCCTACATCTTCACCGCCGACCTGCGGCTCGCCAAGCTGATCGGCCTCAAGGCCTCGAAGCGCACGCCGCTCTACAACGGCGCGCTGGAGTGCCGGCTGTTCGAGTACAAGCTGATTGCGGGGAGCATGCGGCGGACAACCGGAATTTAGCCGGTAGAGTAGAGGAGGAAGTAGTGTCACAAAGTAACACTACCCCTCCCCCCTCGTCGAACCGGACGTGCAGGTTTCCCGCATCCGGCTCTCATGCAAGCAATCGCCGCCGCAGTGCGCGCGCTCATAGTGACAG
>JACPTK010000048.1 GCA_016192825.1 Betaproteobacteria bacterium | reverse complement strand
TATTGAGTATTACCTAACCTTGTGACAACCGAATTGTCTTTCATGCGTTATTCCGATGTTGGCATAACATTGGGGTGGACGCATGAAGACGAGGAACAAATTGGAGGCGGCGGCGAAGCGTCGGGTGCGCGCCGCGCGGTTGCTTCAGGCTGGACATGCGCCTGCGCAAATCGCGACGATGGTTGGGGCACCGCGCCAGACGGTGTATCGCTGGCGCGCCGTGTTCGAATCGCAAGGCTTGGATGCGTTGCGCGACATGAGCAAGGGCGGACGTCCCGCCCGGCTCGGTGCCGAGGAGTTGGCCCGCTTGCAGGTGGCCTTGCTCGAAGGTCCCACGGCGCACGGCTTTGGCACGCCGCTGTGGACGCTCAAGCGGGTGCGGCTGTTCATCGAGCGGCAATTCGGGATTCGGTACAGCGAAGTTCATGTTTGGCGCCTGCTCGGACAGCTTGGGTTCTCCAACCAGAAGCCCGAGCGGCGTGCGCTGGAGCGCGATGATGTCGCCATCGAGCACTGGAAGAAGCGCACTTGGCCTGGGCTTAAAAAAAAGCCCGCCGCGAGGGCCGGCTGATCGTTTTCATCGACGAATCGGGTTTGTCGCAGCGCCCCACGCGGGTTCGCACTTGGGCGCTCAAGGGTCACAGCCCGGTGGTGCAGTTCTGTTTCAACTGGGATCACCTCTCGGTCATCGCCGGCATGCATTTCACCGGAGTCTGCTTCCGGCTTCACGAAGGCTCGGTCAAACAGGAGCAGGTCGTCGAGTTCCTCAAGGCGATCAAAGCCCACTATCGCCGGCCGTTGCTCATCCTGTGGGACGGCTCCAGACCTCACCGCAGCCGCTTGGTGGGCGACTATGCCGACTCGACCGAGGGCCATATCCAGATCCAATTCCTGCCCCCATATGCCCCAGAACTGAACCCGGTCGAGTTCCTGTGGGCGTGGCTCAAGCGCCATGCACTGGCGAACTTCTGCCCCGATACTCTGGCCGAGTTCTGCCCCGATACTCTGGCCGAGTTGCAGCATACCGCGCGCGCCAAGCTGAAATCGGGCCAACGGCGTTCCGCGATCATCGCCTCGTGCTGGGCGCAGGCTGAACTGTTCTGATGTCACAAGGTTACGTAAAGATCAATAGGTGAGCAGGGCGTAGCGGGCGGTCGGGTTCTCGGCCAGAATTGCCAGCACCCGTTGCCGGCGGGCCTCGGCTGTCGGATCGGGCAAGGGGTCGGCTACCAACGCTTGCAGCAGCTCGGCCTTGTGCTCGCGGATCAGCCGCCGGGTTTCATCGGTGAGTAACCCACGGGGTGAGACTTCAAGGTTGCCGTCTGGCCTCGGTCGAACGGTCAGGCCCCGAGCGGCAAGCAGTCCCAGGATGTCCGGCGCGCCCATCAGATAACCTCGCTTTCAGGCACGATAGGCTGCGCCGGATTGTTCGTAGGCTCCCGAAGGCGGCCAACATTGCCGAAGGCGGCCAACGTTTTTTCTTGGCCATCTTCGGCATTTTTGGCCATCTTCGCAGGCAGCCGCCATTGCCAACCCTCGCGCATCCCGGCCTTCTCTGATTCGATGCCGAGCGCCTTTTGCGCTCGCCGGATTGCACGCTCCGAGTGTCCGGCTTCCCGTCCTTCGGCATAGACGCGCTTCGCCGCCATCGGCCCATCGGCGAGTAGCCCGAGCAGGAATTCCCGCGCATCCTCGACAGCGCTCCTGTCTTCCCGGTCGCCTTCCGGCGCAAAGGCTTCCTCCGCCGTGATCGTAA
>JACPTK010000047.1 GCA_016192825.1 Betaproteobacteria bacterium | reverse complement strand
GCGGAGATGCAGGCATACCGCATAGAGCGCCGGCGTGCTCCTGGTGCTTGATACCAATGTGGTTGCGGCTGGTTTACTCTGGCAGGGGTCGCCGAATCGGCTGATAGAGCAAGCGTTCGAAGGCCAGATCGAGCTGGCAACTGGTTATTGGAGCGTTTCGCTCAGGTCTTGAGGGTCCTCAGGAAGGATCCCGGAGTCAGAATTCGCGTTCGGGCGAATTTCTTGAGGCGCAATCTTTTGCAGCTTCGGATAGCGGCTTGCACGGCGAATTTCGGCAAGCTGCGTTTTTGATGTCACCAGGATAAAGCGCTTCTTGCGCCACGCCCGGTAAATCAGATCCGGCGGCGAGCCGGCGGAGATCAAGGCGCTTATCAGAACGTTGCTGTCGAGAACGACGCGCAATCGTCAACGCGCCCGCCGCGCGTACTGGACGGCCTCGCGGACGATCGCCTTCAGCCTGGCATAGGGCACGATAGCTGTCCGCCGCTTTACCCGCTCAACCGATTTCTCGAAAATCTGCGTTGGCAGCCGTCAGTCATCAGCTTTCAGTTCTCAGCTACCAGCCGTCTGTCGGCAGCAACTGCAAACTGCCCAGTGCAAACTGCCCAGTGCAAACTGCTAAACATAGCGACACAAATAACGCCGCATATACGGGCTACTTTCCCCGGCGCGGTGACGATTATGCGGCATTATTTAAGACGCTGTGTTTAGCTTGAGAATTTAGTAAATGAAATTGCTGATCACCGGCGCGGCGGGATTCATCGGCTCAGCCCTTGCCGGCCGGCTGCTCGAGCGGGGCGACACGGTCGTCGGCATAGACAATCTGAACGAATACTACGACGTCAATCTGAAGAAGGCGCGCCTGGAGCGGCTTTCGACGCGCGAGAAGTTCACTTTCGAGAAGCTCGACATCGCGGACTGCTTGGGGGTTAAGGCCCTGTTCGCGCGGGAGCGGTTTGACGCCCTAGGAGCTTGTCGGACTTGCGATGCGACAAGCTCCTTATGCAAAACCGGCCAGCCGAATGAGGTCGAAAACAACATTACAACATTCAGTGCCGCGAACCGCGAAGAAAGTGCGTGCTCGTGCTGCGATTGAGGCTGTTTGAAATGATATTTTGCGGAAATCCGGCCGGTTTTGCTTTTAGCAGCCTGTCCCGACTGGTAAGTCCGACAGGCTGCTAGCGAACATCGCGGCGCCGCTGGGGGTGCGGCATTCGATTGCTTGCTGGCGAATTTCAGCATAGGAATCGTCCAGGCTAGTGAGGGATGTAAAAAAGTCTTGACTATTCGCCATTATTACACATAATAGTCAAGTGCAAAGATATCTGACTGCGCCGGTAACAGCCGATCTCGCCAGGAAGCTGGTTTTCCTGGTCGGCCCGCGCCAGGTCGGCAAGACAACCCTCGCCAAGGCGCTGATGGCGGACTATCCGCGGGCCCAGTATTTCAACTGGGACGTGGCGGGCGACAGCCGTATTATCCTCGGCCAGACGTGGAGCCCACGCGCAAAGCTGGTGGTCCTGGACGAAATTCACAAAATGCGGAACTGGAAGACCTACATCAAAGGCGCCTGGGACGGCAGAGGCGAGGGCCAGGCCATCCTGGTTACCGGCAGCGCGCGCATGGACACCTTTCGCCAGAGCGGGGAGTCGCTCGCCGGCCGTTACTACACGCTGCGCCTGCACCCGGTTTCCGTGCGGGAGTGGTGCGCGGCATCCGGGACGACACCCGAAGATGCGCTCGACCGGCTGTTGGAGCGCGGCGGTTTTCCCGAGCCCTTCCTGGCGCAGGATGCGCGTGATGCGGACCGCTGGCGCCGGCAGTACCTGGAGGACCTGATCCGGGAGGACGTGGTCGAGTTCTCCCGCATCCACGAGATCCGCGCCATGCGCCTGTTTGTCGAGATGCTGCGCGAGCGGGTCGGCTCGCCCGTGTCGCTGGCTTCGATCGCGCGCGACTTGCAGGTGTCGCCCACGACCCTCGCCAAGTACCTCGATATCCTGGAGGCGCTCTACGTCGTCTTCACCGTGCGTCCGTTCCACCGCAATATCGCCCGCGCGCTCCTCAAGGAGCCCAAAGTCTACTTCTTCGACATCGGGCTGGTGGCCGGAGACGAGGGCGCGCGCTTCGAGAATGCTTGCGCGGCGATGCTTCTGAAGCACGCTCATTACCTGCAGGATGTCGAAGGCCGCGCCGCGACGCTGCATTACGTCCGCGACAAGGAAGGCTCCGAGGTCGATCTGCTGCTTTGCAGGAACAACGCCCCCGTCCTCCTGGCCGAGTGCAGGCATGCGGACACCGCGGTCTCGCGGTTCATGGCCGGGCTGGCGGCGCGGTTTCCGAAAGCCCGGGCGGTGCAGGTCGTGCGCGAACTCAGGCAGGAGGAGAAGCGCGGCGGCGTTTACATCGTCCGCGCCGCCGACTGGCTGGCGGAGCTGGCTGCCTGATCGGCCCGTCTGCGCGCGTGCCCGGCGCAGGATGCCCGCGGGCTGGCTCGCCGCCACGGGGATGGGGTTGCCTGAGTGCTCAGTGCTGAGTGCCAAAAGACAGTGATTGGTGATTCGTGATTGGTGACTAGTGCCGAGGAAGTCGTCAGCTGGCAGCGCTGCAAACTGCACACGGGTTTGAGAAGCAAACCGAACACTCCGCGCTGAATTCCGGCCAAAAGGGCTGCGGGATCCCTTCAGCCTCCGAGCTGCGCGATCAGGCCCTCCAGGTCGAGGAACTGAACGTCCACGCCTGCCATGGAGCGGCGGTAGGGACGCCGGACATCGCGGGCGACTACGAAGTTATCCCCTCGCGGATGGGCTTGCCGGAACGCGGCGAGATTGCGCGCATCGAATTCCCCGGCCGACCACTTGCACTCGATCGCCGCGGGGGGCTTTCCGCGCCTCAGGAACACAAAGTCAATTTCATGCTGGCGCTTGTCGCGCCAGTAGCGGATGTCCCGCGTCTGAAGCCGGGCGTGCAGCTCGTTCAGCACGAAATGCTCCCACAGCACGCCGAGATCGTCGTTGCGGATCGCGTCCCAGCCGCGGTGATGGCAGACGAAGCCGGTATCGAAGGCGTAGACCTTGGGCGCGGCGATGATTTCGGTCGCGCGGCGGGCGCTGAACGGTTTCAGCACGTGCGCGACGAAGGTGGCCTCGAGCACGGCGAGGTAATTCACGATCGTGGTGCGGCTGACCTCGCAGTCGCGCGCGAAGCGGGTCGCCTCGAACATGCCGCCGCTCTGGATGAACAGCAGCTCGGCGAAGCGCTGGAAGGAATGGCGCCGCTCCAGCCGGAACAGCTCCTGGATGTCCTTCGCCCAATAGGCGTCCATCCATTCCTGGAAGTCGCGCTCGGGGAGCGGCTCGGCGAGGAAAAAGGGTGGCAGGCCGCCGCGCAGCAGGCGGCGCTTCAGGTCGGTCGCGCCGAAGTCGGCAAGATCCGTGGTCATCATCGGCGTCAGCCAGACCTCCACCTTGCGGCCGGCCAGGGTGTCGCGAAACTTGCGCGACGCGCCGAGCGTCGAGGAGCCGGTGGCGAGCACGCGGGTGCGTGGGAAGTGATCGGCCGCGATCTTGAGCAACTGGGCGGGGTCGCCGAGCCGGTGGATCTCGTCGAGCACGACGGTCTTGCCGCCCAATCCGGCAAGGAACGCTTCGGGGTCGGCGAGCTCGCGCCGCTGCCGCGGCAGCTCGCAATCGACGTACTCGGCCCCGGGCAGCGATCGCGCAAGCGTGGTCTTGCCGGAGCGCCGCACGCCGGACAGCCAGACGACCGAGCGCCGGCGCCACGCCGCCTCCAGCGCCTCGAGCCAGAAGCGCCGTGTTTTCACTGCGGGAAGTATTTCACAGGGTGCTACTAAACGCAACTGTGCTTGTGTTTAGTTTGCGGTGGTCAGTTGCCAGTTGTCAGTGCGAAGTGCTGAGTGCCAAGCCACAAGGCATAAGGCACAAGCAAATGAGGCTGGCCCACGAATCACGAGCGACGTACCACGAACCACAACGAAACTAGCGACAGGAAGCGCGTGATCAACAGCAAGTGGGCAAGGGGCGGCTGCCCTATGGCGTTTGACGCCATCGCTACCCTATGGTCTAATACGCCATATGGCAAGGGCAACGCGGGTATTTGACCACCGCGTGGTTCGCGGCGATCTGACGGTGCAGATGGTGATCTGGCAGTTGCCCGCCCCAACGCGCGACCGGCCGCACGGGCTTAAGTACCGGCTGTGGTGCGGACGTGCCGGGCGCACGGTGGTGCGCTACGACAACGAACGCGGCAAGCGCGATCACCGCCACTACGGGGAGCGCGAGGAGGTTTACTTGTTTGTCTCCGGAGCGCAACTGGTGGCGAATTTTTTGGAGGACGTGGCGAGGCTTACGGGATGGAGGGTCGAATGAAACGTATCGAAATCGGTGTGGGGGGGTTGAGGCAGGTTGCCTCCGCGTTCACGCGAACGTGGGAGCGGACGCGGTCCGGCCAGCGCCTGCCCGAGACGGCACCGCGGGTGGATTTCGAGTCGTTGCCGGCACTGCTTGCGGCGCTCACCCCGCGGCGGCTCGAGTTGCTGGACGTTCTGGGATCGAATCCCGGAGTTTCGATTCGGGCGCTCGCAGGCCGGCTCGGACGCGATTACAAGAACGTGCATGGGGATGTTGTGGTGCTCGTGGCGCTGGGGCTCATCGAGCGCGATGCGGCCGGCCGTCTCTCGGCACCCTACGACGAGTTGGTCATTCGCGCTCCGCTGCGCATCGCGGCGTAAGGCGCCCCGTAAAAGTCGTTCAACGAATTAACGACTCAGGACACTAGCCGTCAGTTGGCAGACGACAGTGCTGAGAATCTCAGTGCTGAGTGCTGAAACGAAAGTTGGCAGTCGGCAGTCGGCAGCAAGGCAGTGCGAAGTGCGGAGTTCTGAGCTGCGCGTTGGCAGTCGTCAGTTGGCAGCGCTGCAGGCCGCATATTGCGAACGGCCAGTTCCGGGTACTGAGTGTGTTGGCGTTGTCTATACGCCGGCCTTAGAATGCCGTCCGGACGAGAAAAGGGCCCGCCATGACTGCCGCCACACGCGAAACCACCATTAACCTGCGCGCCCCCGCCGCGCAGCGGAAGCTGATCGACCAGGCCGCGCAGGCACAGGGCAAGACCCGCACCGGCTTCATGTTGGAAGCAGCGTACGAAAAGGCACAGCAGGTGCTGCTCGATCGAACCGTGTTTGCCCTCGATGCCAGGCGGTTCCAGCGCTTCGTCGCGCTCCTGGACGCGCCCGTGAAGACCAGCAAGGCGTTGAGCCGGCTGCTGGCCAGGCGCGCGCCTTGGGACCAGTAGGAAGACCCACCGCGATTTTCGCGCCAGCGCCTCTTTCCGAGGCGCATCGGCTCGACACCTTTCGCTGCGCCCGGCCGGAGCTCGAGTTCTGGCTCAAGCAGCGTGCCCGCGGGAACCAATTGGAGGGCGCCTCGCGCACGTTCGTCGTGTGTGCGGGCGATGAGGT
Source organism: Betaproteobacteria bacterium (assembly GCA_016192825.1). Taxonomy (GTDB): domain Bacteria; phylum Pseudomonadota; class Gammaproteobacteria; order Burkholderiales; family SG8-41; genus SG8-41. The sequence goes on along the minus strand of JACPTK010000047.1, from coordinate 74,329 downwards.
AATCGGCTACTACGCCCTGGCGGCAGGCGCCGTGTTGCGTGAGATGACGCCGGGCAGGATTCGGCGCAACATGCCCGAGCCGATCCCGGTTGCGGTACTGGGGCGCCTGGCCGTGCACATCGACCGGGGCGGACAGGGCATCGGGACGGGTCTTCTGAAGGACGCTGTATTACGCACGGTGCGGCTTTCCCGGGAGATGGGCATTCGCGCGTTGCTCAGCCACGCGATCGACCAGAACGCCAAGCAATTCTACTTGCATCACGGATTTGCCGAGTCGCCGATCGAGCCCCTGACCGTGATGCTGAACATCGCCAGGCTGGTGAAGCAGTAAATTGCCTGGTGCTGAGACGCAAGTTGGCAGCCGCCAGTTGCCAGTTGTCAGTGCCGAGTATCGAGTGCTGAGTGCCGAGTGCGACCTCAGTTTGCAGCGCTGCAAACTGCAAACTGCAAACTGCCTACTGCAAACTCCAAGTAGCAGTTGGCAGCTGTCAGCGGTCAGCAACTATCGTTAGTTGCGCGGGACTTCGCTGCCCGGTTATCATCCACCGACGGTCCACCCTATACGAGGTCGGCATGCCCACGCTGGAAGTGAAACTGGATCTGCCCGAGAGCCTGGCCAAGGAGGCGCAGCAGGCGGGACTGCTCGCGCCAGGGGAGCTGGAGCGGCTGGTCCGTGATGCACTGCGCAGCAAGCGCGTGGAGCGTCTGTCGAAGATCCGCCAGAAGATTGCTGCCGAGCCGCTGCCTCCCATGACCGCGGAAGAAATCCAGGCCGAGATCGACGCGTACCGTGTCCAGGTCCGTCGTGCGTCTGGTTGAGGTCGTCGACGGCTACGCGGCGCTCACGATATTCGTCACCCCGGCGATCATTTCGCGTGCCGTCGCACACGATCCCGCCGATGATGTAGTGCTCGCCACCGCACTGGCTGCACAGGCCGATCTCATCGTTTCCGGTGATGCGCAATTGCTCAACCTCAAATCGTACCAAAGCATTCCCATTGTCGCGGCCGCAGAGGCGCTGAAACGGCTGCCACAGCGTTGAGCGACGCGGGCGCGGTAGTGTCGCCACGCTCTTCCAAGCGTCAGCCGGCAGTCGTCAGCGCTGCAAACTGCAAACCGCGGGTCTGTCATTCCGGTGGCAACCGGAATCCAGGACGGTGTACTGGACCCCGGCGTTCGCCGGGGTGACGATCCCAGACACTTAGAACGCCTAACAAAATGAGAAAAGGTACGGGCGCCTTGCCGTTTCCCCTCCTGCCGGAGGAGGGGTGGCGCCGACGGCGCCGGGGTGATGGGAGGGAATTCAATTTCCAAACCACCCCGTCTGCAGACCCTCACCCCCGCCCCTCCATCCCTCACTCCCGACCTCTCTCCCGAGGGGAGAGAGGAGGTAAATGTTGTCCCTCTCCCCTCGGGAGAGGGATCAAGGGTGAGGGTGGGAGAGGGGCGACTCGAGTATCCCCTTCTCCTCTTGGGAGAAGGGGAAGGGATGAGGGATGGCATCCACCCCTCCTTGGTAAGGAGGGGAGTTCATTTTGTTAGGCGCTCTTATGGGCTCGTTAGGTGACGAGCTTCAACGGCGGTGACCGGCGATTTCCAGTGTCGGCCGCGGCGGCGTCGAGCGGCTCGGTGGGCGAGGACAGCGGAACCACCGACAAGAGGATGGCGACCACTTTCGCCTCGTCCAGCCGGCCGATCGCCTCTTCCAGCGAATCCAGCGTCGGCTTCAACTTCGCCCACGGAATCGATTCTTCCATCGCCCGCATGATCAGCGGGTGCTCCGTGGCGGACGCCTTGTTGTCGATCAGCAGCTCCTCGTAGAGCTTGTCGCCCGTCCGCAAGCCGGTGAAGCGGATTTCGATGTCGCCGTTGGGGTGCTCCTCGTCGCGCACCGCGAAGCCGCTCAAGCGGATCATGCGGCGGGCGAGATCGAGGATCTTCACCGGGCTGCCCATGTCGAGGGCGAATACGTCGCCCCCCTTCGCCATGGCCCCGGCCTGCAGCACCAACTGGGCCGCCTCGGGGATCGTCATGAAATAGCGGGTGATCTCGGGATGGGTCACCGTGACCGGACCGCCTTCGTGGATCTGCTTGCGGAACAGCGGCACCACCGACCCGGAGGAATCGAGCACGTTGCCGAAACGTACCATGCAGAAGCGCGTCCTGCCGCTGCCGTCAATCGCCTGCATGACGAGCTCGGCCATGCGCTTGCTTGCGCCCATGATGTTGGCGGGGCGCACCGCCTTGTCGGTCGAGACCAGCACGAACGTCTCGACGTTCTCCGCGAGCGCCGCCTCCGCGACGCGCAGCGAGCCGATCACGTTGTTGCGGATGCCCGCCAGCGGGTTGGATTCGAGCAGCGGCACGTGCTTGTACGCGGCCGCGTGGTAGATGGTATTGACTCCGTGCTCGGCCAGGACGCGGCGCACGAGGTGGCTCCTGCTCACGGAACCGAGCACCGGCACGATCTCGGCCGAATAGGCGAACTTGCCCTTGAGGGCGGCGAGCTCCTCGTGGATCGCGTAGAGCGCGTACTCGGACAGATCGAGGAGCACGAGCTTCTTCGGCGCGAGCGCGAGGATCTGGCGGCAGAGTTCCGCGCCGATGGATCCGCCGGCCCCGGTCACCAGCACGGCTTTTCTTTCGATGCAACGGGCGAGCAACGCCGAGATCGGCGGCACCGGGTCGCGCCCGACCAGCTCCTCGATGCTGATGTCCTCGATGTCGCTGATCCTCGCGCGGCCATCGAGCAGCGCTGAAAGACGCGGGATGGTCCGAATTCTTACGCCCACATGCTCGATGCGGTCGAAGACCTCGCGTTTTTGAGCTTTCGAGGCGGAAGGCATGGCGAGCAGGACTTGCCGTACCCCCAGCTCCTTCACCAGCGCCGGCAAGCGCGCCGCCGGGTGGATCCTGATGCCATAGAGAAAACTCCCGGTGAGATCGGGCTTGTCGTCCACGAACGCGACGAGGATCACCGCGGGATTGCTCTTGAGCGATATCGCCAGTTGCGCGCCGGCGTCTCCGGCGCCGTAGATGATGACGGGGTCGGGCACGGCGGAAGAGGCGCTCGATTGACGCAGATACTGGCGCGCGATGACGCGGCTCCCGCCGATTCCGAGCAGCGCAAGCATCCAGTAAGTCACCGCGTCCTGCACCGTAAGAGTGCTGATTCCCAGTAGATCGACCACGCCGGCGAACAGCAGCGCCGCGATCGTCACGCTGACGACGATGGTGAGGGACATCCGGAATTCCATGTAACGGATGACCGCGGAGTACAAGCCCAGCTTGATGAAGATGGGGATCGCCACCAGGAGCGCCAGCGCCAGCGTGAGCCCCAGCCCTTCCACTTGCGGCCATTGCGCGCCGTGCTCCAGCGCCAGGGCAATCACGAGCGCCGCGGGAATGAGCGCGATGTCCATTCCAAGCATCAGCAGGCGCTTGGCGCTGCGCGGAAGCGCGCTCAGGTAGGCGCGCAGCTCCTCGTAGCGGATCATCAAGTAGATCGCCAGGCCGAAGGCGATGCCGCCGAGAGCGAGGAAGAGCAGCCCCAGGGCGTTGTTGGACTCGCCCAGGCGTTGTTTCTGGAGCGAGGAATAGGGCCGGGCGGCATTCGGCGGGTAGCAGATCACGCGGCCCGGCCCCACGCGCAGGGACGCCTGCCGCTCGCTTTCCCGGCAAGCGCCAAGCGCCATGTCGGCACTGGGAGAGCGGTACGTTGTTACGCCGCCGTCGGCCAGCCGGGCCGAGGGCAGGTCCAGGGGCTCCGTGGAGAGGGCCTTTTGCTGCTGGGGCTCGAGCGTGACGAGGCAGGTTTTTTCCGCAATCTTGCACGCGGGGCAGACTGCCAGGACGCTGTCGCCCACGTTCGCCGCCAGCGCTTCGCAGCGCGCCCGGTCCGTGCGGCCGCCAAACAGGAACGCGATTTCCATTCCCTCCTGCGCGCGGACCTTCACGGAGGGGTAATACAGCCGGCTTCGGAATTCGGCGATCGCGGCCCAACCGGCGATCACGGCGACCGCGATCAGCAGATAGGGCACGACCTTGTTACGAGCGGCTGGCGACATGGCGGCTGGTTAGAACGTTTCTCAAAAAAATCCTATCCCAAAACCAGAACAGACAGGATTAATCCTGTAAATCCTGTCCATTTGTTGCTTTTGAGACGAATTTTGTACCGGGTCGAGGATGCAAACCTTACGCGATTCCAGCGCTCACAACAAACCCGCCTTGCGGGCCGATTTGATGACTATGTACGTGTAAATCACCTGGAAGGCAAGGAACGGCAGGAAAACCAGCGTTCGTTCGCCACCCGGTATGCTGACCATCCATGCCGCGGCCAGCCCCTGGGCGATGCACACCGCATAGTGGAACAGGGTGACCGTCCGGTGGCTGTAACCGAGCCGGTTGAAGAGCTGGTAGAGGTGGGTGCGATGGGCGTCGATGACCCGGTCTCCGCGGAGCAGGCGCCGGATGAACGTGAAAAACGTGTCGTAGATGAAGTTGAAGAGCAACAGCGGCATGACGAGAAATGAGGTGTGGGAGTGGTCGTAGCGCGCCGCGATGATGGCCAGGACGGCGAACAAGAAGCCCAGAAACGCGCTGCCCACGTCGCCCATGAAAATGCGGGCGGGCGGGAAATTGTAGATCAGAAACCCCAGGCCCCCGGCGAACACCGCGTAACAGGTGATGTAAACAAAGGTACTGCCCTGGTTGAAGGTGATGGCGCCAAAGAACGCGCTCGCGATGACCGCAGCCCCGCCGGCGAGCCCGTCCAGTCCGTCCATGAAGTTGTAGGCATTGGTCAGGCCGACGATCCATAGAAACGACAGCGGGTAGCCGAGCCATCCCAGGGTCACCAGTCCGGCGAAGGGGAGGGCGACCTGGTCAATGACGATACCAAAGGCAAGAACGACGAGAACGGCGAAAAACTGGGTGCCGAGCTTGATCGGGAAGGGCTTGTTCTTGACGTCGTCGTAGAAGGAGATGCCGGCGATGAGCAGCGCCGAAAAAACAAAGCCGAGAAAGTAGTCGGCCCGGATCAGGGTCCGATCCGCGAAGGCGAATATGGCAATGATGCCGATGAAAAAGGTCGCGACGATGGAAATGCCCCCCGATTTGGGCGTGGGCAGCGCGTGCGAGGATCGCTCGGTGGGCAGGTCCATGATACGCACCCGATGAAGCATCAAGCGCGTGAGGATCAGCGATAAAACGAGCAGGCCGACGCCAAAGCCGAGATGAGAGAGAAATGCGGTTAGTGTCATGTCGCGCGGTTCCGCGGGGCACCCGTGGGCCACCCCGTTTGGTGAACAGTCTGCAAGCAGTGCGTTTTGGCCGGATGATAGATCAGGCCGGCCCGAAAGGACGATCCCTGCAGCCGGCAGAATCTAACAATATGATAGATTTTGGTGCGGGCCATCTTTCAGGAAGCCGGGGAGAAAAGCTGCGCGTTGACAACGAGTGCAGGGAGCATGCGATGAAATATTTAATATAAACAATGGATTATATCTTAACGGGATTAATTGCGTTGGCTGGAATGTTCCCGCTGCAATTCCGTCATCCGGTAACGTCAAAATAGGGGTGAAATCTGATTGCCCGCCGTCGGCAAGAGGTTATATACTCATTGCAAATTCACGTTTTCCTGCGGGAGATAAAATCATGAAGAAAGTCGCGGCGATCCTTTTCGCATTTGCTTTGGCAATGACAGCCGGAAGCTTGCTCGCGCAGCAAGCGGGCAGCCCTCAAAAACCAGTCCAGGTTGCGCAAGCGCAAGCTGGCGGTGCGGCGGGAGCCGGCGCAGGCGCCGGCGCGGCCACTGCGGCGGCGGCTGGTGCGATTACCACAACGATGGTCGTGGTCGCGGCCGCGGTCGTGGCGGCTGCGATTGCAGTGCAGTCGGCTAGCGACGAGGCCCCGCTGCAGCCGACGGCTACGGCGACCAAGTAGCCGTACCCGATTCAAGAAAAACCCCGACCGAGTGTCGGGGTTTTTTTCGCCTGTCGGAAATGGACAGGACTCACAAGATCAAGCATCGATTGTCAGCCGTGATGCCAGCTGTCAATCGCCACTCGACGGTCCCGAGAGCGATGTGCGTGAGCTGAGGTGAGGGCGCAACGAGCCGATACGCGGCTTGCTCCGAACCCGGTCCTCGGCCGGCTCGATGGGGACACCCGCGATTGAGGCGGTTGTCGGGTAGAATCCCTTAAAGCGCCTAACAAAATGGGTTCCCCTCCTTCTTGAGGAGGGGTGGCCCGCAGGGCCGGGGTGGTGAGAGTGCGGGATGGTGCCAGTTCTTCGCACTCAGCGCTCAGAACTCAGCACTGACAACTGGCAACTGCCCACTCACGACCCACGAACTTGCTCGTGACTAAGCGTATCTTCAGCACGCTCGCGCTGGCCTGCCTGCTGTCCGCCTGTTCCACCGGGATGGATGCGGTGGTCGGGACCCTCCGCTCCGCGGTGCGGGGCGAACCGGGGCCCGATCCCGCCCGCCTGAATCCCAACTTCCGATACCTGCGAGTCACGGTCGAAAGCCGGGTCGCGTTCCTCGCGTTGGGCTACGTGGATCCCCATCCGCATGGCCCGGTCGAGGTGTGGTACAGCGCCAAGCGGGAAGTGCTGCGCCTGCAAGGCGGCCGCCTCGTGGGCGCGACCGGCCTGACCACGGAGTGGCGGAGCGTCGAGGTGCCTGAGCTTCCTTCATGGTCGGCGGTCGCGCGGGCCGGCGAGCCGGTTCAATGGGAGCGCGTGCGCGACGTCATGCCCGGCTACCGCTTTGGCGTGCGCGACGCGCTGGTGCTGCGCGCGATAGCGCCGCCGGGTAAGAGCGCGTTGCAGGGCCTGGATCCGAAAAGCCTGGCGTGGTTCGAGGAGCGGTTCCGGGATGAGCCGCGCGCGGGATTGATGGCCGCGCTGGGCGTGGTCGTGCCCGATGCGCAGGCGCTGCCGCCGGCGCGGTATGCGGTAGAGATTCGTGACGGACAACAAACCGTCGTGTACGGGGAGCAGTGCCTCTCGGCGGAGCTGTGCTTTACCTGGCAGAGGTGGGCGGTGAAGCAATGAATCCGCGTCGCCCCGTTGTGCTTGCAATTGCGCTGGCATTTGCCGCGCCGCTGGCGCACGGCCAGGCTGCGCCGAAGCGGCTGAGCGACTGGCTGATCGAGCAGCCGGCTACGGCGGCGCCGTATCCGCTGGGTTTGATCTGGCGCGTGCCGGAGGAGGTGCCCGCGCAGAGCGCGCTGCGCCTCGAGTTGCTGGACAGCCTTGCCGATTCCGGCCGCAGGGTGACGGCCGATCCGCAAGCCATGGCCAGGCTGCATGCCTGGCTGCGCAGCCTGGCGGTCACGGGGCGCGCGCCGGTCGCGGCGGCCGATGCGCGCTGGCTGCAGGCGAACCCGGCGCGTGATCCTGTCCTTCTGCCCGGCCACAGCTTCGTGCTGCCCCAGCGCCCGCGCACCGTGACGGTCGTGATGGACACGGGCGCGCGCTGCAAGGTGCCGCACGTGCAGGGCAACGAGGCGAAAGCTTATCTTGCCGCCTGCGATCCGGACCGTGCCGCGCGGGCGGACTGGGCGTGGATCGCGCAGCCCGATGGGCGCGTGCAGCGCTTCGGCGTCGCCGCGTGGAACGGGGAAAAGCAGGACGAGCCGGCGCCGGGGGCGTGGATTTGGAGCCCCGCGCGCGACGGAGGGTGGACGGAGCGGTTTTCGGAAAGGCTGATCGCGTTCCTGGCGACACAGGGTCCGGCGCCGGACCGCAGGGATGAGAGGGGATCACCCCCATCCCCACCCTTCCCCCCTCGGAGGGGGAAGGGAGATAACAGCGCTCCGCGTCAGGGAGATCGAGAGACGGGAGACGAGAAACGAGCCGCGAGCCGCGAGCCACCAGCCACCAGCGACCAGCCACGTGCAGCTGGAGGGGCGGCGGAGGGGTTTCGGTTTTCTGACCTGCTTGGCTCTGATGAAGCCGCGCCCCCTCACCCCAGCCCTCTCCCGAGGGGAGAGGGGGGTATTAAGAGATCCCGGGGACTGGAGTTAACCGCGAGCGATTGGGGGAACGTCGGGCTGCTGCAAACGCCGACCGCGCGCATGCGGAACGCCGGCCACTTCACGGTCCATTTCAGTCATACGCGACCTTATACGCACGGCAACATCTTCGTGCAGCCGTTCGACTGGATGGAAGCGGGGTTTCGCTATTCGGATATCAGCAACCGCCCGTATGGCGCGCCGGAGTTGAGCGGCGGGCAAAGCGCGAAGGACAAGGGCTTCGACGTGAAATTCCGGCTCTGGCCCGAGTCGGCCTACGCCCCGCAGGTCGCCATCGGCTTCCGGGACATCGCCGGAACCGGGCTGTTCTCGGGCGAGTATCTGGTGGCGAGCAAGCGCACCGGAGATTTGGATTGGAGCCTTGGCGTCGGCTGGGGCTACCTGGCGGGCCAACGGCGGGTGCCGGATACCGGGCAAGGGGGGAACTTCAATTTCGGCAGCTACTTCCGGGCCCGCGCCAAGCCATTCGGTGGTGTGCAATGGCAGACGCCGTGGGAGCCACTGATCCTCAAACTCGAGTACGAAGGCAACGATTATCAGAGCGAGCCGCAGAACAATAACCAGAAACAAAGCTCGCCCGTGAATTTCGGGCTGGTCTATCGCTGGGCGCGCTCGACGGATTTCATGCTCGGCGTCGAGCGCGGCAACAAGCTGACCCTGGGACTCACGCTGCACACGCAGCTCGACGGCCTCTCGACGCCGAAGCTGAACGATCCCCCGCGCGTGGCGGTGGCGGCCGGTCGGCCGCAGCGGCCGCCCGACTGGACGGCGACGGCGGGCGAGATCGAGCGGCAGACCGACTGGCGCGCCCGCGGCATCGAGCGGCGCGGCCGGGAGCTACGCGTCACCGTGGACGATGCCGAGACGTTCTACTGGCGCGACCACGTTGACCGCGCCGCCGCCGTGCTGCACCGCGATGCGCCGGCGGAGGTGGACCGCTTCGTGCTCGTTCACCGCCGGCGGGGTGTGGAGGTCGCCGAGCACGTGATAGACCGCGACGCATGGCTCGAGCAGCAGATCGCCCCCGTACCTCCCGGCGCGCAGCGCGAGACCGTTATCGCCCGCGAAGCCGGGACCACGGAACCCGGCAACCCGCTCTATACCGCCAGTTCGTCCCGTTTCGAGCACGGCCTGGGGCTGGGCTACACGCAGACAATAGGCGGGCCCGACGCGTTCCTTCTGTATCAGCTTTCCGCCGTTGAGCGCGCCAAGCTGAAATTGCGCGACGACACCTGGCTGCAGGGGAGCGTGCAGGCGCGGCTCATCGATAACTACGACAAGTTCAAGTTCACCGGGCCGAGCAACCTGCCGCGGGTGAGGACCTTCCTGCGCGAGTACTTGACGAGCTCGACCGTCACGATGCCGAACCTGCAACTGACGCATGTCGGGCGGCTCGGCGCGAACCAGTATTACAGCGCCTACGGCGGTTTCCTCGAGTCCATGTTCGCCGGGGTCGGAGGCGAATGGCTCTATCGCCCGTTCGCGAGCCGGGTGGCCGTGGGCGTGGACGCGAACTACGTGCGGCAGCGCGGCTTCGACCAGGACTTCTCCTTCCGCGATTACGAGACGGCGACGGGTCACGCGACGCTTTACTGGGACACCGGCTGGAAGGACGTGCTGGCGAAGTTGAGCGCCGGCCGCTACCTCGCGGGAGACTCGGGCGTCACGGTGGACCTGTCGCGCACGTTTCGCAACGGCGTGACTTTCGGCGCCTTCGCGACCAAGACCAACGTGTCGGCGCAGGAATTCGGGGAGGGCAGTTTCGACAAGGGGGTGTACGTCAGCATTCCCTTCGACGCCATGATGACCCGCACCATCGGCACGACCGCGACTTTGCTCTGGCGGCCGCTTACGCGCGACGGCGGCGCCAAGCTCTTCCGCACCGTCGCGCTGCACGATCTGACGCAGTTGCGCGACGACCGCGCCCTGAAGGTCGAGCCCGCGCCGGCGCGAAACGACGAGGTCATACCCGCGGACCGCCGCGAGGCGTGGACCCCCGAAGCGCGGGGCCCGGAGCCCTATACCCGCATCTCCGCCCGGCCGAGCGCGCAGCAATGGCGCGCCGACTCCTCCCATGAGTACCGACTGGTGGAAGCCCTCCATCAGCAGGAGTTCCGGAACATCCGGGTGGCGTACGACGGCTCCGCGCGCCTGACGGTGACGCTCGCCAACGACCGCCTGCACCCGATCAGCCGCGCGGTCGGGCGCGCCGCGCGCACGGTGCTGCGACTTGCGCCGGACGACGCGCGCGAGATCCGCATCGAATTCTCCGAGCGCTCCAATCCGGTCGTCCGCTACGATTTCTTCGATCTGAAGCGCCTGGACCGTTACTTCAGCGGCGCGATCGGCAGGGACGAGCTCGCGGAGTACGTCGCCGTCGAATACCTGAACCCCGCGGCGCGCGAGACGGACCCGCTGGCGCGGCTGGACGACGTAAGCACGGAGCTGCCGGGCATCACCGCGCTGCTGCCGGAAACGCGCGAGGTGGGGCGCGTGGCCGGCGACCTGGCCGCCGCCGGCCGGACGGCGGCAAGCGTGAATTGGCTGCGCGCGGGCGCGATTGGCGCCGCGACGGTGCTGGCGAGCAGCGCGCTCGACCGCCGCGGCTTCGAGTTCGCCAGGGACCACGCCGCCAGCCGCTGGCTGCGCGACGGGGTGCGGGTGGGGAATGCGCTCCCCTGGATCGGGCTCGCCGGTTCGGCCTTGGTGGCGCTGGACGGCAGCGATCCGGTGCGCTCGCGCACCGGCTTCGCGGCGGCCGAGGCGGGGGCCACGGCGCTCGTGGTGGCGAGCGGGCTCAAGTACGCGGTCGGCCGCGCGCGCCCGGATGCGGGGCTCGGCAGGAGCCGTTTCGATCATTTCAGCAGCGAGGACCGCTTCCAGGCGTTTCCGTCGCGGCATGCGGCGGTGGCGTGGGCGGTCGCGACGCCCTTCGCGCTGGAGTACAACGCGCCCTGGCTCTACGGCATCGCCGCGGCAACCAATCTCGCCCGCACCGGAAGCCGCGAGCACTGGTTTTCCGACACCGTCGCGGGCAGCCTGATCGGCTACGGGTTGGGGCGGATCTTCTGGGAATCTTCCCGTTCGCGGGCGAAGAACGCGCCGCGCGTGACGCTTACTCCGCAGGGAATCTGGGTGGCGAGCGAGTGGTAATCGTGTGCAACCGGGCACATCGGTAACATCGCAAACTCCTCCCCCCTTGCGGGGGAGGATTGAGGTGGGTGGCCAGCGAGTGTCCTCCCCCCTTGCGGGGGAGGATTGAGGTGGGGGGTCAGCGAGTGTCCTCCCCCCTTGCGGGGGAGGATTGAGATGGGGGGTCAGCGAGTGTCCTCCCCCCTTGAGGGGGAGGATGAAGGTGGGGGGTCAAGCCCTTGACTTCACCGCTTCAAAAATAGCCTGCACCACAGCCTCCGTCTCCCCCAACACTTCGTTGTTCCAGAATCTGAGTACGCGATAGCCTTGCGCCTGTAGCCAGCACGTGCGCTGTTCGTCGTCAGGGACCCTGTCTGCGTGCTGTCCGCCATCCACTTCGACAATCACACGTCGCTCCAGACACACAAAGTCAACGATGAAAGACCCAATCGGCTGTTGGCGGCGGAACTTCAGGGTGGCGAGTTGACGACGCTTGAGTTTTTGCCAGAGGCGCTGTTCGGCCTCGGTCATGTGGTTGCGAAGTTTTCTTGCGCGTTTGGTATTCATTCCCCCATCCCCGCCCTTCCCCCTTTCCCCTCATCCATTCCCCTTCTCCCGAGTGGGGAAGGGGAATGTCGAGCCTCCCCTCTCAGCTTGGGAGAGGGGCGGGGGTGAGGATGGGGGAAGGGAGATATCAGAGCGCTTGCTCCCCGGGACGACCCCCATCCCAACCTTCCCCCGCAAGGGGGGAAGGAGAATTTTGGGATTGTCCCGCAAGGGGGCAAGGAGAGTTCTGGGGGTGCTGCGAAAAAAATGGAGTGCGTTGTCTTGTCATGTTTGCAGAGCACGTGCCGGGTACAACGGCTGACAGAGTGCGAGGTTTACATGCTCATTACACTGGCCGTCCGTCGATTACGCAGCAGCATGTCACGTAGTACCATGCCACGCTTCGCCATGCCACAGGTCTCTTGCCAGGGGTCCTACCCCCCACCTCGATCCTCCCCCGCAAGGGGGGAGGACGCTTGCCCCCCACCTCGATCCTCCCCCACAAGGGGGGAGGAGGAGTTTTTTCTGTCACGCAGGACCATGTCACGCATTTTCCTGGCCGCAGTGGCCGCGTGCCTCTTCCCCGCAGGCGCCCTCGGCCAGTCGCCGGTCAGCTGCAAGATCCTCGACCCGGAGCTCCAGGGCGGCTACTCCGGCGGCTGCAGGAACGGCCTCGCGGAAGGACGCGGCGAGGCGGCCGGCACGGCGCGATACCAGGGCGAGTTCAAGTCCGGCCGCAAGCACGGGCGGGGCGTGAAGACGTGGCCCTCGGGCGATCGCTACGAAGGCGGCTTCGTCGAGGACCGCAGGGAGGGCACCGGCACCTATGCGTGGGGACCGCGCTCGCCGTGGGCAGGAGAGAAGTATTCCGGCGGGTTCCGCAACGATCGCCGGCACGGAACCGGCGTCTACGAGTGGCCGGGCGGCGACCGCTACGCCGGACCGTGGGAGAATGACGCCATCACCGGTCGCGCGACGCCGAGGATGATCGCGCGCGCGCGCGCCCATGCGGAGCACGCGGCGGCCGTCGGCAAGCCCGGCGCGCGGGTGTGCCGCGAATTCACCGTCGGCACCGTCACGCGCGACCGCGTTCGCGGGACGGTGACGGCAGTGGACGCCGACCGCATCGCGGTGCGGATCGACGACACCGGCCGGTTCCAGCACTCCCTGGGCAATGTTTTGATTGCCAATGGCATCACGGTTTACGATCTGATCCCGCTGTGGGCGCCCTGTAATTGAAGCCCTTGATGTATATCAAGACTCTCGAGTAAATTGATGATCACAATAAGCCCTGCGTTTTCCGCACCCACAGCGCATCATTTCGACTAAGAGCGCCTGACAAAATGAGCGAATTCGTCGGATCGCCTGCACTCTCCCCTCTTGCCGGAGGAGGGGTGCCCGCGCCAGCGGGCGGGGTGGTGGGAGTGATGGGTGAACCACAACCACCCCGTCTGCTTCGCATCCACCCCTCCTTGAAAAGGAGGGGAAAGTCATTTTGTCAGGCGCTCTAAGGGAAGGGTGTCACCCAGGAGACCTGTCATGAAGCACGCAATTCGCTCAGCGGTATTTCTCTTCAGCTTGCTGCTTTCGCTCACGGGATTCGCCGCCGCGGTCATCGAGACCGCGAACGGCCAGGTCAGGGCCGGCGCGACCGCCAAGGCGGCGACCGCGGCCAGCGCGGGCCAGCGCGTCGAAGCCGGCACCACGGTCGTCACGGGGCCCAAGAGCCTCGCCACCCTGCGCTTCGACGACGGCCAGTACATGCTGCTGCACGAAAACACCGAGTTCCGGGTGGCCCAGTACTCGTTCTCAAAGAACGAGCCCGCCAAGGATCGCTTCGTGTTCGAGCTGCTGCGGGGCGCGTTGCGCTCGGTCACGACGGTGATCACCAACCGCAACCCCAAGGCCTACCTGGTCCGCATGCCGATGGCGACGATCGGGATCCGCGGCACGGACTACATGGCGGCGGTCGTGAACCCGGGGTTTCTCAGTGTTACCATCGGCGCGATCCAGGTCAGCAACGCGGCGGGCGCGGTGACGTTCGCCGCGGGCACCACGGGGTTCGTTGCGACCGCGAGCGCGCTCGCGGTCACGATTCCGGCCGTCTCGCTGCCGGCGTCCGTGTCGGCCGCGTTCAGCCAGTTGGGTTCGATCGCCGTCGGTGCCGCCGGCGCGGCGGGAGCTGCCGGCGCGGCGGCCGGCGGTGTCACACCCGCCGCCGCGGCGCTCGGCGCCGCCGTTGCAGCCGGCGTCGCCGCTGCGGTAGCGGACGAAGGCACGACACCGGCGACGGCGACGAAGTAGCCGCCGAGCGGCAACTCAATGCAGGACCTCCCCATCCACCCGTACCTGTACGACTTCGTATTCACGGTGACGCGGCACGCCGCGAGGGCGGTCCTGGCGTTCCTGCAGCGCGATTCCTTCATCTACTGGCCGTTCCTGGTGTCGACGCTGATCATTGCCATGGCCGCATGGCGCTTCGGCTACGCCCGTGGGAGCGTCCCGGGAACGGGCACCTGGCGCGAGTTCTTCCAGCGCTACTTCGGCCGATCGCTGTGGTGGCACCCCTCCGCGCGCGTGGATTACAGCTATTACCTCGTCAATGCCGTGGCGTTCCCGCTGCTGGCGGGCCCCGTGCTGTTCACGGACGGCGCGGTCGCCGGCTGGCTCGACCGGCTGCTCGCGCCCTTCCTGGGGCCGGGGGCGGTGAGCGCCGGGACCGCCGGCGTGGAGGCGAAGCTCGCCTATACGCTCGTGTTCTTCGTGACCTACGATTTCGGGCGCTTTGTCGCCCACAGCCTGCTGCACGACGTCCGGTTCCTGTGGGAATTCCACAAGGTGCACCATTCCGCCGAGGTGCTGACCCCGATGACCGCCTTTCGCGCCCATCCCATCGACCTCGCGGTCATGGCGTGGGTGCCGGCGGTCGCCACCGGCGTGGTGACCTGGGTGTTTCACCGCTTCGTGGACGGCGGCATCGGCTTCTACACCTTCCTGGGCCTGCACGCAGTGATGTGGGCGTTCAACCTGATCGGCAATCTGCGGCACTGGCAGGTGTGGATCTCCTACGGCGCGACGCTCAACCGCTGGCTCATCAGCCCGGCCCATCACCAGCTGCACCACAGCGCCGAGGCGCGGCACTGGGGCCGCAACCGCGGCTTCGAGCTGGCGGTCTGGGACCGCCTCTACGGGACGCTCTGCGTGCCCGCCAACCAGCCCGAGACGTTCAAGATGGGCCTCGGCGACGATACCGACGGGCGCTGGCGGAGCATCGGGCGGCTTTACTTCTGGCCCTTTGCCCTGGCGGTGAAGCGTGACGTGGTGCCGCGTGACGTGGTGCCGCGTGACATGGTGCTGCGTGACATGGTGCTGCGTGACGTGGTGCGGCGTGACGTGGTGCGGCGTGACATGGTGCGGCGTGACGTGGTAAGGCGTAGCATCATGCTAGAAACTCTCAAGAGCTCCCTCTCCCCTTGGGAGAGGGTGGGGGTGAGGGGACCCCAGCTCTAGAAGGATAGCCTCGAGTACCTCACTGGTTCTGAGCAGGACGTCGTTGTCCCAATACCTCACCGTACGGTAGCCGATACGCTCGAAAAACCGGGCGCGTTCGGCGTCGCGTGAACGATCAACAACATGCTGACTGCCATCAATCTCGATAATCAATCCCGTTTCGACACAAACGAAGTCAGCGACGTAAGGCGATATTGGATACTGGCGCCGAAACTTGAATCCGCCGAGTTGGCGGCTCCTCAGGCACGACCAGAGCCGCCTCTCGGCGTCGGTTTGATTGTGGCGTAATGTCTGCGCTCGCCTGCTCATGCCCCTCACCCTAACCCTCTCCCAAGGGGAGAGGGAAACTTTATAAAGCCCATGACCCTGGCACTCTCCCGAGTGGGAGAGGAAAGTAAGATTTTCCCTCTCCCCTTGGGAGAGGAAAGTAGGATTCTCCCTGTCCCTTTGGGAGAGGAAAGTAAGATTCTCCTTGTCCCTTTGGGAGAGGAAAGTAGGATTCTCCCTCTCCTTTTGGGAGAGGGTGGGGGTGAGGGGGCATGACTCATCGCAATACTGTCTTAACGCGCGCCACCGGTTTTAAGCGTACCGAACCGGTGATAAAATGCGGCCTCGCTTCGGGTGGTTAGCTCAGCGGTAGAGCACTGTCTTCACACGGCAGGGGTCACAGGTTCGAACCCTGTACCACCCACCATTTTCCTGATGATGCGTGACATGGTGATGCGTGACATGGTGATGCGTGACATGGTGATGCGTGACATGGTGATGCGTGACATGGGAAGGCGTCGCTAGGTCGGATTCGGCTTCTTTCCGCGCCTTATCACGTCACGCAGTATCAAGTCACGCCGCACCACGTCACGCAGCATCACGTCACGCCTTTCGATTATCAGTGCCGATCCCATGAGCAAGAAGATCACGATTGTCGGAGCCGGCATCGTCGGCATCGCCACCGCCTGTTATCTGCGCCGCGAGGGGCACGAGGTCACCGTGGTGACGATGCATCCCCCGGGCGAGTACTGCTCGTTCGGCAACGCCGGGATGCTCAACAACGGCGGCTGCGTGCCGCAGGCGGTGCCGGGGGTGCTGTGGAAGGTGCCCGGCTACCTCACCGATCCGCTCGGCCCGCTGGTCGTGCGCTGGAGCTACTTCGCCAAGGGGATGCCGTGGATGCTGCGCTTCCTCGCCAGCGCCACCGCGAGTCAGGCGGAGCGTGCTTCGATCGCGCTCTACTCGCTGATCCGGGACACGGTGCCCAGCTACGAGGAACTGGTGAAATGGGCGGGCACCCCGGATCTCGTGCGCCGCAGCGGCTACCTGGTGGCCTACGAGAGCGAAAAAAGCTACCAGGGCGACGCGCTCGCCTGGAAGCTGCGCCGCGAGCGCGGCGTCAGGACGGAACTGCTGGACGCGGCGGGCATCCGGAAGCTCGTGCCGCAGCTGGCGCCAGGCTACGTGCGCGGCGTCCACGTGCTCGAGCAGGGCTACGTCGCGAACCCGGGGCGCCTGGTGAAGTCCCTTGCCGCGCAGTTCCAGCGCGATGGCGGCACGCTCCTCGAGCGCCAGGTGCTCGACATCGAAACGGTCGAGGGCGGCGTGGTGGCGCTCCTGACCAGCGCGGGCCGCATGCCGGTGGAGACGCTGGTCGTCTGCGCCGGCGTGCACTCGGGCGAGCTGACGGCGATGCTCGGCGAGGCGGTGCCGATCGAGGCCGAGCGCGGCTACCACGTGACCTATTCGGACCCGGGCCTGCAGTTGCCGCTGCCGGTGCACGTGTCGGACGCCAAGGTGTTCGTGACGCCGATGGAGATGGGCGTGCGCGTCGCGGGGCAGGCGGAATTCTCGGGGATCTACGCCGAGCCCGACTACCAGCGCGCGGACGTGCTGGAGACCCACATGAAGCGCATGTTCCCGCAGGTGCGCACGACGGACGCCACGCGCTGGATGGGCCGGCGCCCGTCCATGCCCGACTCGCTGCCGGTGATCGGGCCTTCAGCGAAGCAGAAGAACGTTTTTTACGCCTTCGGCCATGGGCATCTCGGCCTGTGCGCCGGCGCCTCTACGGGACGCCTCGTTGCCGATCTCGTCGGCGGCAGGCGTCCCGCGATTGATCTCACGCCGTTCCGGATCAATCGCTTTTGATGAAGCGTGACATGGTAGAGCGTGACATGATGATTCGCGACATGGTGATTCGTGACATGAAAATTCGTGACATGGTGAAGCGTGCTTAGCTCTCTGTCTGACTGACTACGCAGTACCACGTCACGCAATATCATGTCACGCCGTACCATGTCACGCAGGATCATGTCACGGTTTTGTTGCGATGCGGACGGTCCTTCGCGTCTTCACTGACCCCAGGATAGCCTCCAATACCGCGACACCGTGTTCTTCGTCGCCGCCGGCGACGGCGAGCGGGCGTTTTTCCATCGCCGCGCGCGCGAAGTTCTCCAGCTCGGCGCGCTCGGTGCTGGTCTGCGGATAGGCGAGCACCCGCGGCGGGTGGTGCACCATCAGGTCTTGCGGGTCCACGAAGCAGGCCTTCATCCGCCACGTCGTCAGATGCTCGACGTCGCCGAGTTCCACCCAGCCCTTGGAGCCGAACACCTGGATGCGCCACGTTTCCGCGGTGGCGATCACGGTGGCGAGGTAGCCGCTCGCACCGCTCCGGAAGCGGAACAGCATCGAGGTGGTGTCGTCGAGCCCGTAATCGAGCACCTGGCGCGCGCTCTGCGCGTGAACGGAGCCTACGCGCCCGGCGAGATACAGAAAGGCGTCCACCACGTGCACTCCGCGCCCGGTCATGCCGCCGGCGGGGCCTTCCTCGCGCTCCTGGCGCCAGTGATTCGCGGGGTAGCGGTAGACGCTCGGGCCGCAGAAATTGCCTTCGAGGTGCAGGAGCCTGCCGAGCCGGCCGTCGTCCAGCATGTTGCGGATTTCCCGCAGCGCGGGCTGAAAGCGCCAGTTGTAGCCGACCGCGAGCGTGACGCCGGCCCTCGCGCACGCGCGCAGCGCCGCCCGGGCGCTTTTCGCGGTGAGCGCGAGCGGCTTTTCCGTGAACACGTGCCTGCCGGCCCTGGCTGCCGCGATGACCTGCGCGGCGTGCTGCGTGTGGGGCGTCGCGAGCACCACGGCGTCCACCTTGGGGTCGGCGAGCGCCTTTTCGTACGAATCGTGGAGCGGGAATCCTTTCTCGGCGGCGTAGGCCGCGACTTTGGCGGGCGTGCGGGTTGCGCCCGCGACAAAGCGTATGACGTCGCTCTTGCCCTGCACGCTGTTGACGAGGTTCTGGCCCCATTTGCCGAGGCCGATGATGGCGGCGCGAATCATTTCATTTCCAAATGCGTGATTAGTGAATAGTGAATAGTGATTGGACCCGATCAGGAACCGCTGATAAACCTGGTTTCAGTCTAATCACCAATCACCAATCACCAATCACCAATCACCAATCACCAATCACCAATCACCAATCACCAATCACCAATCACCAATCACCAATCACGCTTTTCAGCCGCCTCCCTCGGCGACGGCGCCGGACCACGGCGACATGACGTCCGTCATCCCGAAATTTTCCCGGGTCTTCGCGTCGCGCAGCACCGCGCTCGGGCAGGCGTAGTTCGTCGGATAGACCACGAGCTCGTTCTGGCGGACGGGAAATTTCGCCGCGAGCGCCTTGTGGACGGCGGCGGGCAGGCGCGGGTCGAGCGCCACGTACTCCGCCTCGCTCGCGTCGATGCGGGGGTGGTGGAACGCATCGTCGAGGCGCATGCGATGGTCCACGAGGAACGACGAGATCTGCAGCACCGCCGGCAGGATCTTGCGCCCGCCGGAGGCGCCGATCGCGAACCAGGCCTTGCCGTTGCGCAGCGCGAGCGCCGGGCACATGTTGGTGAGCGGGCGCTTGGCCGGCGCCAGGGAGTTGGGCGAGCCCGGCCGGGGGTCGAACCACATGATGCCGTTGTTCATCAGGATGCCGGTCGAGGGCAGGACCACCTTCGAGCCGAACACCGAGAGCAGCGTTTGCGTCAGCGCCACCATGTTGCCTTGGCGGTCGACCACGTTGAGGTGCGTGGTGGTGGACGGGGCGCGCCGGTCGGCGGTGTCGCCCATGGTCTCGAGCCGCTCGGCGTAGGCGCGCCGCATCGCTTCGGCGTAGGCGACGAAGGCGTCGGCGCGCGGCCAGTTGCGGCGGAAACCCGCGCGGCGCAGCCCGTCCAGGGCGCGCAGGAAGCTGGGCCCGGCGGTGAGTCCCGGCGCGAGCGTGAATCGCACGCCGCGGTAGTCGGCCGCGAGCGGCTCCACCACGCGCGCGCGGTAAGCGCGCAGGTCCCCGGCATCGAGAATGCCGCCCATCGCTTTCACGTCCTGGACCAGCGCGGCGGCGATCTCGCCTTCATAGAAATCGCGCCGGCCGGCGTCGGCGAGCCGCCCGAGCGTGCCGGCGAGCCCCTTGAGCCTCAGCCGCTCAAGCGGGGCGCCGGACGCGGTCACCGGCGGAAAACCCTGCGGCAGCCAGATGTCGCGCGTCACGGGATAGCGCGCCAGCTCCTTTGCCAGGGTGGCGACCTTGAGCGTGAGGAACCAGTCCACGGCGATGCCTTGCTCCGCGAGCCCGATGGCCGGCTTCACGACGTCGGCGAGCTTCAGGGTGCCGAAGCGCTCGAGCGCGAGGCCGAGCCCGTCCACGTGACCGGGGACCGCGAACGACAGCGGCCCGTGCACGTTGCGGTCATCCTCGACCGCCGGCCAGCTGAAGAGGTCGCGAGTGACCGTGTCCCCACCGGTCAACGGATACGCGGCGGGATCGAGCCCGCGGGGGGAGACCGGCCCGAAGTCCACCACGGAAACCCGGCCCTTCCTTGCGGAATAGACGAGCATGAATCCGATCCCGCCCAGCCCGCTGTTCCACGGCTCGACCGCGGCCAGCGCAAATCCGGTCGCCACCGCCGCGTCCACGGCGTTGCCACCCGCCGCGAGCACGCGCGCGCCGGCCTCGCCCGCCACGCGGTTCTGGGTCGCGACGATGCCGCCGCGCGAGCGCGCCAACGGTTTGTGGACATCCCAGTTCTGCACTCGATGTTCCGGCACCATCGTTAGATCATAACCGAATAGCGTGACATGATAATTCGTGACATGGTGATGCGTGACATGGTGAAGCGTCGTTGTCTGTGTGGGAAGGAGCCGCTATGCTCCGTGAGGACGCTATAATGCCCTTAAACCTCGCTTCTTCATGTCACGCATCACCACGTCACGTCGTATCATGTCACGCCGCACCACGTCACGCGTTAGGGGCAAACGGCACATCGTTTGCCTCACCTTCGACTTCGACGCGATCTCCGGCTTCATCGCGCGCGGCCTGACCTCGCCGTCGTGGATCTCGCGCGGAGAATACGGGCCGCGGGTGGGCGTGCCGCGGCTGCTCGCGCTGCTCGCAAAATACGGCATCAAGAGCACCTGGTTCGTGCCCGGCCACACCATCGAGACCTTCCCGCAGGCGTGCGAGAAGGTGGCGGCCGCCGGACACGAGATCGCGCATCACGGCTGGACGCACCGCCCGCCCGCGAGCCTCACGCGCGAGCAGGAGGAGAACGAGCTGATCCGGGGCAACGAGGCGATCCGCAAGCTCACCGGGCGCAAGGCGCGCGGCTACCGCTCGCCGGCGTGGGACCTGAGCCCGCATTCGGTCGAGCTGTTCCTCAAGCACGGCTTTCTCTACGACAGCAGCCTGATGGGCGACGACTACACGCCGTACTACGCGAGGAGCGGCGACGCGATCGAGCTGGAGAAGCTTGCCCGCTTCGGCAAGGAGACGGGGCTCGTCGAGATGCCGATCCACTGGGCCACCGACGACGCGCCGCATTTCGAGTTCGTCCGCACCGAAACGGCCAACCGCCAGGGCCTGATGAATGCCAACGCGGTGGGCGAGAACTGGATCAACGACTTTCTCTACATGCGCGACACGGTGGAGTGGGGCGTGCTGACTTATACCTGCCACCCGTTCGTGATCGGGCGCGGCGCGCGGATGATGATGCTCGAGAAGGTCATAAAAACGGCGGCTGAGAACGGCGCCGTTTTTATGACCGTGGAGGACGCTGCGGCGGAATTCCGCCAGCGCGTTCCTCCAAAAAGCGTGACATGATAGAGCGTGACATGGTGATTCGTGACATGAGACTGCGTGACGTGGTAAAGCGTGGTTGAGCAGCGCTTTTTCACATCACGCCTCACCATGTCACGAATCATCATGTCACGCCGCACCATGTCACGCCGCACCATGTCACGCCGCACCATGTCACGCCTCTCATGATAAGAACGCGCTTCGCCCCCAGTCCCACCGGCTACCTCCACATCGGCGGCGCGCGCACCGCCCTGTTCTGCTGGGCCTACGCGAAGCGGCACGGCGGCACCTTCATCCTGCGCGTGGAGGACACCGACCGCGAGCGCTCCACCCAGCAGTCGGTCGGCGCGATCCTCGACGGCATGGCCTGGCTCGGCCTCGATTACGAGGGGCCGTATTACCAGATGGACCGGCTCGCGCGCTACCGCGAGGTGGCGGAGCAGCTGGTTGCGGCGGGCAAGGCCTATCACTGCTACGCCACGCGCGAGGAGCTGGAGGCGCTGCGCGAGCAGCAGCGCGCCCGGGGCGAGAAGCCGCGCTACGACGGGCGCTGGCGGCCGGAAAACGCGATGAGGCTCGGCCTGAAGCCCCCGCCCGGCGCGCAACCGGTGGTGCGATTCCGCAACCCGGACTGGGGCGAGGTGACCTTCACCGACCTGGTGAAAGGCGCGATCACGGTCGCGAACGCCGAGCTGGACGACCTCGTGCTGCTGCGCGGCGACGGCATCCCGACCTACAACTTCGGCGTGGTGGTGGACGACATCGACATGAGCATCACGCACGTCATCCGCGGTGACGACCACGTCAACAACACGCCGCGCCAGATCAACATCTACAACGCGCTGGGCGCGTTGCTGCCGCAGTTCGCGCACGTCCCGATGATCCTCGGGGCGGACGGCGAGCGGCTGTCCAAGCGCCACGGCGCCGTGAGCGTCACGCAGTACCGCGACGACGGCTACCTGCCGGAGGCGCTGGTGAACTATCTTGCGCGCCTGGGCTGGTCGCACGGCGACGAGGAGATGTTCTCGCGCGCCCGGCTCGTCGAATGGTTCGATCTCGATCACATCAACCAGTCGCCGGCGCGCTTCGATCCCGGCAAGCTGGCGTGGCTTAACGCGCAGTACCTGAAGGGCGCCGACGACGCGCGACTCGCCGCGCTCGCGGAGCGGTTCCTGCAACGGGACGGCTGCGACACCGCAAAGGGGCCGCCGCTCGCCCGTGTCGTCGCGCTGCTCAAGGAGCGCGTCAATACGGTGGAGGAGCTGGCGGACGCCGCGGTCTATTTCTACCGCGCGCTCGAGCCGGCGGAGGACCTCAAGCGGCAGCACTATTCCGCGGAGGTGCGCCCGGCATTGGCGGATCTTGCGGCTCGGTTTTCCAACATTGACTGGTCCCGGGGTTCGATTAATGAGGCAATCAAGTCAGTGATTGCCTCATACAAGCTCAAGATGCCGAAGCTCGCGATGCCGCTGCGCGTGATGGTGACGGGAGTGGCGCAGACCCCCTCGGTGGATGTCGTGCTCGAGCTGATCGGCCGCGACGAGGTGCTCGCCCGCATGGAAAAGCAGCTGCAGGCTTTTCCAAAGTAGGAAGGCGTGGATCGTGGATCGTGGATGGTGGATAGTGGATGGTGTTGAACACCAACCACCAGCCACGCAGTTCGCGCTGAGTTTCCTGGTCGTTGATGTCGCAACCCCTTCCGAATAAACGGTTTTGTTTACAGGGTACGGTCGCCCCGCTATAATGCGCGCTCTCTCGTGGGGGTATAGCTCAGCTGGGAGAGCGCTTGCATGGCATGCAAGAGGTCACCGGTTCGATCCCGGTTACCTCCACCAGTAAAAAAATGGGGTCAGACTCGATTTTCTGCGGGCTGCAGGGCGAGTGAGTCCAGAAATTCGAGTCTGACTCCATTTTTTCAGCGGTCCCCATCGTCTAGAGGCCTAGGACATCGCCCTTTCACGGCGGTAACCGGGGTTCGAATCCCCGTGGGGACGCCAATAATCAAGGAGTTAGGAGAGGGCCAAGGCGCCGGTCCCTCTTTGAATCCCTCTATGGGGATCAATCGAAAGGGTTAGGGACCGCCTCATATTCCGCTGTGGGAAAACTGCGCTTGCGGGCTTCGATTAGCGTAGCCATCAGGTCCACGCGCTCAACCTGAATCTGCGCCTTGTCAATCAGCATTCCGTGCAGGCGCAATTGCAATTCAATACATCGGGCGAGCGCAGTAGCATTTCCAGTATCACGGGCAAACTGTGCAGCCGAATCAAGGCGCCGCATCGCAACCTCCGCGCTAAAATGCCCGCGCTCGGTAATTTCTCTGCGCGCCGCTTCTATCGCCGCTCGAATCCGCGAGCGTTTCATGATCTCATGCGCGCGGCTCGCCGCGTTTCGAATCGAATAGCCGGCCGCAACAGCAGCGCGCGAAGCGTTGCATTCAGGATCCGCAACGTACGCGGCCACAAACCGCGCTTCCCGTAAATTCGGCTCGAGGGCCGGCTGCCGCTTGCGCGCCATGATCCAACTTTCAGGTAATGGCTACTTCCGGCCGGGCCGGTTAGCCAAAATCTCGGCCTGTGCGACAAGCATGGCCACAACAACGCTGCTATCGCCCGCGCCTGTTTCGTCGAGCATCGCCAGCAAGCCGGGGGTTTTCTTGTCCAATTCCCGGACCAATTGACGCCCAAGGGCAAGCTTTGATTCCGTATCCCTGCCCCATATGCGCGCAAGCTTGCCCCTCTCGGCTTGTGAAAAGCTCTTGCGCTCGCTTTCCGACATGGACGCAAGACGCTGCGCTACACGGTCCACCTCTTTGAGCATTGACGAGCCCCGCGCACGATCAAAACCCGCGTCAAACAGCCATGCGCGGGCCGTTCGGTCCAGGGCCGCGGCCGCTTTAGCGTCCACATCGCCGGCAATCCTGGGCATTTCGTAGTCCGTCGGTTTTTCCGCGCGCGGAAACTGCTTATCGTAGGCAACCTGTTCCGCGCTCGGCTGCGCCTGAATTTCTACGCCGTCAGCCTTTAACGCCGCGTCGGCTTCGTCCCTCGTCATTGACCCGCGATTTACCAGGTCATCGGCCATCGTTTGAAGCTGCGAAGCCGAAAAAGTCGGCGTAACGATCGGGCCGGCATCGGCTGCGGGGGCGCTGCTGTTTATCACGTTTTGATCGGACATTTGAACCTCCCTATTTCTGGCCGCCGCTATCTGCCGGTTTCGCGCCGGGCAGATACCTCGCAACCCTCGCCTCATCCGGATGTTCAAATGGCGCATAAGTCGTGCCGGGCTGATACCGTAGCCAGAATTCGATAATGCGCGTCAAGCCGTCGGCGCTAATACCCGCGGGCATTGCCACAGACGAAGGCGGATTAAGCTCGCGCAAACGCGCGTGAATGACGTTCCCTTTCTGTACGAGCGCCGCCAGCGCATCAATTGCTGCGTCAATTTCGACGGCGTTGCTATGCCGCTCATTCAGAACAGCATCAATAGCCGCCGCCCTTTCCTGCGACGTCTGCGCCTGTGCGAATTCCTGCGCGGCCTTGTGGACTGCCTCAGCAGCGGCCAAAGTTAGCGCGGATTCTGATTTTTTCACTTCGGCCACGGCAAGCGCCTCGCGCGCGATGGATACCGTCGCGTCATCGGCGGCATTCAACAACGCATTCCCGAGTGCCGCTTGCGCTTGCGTCAATACATCGGCATCGCGGGCGAAGGTCTGCCGCGCGCTGGCCAGCCGTTCAACTGCATCAGCCAAAGGCGGGATAGTGTCCGGTTTTTTGCCACGGAAAAAATTGAAATTCAACATAATAAACTCCTTTCAGGTTAGACACTCGTTAGCGGGTTGTTGCGGTTTCCGCATCGCGTTGCGATTCTCTGCGGATTTTCAGCCTCAAAAATTGGTGCTACTGTTTGCGTGCCATCCGGCAAACAACCGCGAAAAGGGAAACGATCATGGATAAGCAAACCGCCAAGCGTTCCAAGGATGAAATGTTCCGAGTGCTGCTCACTGACGCCATAGCCAGCACGTACAACGTGCCAGGGCTCCGGGCCGACAAAGCCGTAACCGTTGACACGCTGCGGGCGCGCATGGACGCGGCCGGGCTGCTCGAGGACTGCGCCGAAGATTGACCGGCGGCCGTTCCAATTAGGGGCGCCGTTGCGGGCGCCCTTTTTGTTGGCGCCTCGCGCGTGATTTGTAAAAAATTTTGGATCCTCGCGTAGAAAAAACGTAGGGGGCGTGCTCGTTAATCCCCGAATTCCTGCGGCACGGCCACAAATCCGGCCCGCCCGCCCGCCGGCACCCCCCGTCACGCTTTCTTGCCTGAATCGCCGGCAGGAAATAGCCGAGTCTGATCCGATGCCGCGCCCGTTCGGCTGGCGCTCGGCATGGGTAAGGCGGCCCGGGACTGCGTGTCCGTCAAGACACCGTCGCCGAAAGGTCAATAACTGCGCCGGTCGCAGCCCGGGCCATTGATAGGTAACCGGCGCCGATATGGCGCCAGGGCGTGGGCCCAGGAATACCGGCGCCAGGCATGCCGAAAACCCGCTATTGAGGGATGAATGAGGGATGCAGCGCGGCGCTGCCCTATGAATGTTACCGCCGTGATGGGGCGATGATGTGTGGTTGCGGGCGAGCTCGATCCTGGCGCCATGATCGCGCCGCGGGGCGCGGGCACGCGCGCGGGGCCGCCACGGCGTAAATATATCCTCTAAAACGGCGCTGCCCGGCGCATCCTCACGCCCGCGCAAAGTCCCGCCACCAATCCAATCCGGCCGTACCGGCCGTAAGCGGCCACCATCCGGCCACTTGACCATGAAAACAGGGAAAGAAGCGGGCCGGCCAATCCGGCCACTTTCTTTTCCCTTAAGGGTGGCCGCATTGAAAACGCAATATTTGGGCGTCCCGCGGGTACCCTCGCTGGTATCAATCCGGCCACCTTGCGCCACTTGGCGCCTGTTCGGGTTTGGGCTCATTGGAAGGGGTCCGCCGTGCCCAATTCGGGCGCCTGGGGGAATACCGGCTCAAGGTATTGCGTGAATTTCCCGCGGCGTTCACTTTCGGATAATTGCCGCTCGATCAGTCCGCCGGCCGATATCAGCCAGCCGATTACCTGCCGCGCCTTGTTCCGCCCCATTCCGTAGCGGTCGTGCTGTTCCTCAAGCGGGCGCCCCATGTAACGAATGCCCCGCTCAAGCTCCTGCTGTACAAATGCCTTTACCCGCTCGCCTTCGGCCTCTAGGCGGGCCGCAGGCGTTGCCGGCGCCCCTTGGTGGACCGTGAAGCCGTATCCCTGCCTTTCGATCCATACGGGCTCTGTGGGGCGCTTGGCATAGCTTTGTTTCGTGATATGCAGCCGGAACAGGTTTCCTTGTGCCGCGGCCCGCTCGGCTTCGGCGGGCGCCGGCCATGCCTTTGAATCCTCTTTTTGGTCGTGGGGCACGTAATTGAATACAAAGCGGGCGTTGTCACCCATTGCCGCGCCCCCGCGCCCGCTGTGCGCGTCAATGATTCCCTGCCGTGCGACAGTTTTGGAAACGTGCCCGACGTAGCACGTATTGCAATCGAGTTCGCGGGACAGCATCGCGCCCGCCACCATTAGCGCAGCCTCGGCATCATTAACGAATCGCTCGCCGGGGCTAAACCCGTTCCAGGGGTCAAAGCTCACTTGTGCTAAACCTTCGCGCCGATAACCGCAATAGATGCGTTCGGCCAGGTCCGTTGCGTACAAATTGCCTTCACGGTCCACGGCCACCAGACGCGCGGCAACGTCCCCGGTAAGGTCCAGTACGTGCAGGTTTTGCGTGATGCGTTTTTGATCGGCTGGCGACAAATCCATCGCCATCGCAACGCGATGCATCCGATACCGGAATATGTCCGCGCCATCCTCTTTTGTGACAATCAGCACGGGGCCGGATCGCAGGACCGGATAACCGTAAAGCGGGCGCCCGAGAATCAGATGCACGGCTTCCCAAAGCCGGCGGGTTGTCTTGCCCAAACCGCCAACAGAGTTTTCCTGCCCACATGCCACGGGGTAAAAGTCTTGCACGATGAAGCGCGGCCGGACCGGCGGATTGGTGAATATGTCGCCAATGCGTGATTCGTTCGGATTGAACGGCGGCAGGTTCGGAACCAGGTAGCCGCCTCGATCGGTTATAAGCGCGGGGCTTGGCATTGCATCCGGCGCCGGCACAATCGAAAAAATAGCTTCCGGGGCCGCCGCACCGGGCGGATTCAGTCCGTAAGTAAAAGCGTTGCGGCACTTCGCGCGGAGATCGTCAGCATCCCACGGGGGCGAGCATCGGCCATTCCAATGCTCGATCATCAAAGCGGCGCACGTGCCCGCGTTGGGGATACCTAAGTCTTTCACTCGCGCGGCCGTCGCGTACGTAGTGGCATCACCGCCGCTACCCTCGATTGCCGGGGGCGCATCGTGCTGCAGGTAATGAATCGCGCGGGCGGTCGCCGCGGTCAGGTCCACGCCTTTAACCGGCGCCGGGGCTGTTTCTGTTCGGGCACGGGGCGCGCCGCATTTTTCGATTACCCATGCTGGCGCCGGGACGGGCTCCCGATTGTCTGTAATTTCGTAATCACGGCCTTTGATTGTGCTGCCCGGCCCTACCACGTAGCCACCGTTTGACCGGATATCAACGCCTGGGCCGATTACGTTCACGCCTTGTTTTACCGGCTGCGGGGCCGTGTAGTACTTGTGCCATCCGCCGCTCGCCGTTATTACCGTGAACGTAGCTGGCAACGGATATCCATCCGCGGCCAATTTCTTGATACTCTCTGCGCCTTGCTTACCTGCTTTCGTGTCAATGTCCAACACAATTAGCGCCTGATTCTCACCAAATTTTCCGGTAGCTATGCCGATATTGGCGTCAGGGCTGGCGTCGCGGTCAAGCTTCCAGCGTGCGCGAATCTTGTTTTTGTCCCGCGTTGCCCATTCCTGCCAGCCTGTAACCGCGGGCGTTTTTACATCAGGCGCGACAGGGAATATGTGGAATCCCCGGCGTGCGAGCGCAACGGCGCAATCTACTTTTGACATGGCGCCGCCGCTCATGCGGTCCCCCAAGTCTTAAGCGTGCCTTGAACGTGCCAGGCGGCAACCTCGACAGGCGGGAATGTCCACCATCCCTTAGCCCACGGGTGCCAGTTGTCGGCCGATAGGCAGAAAGCACGCACGCGGGGACCGTCCCACAGTTCCAAAAATACACAGTCTGAATTTTCGGGATCCTTCGCGTCGAATTTCAGCAAGATGCCTATTCCTAGAATGATCGGCTCAGGCGTAGCCGGTCGCTGCGCGATAAGGGCACAAACTATCCCGCGCAGTTCGGCCGCCTCTTGCGGGGTCAGGTGGGTAATCATGCTGCCCTCGCGGATGCGTATAACGCGCCACGCTGGACCGCGCTCGCGGGAAGCTCGCAACGCAGGAATGATCCGGACTGCCACGGGCGCCAGCCTTTCACATCAAGCAAGGCGTGCACGCCGTCAGGGAATCGCAGCCAAATCTTGCGGCACCCCTTGCCTATGACGGATCCAGCCTCTACGCCGTCCAGATTGGCCGGCGGTAGGGGCCGGGCGCGGTCCTGTTCGCGGGCGTTCCAGGTTGCAACGTAGCGCCGATAAAGGCCGACGTAATGGTCTATTTCGGTCGGATCAAGCTCGCGCGTGAATTGCAGCGGAATCCCGACAGGCACCGGGCAGGGGCGCGGCATCATGTTGCCCTCGCTTTCGGCTTCCAAGTGACACGCCGAAGGTCGGCCGCGCTCACGGGTCGCAGCCTGGGGCCGGTTAGCAATGTTCCAAGCGTCTGCGCCGCGTCGGCACGCAGTCCGAAGGCGAGCAAAACCGAATCCCGGTCAAACTCGATCAGAATTATTTTTCGATCATCGAGGATCGCTACTTGCGCCTGAGAGGGTAGGCGGCCGGCGGGGTCAAGCTCGGAATTGAGAAGTGCGAGAAGGCGCGGAATCGCTGCCGGCGGCACGTTGCGCCATCGGGCATGAGTGTTGCTTCGGGGGTATTTGCTCATGTTCACCTCGCGCCGTCGGCGCATGGGTTGCACCCTTGCGGGTGCGGGGATCGGGAATCAGCCGTCTATAACGGCGCCCTCGCGTTGCATTTGGTTTCGCATCATCAGCCGGCCGCCAAGACCGCAACGAAGGCGTCATACGCGCTTCGTACGAGCGTGCTTGAGACCTCCGCAGAATTAAACTGGATATTGATTTCGGCAATCGGAGTTCCGGAACCTAGTTCCGTACTTCCGTTGCCGTGTCCGCCGGGAGATCCGAGATTGTGTAAACGCACGCGGATAGTGGACATTGATCGCTCCCTAAAAAATTACGCGGCTGCACGCTGGTCTAGCCAGGCGCGCAGCGTATCGGTTTGAATGCAAACCCTGCGGCCCAAGGCAAACATGCGCGGCGTTTCCTTGCGGGCTTTCAGCAATTGCCAGGTTGAGTAAGGCAGGCCGATAGCCTCGGCCGCTTCCGTATCCGAAAGAACGGGCTTTTGCCACAGTGACGCCACGCGCGCAGCGTGAGCCGCGGCGGTTTGCGCCGTGATAAGGGAAGACTTGGAAGACTCGGGCATTGCAAGCTCCGCTGTTGCGTTGGAGCCTGCGAAGCACCCCAACGATTACGTGTAAACCGACAGTTCCAGCAGTTTTGTCAGTTGCACGTTTTCGCCGCGGTGCTTACCGATGAGCCTAGGCCGTTGGGAACGGCCCTACTACTTGTCGGGCACTACGAATCACAATCAAATTCCGACTGCGATGCTATTTTACGCCAAGTCCAATTGAGAATCAACTGATAGTTAGCGGTGTTGCGTTCCACAGCAGCATTACGCGGTCGCTACGTGCTTTCCACCATGCACCAGCTTGAACGCTTTCGCGGCGCGCTCGAGCATGACGCGCTCTTTTTTCGCCAGCAAATGCGCGTAGTGCTTGCGAATCATCGTTTCGCTAGTGCCGCAGTTCCGCGCGATGATAAACACGGGTACATCTTCCTCGATCGCTCGGCTGATGTATGAATGGCGCAGGCTGTAGAAGCTGGCCGATGTTGGCAGCTTGGCCGCCTTCAATGCCTCCTTAATACGGCGGTGTTGCTCGGATTTCCCCCACCGTTCGCCATCCTCTTTTGCGAAAAGCGGGGCGGTGCGGTCGCGCCCCTTGGCTATGCTCTTGAAAAATTCAATACCGTCAGCGGTCAACGTGACCGGCCGCGCGCCAGTTTTACCCGACGGTATGGTGAGCGTCCCGTGCTTCGCGTCGAAGTGCCGCACGTCGCATGCCGTGAGCTCGCCGTATCGCGCACCGGTCAGGAATCCGGCCGCTAGCAGATTGGCAAAAGCGGGATCATAAGCATCAGGTACGGTCGGGTCTTGCTCTTTAGAAAACTTAGGATTTCTAGCCGCATCTATCAGGCTTTGCACATCTTCAACTTCAAAATGATCTTGCCGCGCTTGGTCGGCGCCCTTGAACGCCTCAAGCACGGACCATGCGCGGTTAGATGGAATGCCGTTCTTTTCGTCAGCGTAAACGCCATTCAATGCCGCTTTCAGGTTCGCCATGATTCGATTAGCCGTTGAATGCGAAACTGGATAGTCTTTGCGCGCCACCAACTCATCCCGCCATGCGCGCAGTTCGGTTAGCGTCAGATCGGCCACGCGCCGAATTCCAAGCTTATCCGTTACGTGCTTTTCTAGGCGCTGCTCGGCATCCTTGGCCGCGCCGTCGCCACGGTCCGCGCGTATGGACTCAACGTAGCGGTCCACGGCGTTTTTAACGGTAACCGGCCCGGTATGCAGCCGTCCCGCGGCTTTCGCCTTGGCTTGCTCGAAGGAAAGGATTTCCGCGCCGTCAGCAACGGCGCCGGCATCATCGGCTTGCCCTAGGTACGCCTGCGTGTACGTGGAGTAGGGAATCCCGTTCTCGCTCATTGCGCGGCCGGTCTGCCGGCGCATCAGCCAATGACCAGGGGCGCCGCGGTGGCGGACATAGCCAAGCGTTAGCTTGGGCTCGATGCTGAAAAAATAAGGCTTGGACCGCGGCGCAAGTTTCGCGCGCTGCGTTTTGTTGCTCAGTTCGTACGTTGCCCGGTTTGGCATGTTTGCGCCCTCTCTTAAAATCCCTCTATCATCCCTCTATCCAACTAGAGCGAATGATAACGAATGAGGGATTAAATAGCAAATACTAGAGAGAAGCGACAGCGGTAACGGGCGGCATTGCCCACGCTGATTTGCCCTTTCACGGCGGTAACCGGGGTTCGAATCCCCGTGGGGACGCCAAAAAAATCCGCCAAGTGGCGGATTTTTATTGGGAAGGTCCACGGGGATGAGAACCCCAGGGGTTCGACAAGGCGACATCCAGTGAATGCCGCCTTGGACGCCGGATTGTTTTGCCCTACCTACCCAACCTACCACACCCATTCAGGTTGACCGCCCCCGCCTGTAAACTGGCGTTGCCTATAGCAGTGTGTCGCCCGCCGGCATCGGCGATCATGATGACCCCGCCCGCCGAGAACCCGTGCGGAACCCAAAATCCGACGCACTGCTAGGGAGCGAATCACGACTCACGCCTTTCGGAGTTATTCCGGTTTGAGCCCCGCCTTGCGGATGACGTTGCCCCAGCGGACGGTTTCGTCCTTCACGAACTTTCGCACCTCCGCCAGGTTGCCGATGCCGGAGGACATATACAGCGCGCGGTAGCGAGCTTTTACCTCCGGGGCATTGAGTGCGCCGTTGTAGGCGGCGTTGAGCTTGGCGATGATCGGGGCGGGAGTCTTGGGCGGCGCGCTGATGGCATTCCAGGTGTACGACTCGGCACCGCGCACGCCGACTTCCGCGAGGGTCGGGATCTCGGGAATGAATTCCAGGCGTTCCGTGGTCGCCGTTGCCAGCAACTTGACGCGTTTGCCCTTGTACAGCGGGAAGATGGCGGCGATCTGGGCGAATGTGAGATCAACGTGACCGCCTACCAGATCGACAAGCGAGGGCGCCGTGCCCTTGTATGGCACGTGGATGAGCTTCGTGCCGGTGATCTGCATGAACAGCTCGGCGCTCAGGTACGCGGCGGTTCCCACGCCTGGCGACGCGTAGTTCGCCTTGCCTGCATTGGCGTTAATGTAGGCCAGCAGCTCCTTGACCGATTTGACCGGAAGGCTCTGTCGCGCCACCAGCACGTTCGGGATGCGCGACATCACCACGATCGGCTGGAACGCCGCCGGATCGAATTTGAGATTCTTGCGCAGCAGGCCGGTAATCGTGATTGGCGATAGGGAAGACGCCAGGATTGTGTAACCATCCGGGTCGGACTGGAATACCAGCCCCGCGCCCACGTTGCCGGCTGCGCCACCGCGATTATCCATGACGAAGGGCTGCCCCAACTTCTGGCGTACGTGCTCGGATAGTATGCGAGCCGCGGTGTCGATGCCTCCACCGGGCGCAACGGCAACCACGACCCGAACGGGTTTGTTCGGATACGCGGCAGCGGGATTGGTCTGCGCGACGACATTCGCGGCCAGTAGGGACGCCAGCGTGACGGTAACGAGTCTAATCATTGTGTTATCCACCGTAGGTCATCAGGCATGAAAAAGAGAAACCATAAGAACTTGGGCAATGCAAAACCCTTGATCTACATCAACGTTTCCAATAATGCGCCCTTCACGGTGAAAGGCTTTGATTTACGTCAAACTGTCGTGCGCTCCTGCGTCAGCATGCTACGCGATCATCAAGCAAGCGCGATCCGATTGATCCGGCTCCTCTTGCCGGCTTGCGCGCTTCACGTGGCCGGAGAAACAGGTCGATATCCGGCTAAAGCGCGACTCGGGCGTGCTATTGTTTGACAGTCGTATTCTTGCGACACTATATTCGAAAACTTCGGACGGGAGCGTAACGTGCTTCGGGAGCGCTACTGATTTCAATGGCACACCTTACCGGGCGAGTATGGAAGTTCGGCGACAACATCAACACGGATCTGATGATGCCGAACATCGCCTATGAATCTCCCCCGAGCGAACAACCGAAGTTCGTCTTCTCGGCAAATCGCCCGGGTTGGTCCTCTCAAGTGCAAAAGGGCGACGTCATCATCGGGGGATCGAATTTCGGCACCGGCTCCAGCCGTCCTGCCGCGAAATTGATGTTGGGGCTCGGGATCAGCGCCATCGTGGCAGACAGCATCAACGGCCTGTTTCTGAGAAATTGCGTGAATTTCGGACTGCCGGCGTTTTCGTGTCCGGGCGTATCCGCTTTGTTCGAGGAAGGCGATACGGCAATCATTGATTACCCGGGGGCATCAATCAGGAACAAACGAAGCAATGATTCTCTATCGGGCCGCAAACTGCCCCAGTCCCTCATCCAACTGACCCTTTCCGGCGGCGTCGTTCCCTTGTTGCGACGAGAAGGCTATCTCAAAGAGTAAGCAGGCCGAGGAGCGTGCGCCATGGGCATGACCATGTTGGAAAAAATCCTGGCCCGGTGTTCGGACCGGCAGCGGGTGGAGACCGGAGACGTCGTGTCGTGCCGCGTCGACTGGGCGGTCGAATTTGATCTGCCCTTCGCGAGGTCGCACAACCGGCCGGTTCCGAACAAGGTTTGGGACCCGTCGCGTATCGTCTTGATACTGGATCACGTGGTTCCCGCGCCCACGGTCGTGATGGCCGATGGCCTCAAGGCCGCTCGTGCTTTCGCAAAAGAACGCGGGATCAAGCACTTTTACCCGGAAGGGCGGCAGGGCATTTGCCACCAGCTCGTGGCGGAGCTGGGATTCGCATTGCCAGGCATGTTGCTCGCGTGCGGGGATTCTCATACCTCCGCGAGCGGCGCCTTCAACTGCGCGGCGCGCGGGCTCGGCATGATGGAAATGCTCTACATCCTGTGCAAAGGCGAAACCTGGTTCGAGGTCTGCCCGACAGTGCGCTATGTCCTCGAGGGTCAATTGGCCGAGGGCGTGTATCCGCGCGACGTGATACACCACATTGCCGGCGTCTACGGTGAGCACCTCAATCAAAACGTCGAGTATGTCGGACCCGGCTTGAAGCGCCTCGACATGGCCGCGCGGCAGACGATCGCCACGATGAGCACCGAGCTCAGCGCCGAATTCGCCACGTTTGCTTTTGACGAGCAGACCGAGGCGTACCTCAGAGATCGGGCGCAGGAATCCTATTCGCCTGTGGAGTCGGACAAGGACGCAAGGTTCACCGAGGTGCGGACGATCAACTTTGACAAGCTCGAGCCCCAGGTGGTGATGCCGCACTTCGTCCCGCACAACGTGCGCCCGGTCGGCGAAGTCGCCGGCATGAAGATCGACCAGGGCTTCATCGGCTCCTGCGCGAACGGGCGCATCGAGGACCTGCGGGTGGCGGCGCAGATACTCAAGGGAAGATCGGTACACCCGGATTCCCGACTCATCATCACGCCCGCGTCAACGCAGGTCGCCATCGACGCCGCGAAGGAAGGGCTGATCGAGATATTTCTGCGGGCGGGGGCGGTCTTCACCAACCCCACCTGCGGCGCGTGCAACGGCGGTCACATGGGCCTGATCGGCGCGGGGGAGCGCTGCCTGACCTCCAGCACCCGCAATTTCAAGGGGCGCATGGGCAGCAAGGACGCCGAGATTCTCATGGCGTCCCCGGCCA
Source organism: Betaproteobacteria bacterium (assembly GCA_016192825.1). GTDB lineage: Bacteria > Pseudomonadota > Gammaproteobacteria > Burkholderiales > SG8-41 > SG8-41. The sequence goes on along the minus strand of JACPTK010000047.1, from coordinate 39,361 downwards.
CCGTCGCGGCCTCTGCCGTCGCCGGCGTCATCTGCGATCCCCGCACGACGAACCAGGAAAGGAACGCCGGCCGGTGATAGTGGATTTTCGAGTGAGGCCGCCCTTCGGCGGCTACCTGGACACCAACATCTATAAAGAGCGCCAGCGCACCATCGCGATGGTGAAGGCGCAGGGATACGCGCCCTCGAAGTCGCTGATTGAAGCGAGCTGGGACGCGTTCCTGCAGGAGCGGGACCAGGCAAAAGTCGACGTATGCGTGGTGCCGGGCCGCTACACGACGCCGGAATACGGGCAGATTTCCAACGAGAACCTGGCGGAGCTCGCGAGCCGGGACCGCAAGCGGTTCGTGTGCTTCGCCGCCGTGGATACCGCCTCGCCCGACGCGGCCGACCGGCTGGAGAAGGCCGTGCGCGATCTGGGTCTCGCCGGACTGGCGCTCGATCCGGGCTTCTACGACCCGCCGCGCTACGCCGACGACCCCCTGTTCGAGCCGCTCTATCGCCGCTGCATCCGGCTCGGCGTGCCGGTCACGGTCACGTACAGCGGCCACGCGGGCCCCGACATCGGCTATGCGGACCCCGTGCGCATCGACCGGGTCGCGGCGGCGTTCCCGGAACTGCCGATCGTGGTCGTTCACGCCGGCTGGCCGTGGGTGCCGCAGATCATGGGCGTCGCGTTCCGCCGGCCGAACGTCTACCTGTCGCCGGACATGTACATGGTCAACATGCCCGGCGCCGGCGATTACGTGGAGGCGGCGAATGGGGTCCTGAGGGACCGTGTGTTCTTTGGCTCGTCGTACCCGTTCCTGCCGTTCGACGAGGCGATCGCGTACTATGGGCGCCTGCCGTTCAAGCCGGGCGTGCTGTCGGCCGTGATGGGCGGGAACGCGGCGCGGCTCCTGAACCTGGACTAGGAGCTTGTCGGACTTGGGTCCGACAAGCTCCTTAGGCAAAACCGCCCCGGAATAAATTCGAAAGTGCTATCAAAAACCTGCCGAAACAACATCCGTACGCGTTTCTCGCGATGAAACGACCGTGGAATTAAACAATATTCAAAAAAAGTGGGGCGGTTTTGATTTTAGCAGCGTGTCGGACCATCAAAGTCCGACAGGCTGCCAGGGAGCGAGCCGTCAGGCGCAAGAGAGTGAGGGCACCATGCATCCCGCGGGAAAACTGAGAAATCTGCTGAAGGAACCCGGGCCCATCCTGTGCCCGGGCATCTACGACTGCCTCTCGGCCAAGGTCGTGGAGCGGGCGGGTCTGCCTTGCGCGATCATCAGCGGCGCCGCCGTCACCGCGAGCCGCCTCGGCTATCCGGACGTCGGCCTGCAGACGATGTCGGAAATTCTCGATCAGGCGCGCAACATCGCGCGGTCGGTGACGATACCGGTCATCGCGGACATCGACACCGGCTACGGCAACGCGCTGAACGTAATGCGCACCATCTCGGAATTTGAATCCGCTGGGCTCGCCGGGATTTTTTTCGAGGACCAGACCTTTCCCAAGAAGTGTGGCCATTTCGAGGGAATTGAGGTCATCCCCACAGAGGAGATGGTCATCAAGATCCGGGCCGCCTGCGAGGCGCGGCAGAGCAAGGATTTCGTCCTGATCGCGCGCACCGATGCCCGGGGCCACTATGGCCTGAAGGAGGCCATCGCGCGCGGCCGCGCCTACGCGGCGGCCGGCGCGGACATCATCTTCATCGAGGCGCTGTTGAGCGAGGCGGACCTGCGCGAAGTGGGGAAATCGATCGACGCGCCGCTGCAGGCCAACATCGTCGAGGGCGGCAAGACCCCGAACATCGGGTACCGCGAGCTGCACGAAATGGGGTTCAAGCTGATCTCGTACTCCGGCACGTTGCAGCGGACCGCGATCACCGGGATGCTGGGGGCGCTCGAGACGCTCAAGAAGGACGGGACGACACAGGCGCTCTACCCTGACCGGATGTGCAATCTCGTGGACCGCAGCGAACTGCTCGGGCTCTCCCGTTATTATGAGACGGAAGAGCGGCTCTACGGGCCGATCCGGGAGACCGAGGGCAGTTGGAAGGGCGAGCTTCAACGACGCGGCAAAGAAGCGGGCAAGTAAGCCGCTTTCCGGAATCCGCGCGCATCGGCAATGCGAGGTGAGGATATGAACGTCGAGATAACCTGGTTTGGCGGGGCGAGCGTCCGGCTGAAGGACGGCCGCGGCCGCGTCATCTTCATCGATCCCTGGCTCGACGCGCCGCCGGGCAACGCCGGCTGCCCGATCGGGGTCAAGGACGTGACCCGCGCCGACTTGGTTCTCGTCACGCACGGAGATCCCGGACATTACGGCAGAGGCGACGGTGTGCGGATTGCACGCCAGGTTGGCTGCACCTACGCCACGAACGAGCCGCTATGCCGCTACGTCGTGGAGAACGGTTTGCTGCCGGCCGCCCAGGCGCGCGGTCTGGCGCTTCAGCAGCCGACCGACCTGGGCGTGGCCGAGGTGTACGTGTTTCCGATCGTGCACCCGCACTGGGTTCCGCCGGCCGGCTACGAGATTCCCCGCGAGTTGAACACCGGGTTCACGGTCGACTTCGACGGATTGACGCTGCTCTACGCCGGTGACACCGTCCCCGGTGACGAAATCTACCGTTCCGTCGGCGCTGCGCGGAGACCCACGCTGGGGATCCTGCCCATCGGCAGCCCGGCGGGAAGCCATGGGACCCTGGAATCCACCGCTCAAACCGTGGCGGCGATCGTTCAGATGACCGGCGTGCGCTACGTGATCCCGCACTACAACTATCACGCGGACGGCAACCCGGCGGTCGAGATGCTGCGCAAGGCGCTGGAGCCGGCCGGCGCGGAGTTGATTAGCCTCCAGCCGGGCGGAACGGTACGGTTCGGGCCGGAGTCCTTCGCGTCCGCAAAGCCGATGGTGCTGGCCTCCTGAAAGGCGTCCGGCCCCGTTGAAAGCCATTGTCGTACGGAAACACGGCGGGCCCGAGGTTCTCGAGCATGCCGAGCTGCCCTTGCCCGAGCCGGAGCAGGGCCAAGTCAGGGTCCGACTCAAGGCCATCGGCATCAACCGGCGGGACGCCTTCATACGGGCGGGCACCTACATGCGGGACTTGCCGCTCATCCCCGGCATCGAGGGCGCTGGAGTCGTGGACGGCGTTGGGTTGGGCGTAAGCGGCTGGGCCGTCGGGGAGCGCGTGGTCTACTACGTGCCCGACCTCCTGGGCGCCTACGCCGAGTACCAGGTCGTTCCGGCGCAGCGGCTGGTCAGGCTGCCCTCCGGACTTTCGTTCCAGGACGCCGCGGCCATCTTCGACCACGGACTGACGGCGCATTACCTGAGCACGAGTACTTTCCCGCTGCACCAGGGTCACCGTGTCCTGATTCAAGCCGCCGCTGGCGGTGTGGGCTGCCTCTTGACCCAATTCGCCAAGCGCATGGGCGCCACGGTATACGGAACCGTGTCGACACCCGAAAAGGCGGATTTGATCAGGAAGATGGGCGCGGACGCCGCAATTCTGTACCGGGAGACGGACTTCGTCGGGGCGGTCAAAGCCCTGACGGACGGCCACGGCGTTGATGTCGTCTACGATTCCGTGGGAAAGGACACGATCCAGGGAAGCATCCGCTGCCTGACAAAGCGCGGAACCCTGGTACTTTACGGGCAATCAAGTGGACCCGTGACGGCAATCAACCCCGCCGAGCTCGCCGACGCGGGGTCACTCTTTTTTACGCGCCCTCACCTGGCGCACCACATTGCCTCACAAGAGGAGCTAGATCAAAGAAGTCAGGACATCTTTTCGTGGTACCTGCAGCGCGAGGTGTCGCTGAACGTTGATAAGGTGTATCCGTTGTCGGAAGTTGAGGAGGCACATCGTCGACTGGAGGACCGGTCGCGCGCCGGAAAGATTCTCCTGATTCCCTGATGCCGGACTTTAGATCAGTTGAACTTCAACCCCGCCGCCTTGACGATGGCGATGTTGTTCTTGATCTCCTTCGCGATCAGGGCGTCGATCTCGGCGGGCTTGAGCGGCATCGGCTCGATCCCCTGCGGCTTGAACTTCTCGATCACCGATGGCAGCTTCAGCACTTTCTGCATTTCCGCGTGCAGCCGATTGACGATGGCGCGCGGAGTCTTCACCGGCACCAGCATGCCGTTCCAGAACGTGTAATCGCTGTCGGGATAGCCGGCTTCGGTGGTGGTCGGCACGTCCGGCAGCGCGCTCGACCGCTTGAGCGTGCTCACCGCAAGCGGAATGAGCCGGCCGGTGCGAATGAACGGAAGGCCGGACGACACGCCGATGCTCATGAAATCGACCCGGCCGGTCGCCACTTCGGTCAGGGCTTCGGGGCCGCCGCGGAACGGCACGTGAACGGCCTTCACTTTGGCGCTCAGCAGGAGCCGCTCGGCCGCCCAGTGCGTGGCGCTGCCGACCCCGGCCGACGCAAAGGTGAGCGAGCCCTTCCTGCCGGCTTCGATCAGCTCCTTGAGCGACTTGATGCCTTTTGCGGGCGAAATCACCGTCACGTTGGGCACGCTGCCGAACAGCACGACGCCGGAAAAATCACGGCCCGCGTGGTAGGGCGCCTTCGGGTAGGCCGCGGGGGCCGCCGAATGCGCGGAGGCATGGATCAGGATCGTGTAGCCGTCGGGCTCCGCCTTGGCGACCAGGGCCGAGCCGATCGACCCGCCGGCGCCGCCCCGGTTCTCGACCACGATATTCTGGCTGAGCGCAGCCGAGAGCGGTTCGAGCACGATGCGCCCGATGATGTCAATGGTCGAACCGGGGCTGAACGGGACGATCGCCCGGATCGGCCTGGCCGGCCACGCTTGCGCCGAAGCAAAACGCGGCAGCGCTGTCGTTGCAAGCGCAGCCCCCGAGATGAGAACGAATTTGCGGCGGGTGGTCATGGTCGTGTGTCCTTGATGTCCGGTTGGTAATCGCGAAGATTGTAATCCGGATTTCATCCCCGTTCATGGGGATGCCTTCGCGGCAGGATCGGCAGCAGTGCGGCGCCACCCTTCTGCGCCCAGGTTTCCTGCGGTCCCGGCAGGACGCCATGACGCCGAACGCCGGTCGCGCGATAATGCCGGGCGGGGAAGGAGAGGTAACGCTTATGATCAGGATACTACTGTCAGTGGTCTTATTGGCGCTAGCGGGCCCGGCCTGCGCGATCAATATGAGCGGCTTCAAGGGCACGCCGATCGTCCGGCTCACCGCAGGCGAGCAAAAGGCGTTTCGCGTTGCGCTGATCCAGGTGCTTAACGAGGTGCCCGACCGCTCGACGACGGTCTGGAGAGCGGCCAAGACCCCGTTCACCAGCCGAATCACGCCGCTCAATCGCTTCGAGGACCAGAAGCTCAGGTGTCGCGAGACGCTGATCGAATCCGAGACCCGCGACCACAGCCGTCCAATTCGACTCGCTCCACCGTCCAAGGCACCATCAGCCCAAGCAGTTGCCGATACAGCTCCACGCTGTCCATCGCATGTCTCCCCTGAAAACCATGCGAGAAAGCGTACTACTTACCCACAGAAATGTCTGAACAACCATATTTATAAGGGAAAAACGCCCGTTTTTCTTCCGGGACGGAGGAAAGCCCATGGTCCGCTGGGGATTGGCTGTCCGCATCGCCGCGTCCGGGCTGGTACTGGCCGCGTGCGCCTCCACTGCCATGGCGGCGGACCCGTTCGTGCTGTTCCTGCTGCGGATGATTCGCGACCAGACCGTGTCGAGCGCCATCGAGTCGGGGGTCACTTCCGCGCAGCAGAAGCCGAAACCCCCGAGCGCAGCGCCGGCGCCCCTGGTGTCCCAGCCCCCTTCGGACGGTCAATGGCTGAGGGCGTTGATCGACGAGAGCTTCGTTCACCTATCCGCGCGGCAGCGCGAGGAGCTGCACGCCAGCCTGGCGCGGATTCTCGCCGATCCGAATAACGCGGCGCATCGCTCCACGATCATCGCCGAATTCACCGCCCAGGCGGTCGCGATGCGCGACGCCCACCGGCAGCTTTCCCGCCTGTCCGACTCGGACATGAGGCAGATCGCCGCCGAGGCCCGCGCCGAGTACGCAAGACTGCCGCAGGCGCAGCGGGAGCAATTGCTGCAGGCGCTTCAGGACGGCGTGCCCGGCATGCCCCGCGCGCTCCACGACCTGATGCTGGCCGAATTCAACAACGTGCCCGCTGACCGTTGATGAAACGTGACATGGTACGGCGTGACATGATGATTCGTGACATGGCGCTGCGTGACCTGAAGAGGCGCGGTTAGGTATTACGGTTGCTGACCACGCTGTATCACGTCACGCTTTATCATGTCACGCAGTACCACGTCACGGTCCATCATGTCACGAATTCAAAGAGGCTTCGCTGAAATGCTGAGATGTCTGGCCGCGCTGATCCTGGCATTCGCGCCGGCGCTCGTGCAGGCGCAGGCGTGTCGCGCGCTGCTCGATACAGCTTTCCGAGCCAGGTCGAACGCTTCGCCAGTCACGCCTCTGGCGATCAGGGCAATCCGGCCAGCGGCTTCACTGCGAGTGGCCGCTGCTCCCTGCGCGCAGCCGGTTCGGCGGAGCCCAAGGTGCCGACTTCCCCGGACAGCTCGCCGCCTTCCTCGATCGTGAGCTTGCCGTAACGAATTTTCCCCGACACCTTGCCCGTGGTGTGGATGACCAGCTGCTTGCGCGCGGTGAGCTCGCCCTCGAAGCGGCCGTGGATTTCCGCGACGTCGATCCCGACGGTGCCGCAGAACACGCCCTGCTGGGCGATCTGGATCACCCGGCTGTCCATCGCCGCCTCGACCCGGCCCTCGACCACCAGCGTGTCGCAGTCGGTGATTTCAACGCCCTTGAGCTTGATGTCCGGGCCGACGATCAGCTTGCTGCCTTTGGTCTCGCCGCCGCCCCGTGCTGCGGTGGAATCGGACCTTGCCGGCTCTGCCTGGGGCGCCCGCGCCGCAGGCGCGGGATTCTGACTCGGCGCGGGAAGGGGTGACCGGGGATCCTTTCGCGCTGCATCGTCGAACTTGCCGAACAACCCATCACTCTTGAACATGGACATGGCGGCTCCTCTTCAGATTGAACGGATAAATCGTTGAAGCCGCAGCAAGGCCCGTGCCACCGACAAAATTGTGCCGGGCAATCAACGGATTCGCTTTGCAGCTGGCATGCGGAGAACGCCGGCTCCCGTTGTGCAGGGGGTAAAACGTCGCCCGCAAGCGACGCCTGCGCGGGTGAAAATTTTAACGGGTTGATTAGGTGCCGCTCGCGCTGTAGCCGGACAGCGACGACGCGCGCCGCATCGCAATCCACGCCGATGCCGGCGCGCGTACAAAAAAACGCGGCGGGGTTGCCGCCGCGTTGAAAAGGCTGCTTTGCGCAGCCTTTGACCGGGGGGAGGAGGGATCCCCGGTCTAAGACGTCGAATCTCTCAGTGCTTCAGGCTGGGCTTCATGAAAACGTGCCCGATGCTGGCGAACCTTTCCTTCACCCAGATGATCGCCTCGACGAGCCTCGTCGCCTGATGCAGCGCCGCGATCGCGCTCTGGCGGTCGGCTTCGCTCATCTGCACTTGGAGAATTCGGGCGTAAATGCCTGAATTGAATACGCTTTCATTAGATTTTCTCATTTCAGAGTCCCTTTCAAAAACAGGAACAAAACCTGGTTCCTGTAACAGCTTCGTCATCTATCCCAATGACTTTGCACGTAAGTATAGACCTGATGAGGGCGGTAATGTTGCGGCGCAATAGATGATATATAATGACGATATTATTTAGATAATCTAATGCGAATAAGCCCTTGGCCACCCGCCTCCCGCCCCTGAACGCCCTGAAAGCCTTCGAAGCGACCGCGCGCCATCTGAGCGTCAAGAAGGCGGCGGCCGAGCTGAACGTGACGCCGGCCGCGGTGAGCCACCAGATCAAGGCGCTCGAGGATTACCTGGGCGTACAGGTCTTCCGCCGCCGCAACCGTGCCCTGGAACTGACCGAGGCCGCGCGCGCCTGCCTGCCCAAGCTGCGCGAGGGTTTCGACAGTCTCGCGCAGGCGGTGGAGCGGCTGCGCGCGCACAAGAGTGGCAGCACGCTCATGGTGAGCGTAGCGCCGTCGTTCGCCGCGCGATGGTTGATGCCGCGGCTGCACCGCTTCCTCGATTCGCACCCCGATGTCGACGTGCGCATCTCCGCGCGGCTGCGGCAGTCCTCCGCGGGCGCCCGGAAAGGCGCGGCGGCCGAGCGCGCCACGGTGGACGCCTGGCTCGCCGATTCCGACGTGGCGATCCTGTACGGCCGCGGCGACTATCCGGGCTTCCGGGTGGACAAACTGATCGCGCTGTCGATCACGCCGATCTGCAGCCCGCGCCTCGTGACACATCCTCAGCACCCGCTGCTCAGGCCCGCGGACCTCAAGCACCACTTGCTGCTGCACGACGATACCGGGGAGCTCTACGACGGGGTGTCTTTCTGGGACGTGTGGCTCAAGGCCGCGGGCGTGGAAGGCGTGGACCTGCGGCGGGGACCGCATTTCAGCCACGCCGTGCTGGCGTTCGAGGCCGCGGTCGAAGGCTACGGCGTCGTGGCCACGATGCCGGTGCTCGCGGAGACGGACCTGCACGCCGCGCGGCTGGTGACCCCTTTCGCCCTGCGCGTCCCGCTCGCCTCCGCGTATTACCTGGTTTGCAGCGAAGAGGCCGCCGCGCGCCCGGCGGTCGCGGCGTTCCGCGACTGGCTGATGGGCGAAGCGGCCAGAGAATCTGATGAAGCGTGACTCGTGACTCGCGGATCGTGACTCGATTCTAGTCGCGCCCAACCGTCTCTTCTCCCCGTCGGGGAGAGGAACAAGGGTCAAGCGGTTGCACCAACCGCGAGCCGCGACCCGCGATCCGCGTTTTTCGGTGTCAGGCAGGCCGCATTGCCGGTCTGACGATCTGGCTGTCGTTGATCGGCAGGTTGATGAGTCCCGCCAGCACGCCGAGCGCGATGGTGAGCAGCCACATCAGGCGGTAGGAGCCGGTGGCGTCGAACAGGTAGCCGGCGATCCAGACCCCGAAAAAACTGCCGACCTGGTGGAACAGGAAGGCGATGCCGGTAAGCGTGGCGAGATATTTCACGCCGAAGACCTGAGCGATCAGGCCGCTCGTCACCGGCACGGTTCCGAGCCACAGAAACCCGATGGCGGAGCTGAAAAGGTACACTGACAGCGGCGTCAACGGCATGGAGAGGAAGATTGCGAAGGTCACCGCGCGCGTGAAATACAGCACCGAGAGTACGTACTTCTTGGTGTAATGCTGCCCGAGCCAGCCCCAGAAATAGGTGCCGAAGATATTGAACAGCCCGATCAGCGCCAGCGCCATCATGCCGGACTCCGGCGTCATGCGCTGGTCGATGAGATAGGCGGGGAAGTGCACCGAGATGAACATGAGCTGGAAGCCGCACACGAAATAGCCCGAGCACAGCAGCAGGTAGCCGCTGTGGCCGAACGCCTCGCGCAGCGCTTCGGGGATGGACTGTTTTCCGCCAGCCAGGGCGAGCGCCTTCCGGTCCTCGGCCAGAGAGGTCGAGAGCGGCAGGATCAGCATCAACGTCACGGCGCAAATCAGCAGCGCGTTGTGCCAGCCGAAGTGGTTCATCAGCGCCTGCCCGTAGGGCAGCATCAAAAACTGTCCGAACGAGCCGGCGGAAGCGGCGATGCCGAGCGCGAGGGTGCGCTTCTCCGGCGGGAAAGCGCGCCCCACCACGCCGAACACGGTGCTGAAACCACTGCACGAGAGTCCGATGCCGACCAGCAGTCCCGCGCTGAGGCTGAATTCCCAGCCGGTGGTGGAGAAGGCCATCAGCACGATGCCCAGCGCGTAGAGCAGGGTGCCGCCGATCAGCGCCCGGGTGGCGCCGTAACGGTCGGCAATCATGCCGGCGAACGGCGTCGCCAGCCCGTAGACCAGGTTCTGGATCGCGAGCGCGATGGCGAACGTCTGGCGGCTCCACCCGAGATCGAAGGTCATCGGCTGGAGGTACAGTCCGAAGGTATGCCGCGTGCCGAGCGACAGCGTGAGTATGATGCCGCCGCAGAGCAGGATGACGAACGGCGTGCGCCAGTTGGAGGATGACATCGTCAGATGGCCGGATCGCGAAAGCGCGCATTTTACAGGAACGCTGGTATCGAAATGCGGGAGAACGGGGACCGCCAATCACGCAGTTGGCGACGGGGCGAATCATGGTTGACGCTGGCGCGCGTACCGACGGACAATACGGCCCCTTGATTGCTGCGGGACTTGAAATCGGTGTGGGCGGCTAGCTCAACTGGTAGAGCAGCGGACTCTTAATCCGTTGGTTCGGGGTTCGAGTCCCCGGCCGCCTACCAAGATTTCGTGCGGGGTTCCTGCCCCGCACAAAATCTTAATAATGAACCGGAATGAAGACAGGCGAGACGCGTGCGCCAACGGCACGATCCAGCCCGAGGGCATGGGGCGGGCCTATGACGCGAAACGCGCCGGCCCTCCGGGACATCCTGTCTACTGTACAATCGCTTGATTGATCGATTAATGAATTCGGGGGCTTGTCCCCGAATTCATTCAGGGTGTGGCGCAGCTTGGTAGCGCGCGTGCCTTGGGCGCACGAGGTCGTGGGTTCGAATCCCACCACCCTGACCACTTTCCCTAACCGGCGGGCTTGCCCCTGCCGTGAACGAGCCGGCCCGCGCGCCGTTCCGAGGAGGTTCCCTCCGTCCGTATCTGCCACGTTTCCGTTTTGTTACACTGCTTTCGGGCGGACATTCAACATCGATCTGCGGTGGAAGCGGAACATATCGTCATCCTGGAGCACTTGCTGCTCGCGCTCGCGGCGGGCGGGCTGATCGGCTTCGAGCGCAGCTTCCATGGCCGGCCCGCCGGCTTCCGCACGCATACGCTGGTCTGCGTCGCGTCGAGCGCACTGATGCTGGTGACGATGTATCAGAGCCAATGGTATCCCGAGGCTTTCGCCGGGCGGGTTGCGCTCGACCCGACGCGCATGGCCCAGGGCATCATGACGGGCATCGGCTTTCTCGGCGCCGGCGTGATATTCAAGGAGGGACTGACGGTGCGCGGGCTCACGACCGCCGCCTCGATCTGGATCACCGCGGCGATCGGCATCCTCGCCGGAATCGGCTTCTACTTTCCGATGTTGGTCGCGACGGGACTCACGCTGCTGACCCTGTCGTTGTTCCGCTGGATCGAGAACAAGGTGCCGAGCGAGTCCTACGCCCATCTCGACGTGCGGTTTGGCAGGGACGCAGCCATGAGCGAGGACGATCTCCGGCAGTTCATCGGCGGGCACGGGTTCTCCATCGCCAATCTTAGCTACCGCTATAGCGCCGAGGCGTCATACTTTCAGTACCAGATGGTGATCCGCACTCGCCAGGCGGAAAACGTCAAGCGCCTCACGGAATCGATGCGCGGAAACAAGTCGATTCTCGAATTCCGGATTTACCCCGCTGGCGACTAGCATCGGCGACCGGTGACGATCGCGCGATCACAGCGTCGTGCAGGAGCAGGACCCCGGCTTTCACGCGCCTGACCAGGCGCCCGGTAGCGATCACGCAGGTCCCGTCACGCACCATCACTCACAATTTTTCGAATGGCCATGGCACGCTTGACCGCCATCTCGGGTGTCGGAGGGAAAGGCCCGGCCTGCTTGCTGGTGGAGACCGGCCACGCGCGCCTGCTGCTCGATCTCGGCTACGGGCCCAATCCGGGCCAGTGGCCCGACGTTGGGGGCGTGGGGCGGGTGGACGCGCTCATACTGTCGCACGGCCACCGGGACCACGCGGGCGCGCTCAAGCTCGCGCCGCAGGTCGGCAGCCCTCCCATGCACGCGACCGCGAGCGTGCTGTCCCGTCTCGGACACTCCGGCGACGGCAACGCCATTCCGCTCAACGGGACCGCGGAGATTTGCGGCGTGACGGTGCGCACGGGACGCAACGGGCACGCGCCGGGCGGCGTATGGCTGCACTTCGACCTGGGTAATGGTTTCCTTTATACGGGCGACTACGGTGTTGAGTCGCCCGTATACGCGTTCGATGAGCCGCCGCCGGCAGGCACGGTGGTTCTCGATGCTTCCTATGGAGACTATGGCGCCCCCCTCGACGATTGCATCACCCGCCTCTCGACCGTCTTCGAAGGCGGCTCGGCGCTGTTCCCGGTGCCGGCGGACGGACGCGCGCCGGAAATGGCTGGCCACGTCGCGCGCGCCCGCGGGGTGCTGCCGCGCATCGGCGCCGACCTGCGCGCCTCCCTCGAGCGGCTGGCGAGCGTCGACTGCGACAGTTTGCGCCCCGGCGTTGCGGAGGAGCTGTCGCGCATCGCGCGTGAAGCGCCCCCGATAGCCGCACGACCGGAGGGGCTGATGTTCGCGGGACGCGCCGATGCGAGCGACGGCGAGGCGGCGGGCCTCGTCGCGGCATGCGGGCGTGAAGACCGGCCCGAGATCGTGTTCACCGGCTACTACCCTCCGGGCACGCCCGCGCAGCGGCTCGTTGATTCCGGCCGTGCCCGGTACGTGCGCTGGAACGTGCACCCGCGGCTGTCCGACAACGTGGCGCTGGCGCGCTCGATCCAGGCGAAGACCGTCGTGCCGGCTTTCGGCGACGCGCGTTATCTCGAGGCGTGGCGCGCGGCGTTTTCGCCCGCGCGCGTCGTCATCGAGCGCCAGGTCGTCTTCTGAATACAACTGCGTGAATAGTGATTGGTGAATAGTGATTAGCCTGAACCCGTTGAACGTCTCAAGTTCAAATGCGTGATCGAAGACCCGAAGTTTTCGTCCAATCACCAATCACCAATCACCAATCACCAATCACGCTTTTTGACTCGGCAATGAGCGCGAACGCATCTGCACCGATCCCCTTGCTCGAGCGCATGTTTTATTACATGCGGCATGGGGAGACGGAGAGCAACCGGCTCCAGACGATTGCGGGATCGACCGACGTCGCGCTGAATGACACAGGCCGTTCCCAGGCGCGGGCCGCGGTCGAGCTGGTGCGGCCGCTGGGGATCACGCTCGTCGTGTCGAGTGCCCAGCTTCGCGCGCGCGACACCGCGACGGTCGTCGCCGAGGCGCTGATGCTTCCTCGGGTGGTCCTGCCCGGTCTGGCGGAAAGGAACTGGGGCGAGCTCGAAGGCAAGCCGCGCGCCCTGCGCGTGCGCGGCGTGACGCCGCCGGGAGCGGAGACCGCGGAACAGCACGTCTCCCGCACCAGGGCGGCGCTCGGCGAGATCGCGGCGGGCGGCACGCCGCTGGTCGTGGCGCACTCGGGCACGGTCCGGGTGCTGTGCCGGCTGCTTGCCCTGGAAGCACCGCCGGAGCCGGTCGCCAACTGCCGCCCCGTGCGCTTCGCGCCGTCGCCAAGGGAGGGCGGGGGATGGACGATCGAGATGCTCTAGGAGCTTGTCGGACTTGGGTCCGACAAGCTCCTTAGGCAAAACCGCCCCGGATAAAAATGCGAAAGTGCCATCAAAAACCTGCCGAAACACCATCCGTACGCGTTTCCCGAGGTGAATCGACCGTGGAATTAAACATTATTCAAAAAAAATGGGGCGGTTTTGCTTTTAGCAGCCTGTCGGACCATCAAAGTCCGACAGGCTGCTAGAGGCGTGACTTGATACTGCGTGACGTGGTGGGGCGTGACATGGTACCGCGTGACGTGGTGAATCGTGATTCCGCAATCCCTCACCCTGGCCCTCTCCCGAGCGGAGAGGGGAGTATTGCATTCGATAGGGGAGTTATTCATTCCCTCTCCCCCGGTGCGGGGGAGAGGGCAGGGTGAGGGCGTTATGAGCGCCGCATTATCACGTCACGCCCCATCACGTCACGCCCCATCATGTCACGCCCCATCATGTCACGCATCATCAGGTCACGATGCACCGCGTCACGCTTTCAGGCTGAAGGGATTGAAGTCCGTCCGCCTGTCGTAGTAGTCCTCGCGCTCCGCGCGCTTGAGCCAGCCCACGATCTTGTAGGTGACGGGGGTGAACACCACTTCCACGGCGACCTTCGCGGCGAACTGGGCGGCCATCACCAGCGGCAGTTTCTCGTCGGGGACGATGCCGCTGCCGTAGAAGGCGAGGGGATAGAACAGCGCGGAGTCCACCGCCTCGCCGACGAGGGTGGATCCAATCGTACGAGTCCACAGCCATTTCCCCGCCGTCAGGATCTTCATCTTCGCGAGCACGTACGAGTTGACGAACTCGCCGCAGAAGTAGGCGGTCATCGAGGCCGCCACGATGCGCCAGGTCGAGCCGAACGCGACCTCGTAGGCCGCCTGGTGCTGCCAGAACGACGCCGGCGGCAGCGCCACCACCACCGCCGCCATGAAGGAGGCGAACCCGAGGCCCGCGAATCCCGCCCAGATCACGCGGCGCGCGCGGGCGTAGCCGTAGACCTCCGTGAGTATGTCCCCGAAGACGTACGAAATCGGGAAGAACAGCGCGCCGGCGCCGAGCACGAACGTGCCGATCAGCGGCGCCTCCAGCTGCGCGATTTTCGCCGGGCCGATCAGGTTGGAGCAGATCAGCACCGTGACGAAGGCCGCCATCACGAATTCGTAATAGCGGTAGGCGCGGCCCCCGGTTACTGGTGGAGACGACACGTCAGTTATTGGCGGGCAGTCTGGCTGGAGGGTAAACCGCGGTTACGGCCCGCGCCTTAATTACCACCCATCAGGAGTGAAGTCCTTCATTAAGCCCCGCTTACGTAAGCGGGGCTGCACAATGCTGCGCAAAGCCCGGCCGCTGCTTGAGCCGTTCGTAATAGGCCGCAAGGGCGGGGTAGTCGGGACGCTCGATCGGCAGCAGGAACCAGCGGTGGAGCGCCACGCCCATCGGGATGTCGCCCATGGTGAAGGCGCTGCCCGCCATGTACTGCCGGCTGGCGAGATTGGCCTCCACCATCTTCAGGAAGCCGGCGACCTTGTTCCGCGATTCTTCCACGAGCTTCACGTCCCGCTTCGCGGGCTCGACCCGCACGAGGTTCCAGAACACGGGCTGCAGGGGAGGCCACAGCGTCGTGCTGTACCACTCCATCCAGCGGTCCGCATCGGCGCACGCCTTCTCGTCGGCGGGCCACAGCGTGCCTTTCCCGTGCCGGTGCGAGAGGTAGCGCACGATCGCGTGCGACTCCCACAGGATGAAGCCGTCGTCGCTGATCGTCGGCACCCGCCCGTTGGGATTCATCGCGAGGTACTCGGGCGTGTCGTTGACGCCGAACTTGCCGCCGGCGTCCACGCGGTCGAACGGGAGCTTGAGCTCCGCGCAGCACCACAGCACCTTCTGCACGTTGATCGAGTTGGTGCGGCCCCAGATCTTCAGCATTGCGGCCTCCGGTCTATAGATTCGTGATTCGTGAGTCGTGAATCGTGAGTCGGCCCCCAAACCATGCGATCTCCGATAGCGGGAAGAAAGCGGCCGGACTTGGATGTCGAATCACCAATCACCAATCACCAATCACCAATCACCAATCACGAATCACGGTTTTGCGCTGGCGCGCTTGTTGAACGCGTCGAAGAATTTCCCTGCAAGCTGCCGCGCCACGCCGTCGATGAGCCGCGCGCCGACCTGCGCGAGCTTGCCGCCCACGGTGGCCTTGGCAGTGTAAGCGAGCCGCGTTCCGTCACCTTCCGGGGTCAGCACTATGCTGGCCTCGCCTTTGGCGAAGCCGGCAACGCCGCCCTGGCCTTCGAACGTGAGCGTGTAGGCGCGCGGCGGGTCGGCATCGGTGACCGTCATCTTGCCCTTGAACTTGGCGCTGACCGGGCCCACTTTCGCCGTCATCACCACTTCGAACTCGTCGTCGGCGAGGCGCGTGATCGTTTCGCACCCCGGGACGCAGTCCTTGAGCACATCGGGGTCGTTCAGCGCCTGCCACGTCGCCGCCTGCGGCAGCGGGATCAGTTGCTCTCCGGTCATCTCCATAGTCGGTTTGCTCTCGGCATTCGAGTCGCGAGACTCGATCAGAAGGCGTAGGGGCGCATGCTAGCCCACGTCTGCCACCGCCGCAACCCGACTCAAGGCAGACCTGGTGTGCAGAAGAGCAGGGGTTCGAGCCGCTTCGGGGCTGTTGTCCGGGTTCCGCCGAAAGGTGCGTCTTACCGTTATATTCTATAAAATATAGCCCTTGCCGGAAGCGATGGGGGAACCGGATATGGACAGCGTGGATCTGCAGGTGCTCAAGAGCGCGAGCGAGTGGGTGAACGCGGGCCGGCGCGTGGTCATGGCGACGGTCATTCATACCTGGGGGTCGTCCCCGCGGCCGATCGGGGCGGTTACGGCGATTCGCGACGACGGCATGGTGGTGGGCTCGGTGTCGGGCGGCTGCATCGAGGACGACATGATCCTCCAGGTGCGGGCCGGCCAGATGGTGCAGGACAAGCCCGCGACGACCCGGTACGGCGTTTCCGCGGAGGAGGCGAAGCGCTTCGGGCTGCCGTGCGGCGGCACGCTCGAGCTGGTGCTCGAGCCCCTGACGCGGGACAGCGGCCTCGACGACCTGCTCGCGCGGATCGAGCGCCACGAGCTGGTCATGCGGCGCCTCGATATGAGATCCGGGCGCGTCACGATCGGCCCGGCCCAGTCGACGGATCAGCTGACGTTCGACGGGGCGACGCTCGCCACCGTGCACGGCCCGCGCTGGCGGCTGCTCATCATCGGGGCGGGGCAACTCTCGACCTTCCTCGCGCAGATGGCCCAGGGGCTCGACTACCAGGTCACGATCTGCGATCCGCGCGACGAATACGCCGAGGGCTGGAATGTCGCGGGCGTGGAGTTGAGGCGCGGCATGCCCGATGACGCGGTGACCGCGATGAACCTCGACGGCCACAGCGCGGTGGTGACGCTGACGCACGATCCCAAGCTCGACGACATGGCGCTGCTCGAGGCGCTCAAGTCCCCGGCGTTCTACGTGGGCGCGATCGGCTCGAGGAAGAACAACGACGCCCGCCGCAAGCGGCTCGCCGAGTTCGACCTCTCGCGGGAGGAAATCGGCCGCCTGCACGGGCCGGTGGGCCTGAAGCTCGGGGCAAAGACGCCGCCCGAGATCGCGGTCGCGATCCTCGCCGAGATGACGGCGATCCGCAACGGGGTGAAGGTGCCCGAGCTGGCGGAGCCGGAAAAGGCGACCGTCGCCGGCTGCACGGCTTGACCGGTGACCGCTCCCGGTCACGGCGCAAGGGCGTGATTCGTGACTGGTGACTCGTGACTCGACCCGAATCCGGGGAGTATCCTTCAGGCATCCGCCACGACGGCTTCGGCGTCGGATGCTGCCCGTGCCTTTCGCGTTACTAATCTTCGCAGCAGTTGCCGCATTCTCCGTTCCCGCCGGGGCGGCGGAACGCGACGCCAATGGAGTCTTCCTGGTCGCGAAACGCGAGATGCGCGATCCCAACTTCCGCGAAGTGGTGGTGCTGGTGACGCAGCCGCGCCAGGGCGGGCCGTGGGGGGTCATCATCAACCGGCCGCTCCGTCATCCCCTGCACGAGGTGTTTCCGGAGTACGACGCGCTCAAGAAGCGCAAGGACGTGCTGTTTTTCGGCGGTCCGGTCTCGCGCCAGGGATTGGTGGTCCTGGTGCACTCGCCGGAGCTACCGCCGGGCGCGACCGCGGTCCTGCGCGACGTTTTTTTCACTTCCGACGTGGACCTGATCGACCGCCTGCTCCAGCGCCCGGACCCGACGCGCGGGCTGCGGGTCTATTCCGGCTACTCGGGCTGGCGCCCCGGCCAGCTGCAGTCGGAAATCGCCCGCGGCGACTGGCACGTGCTGCCGGCGGACGCGGAAACGGTATTCGACAAGGACCCGGCCCGCGTCTGGCCGGAGCTGATCGAGCGCGCCAGCACCAAGCACACCAACACCAGGGAGATCGTGAGAGCGGGAGATCGGGAGAGGGATAATCGCGCTCCCGCCCTCACGCGCTCCCGCCCTCCCGTGTTCTAGCAGCCTGTCGGACTTAGGTGTCGGACAGGCTGCTAACAGCAAAACCGCCTGCGGATTTCGAATGAAACCCGGGATAGCGACCTTTATTGCTCTGCAAAAGGCGGACGATTAGGCTCGAAATGAAGTTTTCATTGCTTTTTGCCTCCCTTTTCGTGCAGGCGGTTTTGCATAAGGAGTTTGTCGGAGCCAAGTCCGACAAACTCCTAGGCTATACAATTCTGCTCATGCGGGTCGGAATCATCGGCGGCGGCACCATTGCGCGTCTGTTCATCGAGCACATCCGGCGCGGGGACCTGGGACGCGCGCGGGTGGTCGCCATCGCGGGGAAGAGCGAGAGCTCGCGCGGCAAGGCGCTCGCACGGGCGTTCCGGGTGCCGTTCGTGGTCGGAATCCAGGCGCTGCTGGCGAAAAAGCCGGACGTCGTGGTGGAGGCGGCCTCGCACGATGCGGTGCGCGAATACGGCGAGCCGCTGCTCAGGAAGGGCGTCGCGATGATCGTGCTCTCGTGCGGCGCGCTGTGCGACGACACGCTGCGGCGCAAGCTCGAGCGCGCGGCGGCAAGAGGCGGCGCGCTGCTGTCGGTGCCATCCGGCGGCATCGGCGGCCTGGATGCGCTGAAAGCGGCCTGCGTGGCCGGCGTGGACGAGGTGACGATCGCGGTCGCCAAGCCGCCCGCGGCCTGGAAAGGCATTCCCTACGTCGAGCAGCTGAAGGTGGACCTCGATGCGCTGCGCGAACCGTGCGTGCTATTCGAGGGGCCGGCGCGGGAGGGCGTGCCGCGCTTTCCCGCCAACGTGAACATCGCGGCCGTGCTCTCGATGGCGGGCATCGGCTTCGACCGGACCCGCCTCAAGGTCGTCGCGGACCCGGCGCTGAGGCACAACACGCACACTATCGACGTGAAGGGCAGGACCGGCCGCTTCAGCATGAAGCTGGAGAACGTGCCGGCGCCGGATAATCCCAAGACCGCGTGGCTTGCCTGTTACAGCGCGCTGGCGGCGCTGAAGGCGGTCCGGTCGACGGTCCGCTATGGTACCTAATGCGTGAATGGTGAATAGTGATTGATGAGTGGACTTAACCAGGAGCGTTTGACTTCTTGCGGCGCAGCTCCATATACCAATCACTGATCACGACTCACGAATCACGCTTTCCCGAAAATGAAGATTCAATTCGATCCATCCACTCCTGAAGCGGAAGCCATACGGCAGCGTTTCCTGAAGGTGGACGCCGCGACCGTATCCGACGTCCTCGACGCGCTCGGCTATCTGCACCAGGGACTTGCGGCGGGGTTTGCGCCGTATCCCGAGAACGCCGGCAAGCTCGCGGGCTGGGCCTATACGATCTGCGGGGAGATGCGGCCGTACGCCGGCGGCGGCGACCCGGACAAGATGAAGGCGGTGGACGGCCTCAAGCCGGGTTGCGTGAGCGTGTGGAGCGGGGCGGGCGACGGCGTGTGCTTCTTCGGGGAGTTGATCGCGCTCGGCATGAAGACCCGCGGCGCGACCGGCGCGCTGGTGGACGGGGGCATCCGCGACCTCGAGTGGATCGCGAAGCAGCGGTTTCCGGTCTACGCGCGCTACCGCACGCCGGTGCAATCCATCGGCCGCTGGAAGGTGACGGCGTGGCAGGTGCCGGCCTATCTTCCAGGGGCGACCAAACAGCACGTCATCGTCAATCCAGGGGATTTCGTGCTGGGAGACGTGGACGGGGTGGTGGTCATCCCTGCCGACGCGGTGGAGAAGGCGCTCAACGAAGCCGAGCGGCTCACCGCCACCGAAGTGAAGATCCGCGCCGAGCTGGACGCCGGCGCCAGCCTCGAGCAGGTGCTCGCGAAGCACGGCCACGTCTAAGGAGTTTGTCGGCGCGGCGCGGACAAGCTCCTTACACAAACACTGCCTGAACGGGTTGGGAGATTCACGAAGTCAAGGGTTGGTGGTGACTGGGTCTGAGGTTAAGGTCGGCTCTGCGCGCTACAATCGAACCTTGGCGATGGACACAGCCCTCCCGAATTCGATGACCATGCCTTCTCCGCAGCCGGCCTCCACGGTCACGCTGGTGCGCGATACGACCGGCGGGCTGGAAGTGCTGATGCTCCAGCGCAACTTCACGCTCGGCTTCATGCCCGGCGTTCACGTGTTTCCGGGCGGGGCGCTCGACGCCGCCGACAGCGCCCCGGAATTGCACGCGCTTTGCGTCGGGATCGAGGATGCGTCGGCAAGCCGGGCGCTCGGCGTGGCGCGCGGCGGGCTCGCGTACTGGGTCGCGGCCATCCGCGAAGCGTTCGAGGAAGCGGGGATCCTTCTCGCGTACGAGCCGGGCGGCGACCTGCTGTCGATGTCCGGCGAGACGGCGGACCGCTACGTCGCCCACCGCAGCGCGCTCGACGAGCGGCGCGCGGACTTTGCCGAATTCGTGCGCAACGAAGGCCTGCGTCTCGCCACCGACCGGCTGTTCTACTTCGGCCACTGGATCACGCCGGCCGGCGCGCCGCGCCGCTACGACACGCGTTTTTTCCTGGCGGTCGCGCCGCAGGGCCAGGAGGCGCGCCAGGACAACCGGGAGACGATCGCGCACGTATGGGTGCGGCCGCAGGAGGCGCTCGAGCTGTGCGCGCGCGAGGCGCTCCGCATGCGCTTCCCCACCATCAAGACGCTCGAGCGGTTCGCGGCCTGCTCGACGACGGCCGCGCTGATCGCGGAAATAGCGTCGTCGACCCCGGTGCAGGCGCTGCTGCCGCGCGTCACGCCGGACGGCAGGAGAGTGCTTCCCGGAGATCCGGGCTACGACGAGGCCGGTGCTTGACTGAGGGATGAAGGATGAAGGATGAAGCGATAACCCCCGGCCAGGTCGTCGAGCTGAGCGGGGCGGTCAAGCGACTGACCGCGCCCAACCCCGGCGTGATGACCGGGCCCGGAACCAATACCTATCTTGTCGGCAGCGAGGTGCTCGCGCTGATCGACCCCGGGCCGGATAGCGCGCCACATCTCAAGGCAATGCTGGAGACGGTCGGCAAGCGGCTCAAGTGGATACTCTGCACGCATACCCATCGCGACCATTCGCCGGCCGCCCGGGCCCTGAAGGCGGAGACCGGGGCGGAGCTGCTGGGTTTCGGGACGGTTCCCGACGACGGCAGGCAGGACCGGGAGTTCGCGCCCGACCGGGCGCTCCGCGACGGCGACGTGCTCGACGGCGGCGCGTTCCGTCTGCGCGCCGTGCACACCCCCGGGCACGCGTCGAACCACCTCTGCTATCTGCTCGAGCAGCAGAGGATGCTGTTCACGGGAGACCACGTCATGCAGGGCTCGACGGTCGTGATTTCCCCGCCGGACGGCGACATGATCGCCTACCTTCAATCGCTGGAGCGGCTGCTCTCGCTCGACCTTGCCGCGCTCGCTCCCGGGCACGGCCACGTCATCGAGAAGCCGCACGACGAGGTGCGCCGGCTGATCGCGCACCGCCTGAAGCGCGAGCGCAAGGTGCTTGACGCCTTCGTCGCGAAGAACCCCGCGACGCTGGATGACCTGCTGCCGCTGGTTTACGATGATGTTTCGCCGCGCATCCATCCGGTCGCGCGCCGCTCGCTGCACGCGCACCTCATCAAGCTTTCCCGCGACGGCAGGGTCGCGGAGGAGAATGAGCGCTGGCGCATGACATGAGAGCGCCCGGCGATGCCGGGTGTCCGCCGAGCCACGAGTCACGAGTCACCAGTCACTGGTTCCAGATGCCAGCGAATCTCTCGCCCGAGTACAAGGCCGCCGAGGCCGCCTTCCGCAAGGCGCGCGATCCGCGCGAGCGGCTCGACGGGCTGCGCGAGATGCTGCGCACCATCCCCAAGCACAAGGGGACCGATCACCTGCAGGCGGACATCAAGAGCCGCATCAAGGAGCTCTCCGAGGAGCTCGAGGCGCCGAAAAAAGGCGGCGCCGCGCGCAGCGGCCCGCCGCTCGTCATCCGGCCCCAGGGCGCGGCGCAGCTCGCGCTGATCGGCCCGCCCAATTCCGGCAAGTCCTCGCTGCACGCGCGACTGACCGGCTCTCACGCGCAGGTCGCGCCGTATCCGTTCACGACGCGGTATCCCGAGCCGGGGATGATGCCGCACGAGGACGTGTACTTCGAGCTGGTGGATCTGCCTGCCGTCTCGGCCGAGCATCCGGTGCCGTGGCTCGCGGGCACCTTGCAGACGGCGGACGCGTGCCTCCTGGTGGTCGACTTGAGCGAGTCCTCCTGCGTCGAGCAGGTCCAGGCGCTGCACGCGGTCCTGCGCGCGAAGCGCGTCACGCTGACCGACCGCTGGGATGCCGCGGCAGGAAGCCCGGATCCCGGCGACGACGACCCGTTTGCGTTGAAGCTCCCGGCGCTGATGCTCGCCAACAAGGCGGATCTCGCCGCCGACGAGGCCGCGGAGGTGGAGGTCTTCCGGGAGTTGACGGGATTCAGCTACCCGGCGCTCGCGGTCTCGGCGACGACAGGACAGGGCTTGAACGAGGTCGGAGCCTGGCTGTTCGGCCACCTCGGTATCGTGCGCGTCTACACCAAGGCGCCCGGCAAGCCGGCCGAGAAGGACCGGCCGTTCACGCTGCGGCGCGGCGGGACGGTGGAAGATGTCGCGCGGCTGGTGCACAAGGACCTCACGCACTCTCTGAAGTACGCGCGCGTGTGGGGAAAGACGGGGATCCAGGGACAGCACGTCGGTCGCGAGCACCCGCTCGCCGACGGTGACGTCGTCGAATTGCATACCTGACGGCTGAATTGCGTGAGTAGTGAGTGGGGAGTAGTGATTAGACCAAACCGTAGCCGGATTTACCGGCTTCGGTCCACTCACTAATCACCAATCACGAATCACGCAGTTTGCAATTGCCTGGCGCGCGCCAGCAGGCCAAGCAGCTTGCGCAACGAATGGCGCTCGATGTCGAGCGCCGCTTCGGCGATGTCGTCCACCGGCAGCTGCGGGTTGATGCCGCGGAATTTCTCGACGACGCCCCGCGCATCGACGGGATTGGCGGCGGAGCCGAGCGGGTCGAGCACGTCCACGCGCACCCACCGCCCCTTGTCCTCGGCCGCGACCCAGGCCGCGAAGCGGGCGGGGTAGAGCTGGTCGAGCGCGGGATCGCGCTCGCACTCGATGCGGCCGGCGAGGTCGGCGAGCGCAGGGTCGGAAATCTTCTCGTCACTGAACTGCGGCGGCAGCGCCTGGCCTTCCATGAGCGCGGCCGCGACGACGTAGCGCAGGCTCATCTGCGCGTTCAACGCGCTGCCCGGCACGTACGGGAAACCGCACTGCACGTCGACGACCTTTGCCATGCCCACGCGCACGCGGCGGTTCGCATCCCACGGCGTGCCGAGCCGGCGGCGCAGCTCCAGCGCGGCGTCCACGTACGAATGCGTGCTGCCGCAGCAGGAATAGGGCTTGATCGAGGTCGCGTCGAGATGGAAGACGCGGCCCAGGTCGCGCGTCAGCGGGGCGGGATCGGAGGCGTCGGAGAAGGCCTTGAGCACGCCGCCGTCCTGGAATTCGTAGATCTGCGTCGGCCCGGTGAAGCCGAGCGCGGCGAGCTCGGCGGCCAGCACTCCGGACTGCGCGGCGCGACCGGCGTGGAACCGCTTGCTCATGGTGCCGTCGGCGTTGAACGCCCACAGCCCCGAGCCTTGCGTGCCGCCCAGCCCCAGCGCCCAGGCGGTGCGGTCCTCGTCGAGTCCCAGCAGCGACGCGCATGCCGCCGCCGCGCCGAAGGGTCCGCAGACGCCGGTCAGGTGCCAGCCGCGCAGCCGCGCGGCGGACGGGTTGAGCGCGAGGCTCGAGCGGATCATCACCTCGTAGCCCGCGGCGATCGCGGTCACGAGCTGTTCGCCGCCGGCGCCGAGCTTTTCCGCCATCGCGACCGCGGCGGGAATCACGACCGCGCCGGGATGGAGCTTGGCCTGGTGATAGTCGTCGAGCTCGAAGCCGTGCGCGGCGGTGCCGTTGACCAGTGCCGCGTCGGCTGCGCGCAGCGACGGCGATGTTTCACCCCACACGCTGGCCTCGCCTCTGGCGGGCGCGCCGGCCCGCGCCCATTTCAGGAGGGTCTTCGCCCACGGCGTCGCGTGGCCGTAGACGCCGCAGCCCAGCGTGTCGAGCAGCACGATGCGGACGACTTCCTTCGTGCGCGGCGGGAGATCGTGGTAGCGTAGCGAAGATACCCAGCGCGCCAGCTCGCGCGTCGGGCCGGAATCGGCGGTTCGATCGGAGTTCATCATATGGGCCTCTCCGGTGGTGCGTAATGGCGTCTTGCGCGTATTCTACCGCCTGTACGAGGCGGGAATCGGCCCACGCCCATCACCCATCACTCATCACCCATCACTCATCGGAAGATAGACACATGGATTACGACGTGATCGTGGTCGGCGGGGGCAACGCCGCCTTCGCCGCCGCCGTTTCCGCCCGTGACAACGGCGCAAAACGCGTGCTGGTGCTGGAGAAGGCGCCGCGGGAAAAACGCGGTGGCAACACCCACTTCTCGGGAGCGGTGTTCCGCTTCATCTACGGTGACGTCTCGCAGCTCGACCGCTTCGTGCCGAACGCCGAGCGCGAGTATCCGGGCTTCCACAAGGGCGTGCAGCCCTACCCGGTGGCGGTGTTCCGCGAGGACCTGATGCGCGTGACGCAGGGGCGCAGCGACCCGGAGCTGGCCTCGCTCCTCATCGAGAACTCCTACGACACGATGTGCTGGCTGCAGGACGTGGGCAAGCACCATTTCGAGCTCGCCGTGTCGGTAATGGGCGTCAAGGTCGGTAACGAGTACAAGTGGCCGCGCGGCGCCATGATCCGCACAGTGCACGAGGGCGTGGGCCTGTCGAAAACCTGGTTCGAGACCGCGGAGAAAGCCGGCATCGAGATCCGCTACGAGACCGGCGCGCAGCGGCTCACGCAGGCGGAGAGCGGGCGCGTCACGGGCGTGGTGGCGCGCGGGCCGGACGGTTTCATGACGCTCGGCGCGAAAGCCGTCGTGCTCGCCTGCGGCGGCTTCGAGACCAACCCGGAATGGCGGCTGCGCTACCTCGGCGCGCCGTGGGACCACGCCAAGGTGCGCGGCTCCAATTTCAACTACGGTGACGGTCTCAAGATGGCCCTCGATATTGGCGCAATGCCGTGGGGACACTGGAGCGGCTGCCACGCGACACCGATCAACGCCGCGGCGGCCGACTACGGCGTGCAGAATCTCACCGACAAGACCAACCGGCTTTCGTACTTCCTGGGCGTGATGCTGAACGTCGAGGGCCGGCGCTGGGTGGACGAGGGCGCCGACATCAACTCGTTCACCTATGCCAAGTACGGCGGGATGATCGTCAAGCAGACGCGCAGCCTGGTCTACCAGATCTTCGACAGCAAGGTGCTGGGCCTGCTGGAGCCGCGCTACTCGACCAGCGAACCGTACAAGGCGGACACTTTGGAGGGGCTGGTGAAGCAGCTGGACCTGGATCGCGACGAGGCGATGAAAACGCTGAAGGAATACAACGCGGCGGCGGGGCGGGGCGGCCCGTTCAACCCGGCGGTCCTCGACGGCCTGCACACCGAGGGGATAGACCCGAAGAAGTCAAACTGGGCGTTGAAGCTGGATCGGCCTCCATATGTCTGCTATCCGGTAACGGGCGGCATTACCTTTACGTTCGGCGGCTTGAAAGTGAACGGCGAAGCGCAGGTCATCGCCACCGACTGGAAGCCGATACCGGGCCTCTACACCTGCGGCGAAATGGTGGGAGGCCTGTTCCACTACAACTACCCGCTCGGCACCGGGCTCATGTCCGGCGCGGTGTTCGGCCGCATCGCGGGCCGCAGTGCGGCACGAAGTGCCTAAGAGGCGTGCGTAGTGAGTGGTGAGTAGATAAGAACCGCTTTTTACCCGCGCCCGTCCCCGCAGGGGCCGGGCAGGGCGGGTATTTCCAATCACTAATCACTATTCACCAATCACGCAGCTGGCAGCGTCCTGCTAGACTTGTCGCCGGGAGACAACCCGGTGCCGGAGCAGAAAACCAGGATGGCCGTGCTGTTCGCTGACGTGAGCGACAGCACGCGCCTCTACGAGGCGCTCGGCGACACGGCCGCCTTCGGCAACGTGCGCCAGGTGATCGGGTTGCTGAAGGGCATCACCGAAGCATTCGGCGGGCGCGTGGTGAAAACCATCGGCGACGGCCTGATGTGCGCGTTCCCGGAGGCGGACGCCGCGGCGCAGGCGGCCGGCGAGATGCAGAAGCAGATCGCCCAGCGCCCGCCGCTCGAGAGCGGCAAGAAGCTCACGATCCGCGTCGGTTTTCACTACGGGCCGGTGATCCAGGACGGCGAGGACGTGTTCGGCGACAGCGTGAACGTCGCGGCGCGCATGGCGGGGCTCGCGCTCTCGGCGCAGGCGCTCACGGACGCCGATACCGTTGCGGCGCTGTCTGCCCCGCTGCGCGAGTCCACGCGCCAGATCAACGCTCTTCCGGTGAAAGGCAAGGCCGAGGAGGTCCTGGTCCACGAGCTTATGTGGCAGGTGAGCTCGGACCGCACGGTGATTCCGGGCCGCTCCGAGCCCGTTTCGGTGCCGGGCGGCGGGCCCCGCATCAAGCTGACGCACCTGGGAAAGCAAACCACGTTCAAGGACACCATCTACTTCGGGCGCGAGGCCGCCGGCAACCACGTCGTGGTGGCGGATCCCATGGCGTCGCGCCGCCACGCCAAGATCGAGCTGCGGGCCGGCAAGTTCGTGCTGGTGGACCAGAGCAGCAACGGGACCTACGTCATCGTCGGCAACGCCGCCGAGATCCGGCTGAAGCGCGAGGAGATGATTCTCTACTCCAGCGGGAAGTTCGCCTTCGGCCACAGCACGGTCGATGCCGGGGCGGAAGTGATCGCGTTCGACTGCGACGTTAAGTAGGGCGTGACTTGGTACGGCGTGACATGGCGGTGCGTGACATGGTGAGACGTGACATGGTGAGGCGGGATTAGGACTCGTTTCGCCTTGCACGCTTCATCATGTCACGCTTCATCACGTCACGCCTAGTCATGTCACGCTTCATCATGTCACGCCTCACCGTCTGGCCAGCCACCCGATCGCCGCCAGGTTCACCGCGTTCATCCAGAATACCGGCGCCGCGCCGCTCGCCGCCCCGAGCGCGCCCGAGATCACCGGCACCACGATGCGGGCGATGTTGTTCGCCGTGAGCCGCAGGCCCGTCACCTCGCCGGTGCGGCCCGCGGGCGAGCGCTCGAACGAGAGCGTCATCATCACCGGCTGGCACAAGCCCAGGAGGAGCCCGATCGTGAACGACGCGGCGATCAGGAGCCACACCACCTTCACCCAGGGCAGGCCGACGAACACCGCGGCCGCGGTTACCATCGACACCGACAGCAGATGCACCATGCTCACGTGGCGGAGTATCAGCGGTAGCAGGAATCTCACGACGAACGCCGCCGCGGCATAGACGCCGAGCACGAGTCCGATGGTCGAGGCATTGAGCCCGATCGAAATGCCGTGGAGCGGCATGTAGAACAGGTACAGCTCCCACGCGGAAACCATGAGCCCGCTCATGATCACGACGCGGCGCAGCGGCGGGTTGCGGAGCAGCTCGGACATGCTTCGCGCGGCGCCGCCTGCAGGCGCCGCCGCCGGAGTCCCGAACCGCCGGTTGACGCCCAGCACGATCAGCGCCACGCCCGCGAACGCCGCGAAACCGAGAAACGCCGCCGCGTGCCCGAAGTGGTCGATCATGTAGCCCCCGAACACCGGCCCGATAAACGCCGAGACGGAGTACGCCATCGACAGCCAGCTCAAATTGCGGGCCCGGTGCTCGACCGGGCCGTAGGAGCCGGTGAAATTCTGGATGGCGACGTTGTAATAGACGAACCCCATGCCCAGTAGCGTCGTCACGACGATGAGGCTTGCGATGCTCTGGAAGAGATATCCCGTCAACATCGCCAAGGCCACCAGGCCCGCGCCGATCAGCAGCGGCGGCCGCGTTCCGACCGTGTCGGAGAACCGCCCGGAATGCACGCCGAGCAGCAGGGGCGCCACGCCGTAGAGCGCGGCGAGCAGTCCCACAATCGCCTGGCTGGCGCCGAGCTCGATCGCGAGCAAGGAAACGACGATTTTGCTGCCGATGTAGCAGGCGTGCACCAGGATGCAGAGCGGCAGGATCAGGCGCATCATCCGCGGAGCTTTCCCGCCATCTTCAGCAGATGCGCCACGGTGTCTCGCGCATACGCATGGGCGTGCCCCACCTTGCTCGCGCGCGGGCCGGCAACGTTGAGCACGACGATGCGATATCGGGCGACAAACGCCGCGAGCGCAAGGGCGGCGTCCCGGGGCGCGATCAGGGTCGCGTCGACCAGCTCGTACGGCTTGCTTCGCGCCGCGCAGCAATCCAGGGTCAGGCGCGTACCGCCTTCGATAACCTTGAAATAAAAGATGGCCGTGCCGTCGCTGTCGAGGACGTTGGCGAGCGTGCGCTTCTCGTAGTCGCCGCCCTCGAGCTCGACCAGCGGATAACGCTCGTGCAACGGCCCGTCCTCGGCGATGCGGCCCGCCGGCACCCAGCCGCCGCAGGGAAACCCCGCGTCGAGCGCGGCGTCGAGCGCGCCGCGGTCAACGCCGGTCTGTCCGCCGGTGACGATCCTGGCCAGGGACATAAGACCGGTGATTAGTGATTGGTGATTGGTGAGTTGTGATTCGTCGGAGGCGGGGCGCCCTGGAGGCGGTGTTCTCCCACATGGTGGACGCCGCTTGTGCGGGTGCGGCGAGATCGCGCGTGATTTAGAATACCGTGAGTTTACACGGGCGTCGTGCTGCAGTGCGACCGCGCCCGGGTGGCCGCGATGGCGACGGAGTCCAGCGGGTGAACCTCAAACACGCTCACAATATCGACGACCTGCGCCGCATCGCGCAGCGGCGCCTGCCGCGGATCGCCTACGATTTTCTTGCCGGAGGCGCCGAGGACAACGTCACGCTCCGCGAAAACCGCGCGGCGTTCGAGCGCATTCGCTTCGTGCCCCGCACGCTGGTGGACGTGTCGAGGCGCTCCCGGAAAGTGGCGCTGTGGGGCAGGACCTTCGACGCGCCGTTCGGCATCGCGCCGACGGGCGCGTCGGGCCTTTATTGCTTCGATGCGGACGTGGCGCTGGGGCGGGCGGCGGCGGCGGCCGGCGTGCCGTACGTGCTATCCACCGCCTCGTTCGTGCCGATGGAGCGCGTGGCGCAGGAGGCGGGCGGCACCCAGTGGTTCCAGCTGTACATGTCCAAGGACCTGGAGACGGCGGAGCGGCTCGTCACACGCGCGTTGAAAGCCGGCTTTGACGCACTGGTGCTGACGACCGACATCCCGGTGGCCGGCAACCGGGAGCAAAACCGCCGCAACCGGTTCGAGATCCCGTTGCGGCTCGGCCCCGGGAACATGGTGGACGGCCTGCTGCACCCGCGCTGGCTTGCCGGTGTTTTTCTCAGGACCCTGGCTTCGTCCGGCGTGCCGCGCTTCCAGAATCTGGACATCAATACCGGCGGCCGCATCACGTCGCCCACCCTGACCGAGTTCCGGCAGCGACGCACCGAGCTCAATTGGACGGACTTTGCCTGGCTGCGCAAGCTGTGGCCGAAGAAGCTGCTGGTGAAGGGGATACTCACCGCCGAGGACGCCCAGCTTGCGGCGCAGCACGGCGCGGACGGGATTTTCGTGTCCAACCACGGCGGCCGCCAGCTCGACGGCGCGCCGTCGCCGATCGAGGTGCTGCCGGGCATCGCCAGCGCGGTAGGCAGCCGGCTCAAGATCATGGTGGACAGCGGCTTCCGGCGCGGCTCCGACATCGTCAAGGCGCTCGCGCTCGGCGCCGACATGGTATTCGTTGGCCGCGCCACGCTCTTCGGCGCGACGGCAGGCGGCGAGGCCGGCGCGCTGCACGCCCTCAACCTTCTCAAGGGCGAAGTGGACCGCGTGATGGCGCTGCTCGGCGTCAACGGCGTCGGCGAGCTCGGCCCGCAGCACCTTCGGTTCGACCCGGACTTGCGTGGCGCGAGCCTCGCCGAGCGAGGGATTAGGGATGAGGACGGAGGGATCAGGGAAACAGCATAGATTCCGTAATAGCCATCAATCACGCCTTATCATGTCACGCTCGATCACGTCACGCAGCATCATGTCACGCTTCACCATGTCACGTTTTTAAGGACCTACCCATGAAGCAATTGAAGATACCGGCGGTATTCATGCGCGGCGGCACCAGCAACGCCGTGGTGTTCCACGCGAAAGACCTGCCGCGTGATCGCGCCCGGTGGGACGAGATCTTCCTGGCCGCGATCGGCAGCCCGGATCCCTACGGGCGCCAGCTCGACGGCATGGGCGGAGGGGTCTCGTCGCTGTCCAAGGTTTGCGTGATCGGGCCGCCAACGCGGCCCGATGCCGACATCGACTACACCTTCGCGCAGGTGCAGGTGAAGGAGGCGCGGGTGGATTACGGCGCGAACTGCGGCAACATGTCTGCCGCCATGGGGCCATTCGCGGTGGACGAGGGGCTGCTGAAGATATCGGGCCCGGAAGCGCTGGTACGGGTGCACAACACCAATACGAAAAAGCTGATCTGGTCGCGGTTTCCCCTCGACGAGGGGCTCTCGGCGGTGGACGGCGATCTGGCGATACCGGGTGTCGCCGGGACCGGCGCGCCGGTCAAACTCGAATTCCGCGAGCCGGGCGGCGCGACGACCGGAAAGCTCCTGCCCACGGGCAATATGGCCGATACGCTGGACGTGCCGGGCGTCGGGAAGATACGCGTCTCGCTGGTGGACGCGGCCAACGCCACGGTGTTCGTGCGCGCCGCGGACCTGGGGCTCAAGGGTACAGAGCTGCCCGACGAGATCGACGCCAATCCGGATCTTCTGAAGAAGCTGGCCGCGATCCGCGTCGCCGGTTCGGTGGCAATGGGCATCACCAAGACGCCGGAGGAAGCGGCGAGGCGGGCGGCGATCCCGTTCGTGGGTTTCGTGTCGCCGCCGCAGGACGCGAAGACGCTGACCGGCGATGCGATACGCGGCGGGGACGTCGATCTGACCGGCCGCATGATGTCGAACGGCCAGCCCCATCGCGCGCTGCCGCTGACGTGCTCGCTGTGCATGGCGGTTGCGGCACGGCTGCAGGGCAGCGTGGTGCACGAGGTCATCCGCCCCACCGATAATCCCGAAGCCGAGATCCGCATCGCCATGCCGTCCGGCGTGCTGACCGTCGCGGCGAGCGTGCGCAAGCTGGATGGGCAGTGGCACGCGGAGCAGGGCGCTTTCTACCGCACCCAGCGCCGCCTGTTCGAGGGCCAAGTTTTGGTACGCGCGTCGCGCGTACCAAAACTGATTGCCGCCCGCCGCGGCGGCAAGGCCCGGGTGGCCGTATAGCAGCAGCGTAACTGCGCCAGAGGGAGTTCACACCATGAACGGCACGAAGTCGCAACCGGTTCGCCTGGTCCAGCCCGGGAAAGGCTCCCCGGAAGTGGAGCAGATCTACGAGGAGATCTGCCGCATGAAGGACCCGCGCTGGCTGGGCCCGTTGTTCGGCTTCTTCGCGAACGTTCCGGACCTGCTCAAGGCGTGGTGGGAGCTGCAGAAGCAGCTCGAGGTCCTGAAGGGCCATGTGCCGCGCGAGCTGACCAACCGCATTGCCATGGTGTGCGCGGTGGCCTCCGATTGCCCGCGCTGCGTCAACTTCCACAAGACCGACCTCATCGACCGCATGGCAATGAGCGCGGCGGAGGTCGACAAGCTGCATGATTTCGAGAACGCCGATCTGCCGGAGGCCGAAAAGGCGGTGTTCCGCGTCGCGCGCAAGCTGACGCTGAACGAGCAGCTCACAGACGCGGAATTCGGCGCGCTGCGCGCGGCGGGCTACGACGACGCCGCCATCGTCGAGATCGTGTCGGTGGCGCTGCTCGAAGGCGGCTTCGCCCGACACGCCAGCGTGTTCGCCCGGTTCGAGGACGGGGTCAACTGGCCGGCGCGGCACACGCCTTCGGCCGATTACCGCAAGGTCATCAATCACTAAAACTCCGGTCTATTCTGGTTTTGGTTTGCGGTATTTTTTAAATACGTTTTAGTCTGCCGATGAAAGCCAGCCATCCCGGATCCGAATCCAATGTGGTCACGGTGCCCGCGCGCCCGCAGGCGGTGGAGATCGATCTCGCGCGCACCGCGGTGGTCGTGGTGGACATGCAGAACGCCTACGCCAGCAAGGGCGGCATGCTCGATCTCGGCACGGGAATCGACGAGGCGCGCATCCGGCCGGTGATCGAGGCCCATCAGCGGCTGCTGCCCGCGGCGCGCGCGGCCGGCGTGAAGGTGGTCTACCTGCAGTTCGGCTACAAGCCGGACCTGAGCGATGCCGGCGGCCCGCAGTCGCCCAATATCCGCAAGCAGATGGCGATCCGCATGATCAAGGAGCGCCCCGCCGATCGCGACAAGCTCATCATCCAGGGCACGTGGGGCTGGCAGATCATCGACCCGATCAAGCCCGAGCCGGGCGACCTGGTCGTGCAGAAAGCCCGCTACAGTGGCTTTGCGGGCACCACGCTGGAAAACCAGCTCAACGGACTCGACATCCGCCACCTGCTATTCACCGGCGTCGCGACCAACGTCTGCGTCGAGAGCACGGCGCGGGAGGCCTACTTCCGCGAGTTCTGGCCGATCCTCGTCGAGGACGCCATGGACCACACAGGCCCGGACTTCGTAAGGCAAGCCACGCTTTACAACTTCGAGTCGAAGCTGGGCTGGGTTACCCGCACGGACGATCTGCTAAGGGTCCTCAAGGGATAGGCAGGCGCCGAGCCGCTTAATGCCTAAGGGAGTGAATTGTGACTCGTGACTCGTGATTCGACCATCGGGCTCTGCCCGGATCCGCCTTAAGCCCAGTCACGAGTCACCAGTCACGAATCACGCGTCACTGAAAAAAGCGCCGCTATGCGGCGCTTTTCTTCGCCGCACGTTCTTTTTTTGCCCAGTAGTCGGGCGAGGACTTGGAGCGGGCCAAAGCTTCGGCGGTCTCGAACCCGGGCGCCATCGAGGCGGAAGTGCCCGCCATGACCTGGTGGTGCTCGATGTTGAGCAGCCGCAGCCAGCTCTGCTGGCCCATGGTGAGCGCGATGAAGCAGCCGAGCTCGACCAGCTCCGGCTCGCTGAAATGCCGGTGCATGCGCTTCCAGAACCGGTCGTCGGTGTCGAGCCGCCAGGTGATCGCTTCGGCGTAGGCGAGCGCGGCCTTTTCGCGTTCGCTGTATTTCGCGGACTTCTCGAAGTGGATGAGGTCGTCCACCTTGGGCTCGTTCACCTTGCCCGCTTCGGCGGCGTGGATCGAGCGCTGGTTGCCGCAGAACTCGCAGGTCACGGCGCGCGAGACGTAGAGGCGGGCGAGCTCCTTGATCGCGTGATCGCACACGCCGTTGTGGAAGATGTCTCGCCAGGAGTTGGCGAAGGCCCAGAACGCGCCCGGGACGTGGGCGCGCACCGCCGAGCTTTCGGGGCGCGGCGTGCCCATGCGCGCGCAGCGCTCCATCTCGGCGCGCATCTCCGGGGTCATCTTCTCCAGAGGGACGTAACTTATGCGCTGCTTGGATGCCATAACGCCTCCTCGGGAATTTGAGGTGACATGATACAGCGTGACGTGGCGCTGCGTGACATGATGATGCGTGACATCGTGTAGCGTGGCCAAACGGCGTCTAACGGTCGCCTTACCATGTCACGCAGCATCATGTCACGAACTATCACGTCACGAACTATCACGTCACGCAGTTCGAGCTAGCCGCGGCGCGGCACTCGCCCGCATGAGCGCGGCGAGGGGGACGGTGAGGAAGATGGCGACCCCGATGATCGCCATCGAGGTTTCAATCCCGTAGAGATCGCCGATCAAGCCGTAGCCGAGCGGCGCGGCGATGCCGCACAGGGAGCCCAGGGTGTAGAAGAATCCGAAGGCGCGGGCGAGGCGGTCCTGCTCGACGAAATCGCCGATGGTGGCGTAGAGCACCGAGGAGGTGCCGTTCAGCACGATGCCGATCAGCGGCAGCAGCAGGAACGAGGTGGCGCCCGGCAGGGCCAGCGTCGCGAGGATGCCGCAGCCGGTTGCCAGCTCGGTGATGATGATCATGCGGACGATACCGAGCCGCTCCGCGAGAAAGCCGCAGGCGAGCTTGCCCGCCATGCCGCCGATCAGGATGAGCGGCACCGACAGCACGGCCCAGCCGTCCGGCAGGCCCTTGGCGATCAGCACGAACGCGATGAAGGTCAGGAAGCCGGTGCGCGTGCTCGAGTCGAGGATCTCGATCAGGCACAGCGCCGTGAACCCCTGCGGATTGCGTATGCCCCAGCCGGCGGCTTTTGCCGCCGGCTTCACTTGGCCTGCTGTTTCTTTCGCCTCGCGCGTATTGGTCACGAACAGGAAGATGGCGATTGCGGTCACGATGCCCAGCAGGCCGAATCCGACGACCGGGGCCTGCCACGAGATGCCGGCGACCAGCAGCAGGCTGACGATGCCGCCGAAAGCGAACTTGCCGACATCGCCGAAAAAATTATAGGTGCCGAGCGCGATGCGCCGGCCGTCGCCGGGGTAGGCATGCGAGATGATGGTGGAGGAGAGCGGGTGCTGGACCGCCGAGCCGGCGCCCGCGAAGAACAGCGCCACGAGGATGGCCCAGAAGCCGGGCGCGTAGCCGAGCGCGAGGAACGCGGCGCCCGCGATCAGCGTACCCAGCGCGAGCAGGTTGCGCTCGCCGAAGCGCTCGGCGATCAGCCCGGCCGGAATCTGGAACGACGCCATCGCCACGCGGTGGGCGGCGCGGATCATCCCGACCTGCGCGAGCGACAGGCCGAAGGTCTGCGCGAGCAGCGGCAACAGCACGTAGGTGACGTCGGAAAACCCGTCGTGCAGGATATGGGCCGCGCAGCAGGTGGCGAGGGTGCGCTTGGGTCGTCTCATCAATATGCCGGCGGACGGAGGTGTCATTTTTGTCGCAATTCGGTCACAATCTTAGCATTATGGTCTACGTCATTTATGCTTTCGGCGGTCTGTACATCGTGCTGTGCGCCACGATGCTGTACGTGTTCTATCGCGGGCGGTACTTCGGCCTCTTTCTCATGGGGGTGACCTACGGCACCTCCGGTTTTCTCGCGATCGCGCTGCCGCACTGGTGGCCGCTGGTGGCGGGCTTCGTGCTCGTCTGGCTGCTCAAGCTGCTGGGGCTGGAACCAGGCGTGGAACCGCAGAGTGAGTCAAAGTCAGAAATTGAGCCGCCAAGCCGACAGGAGAAACAAGAACCGGAACGGACCCGCCAGTAATCGTCGATGCGGGCGGGATATTTTCCGGTTTTGCCAAAGGATGTGTCCTCGGTGAGGGTGCATCAGCGCAAGACTTGAACCGGCTGATGAATTCGAGCTGCCGCAGCGGGAATTTCTTGGCGTGCTTGGCGGTTCAGCTGTTCTCAGGCGTTCCGTAGCCGCCGCCGCCGGGCGTCTCGATGACGAAAGCGTCGCCCGCGTTCATTTCGATCCGGCTGCAGGCTTCGAGCGGGACCATGGAGCCGTCTTTCCGAATCGCGTAGTTCCTGCCGGTGGCGCCAGGTTTGCCGCCGGCCGTGCCGTAGGGCGGAACACGGCGGTGACCCGAGAGGATCGCGGCGGTCATCGGCTCGAGGAATCGGATGCGGCGCACCGCGCCGTCGCCGCCGCGCCATTTTCCGGCGCCGCCGCTGCCGCGGCGGATGGCGAACTCCTCGATCAGCACCGGGAAGCGCCACTCCAGCACCTCGGGGTCGGTGAGACGCGAGTTGGTCATGTGGGTGTGGACGCAGTCGGCCCCGTTGAAGCCTTCGCCCGCGCCCGCTCCGCCGCAGATCGTTTCGTAGTACTGGTGGCGCTCGTCGCCGAAGGTGAAGTTGTTCATCGTGCCCTGGGAGGCGCCCATCACGCCGAGCGCGCCGTAGAGCGCGTCGGTCACGCACTGCGAGGTCTCGACGTTGCCCGCAACCACCGCCGCCGGGTGGCGCGGATTGAGCAGGGAGCCTTCGGGGATGACGACCTCGAGCGGCTTGAGGCAGCCCGCATTGAGCGGAATGTCGTCGTTGACCAGCGTGCGGAACACGTACAGCACGGCGGACATCGCGACCGCCCTGGGCGCGTTGAAGTTGCTGTCGAGCTGGCCGGAGGTGCCGGTGAAGTCGATCGACGCGCCGCGCTTCGCCCGGTCTATGGCGATCTTCACGCGAATCACGGCGCCGTTGTCCATTTCGTAGGCGAACTCGCCGTTCCATGAAGGAGCGGCGGGGTCCCCTTTCCCCGCCGCGAGCGCTTCGATCGCGCGGCGCACCGACTCTTCGGCGTTGTCCTGCACGTGGCGCATGTAGGCTTGGACCACTTCGAGCCCATAGTGCGCCACCGCGCGCGCAAGCTCGGCGACACCCTTCTGGTTCGCGGCGACCATGGCCCGGAGATCGGCGAGATTCTGCTCCGGGTTGCGCGCGGGGTAGCGCGCCGCGGCGAGCAGGTCGCGTGTCTCGCGCTCGCGGAACCGTCCCCGCGAAACCAGCAGGAAGTTGTCGATCAGCACGCCTTCCTCCTCGAGGCGCCGGCTGTCGGGCGGCATCGAGCCCGGCGTGACGCCGCCGATGTCGGCGTGGTGCCCGCGGCAGGCGACGTAGAACAGCACCTTCTTGCCGGCGTCGTCGAAGAACGGCGTTATTACCGTGATGTCGGGCAGGTGCGTGCCGCCGTGATAGGGGTTGTTCAGCATGTAGGCGTCGCCCGGCCGCATTTTCCCGGCGTTCTCCGCCGCGACGACGCGCACGCTTTCGCCCATCGCGCCGAGGTGCACCGGCAGGTGCGGCGCGTTGGCGATGAGCCCGCCTGCCGTGTCGAAGAGCGCGCACGAGAAATCGAGACGCTCCTTGATGTTGACCGAATGCGCGGTATTGGCGAGTGTCACGCCCATCTGCTCGGCGATCGCCATGAACAGGTTGTTGAAGATCTCGAGCCTGACCGGGTCCACCCGCGTGCCGACCGCCTCGCGCGTCGGCCGGGGCTTGCTTCGCGTCAGCACCAGGTGATTGAGCCGGGTTACCTGAGCCTGCCATTCCGGCTCGATCACGGTGGTGGCGTTGGTTTCCGCGATGATGGCCGGACCGGCAATCGCGTCGCCGGGGCGCAGCGTCTCGCGGCGGTACACCGGCGCTTCGTGCGGCTGGCCGCCGGTGAACAGGCGTATCTGGCGCGCCGGCCGCGCGGGACCGGCGCGCGGGGGGAGGTCGGCGATGGTCTCGTGCAGGGGTGCGCCGCCGCCGGTCGCCTCGACCGACACCGCCTCGACGACGACGGCGCGCCCCGGCATGAGAAAGCTGAAGCGGTTCTGGTAGCCCGATTCGAACTGCTTCAGCATTTTCTCGACCGTGCCATAGCCGACGACGATCGCGGTATCGGTTCCCTCGTAACGCAGGTGGGCGCGCCGCGCGATGTTGACGCTTTCCCGTACTACGCCCTGGCTCGCGACTTCCTCACGCGTCACGCTCGCGAGCTCCCCCAGCGCGCGCTCGAGCTGCGGCAGGAGCACCTCATCCAGCCGCGCCTCGACCGCCTGCTCCCGCAGGGCGCTGATGTCGGCGAGACCCATGCCGTAGGCAGACAAGACGCCGGCGTAGGGGTGGATGAAGGCGCGCGGAATCGCCAGCGCGTCGGCGACGAGGCAGGCGTGCTGTCCCGCGGCGCCGCCGAAGCAGCACAGCGTGTAGCCGGTGACGTCGTGCCCGCGCTCGATCGAGATCTTCTTGATGGCGTTGGCCATGTTGTCGACGGCGACCCTGACGAATCCCTCGGCGATCGCTTCGGGCGATCGCGTCCCACCGGTGGCCGCGCCGATGTCTGTTGCCACGGCAATAAATTTTTTCCGCACGATTTCAGCGTCAATCGGAGCGTCGCCTCCTGTCCCGAAAGCATGCGGAAAAAATTCGGGCTGGATCTTGCCGAGCATGACGTTGGCGTCGGTCACCGTGAGCGGCCCGTCCCGCCGATAGCAGGCCGGGCCGGGATGCGCGCCGGCGGAGTCCGGGCCCACCCGCAGCCGCGCCCCGTCGAAGCGCAGGATCGAGCCGCCGCCGGCGGCGACGGTGTGGATGCTCATCATCGGGGCGCGCAGCCGCACGCCCGCGACCTGCGAGTCGAAGGTCCGCTCGAAGTGGCCGTGACAATGGGACACGTCGGTGGAGGTGCCCCCCATGTCGAAGCCGATGATCCTGTCGAAACCGGCGGAAAGCGCCGTGCGCACCACCCCGACCACGCCGCCCGCGGGACCGGACAGGACGCTGTCCTTGCCCTGGAACCGCGCGGCGCCGGTGAGCCCACCGTTGGATTGCATGAACATCAGGCTTGTGCCCGGAAGCTGGCGTGACACGCGGTCGACGTAGCGCCTGAGCAGCGGAGAGAGGTAGGCGTCGGCCACGGTCGTGTCGCCACGCGAAACAAGCTTCATGAGCGGGCTCACCTCGTGCGACGGCGAGACCTGCGTGAAGCCCGCTTCTCGCGCAAGCGCGGCGAGGCGCTGCTCGTGAGCGGGATAACGGTAGCCGTGCATGAGCACGATCGCGGCCGCGCGAAAGCCGCGCTTGGCGGCGTCCGCAAGGTCGCGCTGCGCCTGCGCCTCGTCGAGCGGCTGCAGCACCTCGCCGCGGGCGGTTACGCGCTCGCTCACTTCGTAGACGGCGCTGTAGAGCGGCTGCGGCAGCACGATGTGACGGTCGAAGATGCGCGGGCGGTTCTGGTAGCCGATCCGCAGCTGGTCGCGGAAGCCGCGAGTGGTGAAAAGCGCCGTGGGCTCCCCCTTGTGCTCGAGCAGGGCGTTCGTGGCGAGCGTCGTGCCCATCTTGACGGCGCCGACGAGCGCCGCGGGTATCGCTTCGGCGCGTGGCGTCCCGAGCAGATCGCGGATGCCGGCGAGCGCCGCGTCGTCGTAATGCCCGGGATTCTCGGAGAGCAGCTTGTGCGTGACGAGCGCGCCGTCGGGTCGGCGCGCGACGATGTCGGTGAAGGTGCCGCCGCGGTCTATCCAGAATTGCCAGCGGCCCGGGGAGGCGGTTGCAGACACGGAAACATGATACCAGCGCTCAATGGGGCGGACCGGTGAAGGATTGGCGCAATTCGGAGCCTAGCAGTGTGTCGGACTTTGGGTTCCGCACGGGTTCTCGGCGGGCGGGGTCATCATGATCGCCGATGCCGGCGGGCGACACACTGCTATAGGGAACGCCAGTTTACAGGCGGGGGCGGTCAACCTGAATGGGTGTAGTAGGTTGGGTAGGCAGGGCATATTGATGGTGAGGCAGGACTGAACGTAAAGCGGATGCACCGGATGCAGGGCACCTGAATGATGGTTACGAGCCAATAAATCACTCATTAGCAGCCTGTCGGCTCGGAGATAACCAGGAG
>JACPTK010000016.1 GCA_016192825.1 Betaproteobacteria bacterium | reverse complement strand
AGCAGATTAGCGCTCTGGCCGGTCTTGCCCCGTTTGCCAAAGACTCGGGGGGAAAACGTGGTCAGCGCCACATCGCCGGCGGACGAGCCGTCGTGCGAGCCGCTCTGTATATGCCCGCGCTCTCGGCCATCACGCACAACCTCGTCATCCGGGCGCTTTATCAACGTCTGGTCCAAGCTGGTAAACATCATTATGTGGCCATCACCGCTTGCATGCGCAAAATGCTCGTCATCCTCAATGCCATGCTCAGATCCGGCAAACCTTGGAAAGCCTCACACCATCCTTGACTTTTAACGCAGTTGCTCTGTGGCTAAGAGGTTTTGCTTTGATCGGCGTACATCGGCGGCCAATCTGTTCTTGATACTCGGGGTTGATCTTGTCCGTGTGTTTCCGTGTGTTTCCGTGTGTTTCCGTGGCTGCAGTGTTCTTGACGTTATCTGTGTTCATCTGTGTGTATCTATGGCTAAAACGATTTGACTTATAATTCGCCCATGAAACTTCCTTCGGAAATCTTCAAAGCGTACGACATCCGCGGCATCGTCGGCCGGACCCTGACGTCCGCGTTCGTGGAAAGCATCGGCCAGGCCATCGGCTCCGAAGCGCGCGACCGCGGCCGCTCCACCGTCGTCATCGGCCGCGACGGGCGGCTTTCGGGTCCCGAACTCGCCGCCGCCCTCGCCGCCGGCCTGCAGAAGAGCGGCGTGAACGTGATCGACGTCGGCCAGGTCGCCACCCCCCTGCTCTACTTCGCCGCCCACCACCTCGACACGCAGTCGGGCGTGATGGTCACCGGCTCCCACAATCCTCCGGAGTACAACGGGCTCAAGCTGATGCTCGCCGGGGAAACGCTGGCGGGCGAGGCGATCCAGCAGCTGCGGACGCGCATCGAGGACGGCCGGCTCGCGCTCGGCGCGGGCAGCCTCCGCACGCACGAGATCCGGGAGGAATATCTCAAGCGCATCGTCTCCGACGTGAAGCTCGCGCGCCCGATGAGGCTGGTGGTGGACTGCGGCAACGGCGTGGCGGGCGCCACCGCGCCCGAGCTCTACCGGCGGCTCGGCTGCGACGTGACCGAGCTCTACTGCGAGGTGGACGGGAATTTCCCCAATCACCATCCGGACCCGTCCCGGCCGGAGAACCTCGCGGACGTGCAGCGCGCGCTCGCCGCGGGCAAGGGGGAGCTGGGCCTCGCGTTCGACGGGGACGGCGACCGCCTGGGCGTCGTCACGCAGCGCGGGAAGATCATCTACCCGGACCGCCAGCTGATGCTGTTCGCGGCGGACGTGCTGTCACGCAATCCCGGCGCGGAAATCATCTTCGACGTGAAATCCACGCGCAATCTCTTCAAGTGGGTGCGCGATCACGGCGGGAAGCCGGTGATGTGGAAAACCGGGCATTCGTTCATCAAGAAAAAACTCCAGGAAACCGGCGCGCCGCTCGCGGGCGAGATGAGCGGCCACATGTTCTTCAAGGAGCGCTGGTACGGCTTCGACGACGGGCTTTACGCCGGCGCGCGGCTGCTCGAGATCCTCTCGCGCAGCCGCGACCCGGGCGCCGTGCTCGAGGCGCTGCCCGACGCCATCAGCACGCCGGAGCTGCAGCTGCGGCTCGCCGAAGGCGAGAACTACGCGCTGATGGAAAGGCTGAAGGCGGGCGCGCGCTTCGCCGGCGCGCGCGAGGTGATCACGATCGACGGGCTGCGGGTCGAATACGAGGACGGCTTTGGTCTTGCGCGCGCCTCCAATACGACGCCGGTCGTCGTTCTGCGCTTCGAGGCTGACGACGAGGCGGCAATGAGACGCATTCAGGAAGACTTCCGCAAGGTAATCCTTGCGGCCAGGCCTGACGCGGCGCTACCCTATTGATCCCGGGCGCGGCCGGCGAGTTCATGTCGGGAGCCGCCCGCCACCCGCCCGATCGCCGGAGGCCAGGTGGAGGAACGCGCCCTTCATTTCGTAGAGATACCGGAGCGCAGCCGCAAGCCGCGCCGCGCCGGCCTCACCCTCGCGCGCGACCTTGGCCTTGGCTACGACCTTGCCGCGAGCTGGATTGAAGCGGTGGGGGAGTTCATCGACTTCGTCAAGGTCCGGCACCTGTTCGTGCTGCTGATGCGCGACGAGGAGTCC
This sequence comes from Betaproteobacteria bacterium, assembly GCA_016192825.1. Lineage (GTDB taxonomy): Bacteria > Pseudomonadota > Gammaproteobacteria > Burkholderiales > SG8-41 > SG8-41. Next base: position 61,630 of record JACPTK010000016.1, on the reverse strand, counting down.
GACTTCACCCGCCGCAAGATCGACCTCTACCGCCGTCACAACATCGACGTGAATCCCGGCGGCATCGTGTTCGAGATGGCGGTCCTGTCCGACGCCGTCGCGCGCACTTTCGCGACGCTGGCGCGCCTGGGTTTCAGCGCAGTCGAGCTCTCGGAGAACATCGTCCCTCTCAGCCTGGACGACAAGGTGCGTTACATCCGGCAGGCGAGGCAGGCCGGCCTCAAGGTGCTGTTCGAGGTCGGCGAGAAATATCCGAGCGAGATATTCGACGTCGAGCGCACGGCGGCTGACATCGACGCGATGCTCGAGGCCGGCTGCGATCTCGTGATCCTGGAGAAGTCCCAGCTCGACCTGTGCCTCGGCGCCCGCGCCGAAAATCCGCAGGCCGGCATGCTGGCCGAGCTGGCGGCGCGCGTCGGCCTCGAGCGCATCGTGTTCGAGGCCGAAGCGACCACGCACCAGGCGTGGCTCTTCCGGCAGTTCGGACCGGACGTGAACATCGGCCCGAACATCGATATCGACCTCGTGTGCAAGCTCGAAGCGACGCGCCGCACGCTCTCGCGCGAAGGCGGCTACGGTTTTTTGGCGGACAGGGTTGGTCGCAGCGACTGAGCCGCCCTGAACGTGATCATCGGCGGTCCCGGCGTGGTCCGGCAGGAACCCGACGGCTGTCCCGTGCAGCGCAGCCTGGCCACCGCCATGCCCATCACAACCGCTGCTCGACCCACCCGCGCACCGACGCCAATGCTTGCGGCAGCTTGTCGGGGTTGGTTCCCCCGGCTTGAGCCATGTCAGGCCTGCCCCCGCCCTTGCCGCCGACCTGCTGGGCGACGTAATTGACCAGCTCGCCCGACTTGACCTTGCCGGTGAGGTCCGCCGTCACGCCGGCGATCAGCGCGACCTTGCCGTCGTTCACCGCCGCCAGCACGATGGCCGCGCGCTTCAGCCTGTCCTTCAGCTTGTCCACCGTCTCGCGCAGCGCTTTGGCGTCCGCGCCCTCGATCGTCGCGGCCAGTACCCTGACTCCCTTCACCTCGACCGCCTGGTCAGCCAGCTCGTCGCCCTGCGACGAGGCGAGCCGCGACTTAAGCCGGGCAAGTTCCTTCTCCAGTGCACGCTTTTCCTCGCGCTCGGACCTCAACTTATCCTGCAAGGCGTCGCCGCTCGCCTGATAGAAACCCTCAATGAAGCGCATTTCCGCTTCCAGGTCCTGCACGTATGCGAGCGCGCCCTCGCCGGTCGTCGCCTCGATGCGGCGCACGCCGGCGGCGATGCCGCCCTCGGACATCACCTTGAACAAGCCGATGTCGCCGGTGCGCTTCACGTGCGTGCCGCCGCACAGCTCGCGCGAGGTGCCGATGTCGAGCACCCGGACTTCCTCGCCGTACTTGTCGCCGAAGAAAGCCATCGCGCCGGACTTGATCGCCTCGTCGTGCTTCATGATGCGCGCGGTCGTCGCGGCGTTGGCGAGGATCTCGGCGTTGACGGCCGCCTCGACCCGCCGGATCTGCTGTTCCGTCATCGGCTCGTTGTGCGAGAAGTCGAAGCGCGTGCGCTCGGCGTCCACCAGCGAGCCCTTCTGCTGCACGTGAGGCCCCAGCACCTCGCGCAGGGCCTTGTGCATGAGGTGGGTCGCGGAGTGATTGCGCATGGTGCGGGCGCGGCGCGCGGCGTCCACCCCCGCCATCACCTTGTCGCCCGCCCGCAGCCGCCCGGCCTGCAGCCGGCCCTTGTGTCCGAACACCGCGGCCTGGATCCTCTGCGTGTCCTCGACGATGAAGGTCCCGGACACGCCGGCGATCTCCCCGCTGTCGCCGACCTGGCCGCCCGACTCGGCGTAGAACGGCGTGCGGTCGAGCACCACGATCCCCGCCTCGCCCGCGCCGATCTGCGGCACCGTCACCCCCTCGCCGTTGTAGAGGGCCACCACCTTCGCCTCCAGCGCGAGCGTGTCGTAGCCGTGGAACTCGGTGGCAGCCCCGCTGTACTCGACCGCGGACGCCGCGGTGAATTTCGAGGCCGCGCGCGCCCGCTCGCGCTGGCGCTCCATCGCCGCCTCGAAGCCGGCGTAGTCCACGCGCACGCCGCGCTCGCGCGCGATGTCGGCGGTGAGGTCCACCGGGAAGCCGAAGGTGTCGTAGAGCTGGAACACGGTCTCGCCGTCGAGCATCCTGTCTTCGCGGGTGAGCGCGCCTTCCAGCACCCTCATGCCGTTCTCCAGCGTCTCGGCGAACCGCTCCTCCTCCTGCAGCAGCACCTGCGCGACCCGCACCCTGCCCTGGGTCAGCTCGGGATAGGCGCCGCCCATCGCGCGCGCGAGATCGTCCACGAGACGGTGGAAGAAGGGGCTGGTCTGGCCCAGCTTGTAGCCGTGCCGGATGGCGCGGCGGACGATGCGCCGCAGCACGTAGCCGCGGCCTTCGTTCGACGGGATGACGCCGTCCACGATCAGGAAGGACGTCGCGCGGATGTGGTCCGCGATGACCCGCAGCGAATTGCTGGACAGGTCCTTAGTGCCGGTCTCGCGCGCCGCCGCCTTGATGAGGTCCTGGAACTGGTCGATCTGGTAGTTGTCGTGCACGCCCTGCAGCACCGCGGCGATGCGCTCCAGCCCCATGCCGGTGTCCACGGACGGCCTGGGCAGAGGGTGCAGCACGCCCTGGTCGTCGCGGTTGAACTGCATGAAGACCAGGTTCCAGATCTCGACGTAGCGGTCGGCGTCGGCGTCCCTGGAGCCCGGCGGCCCGCCCGGGATGCCCGGCCCGTGGTCCCAGAAGATCTCGGTGCACGGCCCGCACGGCCCGGTGTCCGCCATCTGCCAGAAGTTGTCGCTCTGGTACTTCGGCGCGCCGCGCTTGTCGCCGATGCGCACGCACCGCTCCTTCGGCACGCCGATGTCCCGGGTCCAGAGGTCGTAGGCCTCGTCGTCCTCGTGGTAGACGGTGGCCCACATCCGCTCGGGCGGCAGGCCGTAGACCTTCGTCAGCAGCTCCCACGCGTAGCGGATGGCGTCGCGCTTGAAATAGTCGCCGAAGCTGAAGTTGCCCAGCATCTCGAAGAAGGTGTGGTGGCGGGCGGTATAGCCGACGTTCTCGAGATCGTTGTGCTTGCCGCCGGCGCGCACGCAGCGCTGGGCCGTGGTCGCGCGCGCGTAGGGGCGCTTGTCCTGCCCGAGGAACACGTCCTTGAACTGGACCATGCCGGAGTTGGTGAAGAGCAGCGTCGGGTCGTTCGCCGGCACGAGCGGGCTCGAGGCGACCACCGTGTGGCCCTTGCCCGCGAAGTATTCCAGGAACTTGCTGCGGATCTCCTTGCTTTTCATCCAGGCTTGCTCCATAACCCCCAAAAATCCTGTAAATCCTGTCTATTTCTTGTTTCAAGAAACGCAGCGCTACCGTAAGCGCTGCGTTTCTTCCACGCGCAGCCCGACCGATTTGCCGCTCACGATCATCGCGCTTTTCACCGTGCCCTTCAGCGCCACTTCGGAATTCTCCGCGGGAAGCGCCCCCTGGGTCACCACGGAGATCTCCCCGGTTTCGTCACGCACCGTGTACGACCTGAGTCCGAGGAACTTCGTGACCCCTATCGCCTTGCCCTTGAGCTTGACTTCCTTGCCTTCGAACTGGGCGGGCGATGCGGTAATTTCCTTGATGGGCGTGTAACCAAAGTAATCGCAGCCCGCCAGCGCCAGTGCGCCCGCCAATAATGCAAGGAAAGCGCAGCGACGGACGCGCGATGCGTGATGGTTATCGGGTCTCATTTTTCCTGCTCGCTCCTTCTGCCTTCACTGCTCGTCTCCTCCTTTGAGAACTTTCATGATGGTTCCGAGATCGAAGCCGCGCCCCTGCAGAAAACGCGCCTGGCGCGCGCGTTCGGCCGGAGTGCGCGGCACCCGGCCGCGGAATTTTCTCCGCCAGACCTCACGCGCCGCGCCCAGCTCCCCGCTCCTGAGCTTCAGGGCCGCCGCCGCTGCGGCTTCCCCGGAAACGCCCTTGGCGAGCAGGTCGCGCTCGATGCGCCTTGCCCCGAAGCGGGAACGGCGCGCATGGACCAGCTGCTCCACCGCGCGGCGCTCGGACAGCCAGCCGTGCGATTCGCATTGGTCCAGCGCGCGCTCGACCTCGGCCGGGTCTTCGGCGTGCGGCGCGAGCTTGCGCGCGAGCTCCGCGCGCGTATGCTCCCTCTGCGCCAGCAGCTTCAGCGCCCGCCCGAGCAGGCTGTCAGCCATCTGAAACCTGATGACGCGTGATTCGTGAGTCGTGATTCGCAACAAGCGCTTTGTCCACTCACCACTCACTCACTACTCACGACTCACGGGTTCTAGTGGGCGGCCTTCCGCGCCTCCGCCTTCGACTCGGACCTGGGTTCCGCCTTGGGTTCCGCCTTCGCTTCCGCGCCGGCGACGCCTACCGCGGCGCGGATCCTGGCCTCGATCTCCCGCGCGATCTCGGGATTCTGCTTGAGGTAGTCGCGCGCGTTGTCCTTGCCCTGCCCGATGCGCTCCTTGCCGTAGTTGTACCACGCCCCGGACTTGTCCAGGATGCGGTGCAGGACGCCCAGCTCGATGATCTCGCCCTCGCGCGAGATGCCCTCGCCGTAGAGGATGTCGAACTCGGCTTGCCGGAACGGCGGCGCGACCTTGTTCTTGACCACCTTGGCCCGGGTCTCCGAGCCGATCACCTCCTCGCCCCTCTTGATCGAGCCGATGCGGCGGATGTCGATGCGCACCGAGGCGTAGAACTTCAGCGCGTTGCCGCCGGTGGTGGTCTCCGGGTTGCCGAACATCACCCCGATCTTCATGCGGATCTGGTTGATGAAGATCACCAGCGTGTTGGAGCGCTTGATGTTGGCGGTGAGCTTGCGCAGCGCCTGGCTCATGAGCCGCGCCTGCAGGCCCATCTGCGGTTCGCCCATCTCGCCCTCGATCTCGGCCTTGGGCACGAGCGCGGCCACCGAATCAATCACCACCACGTCCACCGAGCTCGAGCGCACCAGCATGTCGGCGATTTCGAGCGCCTGCTCGCCGTTGTCGGGCTGGGATATGAGGAGCGAGTCAACCTCCACGCCGAGCTTGCCCGCGTACTGGGGGTCGAGCGCGTGCTCGGCGTCGATGAAGGCGGCCGTGCCGCCCGTCTTCTGCATCTGGGCGATCACCGAGAGCGCGAGCGTAGTCTTGCCGGAGGATTCCGGGCCGTAGATCTCGCACACCCGCCCGCGCGGCAGCCCCCCGATGCCGAGCGCGAGATCGAGCCCGAGCGAGCCGGTGGACACGATCTTGATGTCCTTCGATACCTCGGACTCGCCGAGGCGCATGATCGAGCCCTTGCCGAACTGCTTTTCTATCTGCGACAGCGCCGCGGCCAATGCCTTGGCTTTGTTGTCATCCATGTGCGATTCCCCAGTCGTTATCAGCGCCTATTTTAAACCACTCATCGCGCCGCGCGGGACGCGTTTCATACCATCAGCGACTCAAACGCGCGGCGCGATATCCCGGTTGACGAAGCGGTCCGGAATGATCGCGTTCCGCGGTATGCAAAGCGCCACAGGGCCCGTACCATTGGGCATTATCCTGCGGCAAGGAGCCAGCATGGCGAAGATCGCATTCATCGGTTTGGGCGTCATGGGTTACCCCATGGCCGGGCACATCAGGAAAAAGGGCGGCCACGAGGTTACCGTCTTCAATCGCACGGCCGCCAAGGCCGCCAGCTGGGTCAGGGAGCATGGCGGTGCCAGCGCACCCACGCCGGGCGAGGCGGCGCGCGACGCGGATCTCGTGTTCTGCTGCGTGGGGAACGACGACGACGTGCGCTCGGTGGTTTACGGCGAGAGCGGCGCGCTCGCCGGCATGAAAAAGGGCGCGATCCTCATCGACCATACCACCGCGTCGGCCATCCTCGCGCGCGAACTCGACGCCCGTGCACGGGAACTCGGGCTCGCTTTTCTCGACGCGCCGGTGTCGGGCGGTCAGGCAGGCGCGCAAAACGGCCAGCTCGGCATCATGGTCGGCGGCGATCCCGTCATTTTCGGGCGCGCGATGCCGGTGCTCGACCTCTACGCCCGGAGTTGCGCTCTGATCGGCCCTGCCGGCTCCGGCCAGCTCTGCAAGATGGTCAACCAGATCTGCGTCGTCGGCGTTATTCAGGGGCTCGCGGAAGGCCTGCACTTCGGCCAGCGCGCCGGCCTCGACATGGAAAAGGTGCTCTCCGTGATCACCAAGGGCGCCGCGACGTCCTGGCAGATGGAAAACCGCTCGAAGACCATGATCGAGGACAAGTTCGACTTCGGATTCGCTTCGGATTGGATGCGCAAGGACCTGGGTATCTGCCTCGCCCAGGCCCGGGCGATCGGCGCGCGCCTCCCGGTGACGGCGCTGATCGAGCAGTTCTACGCCCAGATCCAGGCACGGGGCGGGGGCCGGTGGGACAGCTCCAGCCTGATCAATCTGCTCGCGCGAGATTGATCAGGCAAGAAGGAAGGCGGAAGGAGGAAGGAAAAACCCGTTAGCCGGCGCCCTCCTTGCCTTTCGCCTTGCAATGCATCCATAATGGCTGCATAATGGATGCATTGCTGTCATGCCTGTCACCTTGACGATCAAGCAGGTGCCCGACCGCGTCGCCGACAAGCTGCGGCTGCGCGCGGCGGCGAGTCATCGCTCCTTGCAGGGCGAGCTGATGGCGATCCTGGAGGAAGCGGTGCTGCAAGGCGCGCCGCAGGCCCGACAGCCCGAGCCCCCGCCCTATGAGGTCAAGCAACCCGCCAAACCGGCCTCGAAGGCCGTTCCGGCCCACGGCAAACGCCTGACGCTGGGGGAATTGTGGGAGCGCGCGCGCCGCCTTGGCCCGCCCTCGAAGAGCGGGTCCGCCGCTATCGTTAGAAAGCTGCGCGATGAGCGTTACGGTCGTTGACGCATCAGCGATAGCGGCCGTCCTGTTCGACGAGCCGGAAGCCGCGCCCGTCGTGGCGAGCGTCGGCAGCCCGCTGATCGCGCCGGGGCTGCTGCGCTACGAGATGGCGAGCATCTGCGCGACCCAGCTCGGCAGCGAGCCGAGGCTCGCGAAGCTGACCCTCCAGCGCTACCGCCTCTTCAACGGTCTGGACATCGAATTCATCGAGCCCGACTGGGACGCACTGCCGCTCCTCGCCCGCCAGTGGGAATTGAGCGCGTACGATGCCGCCTACCTGCAGCTCGCGCTCAAGCGCAAGGCACCGCTCGTCACTCTTGATGCGCGCCTCGCGGATGCCTATGACCAGGCCGCACGGGCGTGATCAATCCAGAGCCAGCGCCGAGGATGGATCACGCTTTCCCCCGGATTCCCGATTTCAAGGTCTAAGGGCGTGCTGCACAGGCTCCCGAATCCTGACTTTCAGGTTGCTGTGCACGTGCCGGTTATTGCCCGATTGGCCGGTGTCCCACCAATCGAAGTACACATAACCACCCTCCGCCCTGAAGGTAGATTGCGCGATGCCGCCGCTGTACGCGTCGGCGCCGGGGGGCTTTTCGAAGCTGATGCGGTAGAGCACTTCTCCGGCGGCATTCGCCTTGATGAGCACGGCGCGACCCCGCTCCGCCACGTAGTCGATGACCCAGAGCGCATCGACATTGCAGATTCGCGGCCGGATGTTGTGCGTCACCCGGGCCGGATTCTTGATAAACGCCTGATAGGTATCGAGCCGCGGGTTGCTCTTGTCGGCTGGACCGAGCAGCGCCTTGCACGTTTGGGCATACAACGACCCGTAGCGATAGATGAGGTTCGATGTCACCACCAGGTACGGCACCCCGTCGACGAAATCGAGCAGTGATGGATGTTCCGCTCTCCGGACCATTCCACGCGCCTGCCCGTGTGCGGGTTGACCGCCGCGAGCGTGAACTGGTTCGGCCATCGCGTCAGCGCCTGCGACAGATCCCCCGAACCGAAGTTGAAAATTACGCTGCGGTGCACATCGATAACGCGGCCGTCGTGCAGCAGGGCTTCGTCGACCCATCGCTCCGCGCGGCCACACGCGGCAAGCACGAAAGTCAGAAGCGACCACAGCAGCAGCCGCGAAAAACCCGTCTTCGTGTCCCCTTTCATGAACTGTGGTCGCCGCGCCACCCCGTTATTAACGTGTGAGGAACGGCCGCAGTTCGCGCACGTCTCGGATTTCTTCGAGGGCGTTCACCCGCCGAATGACGTCCTCCGTCCGTGTGGTACCAAGAACTGACTGCATCAAGCCCCGCGCCTTGGCGTTCACGCTCTCCGTGTCCAGCGGATTTTCCTTCGTGCCCGGGGCGTGGCGCGTAAAGTGGCGTACGGTACGGCCGTCCCGGAGCGTCACTTCCACCAGGCCGCTTCGCGGCGCGGCGGGATCCATGAGCCCCCGATCGGCGACCAGTTGCACGCGCGCCTTCGCGGCGCGCACTTTCGGGTCCGCCATCCGCTCGTAGGAGTGGCTGTCCTCGAACGAGACCGTGCCGTCCACCAGGGCGACCGCGATGATGTGCTGACAGTTGACATCCGGCATGGAGCGGTCGTTGACGATGCGGGCGCCGTCCTCGGGGAGCTTGACGACGATTCGCTCCACGTTATCAACGCTCAGCTTGTGCTCGCGATGGAGCGTGAGGAGCGCATCCAAAGGCGCCTGAATCGGATAGCCGACGGAAAAGGGCTTGATGGCGGTTTCGGCGACGAAATAGCGGCTTCCCAGTCCCGCCACCATCGCTTCCGGTTTCGGATCGGCGGACAGGGCCATGAGGGCGTTGTGCTCGCCGTCGAACACGTCCCACACGCCGCTGAACCCCATCTGCGCCATGATGGCCGCGGTGACGCCGTTGCGGGCGCCCATGCCGGAGAAGTCGAAGGCCTTCTCGACGTGCTCGGCGTCGCGCACCCAGCTCCACACACCCGATACCTGCTGGGCGGCGTATGAAAGCGCGTGGCGCATCCCTTTTTCATCCAGCCGGGCCAACGACGCCGCGGCCGCCACGCTGCCCATCGTGGAGCTGGTGCCCTCGGCGCTGCGGTGGGCCGCGCGCACCAGGTCCGGCCCGAGCGCGAGCAGAAAGCGACAGCAGAGGTCGTAGCCCAGCGCGACCGCGGCCAGCAGCTCCGCTCCCGAGCTGCCCTCGCGCTCCCCCATGGCGAGGGCCGCGGGCACGACGGAGCAGCCGGGATGGGCTTTCGTCACCGGCTCGAAATCATCGGTCTCGTCGGCGTGAGCGAACATGCCGTTGGCCAGAGCGGCGTTCACGGCCGAAGTCCTGATATCGGTAGTGACGACGGACGCTTCCGCGACCCCGCCCTGCGCCCGCGCGTAGCGGATCGCCATCTCTCCGGGTTTGAGATGGGCCCCCGACACCATCGCCGCCAGGGAGTCCAGGATGCGATGCCGGGCTTCGCGCGCCACGTGCGGAGCGAGACTGCGCTCCCTCGCCTCCACCATGTACCGCGCCAACCGCCCCGTAATATCAGCCGCAGGCATTCAAATCCTCCTTCGTTGGGTGATTCGTGAGTGAGTCGTAAATCATGATTCGATTCCCGTAACGTGCAGTTTGCATCGGGCAGATTACAGTTACCGCCAACTGACGGCTGCCAGCTTGCTGCCCTCATCCCTCATCCCTCATCCCTCATCCCTCATCCCTCATCCCTCATCCCTCATCCCTCATCCCTCATCCCTCATCCCTCATCCCTCGCTCCGTAGGAGCGCGAGCACGCCCTTCAATGCGTACTCGACCGATTGCCGGCGAACCGCCTCGCGGTCGCCGGGGAAGCGCCTGGTCTCGCTGCGCGGCTCCCCGCCCCTGATGTACCACGCGAAGCAGACCATGCCCACCGGCTTGTCGGGCGTGCCGCCGCCGGGTCCGGCCACGCCGCTCACTGCGACCGTGACCTGCGCATGGCTGTGCCCGAGCGCCCCCCGCGCCATCTCGCGCACCACTTCCTCGGAAACCGCGCCATGCTTCTCGAGCGTCGCTTCGTTCACTCCCAGCATCTCGCGCTTGGAGAGGTAGGTGTAGGTGACGAAGCCGCGCTCGAACCAGTCCGAGCTGCCCGGCACCCTCGTGACCGCCTCCGAAATCCAGCCGCCGGTGCATGACTCTGCCGTCGCCAGCATCAGCCTGCGGCGCTTCAGTTCGCTACCCACATCTTCCGCCAGCTTGTACAGGACGGGGTCGGGCATCGCTCTCTCAAGCAAAATGCGTGGATCGTGGATCGTGGATCGTGGCTCGACAAGCGAAGTCTGCAGTTGCTGCCGACTGACGGCTGCCAACTGCCAACTCCCCGTACCGGGCACGCATCACCATGTCACGCATCACCATGTCACGCCGCACCACGTCACGCCGCACCACGTCACGCCGCACCACGTCACGCCGCGTCAGTCGAGCAATCTCGTCGTCACCGCCAATACCAATAACGTGTAAAAGGCGGCGACCAGGTCGTCGAGCATGACGCCGAAGCCGTTGCGGAACGTCCGCTCGTAGTAGCGGATCGGCGGCGGCTTGAGGATATCAAACAGGCGGAATGCGAGGAACGCCAGCGCCTGCCACTGGAGCCCCGCCGGCACGAAGAACAGCACCAGCAGGAACGCCACCGTCTCGTCCCACACCATGCCGCCATGGTCCATTACGCCGAGCGCGCGCCCGGTCACGTCGCAGGCCCACACGCCGAGGGCGAACAGCACGACGATCATCAGCAGGTACTCGATCGCCCCGACTTCCGGGATGAGCAGCCAGTACAGCGGCAGCGCAAGCAGCGTGCCCCAGGTGCCCGGGGCGACGCGGATCAGCCCGGCGCCGAAGCCGAATGCGATGAAATGCGCGGGCCGCCTCAGCAGGAAGCGCCACGACGGGCGCAGGACGAGATCGGCCGGCATCACGCCATGTTAGCGCGGTACTTGAAGCGTGTCCCGGAAGAAAAGCGCAGGCCAAAGGTTCCGGAAAGTACGGTGAGGAGCTCGTCGTCACCGGCGAGCATGCGCGTCGTGACGGCGCCTCCGTGATCGGTGATGAGCTCGAGATTGCGCAGGGCAAGCCGCGCTTCGCGCGCGGGCAACTGCACCACCAGCGTCCGCGTGAACCGCGAATCCGGGTGCGTCGAGCTGTAGTAGTTCGCGAGCTCATAGTCCGCAATGGCCTGCGGTTCCAGAGTGAACGAGTAGAGGTTGGTCCACGATCCGCCCCGCAGCGACTGCAGCCTCCACTCCCCTGCCGAATCGACGACGCGGTAGGTCCATGCGAACTGGCGCGACTCGCGCCCCGCCTCGAACGCCACCGGCAGCAGCAATCCCTCGAGGCCGAAGCCGACGTCCGCGATCCACTTCGAGCCGTCCACGCCCACCAGCAGCAGCAGGTGCAGCCGCGGCAGGATGCGTTCGGTGCGGTAACGCACCCGTGCCGCGAGCCGCGTCACACTGATACCCAGCCGTTCCAGCGCCGCGGCGAGCAGGAGGTTCTGCTCATAGCAGTAGCCGACGCGCTTCAGGTACGCATCGAGATCAAGCTCGCTCATGAAGTTGGCAGTTTGCAGTTTGCAGTTGGCAGTTGGCAGTTGGCAGTTGGCAGCGAGGTGCTGGCGGCAGACGGCCGGCTACAGCCGGGCGTCCACCTCGATGCCGCGGTAGAGCCAGTCGATTTCCCAGGGATTGTCCGGGTCGCGGCGCCGGGCAAGCTCGTTGCGCAGGTCGCGCGCGCCGCCGTCCACGTGGAAGTATTCGCCGAAGAAGCGCGAGGAAAGCACGACGCGCGCAGTCCGGTTCATGCGCTCGCGCTGATAGGCGAGAAACGCGCGGTTGACATCGTTCCCGGCCGCGGCGACTTTCTCGGCGAGCACGACGCCGTCCTCGATCGCCATGTTCGCCCCCTGCGCCAGGTACTGCAGCGTCGGGTGCGCCGCGTCGCCCAGGAGCGTGACGCGGCCCCGGGTCCAGTTGGTCACCGGCTCGCGGTCGTGCAGGACCCAGTTGCGGTCGCGCTGGAAGTAACGCAGCATGTCGCGCACCCTGGCGTCGGCGCGGGAGAACACCTCCTCCAGCTCGTCCCACCCGCCGAACTCCTTCTCGCCGCGGCGGAAGCGCCGGCTGGAAACGGTCGCGACGTTGTTCATCACGGCGCCCCCGCGCAGGCGGTATTGCACGAGGTGCATGTCGGGGCCGACCCAGATCGTCATCGAGTCGAGGTGGCTGCGGTCGATGATCTCCTCGGTCGGCACCACGCCGCGGTAGGTCACGTGGCCCGCGACGCGCGGCGCGCCGTCGCCCACGATCGCCGCCCGGGTGGGCGACCACAGCCCGTCGGCGCCGATGAGCGCCGCGCCCTCGTACTCGGCGCCGTTCTCGCAGCGCACGACAACTGTGTCGCCGCGTTCCTCGAAATCTATCAGGCCGCGCGAAGCCTCGAGGGTGATGTCCGCCCGCCGCCGGCACGCCTCGAGTATTTCCCCGTGCAGATCGCGCCGGTGGATGACGAAATAACGGTACTGGTAGCGCTCCTGGAATTTCCTGCCGAGCGTAATCCGCGAAATCTCCCGGTTATCGACGGCGTCGACCAAGATCAACGCGTCGGGAAACACCGAGTGCGGCTCGAGCGCCTTCAGCAGGCCCAGCCGGTCGAGCATGCGGCTCACGTTCGGTCCCATCTGGATGCCGTAGCCGATCTCCCCGAACTCCGGCGCCTTCTCCAGCACGCGCACGCGCCGGCCCTTGAGGGCGAGGGCGAGCGCGACCGACAGCCCGCCGATGCCGCCGCCGGCGATCAGGATCGGCAGATCGTTTCCGCCCATCACCTTGCCTTGCTCGACCGTACCGGATTCACAAGATCAACAAGATTAAAACAAACACCAAAATCGAGACGGTGATCTGTTCTTGATCTAATCCTGTAAATCCTGTTAATCCTGTCTATCGGAGTCTTGGTTTTCGATCCTGTGATTCCGTTCTAATTGAAGTGTTCGTAGCCGCCGCGCTTGACCGTCATCGGCCGGCCGGCGGCATCGAGCACGGTGACCAGCCGCGCCCCCCGCTGCCGCCGCACGATCCTGCCGATACGGGTAAGCCCCAGGCGCAGGCGCCGCGACAGGCGGGCGATCGCCCCGCTGCGCGCCGGCCCCGCGGTGAAGACTAGCTCGTAGTCGTCGCCGCCGGCGAGCAGCGCCACGCGCCCTGCTGGCCGGTCGAGATGCCGTTTCATGGCCGCAGAAGCCGGGATACAGTCGAATTGCACCACCGCCGCAACCTTCGAGCGCTCGCAGATATGGCCGAGGTCGGCGACGAGGCCGTCGGAGACGTCGATCGCGCTGCGCGCCACGCCGCGCAATCCAACGCCGAGGGCAATACGCGGCGTCGGCGCTTCGAGCCTTTTCTGCAACCGTCTTCTCTCGCGCGGCGTGAATTCAAGTCTCCCCCGAGCAAGCTCGAGCGCCAAGGCCGCGTCGCCGAGCGTGCCGGAAACCCAGACCTCGTCGCCGGCGCGTGCCCCATCGCGGCGCAACGCCCGGCCCGCGGGCGCCTCCCCGATGATTTGCACGTTGATATTAAGGGGCCCCCGCGTGGTATCGCCCCCGACGAGATCCATGCCGTGACGCCGGGCGAGCCGCATGAAGCCGCGCGCGAACGCCCTCAGCCAGCCGGCGTTGACGCGCGGCAGCGCGACGGACAGCGTCGCCCAGCGCGGGGTCGCGCCCATCGCCGCCATATCGGACAGGTTCACGGCCAGCGCCTTGTGGCCGAGCCGCTCCGGATCGGCGTCCCTGGCGAAGTGCCGCCCCGCAACCAGCATGTCCGTGGAGATGACGAGCTCCGCGCCGCGCCGCGCCCGCACGATGGCGGCGTCGTCGCCCACGCCCAGCACGGCGTTGCGCGCCGGATAGGTGAAGAAACGCCGTATCAGCTCGAATTCCGAAAGCGCCACAGGCCTGGATAAAGCGTGACTGGTGACTGGTGACTCGGGACGGGTGCCTGGCAGGCGCGATTCGTGAAGCCGCTGGCTCGCGGCTCACGCTTATCCCGCTTCACCCTTCATCCTGTCGCCTTCAGCCTTGTTCTGCTGCGCGGCGCGCTGCGCCTGGGCCTCCCGCCATTTCTTCTTCAGCACGCGCGGGAACCAGAAATCCACGGCGGCGAAGCCGAAGAAGAACGCCAGCAGGATGAGCCAGGTGCCGTGCTCGAGAAAGGCGCGGCCGTTGATCAGCACGTAGAGCCCGAGAACCAGATTGACAAAGCCCGCGAAATAAAACATGAGAATCCTGCGTTTGATCCGCTCGTCCATCACTTAAACCCGTGATTGGTGATTGGTGATTGGTGATTGGTGATTGGTGAATGGACCAGGACGCGCAGCAAACTGAACGCTTCCGGAATCTTCCACTCACCAGTCACTATTCACGACTCACTCATTTCAGCGCGGCGCAATTGCGCCGCCAGCTTGTCCAGCACGCCGTTCACGAACTTGTAGCCGTCGGTGCCGCCGTAGCTCTTCGCCAGCTCCACCGCCTCGTTGATGACCGCGCGGTACGGGACGTCGGGGCGGTGCGCCAGCTCGTAGCCCGCCAGCATCAGGATGCCGCGCTCGACCGGGCTCAACCGCGAGAACTCGCGGTCGAGGTGCGGCGCGATCGCCTGTTCGAGCTCCGGCGCCGCGGTGATGGCGCCCTGCAGCAGCGCCTTGAAGTATTCCGCGTCGATTTTGTCAAAGCCCTTCGCCTCCGCCAGCTGCCGCTCGATCGCGGCCGGGTCGGTCTTGGCGAGCTGCCACTGGTACAGCCCCTGAAGCGCGAATTCGCGCGCGCGCCGGCGGTTGGTTTTCATATTTGTTCAATCGACAGGATTATCCAGTTTTTTCATCAGGTTGGCCATCTCGATCGCCGCCGCCGCGCAGTCGGCGCCCTTCTGCGACATGCGAGCGAGCGCCTGGTTCTCGTCGTCCGTCGTCAGGATGCCGTTCGCGACCGGCACGCCGTTATCGAGCGTGACCGCGGTGATGCCGCTCGCCGACTCGTTGGCGACCACCTCGAAGTGATAGGTGTCGCCGCGGATCACCGCGCCCAGCGCGATCAGCGCGTCGTAGCTGCCGCTGTTCGCCATCTTCTGCAGCGCCAGAGGCGCCTCAAGCGCGCCGGGAACGGTGACGATGAGCATGTCGGATGCGCGAACGCCGTGCTTCGCAAGCGCGGCCGTGCACGCCGATAGCAGCCCCTCGCCCACGTCCTGGTTGAAGCGGCTCATCACGATGCCGATGCGCAGGCCGGCCCCGTTCAGGTCGGGCTCGAGCTCCTCGATGTCGTCGTAGCGCGCCATTTAACTTCCGTGACTCGTGACTCGTGACTCGTGACTCGACCCTGGCCTTGTTTCGCGGGGTTTTGCCGTGCCACGCCGTACCGCGTCACGCAGCACCATGTCACGCCGCATCATGTCACGCGTCACCACGTCACGCCTTACCCTGTCACGCCTTATCGGGCTTCGGCTTCGCCGGCGGCTGCACATAGCCGGTCACCTCGAGCCCAAACCCCGCCATGCTGGGCATTCGTCGCGGCAGCGCCATCAGCCGCATCTTCTTCACCCCCAGGTCCCTCAGTATCTGCGCGCCGATGCCGTAGTTCCGCAGCGTCACGCCGGACGCCGCCGCCTGCCCCTCGCGCGCCCGCGCGCGCTCCAGCAGTTCGTCCGCGCCTTCCTGCCGGTGCAGCAGCACGATCACGCCGCACTCGGCGCGGCTCACCGCGGCAAGCGCGTCATGGAAATTCCACGAGTGGCTGCGGCTGGCCGTGTCGAGCAGGTCGATCACCGAGACCGGCTCGTGCACCCGCACCAGCGCGTCCTTCCCGGGCGCGGGCCTGCCCTGGACCAGCGCGAGGTGGGTCTCCCGCCCGATCCGGTCGCTGTAGACGTAGAGCCGGAGCTTGCCGTGCACGGTCTCGATCTCGCGCTCCGCCACCCGCATCACCAGCGACTCGGTGTGGCTGCGGTGCGCGATGAGGTCGGCGATGGTGCCGATCCGTAACTTGTGCTGGGCGGCGAACTCGATCAGGTCAGGCAACCGCGCCATTTCGCCGTTGTCCTTGAGAATCTCGCAGATCACCGCGGCGGGAACAAGACCGGCCAGGCGCGCCAGATCGCAGCCCGCCTCGGTATGGCCGGCGCGCACCAGCACGCCGCCATCCTGGGCCATCAGCGGGAAGACGTGCCCGGGCTGCACCAGGTCGGCGGGCGCCGCATCGGGCCGGATCGCAACCTGCACGGTGCGCGCGCGGTCGGCGGCGGAAATGCCGGTGGTGACGCCCTCCGCCGCCTCGATCGACACGGTGAAATTGGTGCCGAGCGGCGAGCGGTTATTCGCGACCATCAGCGGCAGATTGAGGCCGCTGCACTTCTGCTCCGTCAGCGTGAGACAGATAAGCCCGCGCCCGTAGCGCGCCATGAAATTGATCGTTTCGGGCGTCGCGAACTCGGCGGCGATCAGCAGATCGCCCTCGTTCTCGCGATCCGCCTCGTCCACCAGCACCACCATCCGGCCGGCCTTGAGGTCGGAGAGGATGTCTGTTATCGGGCTCACGCCCGTTTCCTGCCTTGAGGTCATATCAAAAACAAAAAATAGACAGGATTCACATGATTAACAAGATTAAACCCAACACGGAAAAACGGTCTTGATCTAATCCTGTAAATCCTGTTAATCCTGTCTATTTTCAGCAAGCCGCTCGGCGTAACGCGCCAGCAAGTCCACCTCGATGTTGACCCGGTCGCCCGCGCGCAACGCGCCGAGATTGGTCGCCCCGAGCGTGTGCGGAATCAGGTTGACCGTGAATTCCGCGCCCTTGACGGCGTTGACCGTGAGGCTCACGCCGTTTACCGCGATCGATCCCTTGCGCGCGACGTAGCGCGCGAGCGCTGCCGGGGTTCTCACCGCCATCATGCGGCTGCCCCCCGCCGGCACGATCCGCTTCACGGTTCCCACGCCATCCACGTGCCCCGTCACCAGGTGCCCGCCCAGGCGCTCCGCCAGCCGCAACGCCTTCTCCAGGTTGACGCGCGCGCCGGAAGCGAACCCGGTCGTGCAGGCGAGCGTCTCCCGCGAAACGTCCGCCTCGAACGTCCGCCCTCTGCGGCGCACGACGGTAAGACAGGCGCCGTTCACCGCGATGCTGTCTCCGACCGCGACATCCTGAAAACCCAGGCCGGCCGCGTCGATGACGACCCGCCGGCCCCCGAGGGACGGCGGCGCCCCGCGGACCGTGCCCACCGCCGTGATGATTCCGGTGAACATTATACGAACCTTGCCATGATCCGGATATCCGGCCCGATCATGCGCACATCGCGAATCGCGAGCTCCCGCCGCCCGGAAAGCGCCGTCAGCTCGGGCAGCTCGAACATGCCATGCGCCTTGTCGCCGATCAACGCCGGCGCAAGGTAAACGAGCGCCTCGTCCACCAGGCTTTCGCGCACCAGCGAGCCGTTCAGCCGGAATCCGGCCTCGACGTGCACTTCGTTCATTTCCCGGCGCGCGAGTTCCCGGAACAGATCGCCGAGCTCGACCTTGCCGGCGCGGTTCGGCATCACCACCACTTCCGCGCCCTTTGACTTGAGCGCGGCGATTTTCGGCGGGTCCTCCCGCGCGGCCGCCACCAGCACCCCGCCGCCCTCGAGTATTTTCGCCGTGGGCGGGGTTTCCAGCCTGCTGTCCACCACCACCCGCAGCGGCTGCCGGCTGGTGGTCACCTCGCGCACCGTGAGCCGCGGATCGTCGTCGCGCACGGTGCCGGCGCCGGTCAGGACCGCGCAGGCGCGCGCGCGCCAGTGATGCCCGTCGCGGCGCGCCGCTTCGCCGGTGATCCACCGGCTGCGACCGTTGTTGAGCGCCGTCTTGCCGTCCAGGCTCGCCGCGATCTTCATCCTCACCCACGGGCGGCCGCGCGCCATGCGCGAGAAGAACCCGATGTTGAGCTCCCGCGCCTCGTCCTCGATCAGCCCGACCGCGACCTCGATGCCGGCCCGCTTGAGCGCATCCAGCCCCTTGCCGCTCACTTTCGGATTCGGGTCCTGCAGGGCGGCCACCACGCGCGTGACGCCGGACCGGATCAGCGCCTCGGCACAGGGCCCGGTGCGCCCCTGGTGCACGCACGGCTCGAGCGAGACGTAGGCGGTTGCGCCGCGCGCGCGCTCGCCCGCCGCCGCGAGCGCGTTCACCTCAGCGTGCGGGGCGCCGGCGCGCTCGTGCCAGCCCTCGCCCGCCACTGCGCCGTCGCGCACGATCACGCAGCCCACGCGCGGGTTCGGCGCGGCGGTGTAGAGCCCGCGCTCCGCCAGCGCCAGCGCCCGGGCCATGTAGCGGTGATCGTCATCAGAAAACATAAATTAGCCGCAGAGGCGCGGAGGCGCTGAGGTAAGAAACTTCAGGTTCAATGGACAGTTCGACCCATCCAGTCTGCTCTGCGTCTTGGCGCCATCGCGGCTATTTTTCTCTGGTGGCGGGGCGCTGGACTTCCTTGATCGCGTCCTGGAAATCGTCCACGCCCTCGAAACTGCGGTAAACGGAGGCGAAGCGGATGTACGCGACCTGGTCGAGCTTGCGCAGCTCGCGCATCACCATCTCCCCGACGCGCCGCGACTCGATCTCCCGCTCGCCCAGGGCGAGCACGTCCTGCGTGATGGTGGCGATCGCCTCGTCCACCATCTGCGTCGGCACCGGCCGCTTGTGCAGCGCCCGCATGAACCCCGTGCGCAGCCTGTCGAGATCGAACTCGGCGCGGGTGCCGTCCTGCTTCACCACCTGCGGCATCCGCAACTCGACCGTCTCGTAGGTCGTGAAGCGCTTGCTGCAGCCCGCGCACTTGCGGCGGCGCCGGATGCTGTCGCCCTCGTCGCTCACCCGGGAGTCGATGACCTGGGTGTCGGGGGAGCTGCAGAACGGGCACTTCATATACTCAGTGCAGAGTGCTGGGTAACGAGTGCAGAGGTGCTGCCCTTTTGCATTTTCTTGCTTTGCACTCAGCACTCAGCACTTCGCACTCGTTACTGGCTGTAGACGGGAAATTTTTCGCAGAGCTTCTTCACCTCGCCCGCGACGCGCCGGATCACCTTGTCGTCGTCGTGGGCCTCGAGCACGTCGGCGACGAGGTTCCCGAGCTGCTCGGCCTCGATCTCCTTCAAGCCGCGCGTGGTCATGGCGGGCGACCCGACGCGGATGCCGCTGGTGACCATCGGCTTCTGCGGATCGTTGGGCACGGCGTTCTTGTTTACCGTGATGTTCGCCCGGCCCAGCGCGATCTCGGCGTCGCGCCCGGTGAGCCGCTTGCCGCGCAGGTCAACCAGGAACATATGGCACTCGGTGCGACCCGAGACGATGCGGTGGCCGCGCTCCTGCAGCGTCTTGGCCATGACGCGCGCGTTGTCGAGGGTCTGCTCCTGGTAATGCTTGAACTCCTTCGACATCGCCTCCTTGAGCGCCACCGCCTTGGCGGCGATCACGTGCATCAGCGGCCCGCCCTGTGTGCCGGGAAACACCGCGGAATTCAGCACTTTCTCGTGCTCGGCGCTGGCGAGGATCAGGCCGCCGCGCGGCCCGCGCAGCGTCTTGTGCGTGGTGGTGGTCACGAAGTCGGCGACGCCGACCGGGCTGGGGTAGAGCCCCGCCGCGATCAGGCCGGCGTAGTGCGCGACGTCCGCCATGAACAGCGCGCCGCACTTGTCCGCGATCGCGCGGAAGCGCTTCCAGTCGATGACGAGCGAATAGGCGGAGGCGCCGGCGACGATGATCTTCGGCTTCCGGACGTGCGCGAGCTCCTCGACCTCGGCGTAGTCGATCTCCTCGGTCTCGTCGTTCAGGCCGTAGGTCGCCGCGTCGAAGTAGCGTCCGCTCAGGCTCACCCGGGCGCCGTGCGTGAGGTGTCCGCCCGCGTCGAGCGCCATGCCGAGCAGGGTGTCGCCCGGGTGCAGGACGGCGAAGTAGACCGCCGCGTTCGCCTGCGCGCCGGAATGCGGCTGCACGTTGGCGTAGCCGGCGTGGAACAGCTTCTTCGCGCGCTCGATCGCCAGGCTCTCCGCGACGTCCACGTGCTCGCAGCCGCCGTAGTAGCGCTTGCCGGGATAGCCTTCGGCGTACTTGTTGGTGAGCACCGAGCCCTGGGCCGCGAGCACGCGCGGGCTGGCGTAGTTCTCGGAAGCGATCAGCTCCAGGTGGTCCTCCTGGCGCCGGCGTTCGCGCTCGATCGCGCCCCACAATTCCGGGTCGAAGCGCTCGAGGGTGTCATCGGGAGAGTACATGGGGAAGGGCTTGCGTCCGGTAAATCGTTGATTTTAGCACCGAAGCGCGGCGCGCTACGGGGCCGCAACCACGACAGAAAGCCCGTGCCGCGGCACGGGATTTCGGGAACCGGCGCGGCCGTCGCGATGCGCGGCTTGAACGGCGCGGCGGCAGACCGGCCGTTGCGGCTTGGAGTTTGTCGGAGTTGGGGCCGACAAACGCCTAAATGCCCTATTTCCTCTTCCGCGGCGACGCGGATTTCCCCACCGCAGCGAACACGAAGTTGTCGTAGCTCGTTTCGGCCACGCGGAACCACAGGAACTGGTCGCCGCGGAATTTGCGCCAGCCCTCGTAGACGCGCTTGAAGTGCGCGCTCTTCTGCGCGAGCTCGGTGTAGAGCTCGTTGGCGGCCTTCAGGCACGCTTCCAGCACCGGCCGCGGAAAAGCGCGCAGCTGGGTGCCGCTGGCAACCAGCCTCCGCAGCGCTTCCGGGTTCTTGGCGTCGTAGCGCGCGAGCATGTGCACGCTCGATTCCGCGCAGGCGGTTTCGAACGCCGACTTGTACGCCTTCGGCAGCTCGTCCCATTTCTTGAGGTTGACGATCGCGGAGAGCTGCGGGCCGCCTTCCCACCACCCCGGGTAGTAGTAGTACCTGGCGACCTTGTGGAAGCCGAGCTTCTCGTCGTCGTACGGGCCCACCCATTCCGCCGCATCGATCGTGCCGCGCTCGAGCGCCGGGTAGATGTCGCCGCCTGCGATCTGCTGCCCGACCACGCCGAGCTTGGCGAGCACCTGGCCGCCGAGGCCACCGATGCGCATCTTGAGGCCCCTGAGGTCGGCGACGCTCCTGATCTCCTTGCGGTACCAGCCGCCCATCTGGGCGCCGGTGTTGCCCGCGACGAACTGGATGCAGCCGTACTCCTTGAACAGGCCGGCCATGGCCTCCATCCCGCCGCCGTAGTACATCCAGGCGTTCTGCTGGCGCGCGTTCAGCCCGAACGGCAGCGCGGTCGCGAACGCAAAGGCCGGATCCTTGCCGATATAGTAGTAGGGGGCGGTATGACCGCATTCGACCGTGCCGTTCTGCACGGCGTCCAGCACCTGCAGGCCCGGCACGATTTCGCCGGCGGCGAAAACGCGGATCTGGAACCGGTTGTCCGTGATCTCGGCGACGCGCCTGCTGATGATGTCGGCGGCCCCGAAGAGGGTGTCGAGGCTCTTGGGAAAGCTCGACGCCATGCGCCACTGGATGGCCGGCTGTGATTGCGCAATGGCCGGCGGCGCGACCGTTCCGGCGGCGAGGGCCAGGCTGGCTTTCTTCAGGAATTGGCGTCGTTTCATGTCGCTACCCTCCTCGATCGTGAACAGCTTACTGCAAACTTACATTCTCGACGCGCCCGCGTCGAGACGGAAAAACAATCTTCCCGCGACATGCCGGTGACATCCGACGCAGAGACTACTTCGGGCGCGGGGCTCCATTATCGCTCGACCGCGCCCGGGTAAACCTTGGAAAACCTTATCCCACCTCATCAAGGAGAGATCATGAACACGCTATCTTGGGTTCGAATCGCGTTAGTCGCCATTCTTCTCGGATTCGCCGCGGGTTGCGCAACCGAGCAACCGGGCAATCAGCCAGCGCCGACGTTCCCGGACGACCCGACTTCACGGTAACCGTGTCGTACCAACCGTGGCCAGCGCGCTGGCCACGGGACCGTCCGCAGCAAGCGGTTCAGGCGTGCATTGGCCTGATCACTGCTTGATGTTCTTCAATTCCCCGCTATCGTCATGCGCTCGACGAGGATCGAGCCGCAATAACGCGAACCGCGGCGCACCAGGTCGTTGCCCACCGCAACGATGCCGCGAAACAGGTCCTTGAGATTGCCGGCGATGGTGATCTCCTGCACCGGGTAGGCGATCTCGCCGTTCTCCACCCAGAATCCGGCGGCGCCGCGCGAGTAATCGCCGGTCACCGCGTTCACGCCCTGCCCGAGCAGCTCGGTGACGAGGAGGCCGGCGCCCATCTGGCGCAGCAGCCCGGGGAAATCAAGCCCGGTATCGTGCAGGGTCAGGTTGTGGTTGCCGCCGGCGTTGCCGGTTGACTTCAGCCCGAGCTTGCGCGCCGAGTAGCTGCCGAGGAAATAGCCCTGCACCACGCCGTCCTTCACCACCTCGCGCGCACGGGTCGCCACGCCCTCTTCGTCGAACGGCGCGCTGGCCAGGCCCCTGCGGACGTGGGGCTGCTCGCTGAGGTTCGCGAGCGGCGCGAACACCGCCTTGCCGGCGCAATCGAGGAGAAACGAGGACTTGCGATACAGGTTGCCGCCGGATACCGCCGACACGAAATGCCCCAGGAGGCTGGACGCGACCGGCGCTTCGAACAGCACCGGCGCCTGCGTCGTCGCGATCTGGCGCGCGCCGAGCCGCCGCGCGGCGCGCTCCCCCGCGCGGCGCCCCACGGCCCGGGGATCGGGCAGCTCGGCCGCATCGCGGGCCGTCTCGTACCAGTCGTCGCGCTGCATCTCGTCGTTCCTGCCCGCGACCAGGGCGCACCACACACCGTGGCGGGAGGACGGGAACCCCGCCAGGAAGCCGAGCGTATTGCCGTAGATGAAATGCGATCCGTGGGTGGAGATCGTGGCGCCCTCCGAGTTGGCGAGGCGCCGGTCCGCGGCGAATCCTGCCTCCTCGCACGCCCGGGCGAGTTCGATCGCGCGCTCCACCGGCAGCGCCCACGGGTGCCACAGGTCGAGATCGGGGACGTCGCGCGCGAGCATGTCCTCGTCCGCCAGCCCGGCGCATTCGTCGGCCGCGGTGAAGCGCGCGATCGAGAGCGCGGCGTCCACCGTGTCGCGCACCGCCTGCGCGGAAAAATCGGTGGTGCTGGCATGCCCGCGCTGCTTGCCGATGTAGACCGTGACGCCGATGCCCTTGTCGCGGTTGTACTCGATGGTCTCGACCTCGCCCCGCCGCACCGTCACCGTCTGGCCGGTGCCCTCGCTCACCTCCGTATCGGCCGCGCCGGCGCCGCGCTTCACGGCGTAATCGAGCACGTCCTTCGCGATTTGCCGGAGCTGGTCGGCGCTGTAGGAAAAGTGCGGGTCAGGCATGGCTGATAGCGAACGGCGATCCGCTATCAGCCATCAACAGGAACAAGGCCAATAGCTATACACTGCTACACAAAATCAAAGTGGTTATCATAGCAGCTTCGGTAGAATCGCTTGCGGCTCCCTTACGTGCACCAAAGTACCCCCGCATGTTTGATTCCCGATTATTGTAAATCGGCGTTCACAGAGGTGTGTCCAGGACCCATGCAGGCTGTTTCCCGTTGTGATCAGTCATGAGCGATGGAACGCCGATTAGCAAGACGCAGCGCAAGAAGGAGGTGCACGCGCTGCAGGCGCTCGGCGAAGAGCTGGTGGCGCTGAGCGACGACCGGTTCGCGGCGATCGAGCTGCCCGAGCGGCTGCGCGACGCGGTCACGGAAGCGCGGCGCATCAAGGGATTCGAGGCGCGGCGGCGCCAGCTGCAGTACATCGGCAAGCTCATGCGGGGCGTGGACCCGGCGCCGATCCGCGCCGCCCTTGACGCGTGGCGCGCGCGCTCGCGCAGCGACACCGCCGCTCACCAGCGCGCGGAGGCCTGGCGGGAGCAGCTTCTCGCGGATAATGCGGCGCTTTCGGAGCTTCTACGCACGTTTCCGCACGCCGATGTACCGCGGCTGCGCGAGTTGACGGGAGCCGCATTGCGCGAGCGCGAAGCCGGGCAGCCACCGCGCGCGTTTCGGCAGCTCTATCAGGCGCTCCGCGCCCTGCTGGAAGAGCGTGATTCGTGATTGGTGATTGGTGATTGGTGATTGGTGATTGGTGATTCGATCCACCCGGCTACACCCACGGGACTTTCAGGTCGAATCACGATTCACGAATCACGATTCACGCCGTTCATGCTCACGAACTACTCGGCTATACTTCCCGGATGGCGGCAGAAGAACTGATAGTCGGACTGGTTTCAGTGAGCGACCGCGCCTCGCAAGGCGTCTACCAGGACGAGGGCATACCCGCCCTCGAGGAGTGGTTCAGCCGGGCAGTGGCGTCCCCCGCGGTGCGCGTGGTCAAGCGGCTGATACCCGATGAGCGGCCGGCGATCGAGGCCGCGCTGAAGGATCTCGTGGACCGCGAAGGCTGCCACCTCGTGCTGACGACCGGCGGCACCGGCCCCGCCCCGCGCGACGTCACGCCCGAAGCCACGCTGGCGGTCGCCGACAAGGTCATGCCCGGATTCGGCGAGCAGATGCGGCAGGTGAGCCTCAGGTTCGTGCCGACCGCGATTCTCTCGCGCCAGGTGGGCGTGATCCGCGGCAGCGCGTTGATCCTCAACCTCCCCGGCCAGCCGAAGGCGATCCGGGAAACGCTGGAAGGCGTCAAGGACGAGGGCGGCAAGACCGTGGTCAACGGCATCTTCGCCGCGGTGCCGTACTGCATCGATCTCATCGGCGGGCCCTACATCGAGACCTACGAGGCAGTGGTGAAGGCCTTCCGCCCGAAGTCGGCCATCCGGCCCAAGAAACCGTGACTCGTGACTGGTGACTCGTGACTGGTGGCTGTCCCTTCACCGTAGCCGCTCCCCCGACCGGGGGAGCGGAATTCTGGTTTGGAGTCGAGTCACGAGTCACCAGTCACGAGTCACGCACGATTAGTCATATATGAGCCAATTGCTCGAGTCCATTGAGATCGAAACAGGCAAGAATCCGAGCGCATCGGTCATATGGATGCACGGCCTCGGCGCCGACGGCAACGACTTCGTCCCGGTCGTGAACGAGCTCGCTCTCGACAGCGCCGCCGTCCGCTTCGTGTTCCCGCACGCGCCGATGCGCCCGGTGACGATCAACAACGGCTACGTGATGCGCGCGTGGTACGACGTCTCCTTCGGCGATCTCGAGGGCAAATCCCGCCGGCCCGACGCGGTCGGCATCCACGAGTCGCAGGCGCAGGTCGCCGCGCTGATCGAACGCGAGCTCGGGCGCGGATCGCGCGCCGAGCGCATCGTGCTGGCGGGCTTTTCCCAGGGCGGCGCGATCGCGCTCCAGACCGGGCTGCGCCATCCGCAGCAGCTCGCCGGCGTGATGGCGCTCTCGACCTACCTGCCGCTCGCGGATTCGCTGCCGCAGGAAGCCGCAGCGGCCAACAAGGCGACGCCGGTCTTCATGGCGCACGGCCTGTTCGACCCCGTCGTGCCGCTCGTGATGGGCGCGGGCTCGATGACGTTCCTGAGCGGGCTGGGTTACACCGTCGAGTGGCACCAGTACCCGATGCAGCACTCGGTCTGCGCCGAGGAGATCGGGGACATCGGCGCCTGGCTCCGAAAAGTCCTAAATGCGTGACGAGGTGAAGCGTGACATGAAGAAGCGTGACATGGGACGGCGTGACAGGGTGCAGCGCTGTTAGAGTCAACTCCTTACGAACGCAGTACCCTGTCACGAATGGTCACGTCACGCAACATCATGTCACGCAGCACCATGTCACTCAAAGTCATGCACTCCGCTGCATGACTTTGAACCTGGCCCAGTCGAAGTCGTCGCCGTCCTCGACCATGCTGGCGGGCATGAGGAGGTAGCCCTTGTCCCGCACCAGCATGTCGAGACTGTCCCGGCCGTTGAACAGTCCCTCGCGCAGGATCACGCCGACCTCGCCCTTGGCGTCCGGGGCGGTCGAGAGCAGGATCGCCGGCTGCAGGTCGCTCGCGGCGGCGCCGGCGCCGGATTTTCCCACCTTGATCGGCAGCGCCGACTTGGTGACCAGCTGCACGCCGACGCGCCGCTGCTGGTGCTCGTCGGACGAGATGCGCCGCACCAGGCCGACGCCCCAGTGCTTCGAGGTTTCGCTCTGCAGCCCGACCAGCGTGCCGACCTTGAGCCATTCGCTTTTCTTCGGCGGGACGATCGCGCCGTAGCCGCCGTCGCTCACGTTCACGATGACCCAGTTCTCGGTCGCCGGCGAGGATGAATCCTTGCTGAAATCGAGATCGTCGCTCGATGCCGGGTCCAGTGTGTTGAAAATCTCGCTGAAACCGGGCACGACGGTCACGCTCCCCGCGGTCGCGCGCCGCTCCGAGCTGCGGGCCGGCGGCTTGTCCGACCAGTACATCGCGAGGTGCTTGAGCACGCCGATGACGAGATTTTTCTCCTGGATCCCGCCGAGATCGACATCGGCGGGCACCGCGCCGGACTGCTGGATCTGCCCGATCAGCGCGTCGAGCCGCGGCAGCCCTTCCCCGGCCCCGAAGTAACGCAGGCCCGGGGCGGCCTCTTGCACCGTGATCCGGCGCACCGGGGCCCTGGGCTCCGCGAGATTGAAGCAGTAATTGAGCGCATCCGGCGTTTTCGACATCCGGAAATGCCCCGAAAAATGCGCAACGGCGCGCTCGGCGACATCCTGCCTTGCCGGGGTCAAGCCGTCGGTCGAAGACGCGGTGAGCATGAGCCCCTTCAGAAACTCCTGCCTGACGCTGCCTTGTCCATGCGCGCCCGGATAGACCGCGATCACGCTTTCCGCGAACCCCTGCGATTCGGCGAACTGGTAGAGCCGGGACATCTCCTGGAAGACCCGCGGCTCGACCGGGCCGTAACGCAGCAGCGTCCACTTGACCTGCAGCGTGAGCGCCCGCATCGCCCGCGCCACGATCATCGGCAGGCTCTTTTTCACCGTCGCGGCGCCGCTGAATCCGCTTTCGTGCTGCTTCACGCACAGCACGTAGGCTTCTCCCAGCTGCCGCCAGAAACCGTAGGCGCCGTTCCACAGCTTGTTTTCCTGGTACTTCTGGTTGCGCTGCAGCGACAGATATTCCTGGGCGACCTTGCGCTGGTGGTTCTTGGCGGCGCCATCCAGCATGTCGACGACTTCCAGGCGGCGGTCGAGCTTGAAACCCTCGGTCCGGGTGAGGGACTCGAGCCACTCGACGATCTCCTCGAGCGCCTTGGACGCATTGTTCGCCGGCAGTTCCGAGACGATTTCGCGCGCCCGCTTCGGGTCGGCCATCGGATGGTCGACCTTGCCGCCGCCAAACAGATTGAGTGCCATGCCGCCCCCTGAACCGCGTTGCCCGGACGGGCTTGTCGTGGGAAGGTGATTGTAGTTTAAACCGGTGATCAGTGACCAGTGAACCGCAAGAAATTCGAGAAACGACAGGCGAGAGTAGAGATGCGCGTTAACGACCCGTCTCTCGTTTATCGCCTGGCGCCTCGCCCGCGTCCCCCAGGGCCGCCGCCCGCCCGCGCGCGGGGTCGAGGCCGGCGAGGACCGCCAGACCGATGACGAAGAACAGGCCGGTGGCGAGGATCGCCAGCCGGTGGCTGCCCTGCGTCATCCAGGTCACCGCGCCGTAGGTGAGCGGGCCGAGCATGGAGGAGAGCTTCACGGCGAATCCCCACAGTCCGAAGAATTCCGCCGTGCGTGCCGGCGGGCTGAGGTAGCCGATCAGGGCGCGGCCCGCGGACTGGCTGGAGCCGAGGCAAACCCCGACCAGGTTGGCGGCGGCCCAGAAGAGCAGCGGCCCCTCTGCCGCCCAAGCCAGCCCGACCGCGACGATCCAACCGATCAGCGTCACCGCGAGCGTGCGCACGTGCCCGAACCGGTCCTGAACGTGTCCGAAGGCGAACGCGCCCACGGCCGCCGTCACGTTCACCAGCAGGATCAGGGCCAGCGTATCGCGCGTGGTGAAGCCCATCGCCTCCTGCGCGTATACCGCCGCCAGCGCGATCACGGTCTGGATGCCCGCCTGATAGAACAGCAGGCATACCAGGAAACGCCACAGGTCCGCGTAGCGCCGGGCGCGGCCCAGCGTTTCCCCGACTCGCGCGAAAGCGGCTCGCAGGATGTCGGAGGATCCGGCGGCGGGCACCGCCCGCTCCTTCAAAAAGAGGAAAGTCGGCAGGCTCGCCAGGGCGAAGATGCCCGCCGTGATCAGCAGGGTGACCGGCACGAAGTCGGTGGCGGCCGCGCCCAGGGCCTGCGCGTGGCTCACGTACGCGAGGCATGCGCCCAGCGTAACAAGACCGCCCAGGTAGCCGAGACTCCAGCCCCAGCCCGACACCTTGCCCAGCGCCTCGCCGCGCGCGAGCTCCGGCAGGAACGCCGCGATCAGGTTCTCGCCCGTGCCGAAGAAGAAGTTGGACAGGACCACCAGCACGATGCCGAGCGCAAGATCGCCGCGCCCGACCAGGGCGAGACCGGCGGTGAAGACCACGCAGCCCGCCGTGGTAACGAGCAGCAGCCGCTTCTTCGCCGCATGCGCGTCGGCGTAGGCGCCGATCACCGGCGCGGTCAGCACGATCAAGGCGTACGAAACGGCCAGCGCCGAGGTCCACGCGAACGTCGCCCACGGCGCCCGCGCCGCCACCTCCGCCACGAAGTAGGCGTTGAAGACCGCGGTGATGACGACCGTGGTGTAGCCGGAGTTGGCGAAGTCGTACATCGCCCAGGAAAAAACCTCGCGGGGGCGCACGCCCTCCGCGAGGTTTTTTCCTGAATGGGAGCTGCTCAAGATTCTTTATCGAGGAATCCGCGGGTCTGGACCGGTCTCGTCCGCCGCATCGAGGCATCCGCCGGGAAATCGGCGCCGGTATCCGCGACTATTTAGCGGATTCCTCTTCAGGCCAGTTCTTGATGTAGCTCTTGAGCAGGCGGTTCTGAAACGCGATTTCCTTGATCACCGCGTTGGCGACGTCGTGGAACGAAATCACGCCGAGCAGCCTGTCGCCCTCCTTGACCGGGAGATAGCGGATGTGGCCCTTGTTCATGATCTCGCGCAGGCTCTCGAGCGAGTCCTCGGGGCCGCCGCAGGCGGGACTCGCGATCATCACGTCCGCGACCCTCAGGCCGGCGAGATCGCCCTTGCGCGCGTCGAGCGCTTTCAGCACCTCGCGGAACGTCAGCATGCCGGCGAGCTTGTCGCCATCGAGGACCACCAGCGAGCCGATGTCGTTCTTCACCATCACGGCGAGCGCCTCGGACACGGGACCGCCCGGCCCGATGCTGAAGATGGTGCTGCCCTTCATCTTGACGATGTCGCGGACGATCATTCTTCCCTCCCGTCAACCTGTCGAAGCATCATAGACCATCGCCCCTGCTGCGAAAAGCGTGGTTGGTGGCTGGTGGCTCGTGGTTGGTATTCAACACTATCCACCATCCACGATCCACCAAAATCAGATGACGCCGCGCTTCTTCAGCTCCTTTTGTTGCGCGTCACTGTAGCCGAGCGCGGACAGGACTTCGGCGGTATGCTCGCCCAGTTCCGGGCCGACCCATTTCGTCGCGCCGGGCGTCCCGGACAGCTTCGGCACGATGCCGGGCAGCTTGAGCCACTGGCCGTCCTTCAGCCGGTGGCTGCGGATCATCTCGCGCGCCGCGTAATGCGGATCCTTCGCGATGTCCGCGATGTCGTAGATCTTGCCGCTCGGCACGTCGGCTTTCTCCAGCACCGCGAGCACGTGATCGAGGTCGTGCGCGGCGACCCAGCCGCCGATCACGCGCTCGATCTCCTCCGTGCGCGCGACGCGCCCGTCGTTGTGCGCGAGCGACGGATCGCCGGCCAGGTCCGGCCGGCCGATCGCGTTCATCATGCGCTTGAAGATCGAGTCGGCGTTGGCTCCGATCACGACGTACTTGTCGTCACGCGTGACGTAGGTGTTGGACGGCACGATGCCCGGGAGCGACGCGCCGCTTCGCTCGCGCACGAAGCCGAACCGGTCGTACTCGGGCAGCACGCTCTCCATCATGTTGAACACCGCTTCGTAGAGCGCGACGTCGATGACTTGCCCGCGCCCGCCGTTGACGTTGCGGTGGTGCAAGGCCATCAGCGCGCCGATCACGCCGTGCAGCGCCGCGATCGAATCCCCGATCGAGACGCCCACCCGCACCGGCGGCCGGTCGGGGTAGCCCGTGACGTAGCGCATTCCGCCCATGGATTCGCCGATCGCGCCGAACCCCGGCCGGTCGCGGTAGGGGCCGGTCTGGCCGAATCCGGACAGCCGCACCATGATGAGGCGGGGATTGATCTCCGACAGCCGCTCCCAGCCGAGCCCCCACTTCTCCATCGCGCCGGGGCGGAAGTTCTCGACCACGATGTCGGCGTCCCTTGCGAGCTTGCGCACGATCTCCTGCGCTTCCGGATGTTTCAGGTCCAGCGTCACCGATTTCTTGTTGCGCGCCTGCGCGTACCACCACAGCGAGGTGCCCTGGTGGAGCTTGCGCCATTTCCTCAGGGGGTCGCCGCCGGCGGGCGGCTCGATCTTGATCACCTCCGCGCCGAACTCGGCGAGCACGCGCGCGCAGAACGGCCCGGCGATCAGCGTGCCGAGCTCGATCACCTTGACGCCTTGCAGCGGAAAAGAACGCGATTGGCCCATGGCGGGAAGGAATTGTACCGATTTGTCCCCGCGGCATGGAGATATCCGCCCGCTCCGGACTCGCGTCGCCCGAGCACGACGACTGGGTAGCGATTCGAGGCCGGCGTTTTTCCATAACAACCTGTTTCTTATTGATATGCCCAGGCTGGCACGCGGCGTGCTGAGTGTCCCGGAAAGGCTACCAGCGTGCGCCGCACGGGCAGCCTCTTCAGGCGACATCGCGAAAGGAGCGGGGAATGAACTGGGATCGGGTCGAAGGCAACTGGAGGCAGCTGAGGGGCAAGTTCAAGGAGCAATGGGGTGTGCTCACCGAGAGCCAGCTTGAGATCGTCGCGGGCAAGCGGGAGCGGCTGATCGGCGTGCTCCAGGAAAGCTACGGTATCTCGAAGGACGAGGCCGAGCGGCAAGTGAAGGAATGGGAGAACAGCGAACAGCGCGCCGCCGCCTTTGAGCAGGTGCTGCGCCGCAACGGCGAGCTGGTGTAGCCGGATTCGGGCCGCGCAGCCTGTCGGACCATCAAAGTCCGACAGGCTGCCAGGGGGTGTCGGGAATCGGCGACAGAAAAAACCGCCGTGGCTCAGCTGGATGCCATTAGCCGGAATTATTGCCGTCTCTGGGAAACGACATTCGTGCCCGGCATTGCCGTCGCTGATTCTTACCAACCAATTGAAATTGAATAGAAACTTATCCTGGCACGGCCCGTGCGTGGCCCTGGAACAGGAGCACTACAGCCAGAAAGGAATCGAGATGAAAAAACTGACTGCGGCGGCGATGTTCGTTATCACGAGCCTGGGGCTGGGAGCGTGCGCGTCCAATCCATCCAACGCCCAGATCGGCGCGGCCACTGGCGCAGTGATCGGCGGGGTGGTGGGCTCGGCCGTCACCGCCGGCAGCACGACCGGCACCGTGGTCGGCGCGGGCGCGGGCGCCGCCGCCGGCTACGAAATCGGCAAGCGCATCAAGTGATGCAGGGAGGCTGGCCATGGATGAACTGAAGCTGAAGATATCGCCGCTGACGGCTGCGGCAATCGTGTGCCTCGGGATCGCGTCGTATTTCTTCAACCCTACCCCGGCGCAGATCGGCGTCCTCACCGGCGCGGCGCTGGGCGGCGTGGCGGTATCCGCGATCGTCAGCCACCCGATCGGCGTGCTGGTTGGCGTGGCGGCCGGCAGCGTCGCCGGATACAAGATCGGCAACCGCGCGGAATAAGGATTTTACGAAGTTGTAGTAGTCCATCCCTCCCCTGTTTACCCCGGCGTAAGCCGGGGTTTTTTTGTACCGAGCGGTGCGCATCGGCCCTTGGCAAGAGGCCCTACGGACGCGGGTCGATCGGGGTCTTCGGCGCCACGTCCAGCAGCGATTCCACGTACGACGCCATGGCGAGCAGCCGCGCCTCGCTGCGCGGCGGTCCGACCAGCTGCAGTCCGACCGGCAGGCCGGCGGCCGTGAAGCCTCCCGGCAGCGATACGACGGGACAGGCGGTGACCGTGATCGCGTAGGTGAGCACGAGCCAGCCCATGTAGCCCTCGAGCCGCACGCCGTCGACCTGCTCGGGATAGCGCACGCCCACGTCGAACGGCGGGCACGAAACCGCCGGGCAGATCAGCAGATCGTGATTTTCGAACCACTTCGCCGTGCGCCGGATGATCTCGCCCTGCGCGACCTCCGCCGCGACGACTTCCTCGGGCTTCAGGCGCAGCCCGAACTCGGTGTTGTCGATGATCTCCTGCTTGTAAAGATGGCGGTGCTTCGCCATGAGCTGCGCGTGGCGCGCGATGAAGACCGCGCCGCGCAGCGTGAGGAAGGTCCGCTCCGCATCCGACAGGTCCGGGTGCGTCTCCTCCACCTTCACGCCCTCGCGCGCGAGCCTGTCCGCCGCCGCCCTGCACACCTGGCGCACCTCGCGGTCCACCGCGCGCGCGACGCCGAGGTCGGCGCTGACGGCAACACGGCGGGGTTTTTTCGGGCGCGCGGCGGCGGCCGAGAAGCCCGGATGCGGACCCACCTGCGACAGGGGGTCGAGCGGGTGCCACCCCGCCTCGCAGTCGAACATGAGCGCCGTGTCCGCGACGTTGCGCGCCATCGGCCCCTCGACCGAAAGCGGATTGAACGGCTGCCGGGATGCGCGCGGCACCATGCCGGGGCTCGGCCGCAACCCGGTAGTCGAGCAATAGCTCGACGGGGTGCGGATGCTGCCGCCGAAGTCGCCGCCGGTCGCGAGCCACACCTGCCCCGCCGCCAGCGCCGCGGCCGATCCGCCGGAGGACCCGCTCGAGGTCATGCGCGTGTCCCACGGATTGAGCGTCGCGCCGAACACGTCGTTGAACGTGTTGCCGCCCGCGGCGAACTCGGGAAGATTGGTCTTGCCGATCACGATCGCGCCGTTCGCCTCCAGTCGCTGCACCACGATGTCCGAGGATGGCGCGATGCGGTCGGCGTAGATGCGCGAGCCGGAGGTGCAGCGCACGCCTTCAACGTCGGTGCCGTCCTTCACCCCGATCGGGAGCCCGTGCAGGAAGTGCGGCGGCAGCTTGCCGGCCGGCTTCTTCTTCATCAGGCGCCGCGCATGCGCGCGCGCGCGGTCGTAGCACAACGTCACGAAGGCGTTGAGCTTCGGGTTGGTCGCCCCGATCCGCGCCGCCGCCGCGTCGATCAGCTCCAGCGGCGAGACTTTCCGGCGCTTGAGCAGGCCCACGACTTCCGTTGCCGACCGCTTCCACAATTCCTGCATGCGCCCCCCTCAAGCAAGCGATGATTTCATGGGGCAATCCTGAACCCGCCCTTCCATGCACGCAAGAGCGCGGGCGCCCGGCGGGATACGCGCTCGCCCGGGACCGTCGGGCGATGTCGACTGCCGGGGTAATAGACAGGTCAGCGGAGCCGAAAGGGGAGTTGTGCCCCGCGGCGGAGGGCGTTCAGGGTGCAGAACAGCCTGCGGCGCTCACGCCCAAAAGCGCGTAGCCGTTGATCCTGAACGGGCTGGTTCAACGGTCGTCCGTTACGCTCCAACTTCCGTCCGGCAGGCGGCAGGCGGTGTTATGAGCCCTGTCTCCCTTTCCGCCGATTATCGCCTCCACCGTGTATTCGAGGCAGAGGCCGTCCGACGCGTCGTAGGAGCGGACCAGAGTCACGGCATACGTGTTTCGGCTTTCGGGGTTGCGCCAGCGTGACGGCACGCCTGCACGGCCGAACTCGAGCGCGTGCAAGACCATCTTCCAGTCCACATCGTCCATCGAGCGGGCGATGGCCTTGCCAACCATCGCGCTGACCAGCGCATGCATGACGTTTGCGATCACGCCGCCACGGTCTTCGACCACCCGGGCCTCGCCTGCAGTGCTGGCGACGGCCGCCCCGGTTCGCCCAGGCGGCGCGACGCTGGCCCATCCGGACCATGCGAGCCCCCAGAACACCAGGACTAACGAAAAAGCTCTCATCCTCATAAGTGTGGAACGACGCGCGATCACAACAGGAAGGATATACAGACCCGGAAACGGCTATTTGCTCTATATCAAACATCGGGTTGGTCTGCCCATAACGATGCGAGACCGTCATGTTTTGGTGCCATGCCATGTCGCATTGCACCAAAGCAGCGCATGCAGGCTCGCGTTGCAACCGTGTTCGCCGGCCTGGATCACCCATTTTTTTCATTGAAATCAATTTGGTGCGCATCAAAACCCGCGCTTGGCATGGTGGTTGCTGAACAACGCACCAGAGTTTGCGCGCGCCGCGCGCGAACCAGCAGTCCTGATTGGAGCGGAATCGTGGCAACGGCGAACCAGCGGCGATCGCGCGCCGCACCGGCGGACGACAAGGCCATCGCGCCGGTCGTCGTCGTCGGCGCGGGCCCGGTCGGCATGCGCGTCGCGCAGGAACTGTGCCGGCGCGACCCCGCCACGCCCGTCGTGCTCTACGGCGAGGAGGCGTCGGAGCCCTACAACCGCGTGCGGCTGTCCTCCTTCCTGGTCGGCGAATTGAGCTGGCAGGCGCTGACGCGCGATTCCGCGCTGCCGCCCGGCGCCAACATCGAAACGCGCTACGGCTGTCGCGTCACGGCGATCGACCGGGAGAGCCGCTGCGTGCGCGACGCCACCGGCTTCGCGCAGCCCTACTCCCGTCTCGTGCTCGCCACCGGCTCGCGCCCTTACGTGCCCGACATTCCGGGCATCAAGCTGCCCGGCGTCTACACCTTTCGCGACGTGCGCGACGCGCACCGCCTGCTGGCGCGGCGCGTCCGCAGCCGCCGCACCGTCGTGCTGGGCGGCGGGCTCCTCGGGCTGGAAGCGGCGCGCGCGATGCAGCGCTTTCATACCGAAGTCTGCGTCGTCGAGCACTACAGCAGGCTCATGATGCGCCAGCTCGACGAGGGCGCGGCGCGCGAGCTGCTCGCGCGCCTCGAGGCGCTCGGCATCGAAGTCGTGCTGGGAGACGGCGTCAAGCGCGTTCTCGGGGACGCCGCCGTCAGCGGCATCCAGCTGCGCAGCGAGCGTCTCGTCGAGTGCGACACGCTGCTGGTCGCCACCGGCATCCTGCCCAACACGGAGCTCGCGCTTGCGGCGGGACTCCCCATCGGCCGCGGCGTGCGCGTGAACGACCGCATGCAAACCCCGGATCCCGACATCTACGCCGTGGGCGAGTGCGCGGAGCACCGCAACCGTGTCTACGGCATCGTCGCGCCGGGGCTGGAGCAGGCGACGGTGGCGGCGCACGCCATCACCGGCGGCCGCACGCGCTACAACGGCTCGACCGTCGCGACGCGCCTGAAAGTGGTCGACCTCCCCGTGTTCAGCATGGGGCCGGTCACCGGGGAGGAGACGCCCAGCTTCGGGCGCGCCTGGGTCTCGCGCGCGGGAAGCTCGTATCGCAAGCTGGTGACGCTCCACGGCCGGCTGGTCGGCGCGATTGCCGTGGGCGATTGCCCCGAACTGAGCCGCCTGCAGGAGGCGGTCATGCGCCAGCGCCGGGTGTGGCCGTGGCAGCTGCTGCGCTTCGCGCGCACCGGATCGCTCTGGCCCGAGGAGGAAATGGGCAGCGTGGTGGCCTGGCCGGCCGCCGCCACCGTTTGCAACTGCACCGGGGTCACGCGCGGCGAGCTGGGACGCGCGCTTGCCGGCGGCTGCGCGACCGTCGAGTCGCTTGCGGCCCGCACCGGCGCCTCCACCGTCTGCGGATCGTGCCGGCCGCTGCTGGCCGAGCTGGCCGGCAGCACGGCCGTTGCCGGGCCGGTGCGCGGCTGGAAGATGCTGCTCGGCAGCGGCGGCTTCGCGGCGCTGGCAACGCTCGCGCTCGCGCTGGTCCTGGTCCCGTACACGGTTACCGTCCAGGTGCCGTGGCAGTGGGACGTGCTGTGGCGCGAGAGCTTCTGGAAACAGGTCAGCGGCTTCAGCGTGCTCGGGCTCTCGGCCGTGCTGCTCGCGATGTCGCTGCGCAAGCGCATGCCGCGCGTGAGGCTCGGCGATTTCTCGCTGTGGCGCGTCGCGCACGCCGCGCTCGGCGCGCTCACCCTCATCGGGCTCGCCGCGCACACCGGCGGGCGGCTCGGGGCTAACCTCAATTTCTTCCTGATGGCGGCGTTTCTCGGCGTCGTGGCGCTGGGCGCCGTCGCGGGAGGCGCGATCGCGCTGGAGCACCGGCTCGGGGCCGGTGCCGCGCGGCTGCGCGGCACCTCGCTGTGGACGCACATCCTGATCGCCTGGCCGATACCGGTACTGCTCGCGTTCCATGTGTTCAAGACCTATTACTTCTGAAGCATGGCGAAGCCCGACGGCCGCAGGATCTTCTGGATCGGGTGGGTCATTATGACGATCGGCATCGGCGGCTACCTTGCGGCGGGTCTTTTCATGAAGAGCGCGGCCAGCAATCCACTGCTCTCGCCCGCGCGCTCGATGTTCCTGCCGGGCAAGACCTCGCACGGGCACTACCAGATCGAGCTCGCCTGCGAGTCCTGTCACGAAAGCCCGTTCGGCGGGCGCGAGGCGCTGCAGGAAGCGTGCGAGCGCTGCCACGGGCAGGAGCTGAAGAACGCGGTGGACAAGCACCCGCGCAGCAAATTCACCGACCCGCGCAACGCCGACCTGCTGGAGAAGCTCGACGCCTTGCTGTGCGTCACCTGCCACGTCGAGCACCGGCCCGAGATTACGGGCACGTTGGGCGTGACGCTCGCGGGCGATTTCTGCTTTCACTGCCACCAGGACATCGCGAAGGACCGGCCGAGCCACGAGGGCATGGCATTCAACACCTGCAATGCCGCCGGCTGCCACAAGTTCCACGACAACCGCGCGCTCTACGAGGATTTCCTCGCCAAGCACCTCGACGAGCCGGCGCTGCTCGCGCGCCGCCGGCTGCCCGCGCGCAACTTCCGCGAAGTCGCCGCGGCGTTCCCGGGCTATCCCGCGGACCGCTTCCCGCTGAAGGCGCAGACCGCCCCCGACGCCCCGGCGGAGCTGATGACATCGAAAGAAACCGTCGGCGACTGGCTCGCGACCGCGCACGCGCGCTCGGGCGTCAACTGCAGCGGCTGCCACCAGGTCGAGAACGAGGGCGCAAAGGCCTGGGTGCGGCGCCCCGATCACAAGGCGTGCGCGGCGTGCCACGGGCCGGAGGCGAAGGGCTTCCTCGCCGGCAAGCACGGCATGCGGCTGGCGGAAGGGCTCCCGCCGATGACCCCGGGCCGCGCGCGCCGGCCGATGCATGCGAAGGCGCGCGATGCGCAGCTGTCCTGCACCAGCTGCCACAGCGCGCACCGCTTCGACACGAAGAAGGCGGCGGTGGAAGCCTGCACGGGCTGCCATCGCGACGGCCACACCGCCGCCTACGAACGCTCGCCGCACCACGCGCTGTGGAAAAAGGAGCTGGCGGGCGAGCTGCCGCCGGGCAGCGGCGTCTCCTGCGCGAGCTGCCACCTGCCGCGCGACGAGTACCGCGCGCCGGACCTCGACGCAAAGCGGGTGCTGGTGCAGCACAACCAGAGCGACAACCTGCGGCCGAGCGAGAAGATGATCCGGCCGGTGTGCATGAGCTGCCACGGACTTGGTTTCTCCACCGACGCGCTGGCCGACGCGAAGCTCGTGCAGGACAACTTCCTCGGCCAGCCGCGCGCGCGGGTCAAGAGCCTCGAGATGGTCGCGCGGCGGGCGAAAGTAGTGGAAGCGAAGCGGCAGGCCCGGAAGCCGTGAATCGTGATTCGTGATTCGAGCTGCAGCAGTGACTTGGTCTTATCAACATAAAGGAGCGACTGATGAAAGTTTCCAGGGTAATGACAGTAGCGCTGGCGGCGGGATTCACGGCCGCCGCGCCGGCGCAGGCCCAGGTGAGCTACAAGGACATGGCGGACGCGCTGCACGCGGTGATGGAGTCCGACCGCACCGTGTACACGCGCATGGTGGTGAACCGCCTGCAGAACGAAGAGAAGGTGATCAAGGCGAGCGAGCACTTCAAGGACGACAAGGCGCTGCCGCTGCCGGCGCAGATGTTCCGCTTCGGCTCGGAAATGGTCGCCGAGAAGAAGAAAAGCTTCAGCTACTCGCTCCAGTCGCTGTGGCCGGTCAACAGGCAGAACGCGCCCAAGACGGCGCTGGAAAAGAAAGGGCTGGAGGCGGTCGCAAAGGAAGGCGGCAAGCCGTTTTACGGCGAGGAGACGCTCGGCAAGACCAAGTACTTCACCGCGATCTACGCCGACAAGGCCGTGGCGCCGGCGTGCGTCACCTGCCACAACGACCACAAGGACAGCCCGAGGAAGGACTTCAAGATCGGGCAGACCATGGGCGGCGTGGTCATTCGCATCCCGATGAAGTAGGAAATCGCGGGCGGACCCCGCCCGCCGATTTCCTCACGAGGACCCGAATAAATGAAATTCGACGATCTTCGTTACAAGGCGGCGGTGGAATACATGATGGCCATCGCCGAGTAGCGGCGACCGGCCGAAAGACCGAGGGAGTGGAACGATGCAGAACCTTGCGTGGGCGCTGAGTCTCATATTGATGGCGGTCGTCGCCGCCGTGTTCCTGTGGGTCGTCAAGGGCGCGAGCCGGCCGGGCGGCGACGGCGGCGCCATCGCCAGGACGGCGTTTCAATGGCGCGACCGCCTGTTCTGGCTCGTGATCGCCGCCGGCGCCGCGATCTCGTTCGCGACACTGCGGGAATGGCCGATCGCCGGCCACGCCGCGACCGCGGCGAAGCCCGACGTCGTGATCCGCGCCACCGGCCACCAGTTCCGCTGGCAGCTCGAGCGGGACACCGTCCGGGCCGGGCAACTGGTGGAGTTCGAGCTCACCAGCGCCGACGTCAACCACGGTTTCGCGATCTACAAGGACAAGAACACCCTGGTGGCGCAGACCCAGGCGATGCCGGGGTACGTGAACAAGCTGCAGGTGCGCTTCACCGAGCCCGGGGATTACGAGGTGCTGTGCCTCGAATACTGCGGGATCGCGCACCACAACATGCGGGCCGTGATCAAGGTCCGCGCCGGATCGTAAAGGGAGACCAAAGATGAACGCACCCACGATGCACTCCGCCGACACCCCTTCCGCGCGGCTCGCGTTCCAGCTCTACGTCGCGATCGGGATCGCGGTGTTCCTGCTCATGATGATCGCCGGCGCCGTGTTCCGCGCCGCGCAGGCGACCTGGCTGCCGATACCGGCGAGCTTCGTCTACGAGATCATGACGCTCCACGGCGCCGGCATGGTCGGCATCTCGGGGCTCGCCGGCGCCGCGGTCATGTGGTACTTCCTGCGGCGCTACGTCGCGCTCTCCACCGGCATGTTCCTCGCCATGCTCGCGCTGTCGCTGGTCGGTGTGGTGATGATCCTCGCCGCGATCGGCATCGGCCGCTTCGCCGGCGCCTGGACCTTCCTCTATCCCCTCCCCGCGAAGGGCATGGGGGTCTGGGGCACGCATGCGGCGGCGGCCTTCGTCGGCGGGCTGGTGTTCATCGGCGTCGGCTTCCTGCTGTTCTACCTCGACTGCGCGCTGGCGATCCTGCGCCGCTACGGCAGCCTCGCGAAAGCGCTCGGCCTGGACCAGCTCTTCGGCTCGGGGCCGGTGGACACCTCGCTGCCGCCCACGGTCGTCGCCAGCACGATGGTGATCATCATCAACGTGCTCGGCATCCTCGCCGGCGCCGTGGTGCTGGTGATGAGCCTCGTCAGCATCTACCTGCCGGCCGTCGCATTCGACGCGCTGCTCATGAAGAACCTGATCTTCTTCTTCGGGCACGTGTTCATCAACGCGACGATCTACATGGCGGTGGTCGGGGTCTACGAGATCGTGCCGCGCTACACCGGCCGGCCGTGGCGGATCAGCCGGCCATTCCTCGCTTCGTGGGCGGCGGTGACGCTGATGGTGATGGCGGTCTACCCGCACCACCTGCTGATGGATTTCGCGATGCCGAAGTGGATGATCGTGGCGGGCCAGGTCCTGTCGTACCTGAGCGGGATCCCGGTGCTGCTGGTGACCGGCTACGGCGCGCTGATCAACATCCACCGCTCGGGCCTGAAGTGGGATCTGCCGCTGCGCCTGCTGATCTTCTCGCTGTTCGGCTGG
The DNA here is from genome assembly GCA_016192825.1 of Betaproteobacteria bacterium. GTDB lineage: Bacteria > Pseudomonadota > Gammaproteobacteria > Burkholderiales > SG8-41 > SG8-41. The sequence continues at coordinate 21,493 of JACPTK010000016.1, read as the reverse complement.
GCGGCGGGCGTCATCCCCGCGATCGTGGACGGCGTGATCCGGGTGAACCTCGTCATGCACAACACCCAGTGGGTCCCCGGGCACTTCCACTTCTACCTGCTGCTCGGGCTGGTGCCGATGCTGCTGGGCACGATGCTCTACGCGTGCACGCGCACCCAATGGGCCGAGACCGCGCTCGACCGCGCCGCGTTCTGGACCTACGGGATCGCGGGTGCCGTGTTCTGCTTCGTGTTCCTGGCGGGCGGCTGGCTGGGCGTGCCGCGGCGCTTCGCCGTTCACGACGTCTCCTGGCTCGGCTTCGCGCAGATCGGGACCCTGGCGGCGGTCCTGGTGCTCGTCACCGCGCTCGTGCTCGGCGTGCGGCTGCTCGCGCGCCTGCCGCGGGCGTCGCTCTCGGCAGGAATGTGACGGTACTTCGTCCCGTCACATTCCTGACCGAAAATCACTTTCGGTGGACAGCGATGGCGATCGACTCTCGAACGATGGAATCGGCTCGTGGCCTGGTGGCCAACCGGACGCGTTCGAACGGGCCCGATCTCGATTCGGGTGATGGTGCTTCATTAAGCATCGCGGCGGGGCGGCACGGCCGCCGCGATGCTTGGTGCACCGCGATCGCGACGACGCTCGCCTTCGCGGCCGGGCTCGCGATCGCACACGCCGTCACCGACGGGTTCGAGGCCTACACGCTCGAATCGGCGCGGCGGCTGCAGGCGCTGCGCGCGCCGGCAAGCGTCCCGGATCTCGCGCTAGTCCTCGCCGACGACGGCCGCACCCGCCTCTCCGGGATGCCGGGACGCGTGCTGCTGGTGGATTTCGTCTATACCCGCTGCCCGACGTACTGCGTCGCGCTCGGGTCGGTCTACGCGCGGCTGCAGCGGCGCCTCGCCCCCGAGATCGCCGCGGGCGAGGTGCGCCTCGTGTCCGTGACGTTCGACCCCGCGCGCGACGGCCCCGCGGAGCTGCGCGCCTACCGCGCGCGTCACAGTGCCGACCCGGCGGGCTGGGATCTCGGCCGGCCAGCGCGCGCCGGCGACGTGGAACGGTGGCTCGCCGCGTTCGGCGTGGTCGTGATCCCGGACGGGCTCGGCGGCTACGCGCACAACGCGGCGGTGCACGTGCTCGGGCCCGACCGCAAGCTCGTCGCGATTCTCGACACGCAGGATATCGACGGGATCGCGAAGGCGGCGCGCCGGGCCGCCGGGCGTCAGGCTGTCCATGTTGCCGCGCGTTGACCCCACTCGCGCGATGCTGCTGGCCGCAGGCCTGTGGCTCGCGCTCGTCGCACCACCCGTGCGCGCGTGGCTCGAATCGAGCATGGCGTTGCACATGCTGGCGCAGCTGCCGCTGCTGGCCGCCATCGGCTATGGCATCGGCAGGGCATGGATGCTTTCGCGCGCGGACAGCACGGCGGGACGCGTGCTTGCCGGCGCGCAATCGTTCAACGCGGGCGGCGTCACCGGCATCGTCGCCGCAAGCTTCGTGATGGTGCTGTGGATGCTGCCGCGCCTGCTCGACCTCGCGCGGCTCGATGGCGTCGTGGACGCGGTCAAATTCGTCTCGGTGCCGCTCGCCGGCCTGGCGGTGGCGCTGTCCTGGCCGCGGCTGCCGCTCATCGCGCGGGCGGTCGTGCACCTGGAGGTGATTGCCACGCTGTTCCGCTTCGGCTGGGGCTATCTCGCCGCCGACCAGCGCCTGTGCCTCGCCTATCTCGCGGACGACCAGCAGCGCGCCGGCGAGCTGCTGCTGTGGCTCGGCGCTCTCTATGCACTCGCGATCACCTGGCGGCCGATGTTCGGCACCGCCCCCGGATTCATCCGGCCCGACCCGCCGCGCGCCACAGGAGCACGGACATGAAGACGGGAAAAATCGTGGTCATCGGCAACGGCATGGTCGGCCAGCGCTTCCTCGAGCAGCTGGTCGACCGGCTGCACGGAAACGCGGCGGACACCGCGCAGGTGACCGTCTTCTGCGCGGAACCGCGCCCGGCGTACGACCGCGTGCGGCTGACCAGCTTCTTCTCCGGGAAATCGGCCGCCGACCTCAACCTCGTTCCCGACGGGTTCTTCGAGCGGAACGGAATCGCGCTACGGCTCGCCGAGAAGGCGACGGCGATCGACCGCGTGCGCAAGGTCGTGCGTTCGGCACGCGGCCACGAGCTGCCCTACGACAAGCTGGTGCTCGCCACCGGCTCCTATCCCTTCGTGCCCAGGGTTCCCGGCGCCGAGTGGCCGGACTGCTTCGTCTACCGCGCCATCGAGGACCTGGAAGCGATACGCGCGGCGGCGGCGCGCGCGCACACCGGCACCGTGATCGGCGGCGGGCTGCTGGGGCTCGAGGCAGCCAAGGCCCTGCACGATCTCGGGCTCGAGACCCACGTCGTGGAATTCGCGCCGCGCCTGATGGCGGTGCAGCTCGATGACTCGGGCGGGCGGCTGCTGCGCCGGAAGATCGAGGCGCTTGGCGTCGGGGTCCACACCTCGAAAGAGACGACGAAGATCGTCAAGGGCTCCGAACGCCGCCACAAGCTGCTGTTCGCCGATGGCGGATCGCGCGATACCGATCTCGTCGTATTCTCAGCCGGCATACGTCCGCGCGATCAACTCGCGCGCGCAGCCGGGCTTGCGATCGGCGAGCGCGGCGGCATCGTCATCAACGATCATTGCCAGACGAGCGACCCCGACATCTACGCCCTAGGTGAGTGCGCGCTGTGGGGTGGCCGCAGCTACGGACTGGTCGCGCCGGGCTACCAGATGGCCGAGATCGCGGCCCGGCACCTCGCCGGCGAGCGCGATGCACGGTTCGCCGACGCCGACATGAGCACGAAACTGAAGCTGATGGGGGTGGACGTTGCCTCGATCGGCGACGCTCACGGCGCGGCGCCGGGCGCGCTCAATTGCGTCTTCACCGACGAGGCGACGGGCCTCTACAAGAAGCTGGTCATCTCCGGCGACCGCAAGCGCCTGCTCGGCGCGGTGCTGGTCGGCAACACCGCCGACTACGGCGGCCTGCTGCAAATGACGTTGAACGCCCTGCCGCTGCCCGACCACCCCGAGGACCTCATCCTGCCGGCGCGCGAAGGCGGCGGCAAGGGCATGGGCGTGGACCTGCTGCCGGCCGCGGCGCTGATCTGCTCCTGCAACAACGTCTCCAAGGGCGCGATCTGCGGCGCCGTCGCCGCCGGCGCGACGAGCCTCGGCGCGCTGAAGAAGGAGACTCGCGCGAGCACCACCTGCGGCGGGTGCGGCCCGCTGGTGAAGCAGATCCTCGATTGCGAGCTGAAGAAGCGCGGCGTCGACGTGAAGAACCACCTGTGCGAGCATTTCCCCCACTCGCGCCAGGAGTTGTTCCACCTGACGCGCGTCGGCGGCCTGAAGACGTTCGACGAGATCGTCGCGAAGCACGGCCGCGGGCGCGGTTGCGACATCTGCAAGCCGGCCGTGGCCTCGATCCTGGCCGCCTGCTGGAACGAGTTCATCCTCAAGCCCGGGCACGCGCCGCTACAGGACACCAACGACCGCTTCCTCGCCAACGTCCAGAAGGACGGCACCTACTCGATCGTGCCGCGGGTGCCCGGCGGCGAGATCACGCCCGAGAAGCTGATCGTGCTCGGCGAGGTCGCGGGGAAGTTCGGTCTCTACACCAAGATCACCGGCGCCCAGCGCATCGATCTCCTCGGCGCGCGCCTGGAGCAGCTGCCGCTCATCTGGAAGGCGCTGGTCAACGCGGGCTTCGAGTCCGGACACGCCTATGGCAAGGCCCTGCGCACGGTGAAATCCTGCGTCGGCAGCACCTGGTGCCGCTACGGCGTGCAGGACTCGGTGCTGATGGCGATCAACGTCGAGAACCGCTACCGCGGGCTGCGCGCGCCGCACAAGCTGAAGATGGCGGTGTCGGGCTGCACGCGCGAATGCGCCGAGGCGCAGGGCAAGGACGTCGGCATCATCGCCACGGAAAAGGGCTGGAACCTGTACGTCTGCGGCAACGGCGGCATGAAGCCGCGCCACGCCGACCTCCTCGCGCGCGGCCTCGACGGCCGGACGCTCGTCCGGTACATCGACCGCTTCCTCATGTTCTACATCCGCACCGGCGACCGGCTGCAGCGCACCGCCACCTGGCTCGAGAATCTGGAAGGCGGCATCGACTACGTGCGCAAGGTGGTGTGCGAGGACTCGCTCGGCATCGGCGCCGAGCTCGAGGCCGCCATGCAGGGTCTGGTGGAAACCTACGAATGCGAGTGGAAGAAGGCGGTCAACGACCCGGAGACGCTGAAGCGCTTCCGCCACTTCGTGAACAGCGACGAGCCCGACCGCGACGTCGTGTTCGTCGCCGAGCGCGGCCAGATCCGGCCCGCGCGCCCGGACGAGCGCGAGTCGGCCCGGGAAGCCGTAGCGACATGACGGATGCGGTGCTCCGTGCGGTACGGGGGATACAGGGGGCGCGGGAAGGCCCCGCGCGTTCTTGCCGGAAGGGGCCCACGCCCCCTGTTCCTGTGAGTGAATGGGTTGCGGTCTGCCGTCTGGGCGACATCGTGCCCAATACGGGCGTATGCGCGCTCGTCGGCGGCCGCCAGATCGCGGTGTTCCGGCTGGACGACGACCGTATTTACGCCATCGGCAACCACGACCCCTTCTCGGCGGCGAACGTGCTCTCCCGCGGCATCGTCGGTGATTTGAAAGGCGAGCTGGTCGTGGCCTCGCCCGTGTACAAGCAGCACTTCAACCTCGCCTCGGGCCAGTGCCTGGAAGATCCACAGGTCCGCGTCCCGGTATTTGCCGCGCGTCTCGACGGCGACGTCGTCATCGTCGAGGTTTGACACAAGACGTAAGACCCCACCGAAACGATTACGACGAGTCTTCGCGTCCTTGGCGTCCTTCGTGACCCGTCGTAAGTCTTCCTCCGCAGCAAAGCTTTAAGCTCGCCCCCGGCGGGGTTATGCTAGGCTTCGCTTTCCAAAAAAGGCGCTTTCGCGGGACCGGGCAGGAGGATTGATGAAGGTTTCTCATGACAGCCCATTGGCGCGCACCGTCGGTGCGGCCTCGGCTGAGTCAGCAGCAAGTAACAAGGGATCACGCATCGGCCGCCTGGCCACCGCCACGGTCGCATCCCCACAAGAACGTGGGGCGCGTCGAGGGGCGGAGGAGGGCTCCCTCTGGGATCTGACCCCCGAGACGCGCAATGGATCGGCATCTGTATGACGCGCCAACAATCGGCTTCACGGTCGCATCCCGCGGACGGGTCCCTGCTCCACGTTCCGCCGATTCCTGCTCCACGCTCCGGTGGCCAACTGCTGGTCGACGCGCTCAAGGTGCATGGCGTGGACCTCGCGTTCGGCGTCCCCGGCGAGAGCTACCTCGAGGTTCTCGACGCCCTGCACGGCGCGCGCGAGAAAATCCAGTTCATCATCTGCCGCCAGGAAGGCGGCGCCGCCTACATGGCGGAAACCTATGGCAAGCTCACCGGCCGCCCCGGCATCTGCATGGTCACGCGCGGCCCCGGCGCGAGCAACGCCGCGATCGGCGTGCACGTGGCGCAGCAGGACTCGACTCCCCTCATCCTCTTCGTCGGCCAGGTCGGCAACGATTTCGTCGAGCGCGACGCGTTCCAGGAAGTGGATTACCGGCGCATGTACGGCCAGATGGCGAAATGGGTCGCGCAGATCGATCGCGCCGACCGCGTGCCGGAGTACGTGAACCGCGCGTTCCACACCGCGGTGTCGGGGCGGCCCGGGCCGGTGGTGCTCGCGCTGCCGGAGGACATGCTCACCGAGACCGCCGCCGTCGCGGACACCGGCCGCTACAAGCGCGTTGCCGCGCATCCCGGAGAGGGCGACCTGCGCAAGCTGCGCGAGATGCTCGCGCAGGCGAAGCGCCCGTTCGTGATCCTCGGCGGCAGTGGCTGGAACGCGCAGGCGTGCGACGACCTGCGGGCGTTCGTCGAAGCCAATAACCTGCCGGTGGGCACCTCGTTCCGCCGCCAGGACCTCTACGACAACCGGCTGCCCAATTTCGCGGGCGATGTGGGCATCGGCATCAACCCCGCGCTCACGGAACGCGTCCGATCGTGCGATCTCCTGCTCGCGGTCGGGACGCGGCTCGACGAGATGACCACCGGCGGCTACACGCTGATCGACGTGCCGCGGCCGAAGCAGAAGTTCGTGCACGTGCACGCCGGCGCGGAGACGCTCGGCCGCGTCTACGAGGCCGATCTGCCGATCCACTCCGGCATGCCCGAATTCGCCGCGGCGGCGCGCAGGCTGCAACCCGTGACCTCGTCGGCGTGGAGCGACTGGACGAAGGCCGCGCGCAAGGACTACGAGGCGTGGCTCGAGCCCGGCCCGGTGCCGGGCGAACTCGACATGGCCAGGGTCATGGTGTTCCTGCGCAAGCGGCTGCCGCCGGAGACCATCGTCACCAACGGCGCCGGCAACTTCGCCGGCTGGGTCCACCGCTACTACCCGTACCCCGGCTTCCGCACCGAGGTGGCGCCGATCGCCGGCTCGATGGGCTACGGCTGCCCCTCGGGGATCGCCGCGAAGCTGGTGCATCCGGAGCGCCCGGTCGTTTCGTTCTGCGGCGACGGCGATTTCCTGATGACCGGCCAGGAGCTCGCGACCGCGGCGCAGTACGGCGTGAAGGTCGTCTTCCTCATCGTCAACAACGGCATGTACGGCACCATCCGCATGCACCAGGAGCGCGAGCACCCCGGGCGCGTGAGCGGCACCGAGCTGAAGAACCCCGACTTCGCCGCGCTCGCCCGCGCCTACGGGCTGCACGGCGAGACCGTGGAGAGGACCGCCGACTTCGAGGCCGCGTTCGAGCGTTCATGGAGCGCCACGACCGCGTCCGTCATTGACCTGAAGATCGATCCCGAGGCGATCACCACGCGCACCACGCTTTCGGCCATTCGGGCGAACGCCCTCAAGAACAAAAAAGCGTGATTGGTGAATAGTGAGTGGTGAGTGGACAAACGCAAGTCCGGCGCGAGGTTGAAGTCCATTCACTACTCACCAATCACTACTCACGCCGTTCAATCGAAAGAATGATCCGCTACCTCGCCGAATCCGACGTCCGGAAGCTGCTGACGATGCCCCTCGCGCTGGAAGCGATGGAGCAGGCGCACAAGGCGCTCGCGGAGCACCGCGCGATCGACATCCCCCGCGCGCGTATTCATCTGCCGACCGGGACGCAGCACGTGCTGCAGGCGGCGGCGCCGGAGCTGGGCTACATCGGCTTCAAGTACTACTACACGCGCCCCACGGGCAAGAGCTTCTACGTGCACCTCATCAACACCGAAACCGCGAAGCTCGACGCGATCATCGAGGCGGTGTGGATGAGCATGGTGCGCACCGGCGCGGCGAGCGGGGTCGCGACCAATTACCTCGCCGTGAAGGACGCCGGCGTCCTCGGGCAGATCGGCGCCGGCTACCAGGGCGAGAGCCAGCTCGAGGCCGTGTGCCAGGTCAGGAAGATCGGGACGGCGAAGGTCTACGCGCGCAATCGCGACCGGCTTGCCGCTTTTTGCGAAAAAATGTCCGGGAAGACGCGCGTGCAGGTCCAGCCCGCGGAAAGCGCGGAGGCCGCGGTGCGCGGCGCGCACGTCGTCAACGTCATCACCAAGTCGGCCGAGCCGGTGCTGAAGGGCGAGTGGCTGGAGCCCGGGCAGCATATCAATGCCGCCGGCTCCAACGCCCTCACCCGCCGCGAGATCGACGACGCCGCGGTGAAAAAGTGCGAGGTCATCACGGTGGACGGCCGCGGCACCGCGGAGAAAGAGTGTGGCGATCTGCTCCCGGCGGTCGAGAAAGGCTGGCTGCGCTGGAACCAACTAACCGAGATCGGCGAAGTCATCGCCGGCAAGGCGCCGGGTCGGACGTCGGACAGGCAGATTTCACTTTACGAGTCCCACGGCATGGGGCTGCAGGACCTGTGGGTCGGGGTGAAGATGCTGAAGCTCGCGCGCGAGCGCGGCGTTGGCACCGATCTCGCCGTCGGGCTCTGATAATCAGTCGTTCGGGTAGGCCGCAAGGAACGCTGGCCACGGGGTCTTCCGGTAGAGGCGCTTGCTGATGAATTCATGCAGCGCTTTCGCCTCGCGCGGATTGCGGAATCCACGCGTTTCGAGCACCTTCTTGCCGCCGGCATCGAGGAAGACGAAGACCGGCGTGTAGTGTGCCGAAGAAAGCTTCCGCAGTTCGTCAGTCGGAAGATAGTTCGAGGGCGCTTCCGCCTCGAACACGACGAAGTCCTTCGAATACAGTTTTTTCAGCTCTCCGCCGGAGAGTACGCCGGTGATGTACCGGCACAGGCTTCAGTCGGGGCTGGTGTAGAAGACCAGCACATGCCTCGAGGCACCCTTCTGGCTCAGCGCTTGCGCCTTCTCGAGCGAGTCCACGGCGTAAGGCAGCCCGTAGGCCTGGGCCAGTCCGCTCCAGGCCAGAACCAGCAATGCGACCACGAGTCGTTTCATGGCATTCTCTTTCTACGGTCTCAAAACAGTCGTTTGAGGCAAGCATCCTACCGGAAGTTCCTCGTCGGTCAACCAGCGGCATTGAAGCTCGCGCTTGACCTGCGACGTATGGCGAGGCACGCTCGCAGCGGATGAACGGGGCTTCCGCCGAGCGAGTGCGCGAAACGGTAGGCGCGGTCCACCGCGCCGAGTCGCGCCGCGTGTTCGCCACCCTCGTCCGCCTGCTCAACGTGGCTCGTATCGGCCGGCCGCTTCAAGGCCAGCGACGGCATGCGCCGGCGCGCGTGGGCAGCATCGAGGTACGGCCGGTCCGGCCGATTCGCGCGACGGTCGCGGCGGCACGTGCAAATGAAACCGCAGATAAATCCCGTTCCAATGACCTTTGAGAGCGCCTGATAGCTACTGATCCGCGAGATGCTCGGAAAACGGATATTGGAACGGGATAAACGCGGATCCGAAGAGGAGCGAGCCATGGCACGCAAAGCACGGAAATCAGCTGGACGGAAGCAAACCTCGCGCCGGGTGCTGGTCCTGGTCGCCACGCGCAAGGGCGCGTGGCTCTATCACGGCGACGGGGCGCGGAAATCCTGGCGCGCCGACGGGCCGCATTTTCTGGGGCACACGATCAGCCATCTCGTGCTCGATCCCCGCGACGGGCGGACGTTGCTCGCGGCGGCGAAGACCGGCCATCTCGGCCCGACGGTCTTCCGCTCCACCGACCTCGGGCGCACCTGGAAGGAAGCGGCTCAACCGCCCGCGTTCGCGAAAGCGCCCGAGGGGCAGACCGGAAGAGCGGTCGATCACACGTTTTGGCTCACGCCAGGCCGCGCGGCGGACCGGGACGTGTGGTACGCCGGTACTTCGCCGCAGGGATTGTTCCGTTCCCGGGACGGCGGCGTCACCTGGGAGCCGTTTTCGATCATCAACGACGACCCGCAATTCCGGGAATGGATGGGCACCGTGCAGGACGGCACGCCGGACGGGCCGAAGCTGCATTCGATCATCGTCGATCCGCGCGATGGCAGGCACTTCTACATCGCGATGTCGGGCGGCGGCGTGCACGAATCGGTGGACGGCGGCCGGACCTGGAAGACGCTGATCCAGGGGCTCGACGTGGTCGAGGGATTCGGGTTCGACGCGTCGAAACCCACCTTCCATGACCCGCACTGCATCCGGATGTGCCCGAGCAACCCGGACCGCCTCTACCAGCAGAATCACTGCGGCATCTACCGCCTCGACCGGCCGTCGGACACCTGGACGCGCATCGGCAGGACCATGCCCAAACAGGTCGGCGACATCGGCTTCCCGCTGGTCGTGCATCCGCGCGACGCGGACACGGCGTGGGTGTTCCCGATGGACGGCACGCAGGTCTGGCCGCGCACCAGCCCGGACGGCAAGCCCGCGGTTTATGCGACCCGCAACGGCGGCAAGTCCTGGCAGCGCCTCGGCGCCGGTCTGCCCGCGAACCAGGCGTGGTGGACCGTGAAGCGCCAGGCGATGACGGCGGACGCGAACGACGCCGTGGGCCTCTACTTCGGCACGACCAGCGGCGAATTGTGGATGAGTCGCGACGAAGGACGCCGGTGGTCGTGCATCGCCCGCCACCTGCCGGAGATCTACGCCGTGGAGACAGCGGAACTCGCCTAGCAGCCTGTCGGACACCCGGGATAGCGACCCTTATTGCCCTGCAAAAGGCGGACGAGTAGGCTCGAAATGAAGTTTTCATTGCTTTTTGCCCCCCTTTTCGTGCAGGCGGTTTTGCATAAGGAGTTTGTCGGAGCCAAGTCCGACAAACTCCTAGCCGGGGCGAGCGTGAACAGTGAACGGTGAACGGAAGGAACTCACATGCACGTGCAGAGGTTTGCACTTTCCGGAATTCACGAATCACGAGTAACGAGTCACGAGTCACGTTGCCAATGAAGGTGCTGATTCCCAGCGCGCTGCGCTCGTACACCGAGCGCGGCGAGACCGAGGCGAGCGGCGCGACGCTCGGGGCGGCGCTCGCCGACCTGGAGCATCAGTATCCCGGGATCCGCTTCCGCGTCGTGGACGAGCAGGACCGGATACGGCGTCACATCCGGATCTTCGTGAACGGAGAGCAGGCGCGTGACCTGGCGCAACCGCTGAACGGGACGGACGAGGTGATCATCGTCCAGGCGCTGAGCGGCGGTTGACCGGGTTTCCCGCCGTCAACGCGGCTTGCGGAAGCTCACGTACCAGGCCTGCCCGTCGTAGAGCTCGCGGTATGCGACCTGCTCCATTCCATGCGGGATCAGCCGGGTCGGCGGAACGATCGGCCGGTGCTGATGCCGGAACCAGGCCTTGATGCCGGGGATGTGCTCCAGCCGGCGCGCGACTTTCTCGGTTTCGTCCATGATGACGATTTTCGAGCCGCGGCGGGCGACGCGAACCATCTCGTGGATGGCTTTCGCCTGATCGCTGAAGAAGTTGATTCCGCCCATCTGGTAGACCACGTCGAAAGATTCGTCCAGGAACGGCAGATGCTCCGCCTGGCCCAGGAAGAGCTCGGCGCTCGCGCCGAGCTTCCGCATCTTCTTCAGGCAGATCCTCAGCATCCCCGCGGACAGGTCGAGCCCGTAGTAATCGCAATGGCGGGGGAGAAACGGCAGATCGGACCCCGTCCCGATCGAGGTCGCGAGCACCCGGTCGCCCGCCCTGATTCCGAGGCTCCCGACAAACTCCCTGCGCAGCTTGACCTCCGAGACGCCCAGGATGTACAGCCCGACCCGGCTCAACAAGTCGTAGAACGGCGCCCAGCTGTCGTAGATGCCGCGAAACCGGCTGTTGATGCCGGTGATTTCGTGGGGCTCGACGAAGACCGGGATGCCGTCGCGAATCGGATACTTGAGCCCATGCTCGCGATTGACGAGGAATTGACCCGCTTCGCCTGCGGCAGACGCGCCGTTGGCGAGCTCGAGCGGCGCGCGTTCCAGCGGGCTGCACAGGATTTGCAGGGTCTTCGGGCTCATATTAAGTGATCGATCCGGGTGGATCGTCGGAAGATCGCGGGCCACCCCGGGGACGTATTTTAATCAACAACGGCCCCTGCGTGATCAGCATCACGGCGGACTGCCCCGCGAGCGGGACGAAGTCGTACTCGTTGATGCGGAAACCGGGCCGGGCGGCATGATTCGCCCGGCGCTCGACCTCATAGAAATGGCTTGCGTTCTTGACCGGTTCCATCGTTTCCTCCGATTCGAATTGCGTTTCTCCGCGCTTTTATTTTTGCCTTACTTGGCGCCTTGGCGACTTTGCGGCTAATTGATCAACGCACGCATTACCGCGTACAGCGCATTCTGCGCTTCGAACCCGATCCCCGGCCGGTCGGGCAGGTTGATGGTGCCATTTTCCACCCTGGCGTCGTCGGCGAAGCCGGCGAACGGGCCGAACACGCCGGGATACGCCTCGCACCCGCCGAGCCCGAAGCCGCCGACGATGTGCAGCGTCATCTGGTTGCCGCCGTGCGGGAACACCGACTTCCGCCCCCAGCCGCGGCGCTCGAGCATCGCGAGCGTGCGCGAGAGCTGCACGATGCCGTAGGACTGCGGCACGTCCATCTGCAGGATGTCGCGGTCGGCGCGCAAGCCGCCGTAGCCCACCAGGTTCTGCACGTCCTGCGTCGAGAACAGGTTCTCGCCGGTGGCGAGCGACGCCTCGTAGTCGTGCGCGACGTCGGCGAGCAGCGCGTAGTCGAGCGGGTCGCACGGCTCCTCGAACCAGCGCAGCTCGTAGGGTGCGAGCGCCTTCGCGTAAGCAAGCGCGCGGGCGCGGTCGAAGGCGGCGTTGGCGTCCACCGCAAGGCGGTTGCCCGAGCGGACCACTTTCAGCGAGGCCTCGATGCGCTTCATGTCCTGCGGGATGGTGGCGCCGCCGACCTTGATCTTCATGGTCGTGTAGCCCAGGTCGAGCCTCGCGCGGATCTCGTCCTGCAGGTCCCCGACTCCCTTGCCCGGCTCGTACCAGCCGCCGCCGACGTAGCACGGCACGCGCTTCGCCGCTCGCCCGCGGTTGTACTTTTCCGCGAGCACGCGGTAGAGCGGCTTGCCGGCGATCTTGGCGACGGCGTCCCATACCGCGACTTCGATCGTGCCGATGGCGACGGAGCGCTCGGTGTGCCCGCCCGGCTTCTCGCGCTGCATCATGCAGGCGAGTACCTTCTCCGGGTCCAGGTTGTCGCCGCGGCCGTTGAGAAGTGTCTCGGGCGGCGCCTTGACGATGCGCGGAATGAAGCGCTCCCGCATCTGCGCGCCGCAGGCGTAGCGCCCGGTGGAATTGAAAGCAAAGCCGGCGACCGGGCCGCCTTCGCGCACGACGTCGGTGATCACGGCGACCACCGAGGTTGTCATCTCGCTGAAGTCGAACGCCGCGTTGCGCAGGCTCGATTTCAGCGCGACTGACGTTTCGCGGATGTCCGTTATCCGCATCAAAGGCCGGAACGGCGTGATCGGTGATGAGTGATAGGTGATGAGTCTACCGCGGTGCGGACGCCCTTATGCCTCCGATCACTTATCACCGATCACCCATCACGCCCTTCCTAGCAGCTTGTCGGACTTTCGCCCCGACAAGCTGCTAAATGGAACGACAGGTTGCGCGGGGCTGCAGTCAACCTGAATGAGCGGGCAACGACCAGCAGCAACTCATCCCGGCGCTCGCCAGTCTGCGCGCGCTGCCGCCCGAGCTGGGAACGGTGCCGGCGCTGGTGGCCGATAACGGATTCATGAGCGAGGCCCCGGTCAGGGCCTGCGCGGCGCCGCAAGTCCAGGATGCCACCCCCCTTGTGCCGTTGATCGCCCTGGGCCGTGAGCCGCATCACGCTGATCGGATGCAACGCTTCGGTCCCGAGCCGCTCGGGCCGGCGCCGCAGGACCCGCTGGCGGCGTGGGCGCACCGGCTCAAGACCCGCGAGGCACGCGCGTTGTACGCATGGCGCAAGCGCACGGTCGAACCGGTGATCGGGATCATCAAGTACAGCCTGTCGGCTCGGCGATAACCCAGAGCGACTACCCATGCGTTCACACCGACCGTTCATGATGCCAAGTCCGACAGGCTGCTAGTTTGCGGGAATCCTGGCGTCCTTGATGACCTTGGCCCAGCGCGTGGCCTCCCGCCGGATCTGCGCCGTGAACTGTTGCGGCGAGTTCGCGACGATGTCGGCACCGAGGTCCAGCATCCGCCGCTTGACGTCCGGCAGCGCCATGATCCTGACCACCTCTGCATGCAGCTTTTTCACGATCGCGGCCGGTGTGCCGGCCGGCACCAGCACGCCGGTGATCGTTTCCGCATCGTGGCCCTTGTAGCCAAGCTCCTCCATGGTCGGCACCTCGGGCAGTACCGCCGAGCGCTTCAGGCTCGTGATGGCAAGCGCGCGCACCCGGCCGGCCTTGATGTGCGCCGTCACCGGCGGTATCGCCTGGCAGCCGAACGCCACCTGGTTGCCCAGCACCGCCGCGATCGAAGGCCCGCCGCCGGCGTAGGGCACGTTCACGAGATCCAGCTTCGCGTCGAGAATCAGCAGGTACGCGGAGAGATAGGGAACCGTGCCCACGCCCGGCGTCGCCACGCTGTATTTCTTGGGCTCCTTCTTCACGACGCTGACGAGATCGGCAATGGACTTGACCGGCTGGCTCGGGTGCGTGAACCATGCGTGGGTCGAGGCGGCAATAACGGAGACCGGAACGAAGCTCTTGTGCACGTCGTACGGGACCTTCTTGAAGAGGCTGGGGTTCACCATCAGGCTCGAACTCACGAAGACCATGGTGTAGCCGTCCGGCGTGGATTGCGCGGCGATGCCCATGCCGATGTTGCCTCCGGCGCCCACGCGGTTGTCCACCACCACCTGGTGCCCCCACGCCTCGGACAGCTTCTGCGCGAAGATGCGCGCGATCACGTCGGTCGGCCCACCCGGCGGGAATACCACGATGCCCCGGATCGGCCGCGACGGGTACTGCTGCGCGAGCGCGGCGCCGGCCCCGATCGCGCAGACCAGGATGAAGACGGAAGGGTAAGCCAGGAATTCGAAGAACGTGCCTGCGCACGTTCGAGCTGGCGAACGCCCGGTGCGATGCAACGCAGCGGGCCGGGGTCGCAGACCAAGGACGAATTTGAACCAGAACCCGTTTGCCTTCCGCCCCGTGCCTTCTGCCTCAGCGTTCACCATGGCATCCTCCCCGGTTTTCGACACCTATCAACCCTTCACGCCGTTTTGTCACTGGGCCTTGAGGCCGGCGTCCTTCACCACCTTGGCGTAGCGCTGCGTCTCGCTCTTGATGAACGCCGCGAAGTCGTCGGGCGTGCTGAGCATTGGATCGACGCCGGAGGCCGCGAGGCGCTGCTTCATGTCGTCGGAGGACAGCGCCTTGTGGATCTCGGTATTGAGCCGGTCGATGATCGCGCGCGGCGTGCCGGCAGGCGCCAGTATCCCGTACCAGATCGGCACCACGAAGTCGTCCACGCCGGACTCCTTCATGTTGGGCACGTCCGGCAGCGCGGGCACGCGCTTCTCGGAGAGCACCGCGAGCGGCCGCACGCGCTTCGCCCGGACGATCGGTATCGCACCCGGCACCGCCATGGTCCCGAAATCCACCTCCCCGCTCATCAACGCCACCAGCGCCGGACCCGAGCCCTTGAACGGCACGTGCACCATGTTGAGCTTGTAGCGCCCCTTCAGCAGCTCGCTTGCCAGGTGGTTGGTGCTGCCGGCGCCGCTCGAGCTGAAATTGAGCTTGCCGGGATGGCGCCGCGCCAGCGCGATGAACTCCTTGACGTTCTTCGCCGGCACGGAATTGTGGACGACCATGATGTTCTGGATCATTGCGACAAGCGAGATCGGCGCGAAGTCCCTGATCGCGTTGTAGTTGAGCTTCTTATAGAGAGAAGGGCTCACCGCGATCGGTGGCGCCGTGAGGGTGATCGCGTAGCCGTCCGGCGGCGCCTTCGCTCCGATTTCCAGGCCGACGTTGCCGGCCGCGCCCGGCCGGTTCTCGGGCACCACCGGCTGGCCGAGCTGCTCGGAGAGCTTCTGGGCGATCGCCCGGCCCGTGATGTCGGTCGGCCCGCCGGGCGGGAACGGCAGGATCATGCGGATCGGCTTCGACGGGTAGGCCTGCCCGGGGGCCGGGCCGGCGGCGCAGGCGAGCAGCAAGCAGGGAACCAGAACGCGAAGGTTGAAGGTACGCATAGCTCCTCCTGGGACGTGTGCCTTCCTGAATCTTTCAATCTTGCGCCGCCATGTTATGCGCGTGGCGCCTGTTTTCGGCAAATCTTGCACGCGGACATGCCGTTGTCAACGTGCGCGGTGGATTCTGCCGGAGCAGATCATGAATGGCTGCTTCCCGGATTTCGTCATCGTCGCACCGTGGACGCCGCCTGGACACGCGAAATTCGGTTGGCGTCGCGCACCGTGTTGACGCGCCGGCCCGCCCCCGCATCCGGCGCCGCCACCGTCGTGGCCGCCCCCATCCATCCGCCCCATTGATTTTTATGAATTTTTCACAATTTGCGCTACAATCGCGCTCCTATGACCGCTCCACGCATTGCGCTGGTACACGCCATGCCCGTCGCCATCGATCCGGTGGCGCATGTGTTTCACGAGCTGTGGCCGCAGGCGCGCATCACCCATCTGCTCGACGATTCGCTGGCGCCGGACCTCAGCGCGGCGGGCAGCATCACGCCGGCGATGGTCGAGCGGTTCATCGCGCTCGCCCGCTATTGCGAGTCGTGCGGCGCGAACGCCGTCCTGTTCACCTGCTCGGCATTCGGCGCCGCGATCGAGGCAGCCAAGGATTCGGTGCGGGTGCCGGTGCTGAAGCCCAACGAGGCCATGCTGGACGAGGCGCTCGCGGCCGGCTCGGACCTGGCCCTGCTCACGACCTTCGAGCCGAGCATCCCCTCGCTCAAGAAGGAGTTCGAGGAACTCGCCTCGAGCCGCGGCATCCGCCTCAAGCTCAAGACCCGCACCGTGCCCGCGGCCATCGCCGCGCTCCAGCAGGGCCGCGCGTCGGAGCACGACAGCCTCATTGCCGCCGCCGCGGCCGAGATGGGGCCGTGCGATGCGCTCGTGCTCGGGCAGTTCTCCATGGCGCGCGCGGCGGCCGGCATTCCCCCGGCGCCCGGGCGCAAGGTGGTCACCAGCCCCCATTCGGCCGTGACGCGCCTGAAGAGAATCTTCGACGTCCGCTAGCAGCCTGTCGGACTTAGGTGTCGGACAGGCTGCTAACAGCAAAACCGCCTGCGGATTTCGAATGAAACCCGGGATAGCGACCCTTATTGCCCTGCAAAAGGCGGATGAGTAGGCTCGAAATGAAGTTTTCATTGCTTTTTGCCCCCCTTTTCGTGCAGGCGGTTTTGCATAAGGAGTTTGTCGGAGCCAAGTCCGACAAACTCCTAGCCCGCCGCTCGCGCGCGACCGCGGAGCGGCTCGTTTCTCGTTGCTCGCAGCTCGTGGCTGATGGCTCGTAGCTGATAGCTCGCAGCTCGTGGCTGATGGCTCGTAGCTGGTAGCTCGTGGCTAGCGGCTAGTGGCTCGCGACGGGTTCCGCCCGGTCACTTCTCGCCGAGCAGTGTCCTCGCGGTCTTGTTGCAGATCCACTCGCGTTCCGCCCGCGTGAGCCCGGGAATCGCGTTCACCTGCCCCACCTGCATCGCCGCGCCCCTGGGCGCCATGTCGAAGGGGTTGTCGGTGCCGATGACGATGTGGTCGGCTCCCGCCATGGTGATGAGATGGCGGGTGGAGCGCGGTTCGTGCGTCAGGCAGTCGAAGTAGAAGCGCTTGAACAGCTTGCGCGGCGAGCTCGCGCCGTTGACCTTGGGCTCGGGCCGCACGTCGTGCCCGTGCGCGAAGCGCCCGATCTGGTACGGCATGAAGCCGCCGCCGTGCGCGCACAGGATGCGCAGCTTCTTCAGGTCGTCGAGCGCGCCGCTGAACATGAGGTGCGCGATCATCATCGTCGTGTCGAGCGGAAAACCGATGAAATTGCGCAGGTAGTAGCTGTCCATCCAGCCCTGCGCCAGGCACTGGTACGGGTGCGTGAAAATGAAAAGCCCGAGCTGCTCGATGGCCTTCAGCACCTTGCGGAACTTCAGGTCGGCAAGCGGCGTGCCTTCGATCGAGGTGGCAAGCTCCACCGCCTTGAACCTGTATTCCTTCACCACCCGCTCGAGCTCGGCGATCGCCGCGTCGGGGTCCTGCATCGGCAGGTGCGCCATGCCGCGCAGCCGGTCCGGGTACTTCGCGACCATCCGCGCGATGCCGTCGTTCGCCAGCCGCACGATCTCGATCCCGGCCTCGGGCTTGAGCCAGTAGAAGTAGATCGGAGGCGCGGGCGAGATCACCGCGACGTCCATACCGACGCGGTTCATCCACGCGACCTTGGCGGCCGGATCGCAGAACTCCGGCAGCAGCTCGGTCATGCGGCCATGGGAATCGAAGTAGCGCTTGCCGTCCCGCTCCTCGATGCGCGTGCCGAAGCGCTCCGGGCTGCGCCGGATCGTCTGCACCACGCCCTCCGGAATGACGTGGTTGTGCAGGTCGTAGGTGACGGGCCGGGACGTCTTTCGGTTCCCGCTCTTCTTTTTGGTTTTCATGGTTTCCTCTTCAAGCCGCGTACCGCGATGACCCAATGCCGTGACAGCAAGACTGCATGGCTATACCCCCGCGCGTTGAACGGCAATTGACTTGCCCGTTCGAACGCGCGGAGCCGAACCGGCGCTTGCGTCCGGATTCGGCGCTATTTGATCGCCAGCGGATTCACCGGCGAGCCCACCGCCCCGGTGATCGGCAGCGCCGGCGCGACGAACAGAAACTCGTAGCGCTTGTCCTCCGCGCAATCCTTGGCCAGCGCCGCGAAATCGAAAATCTCGCCCACCGTCAGCCCCATGATCGGGATCGTGATCCAGTGCCAGGGCTGGTTGGTGTCCTCGGCCTCGTTCGGGCGCACTTCCGCGCCCCAGGTGTCGGTGGCGATGCCGGCGATCTCGCGCTTGTGGATCCAGTCCACGGTCTCGAACGCGAGGCCCGGGGCGTCGCCGCCCGGGTAGCCGTCCCAGCTCTTGCTCGAAAGGCAGCGCTCGAGGTGGCCGGTGCGCACCATCAGGTAGTCGCCGCGCCGCACGCGCACGTTCTGCTTCCTCTCGGTGAAGTCGAGCATCTCATTGGTGATCGCGCAGCCGTCGGGCAGCCACTTCTTGCCGAGCGCGCGCGCCACGTCGAGCAGCACGCCGCGGCCGACCATCTTCTCGCGCGTTTTCTCGATCCCGGCCTTCTGCGCGCCGCCCGAGGTCACGTTGCGGCAGTCGTAGCCGTTCCACATGTGGTCGTAGTAGAGGATGTGGCCGAGGCCGTCCCACTGCGTGCCGGTCTGCAGCCCCATGATGACGAGGTCGTCGGTGCCGCGGATCTTGCGGTGGTCGAGCACGCCGGAATAGGCGTCGGTGCCGGTGCGCGTCATCACGTGTATCGGGTTGAAGCGGCCGAGCGCGGGATACTTGGTCTTGCCGACCTGCGGGCCGTGCTGGTCGAAGTTGAGCGCAAGCGAGATGACCTTGCCCTTCCTCACCAGGCGCGCCGCGGCGACGATGTCCGACGCGGTGGTGAAGTTGAGCGTGCCGAGCTCGTCGTCCTTGCCCCAGCGGCCCCAGTTCCGGTAGCGCTTCGCCGCCCGGTGCACGTCCTTGCGCGTGAGCCTGCGGTTCTTCTTGTCGCGCGTATCTTTGAACTTCAGCTTCGCTGCCATCGGCGCTGTCCTTCTTCTCGGTTGCGAGGAAGCGCGCAGTGTAGCCAGCGGCGCTGCGCCGCGTCAACGAACGCGCGGCGGCGATTCGCCGCTGTTGACCTCCCCTCCTGCCCGAGGGTGAGGCGGGGTTTCGAAGAATGTGCCCGCGCACATTCGAGCCGCCGAACGCCGCCGGCCTCTGTGCCGGTGGCCGGGCGGGGTGCTCGCGTAGCGAGCGGGGTGGTGGGAGCAGTTCGCCTTCCTTCTGCCTTCTGCCTTCTGCCTTCTGCCTTCTGCCTTCTGCCTTCTGCCTTCTGCCTTCTGACTTCTGCCTTCTGCCTTTGGCAAGCGGCCGCTCACCCGCTGGCCGGGTCCTGTCGAAACGGCCGGCGCCTGCTCCGCTTCTCCTGACGCATTCGGGCAATTGACTTGGCCGTCGCGTTGTTCAGAACCTATTTCATATATAGGCGCGTGATGCGTTGTGGCCAGGACGGATTGGATGCGAGGCGCCCGACGAAGGCCATATGTCGATATGGTCAAGGAGGGCAACGACGCAGACGGCCGTCCTGGCCGCAACCCGGAGGGACGGGGCGATCTGGGCGCATCTTGTTGTCGGTCGCCCTTGCAATATCGACATATTGCTGCGGGCGATCCTCCTAAAGCTGCATCCCACATCGCCTCCGTCGCACACGTGCCTATATATGAAATAGGTTCTAAGTCAGTACCAGTACCGGAGAATCGGATCAGTCACCGGCCATTCCGCCACCCGGCCGCGGATGGCGTGTCCTTCCCACAGAGTAGAGAGGGCCCGCTCGACCGCCCCCACCACCCGCCCTGCTCTGCTCTGCTGACAATGGCGTTTTCCAAACGTGAAACTCCGTCAATCCAAATGGTTCAGGAGGTCCGACTTGGGACCGCCTTGTACCTTCCGACTATTGCCTTTCGCCTTCCGCCTTGTTCCTCAACTCCGGACGAATTTCAGCAGCAGCGAATAATCGCGGGCATCCGCCGCCCGGAGCGCCGCGATGTACCGGGTTCGCGCATCGCCGGCCTTTTCCAGGTCGGCACTCCCCCAACTGAAACGATCGGCTCCATTTCGCACCAGGAACACGTCCGTGACGAGCCGGGCGTGACGGCCATTGCCGTTGGCAAACGGATGGATCCGCGTCATGCGGTGATGGAATCGCGCCGCCGCTTCGTCCAGCGGCACGGACCGCGTTTCGAGCTGCGCCTTGACGTCGAGACAAAGCTTCCTGAGCTCGACTTCGATCTCCCGCCAATCCACGCCAATGTTCTTGTCGCTCCGCCGGAAGGCGCCGGCCCAGCGCCAGGTCTGGTCGAACATGCGCTGGTGGAGCCGCTTGATGAAATCCACGGTCAGCACGTCGCCGCGCCGCCGCGAGAAAACCCACTCCTCCGCGCGCAGTATGTTCTGCTGCTCCCATTCGTTGAGCTGGCCCTGGGTCGAGATGTGCCGCGGAATCAGCCCCTGCGCCTCGTCGGGGTCGAGCGGCGTCGCGCCCGGGGGATAATCGAGCTTCAATCCCATAGGTCGCGGGGCCGCTTCTCCAGAATTTCGCGGGTCAACAGTTCGAGCTGACGATCCCTGGCCTTGCCGCTGACCTGCTGCGCCTCGAGACTCATCGAGTGCGAGACGCGCGCAAGTCGCCGGCGGGCGATTTCTTCAGCGCGGTCGCGAAGCTTCTGCCGCAGAGGTTTGCGCGGAACGAGCGCGTACACCAGGTCGCAGTCGAGCGCCTGCGCCACGCGCTTCAACGTGTTCAGGCTGACCGTTCCCGCCTGCTCACCCCGCTCGATCTTCGCCAGTGTGGGCACCGCCACGCCGACGCGTCGCGCGAGCTGTGCGAGCGTCATGCCCAGCGCGCTTCGGATCGCCTGGACCCAGCCACGCCCGGGCGGCGGGACTTCGTTGACGCCCCGCCACCGATCAAGCGAAATCTCCACCTGATCCAAGGCCATGTTTTTAAATATCTTATTCATAAAATATCAGCCTATAGGATAAATGGTATTATGATAAGATTATCCTAAAAGCTAATCTATATCAACACAAAATAGCCTATAGGCTAATGACTAAGGGTGCCCGAGTGGAAGCGCTTAGTGGTTTGTCCCCTAGGACGCTCGCCCGAATTCCCGGGCTGGTCTGCGCTGCTTGTATGCTTCACGCGGCGCCTGTGATTGGCGTAAAAAGCAGGCGCCGGGGTGGAGGGACTTGTGCTGCCATCTGCCGAACGCTGATTTCGGACAGACCCGCTGAGATGTCCCCTACCCACTCACCA
>JACPTK010000015.1 GCA_016192825.1 Betaproteobacteria bacterium | reverse complement strand
GGCGAACAGCCCTTGTTGAACACCATCCCCTATCATCGAATCCACAAACCATTCCAGGGTGAATCATGAGTGTTGGACGAACGCTGAGCCCCCGTCACGTCAACGTCAAAAAAGTGTTGGACGAACGCTGAGCCACGCCCGATGAGGGATGACCCACGACCGGTAAGCCGTGACCGGGGTTGGCCGGGCGGGTTCGAGAACCCGAGTGTCGAGGCTCGCTGCGCGCTGCTGAAGGGGGTGAAGACGATCGCGGTGGTGGGGCTCTCGCCCAACCCGGCCCGCCCCAGCCACGGCGTGGCGCAGGCGATGCAGGGGTTCGGTTACACCATCATCCCGGTGCACCCCGCCGCCCGCGAGGTGCTGGGAATCAGGGCCTATCCCCGGCTCTCCGACGTGCCGGTGCCCATCGATCTGGTCAACGTGTTTCGCCGGGCCGAGCACTTGGACGCCATCGTGGACGACTGCCTCAAGCTGGGTATAAAAAATCTCTGGATTCAAGAAGGTATAGTTAACGAGGCGGCTGCCCTGAAGGCTCGACAGGGAGGCATGATGGTGGTCATGGATCGATGTATCTACAGCGATTATCGCCGATATTGTCACTAAATGCTCATAAAATTCACTAAAATGCATGGATTGGGCAATGATTTCGTGGTGCTGGACGCCCTTACCCATCCTGTGCCCCTGTCGCCCGAGCAAGTCCGCCGGATCGCCGACCGGCATTTCGGGGTCGGTTGCGACCAGGTCCTGCTGGTCGAGCCGCCGAGACTGCCCGACACCGACTTCTATTACCGCATCTTCAACGCCGACGGCGGCGAAGTAGAGCAGTGCGGAAACGGGGCGCGCTGCTTCATGCGCTACGTCCGGGACCGGGGGCTGACCACCAAGACCGAGGTGCGGGTCGGCACCCGTGGCGGCGTGATCGTGCCGCGGCTGGAGGACGACGGGCGGGTGACGGTCAACATGGGCGTGCCCGAATTCGAGCCGGCGCGTGTTCCCTTCGATGCCCCGGCGCGGGCTGTGGTCTACGCGCTCGACGTGGATGGCCGGCGCGTGGAAGTGAGTGTGCTGTCCATGGGCAATCCCCACGCGGTGCAGCTCGTGGCCGACATCGAGCGCGCGCCGGTCGCGACCGAAGGTCCCTTGATCGAGCGCCATCCCCGCTTCCCGCAGCGGGTCAACGCCGGCTACATGCAGACCGTCAGCCGCCGCCGTATCCTGCTTCGCGTCCACGAGCGCGGCGCGGGGGAGACGCTCGCATGCGGCACCGGCGCGTGCGCCGCGGTGGCCGCCGGGATCTCGCGCGGGCTGCTCGATCTCGAGGTCACCGTGACGACGCGCGGCGGCGACCTCGGTATATCATGGGCGGGGGAGGGAAGACCGGTAATGATGACGGGTCCCGCGGTGACCGTGTTCGAAGGCGAGATCGAGATTTAGCTGCCAGCCGCCAGCTTCCAGCCGTGAGCAATAGCGACATCATTCGGTGTCGTGGCTTCAAGCTGATGGCTGACAGCTGGTAGCTGACAGATCGAAAAAGGGAGTACGATGAAACCCGAAGAAGTTGCAGCCTACCTCAAGGAACATCCGGAGTTCTTCGAGCACCATGCCGAGCTGATGGCGGAGATCTACATCCCGCACCCGCACGGCGGGCGCGCGATCCCGATCAGCGAGCGCCAGATCCTCACGCTGCGCGAGAAGAACCGGCAGATCGAGGGAAAGCTGCGCGAGGTGATCCAGTTCGGCGAAGAGAACGACGCGATCAGCGAGAAGGTGCACCGCATCTCGGTGGCGCTGCTCGCGGCCTCCGACATCGAGGGCGTGCTGAACGCGGTCCATCTCAACCTGCGCGAGGATTTCGCGGTGCCGCACGTGGCGCTGCGGGTGTGGCGGGCCGGCCAGCACGTTGACTTGCCCGAATTCAAACCCGTGAGCGGCGCCTCGCGCGAGTTCGCGGAAAGCCTCGTCCACCCCTATTGCAGCAGCCGCGCCATGGTGGATACCGCGGGACTGTTCGGCGAGGCGAGCGCGCACCTGCGCTCCTTCGCGTATCTGCCGCTGCGGGATGGCGAGAGCTTCGGCCTGCTCGCGCTGGCAAGCGAGGACTCGCAACGTTTCTATCCCGAGATGGGCACGCTCTACCTCAAGCGGCTCGGCGACCTGATTGCGGCGGCGCTCGCTCGCCACCTCAAATGAAGCGGTGATGAGTAATGCTCCAGCAGCGGGCTAGGAAACGGGCACGCGACAATAAAGTATTTTTATTCAGCAAGTTGCAGTATATAAGTGAGCGCTAACTCAAAGGCTGAAAAATCCATAGGGGCGAATTCGCGCCCACTTCTGCGCGGCTATCTCGAGCACCTGTCGAACGAGCGCCGGTTGAGCCGGCACACCCTGGACAACTACGCGCGCGACATCGCCACGCTGCTCGGGCTCGCGGGCACCGCCCTGCTCGACGAGATACAGGCCCCTCACGTGCGCCGCTACGTGGCCCAGCTGCATTCGCGGGGGCTCAACGGCAAGTCGCTGGCGCGCATGCTCTCGGCGTGGCGCGGCTTCTTCAACTACCTCGCGCGCGACCACGGTTTCGCGCACAACCCCTGCGTCGGCGTGCGGCCGCCGCGGTCCGCCAGGCGGCTGCCGCACGCGCTGTCGCCCGACGAGGCGGGGCGCCTGATGGAGGTTGCTGGCGCCGACCCGCTCGCCGTGCGCGACAAGGCCATCCTGGAGCTGCTCTACTCTTCCGGCTTGCGGCTCTCGGAGCTGACCGGCCTTGCGCAGGACGACGTGAGCTTTCGCGACGCCACCGTTCGCGTGACCGGCAAGGGTGCCAAGACGCGCATCGTTCCGGTGGGCCGTCACGCGCTGGCGGCGCTGCAGGCGTGGCTGGCGGCGCGCGGCCGGCGCGCGCGGCCGGCGGAGAGGGCCCTGTTCGTCGGACGCGACGGAAGCGCGCTGGGTCCCCGCGCGGTGCAGGCGCGCCTCCGGCACTGGGCGCTCAAGCTGGGGCTCTCGGACAAGGTGCACCCCCACGCGCTGCGTCACTCTTTTGCATCGCACCTGCTGCAGTCGAGCGGCGACCTGCGCGCGGTGCAGGAAATGTTGGGGCACGCGAGCATCTCGACGACGCAGGTGTATACGCACCTGGACTTTCAGCATCTCGCCAAGGCATATGATGCAGCACATCCTCGTGCCAAGCGGAAAGGCAACTGATGTGGATTTTGGCTCCGGCCGGGCGGAAGCGTCCGCCGGCTTCGCCAGGGGAAAGATGAAGGCGCAATGGGCCGCACCATCCTCATCGTCTATTCGACCACGGACGGCCAGACCCGCAGGATTTGCGAGCGCCTGCAGCGCGTTGCGCAAGAGCAGGGGCATCGGGCGACCCTCGCCGATCTCGAAGCCGAGCCCGTTCCGGACCCGGATTCGTACGGCAAGATCGTGATCGGCGCCCGGATTCGTCATGGCAGGCACAGCCCGCGGGTGGCCGAGTTCGTCAACCGCTACCGGACGGTCCTGGAGAGCAAGCCCAGCGGTTTCTTTTCGGTCAATATCGTGGCCCGGAAGCCGGAGAAGGGCCGGCCAGAAACCAACCCCTATGTCAGGAAGTTCCTGAGGCAGGTTTCGTGGCGCCCGACGGAAACCGCCGTTTTTGCGGGAAAGCTCGACTATCCCAAGTATGATTTCTGGGACCGGGCCATCATCCGCTTCATCATGTGGTTGACGCGGGGGCCAACCGACCCGGGGACGGTGGTGGAATTCACCGACTGGCAGCAGGTGGACGCCTTTGGCCTCGCCATCAGCAGGATGCAGTGACGTTAAGAGGCAAAATTAGCCGCCAAGACCGCCAAGAAGAACAAGAATGGAACCGCAGATAGGGCCTATGCAAAAAACCATCTTACGGTCCAGTACAGTCAGCTAAAACCGCCGCCCAACGGATGAGCAAGTCTCGCAGTACGAAAAACTGGTTACCCCGGATATTTATCGCGAGCGGATGACAAATGGCGTCGTTGTTGAATCAAATTCTAGTATTCATCGAGAAGTCGCCAGGGCTTACAGACCGCGAGATTGCGAATCACTTGCGTGGAAGTTCGGCACCGCAGCAGCCAATCAACATTGCGGCGCGAAGTTTGGAACGAAAGGGTAGATTAGTGAGAAGGAAGCGCGAAGACGGACTGATTGGAAACTATCCCGAGAAAGGCGTATTAGTTCCGCGATCGGTTACAGCAAGACCAATGACGCTTCAAACCAAAGACGACCAGTCTAAGGACAAATTGAAGCAGTATCTTGAAAATTGGCTGCGTCAGGAGGGGTGGGAGGCCGAGATGGCTTGGGGGCGCTCGCACGGGACCGGTATCCGCGCATTTCGAGCGGGAAAGAGGTGGATGATCGAGGTGAAAGGTATCGGTTCGTGTCCTGAAATGCGCGTCAACTAATTTATTGGAATCCTCGGGGAAACGCTGCAAAGAATGGAAGACCCCTCTTCGCGGTATTCCATCGCGTTGCCGGACGTACAGCAGTTTCGAAATCTCTGGAAACGCTTGCCTCGACTTGCGAAGAAACGTACGGAGATTACTGCGTTATTCGTGAGTAGTAATGGAGATGTTGCCGAGTCCGCCGACTGAGTATGAGTTGCTTCTTGTATTCGCTTTCCTTGGCGTTCTTGGGTGTGCCAGGCCAAGCCTGGCTGATCTTGTGAACTGAAAGGAGTTTACCCTGTGAATTACCCGTTCAACAGGTAGCCAATCGAGCGCGTTGTCCGAGCAATCGGCGGCGCGAAGCCTCGTGCGGCG
>JACPTK010000014.1 GCA_016192825.1 Betaproteobacteria bacterium | reverse complement strand
GATGAGCGCAAATCGAACCCAAAACAACCTCCCGAGCAAGCAAAAAAGGCTTGCGGGAGGTCAGAAGCGATCGCTCGCCTTGCTTCAACGACTTCATCCGGTTGCGCCGACGCTCAAATTGCTGCGAATTTCAACGAACTGCTAGTTGCGTAGTGCACCTCGGTACTCCGTGGGGGATCGTCGGGATAATCAGGTAGTTGAATTTTCAGTAGGCGATCGACGAAATCGGCTATCGGTTGTTTGAAGTTCGTGCTCAAACACGAAATGTAGGTATTCCCCCGCTTCCTCCTTTTCATATCGGGTTGTCAGTGTTCCAAATATCCATGTTGGCTGCCTTGAAAACTAACTAACGCAAGCTTACAGTCACCTGCGGTCAGCCGGCAAAATGGATCGCAAGCGCTTTGGAATTAGGTTATCAATTCTGACGAACCCCAGTCATTACTTCTTCCAAACATTTGCGTTCGCGTTCGTACGCTTGTCTCAATTCTTCGATGTTTTTAGACGAGGGGGCGTTAAGGCTCGGGCAGCTGCTGAAAGCCCGTGCTTTGCGGGCAAGGTACTCCGCCTTGGTCAAGCCATAGCCTCTGGCGTTATCGGAGTCGATTAAATCCTGATATACCGGATCGTTTCGGTCAAGTCCGAATCGGCCTAATTCGGCATCAGAAAGAACCTTAGTCGCCTGAGGAGGGATCTGCATCATTTCGTCATACAGTGAAGAGGGCAAATTCATGCTTTCTAGGAAATCTCTTATTGTGCGGCTAAGTACGGTGAATTCCTGCTGACGAGTTTGAAAATTCTGTTGCTCATTCGTGGCGGTGTAGGGTCGGTGAATGCCAACCTTTCCGCTAACGGAGCGCAATACTGCGCCAGCCAGCACGAAGACGCATGCGCTGAAACAGGTGTCGTCACGCCCTACAAGGGCAGCAGATTTTGGAAGTCGTCTGATAATTTTGCCAATTTCAATAGCGGACTTAATATCTCCGCCCTTGCTGTTTAGAGTAATGATTAAGGCTGGGTTACTGGGCTGATTGGAAGCGATTTTCTTAGCGATCTCGCGGAACGCAAGAACATCGGAATTTGAAATGGTGCCTTCAAGCGTAGCATCGCAGACGTTGCCGTCGCCGCAGTGCGATCTTGTGTCAGCGCGTGTGGGAGATCCGAATAAGATTATTAGACCAATCGCAACTAGGATTCGGAGCATGGTCCTCCCTCGGGTGATTGGGTTGCAGAGTGTGTCACTCGCGAACCCAATCTGCTGTGGGATCAAAAATCACATCCATCGGTGTGTCCGGGAAGGAATGAGAGATCGTAATTCGAGCGTACTCTATGCTCTCCCCGTCGTTCTTTTGGATGAAAAGCGGGCACGCATCCACGAGGCCGATCAGCTGACATGGATTCTTTGGGTTGCCCAATTGATCAATCTCATGAGACCACGTAACGTCGACCTTCGAGCCTCGCCGGTCGTACGCCGACACGGCGTTTACGTATGCCTTTCTCTTCGATTTGTTAAATAGAGTGCATTGAATGACGCACGCAGAATGCGCGTGTTCATGTAAGTCTGGGTGGATCGGGGTTCCAGCGATAATCCGTTCGTCTGTCTTCAAGTCGTCCTGAATCTTGCGTGCGAGCCGATAGCTCAGAAAGGCGCACACGCCCGAAAGAACCGCTGCCAACGCCGCCAGGGATGCGGCTAGAGTAGATGTAGATTGCAGCGTCTCCAGAGCCATGGTGGACCTCGATCGGGCTAACTTGATTTGGTTGTCAAATTAGGCGACGAATTAGTTGACTTATTAGCTGATACAGGCCTGGCCCGGTACGCTCAGCTAGTAACTCTCTGTCATCTCCCAACTCGGTCAATACGTTACTCCGGTGAGGGTGTTGAGGCAATTTCGCCTTGGAGCGGCGATCGCAGATACCCAGGCGCCTTTAGCGCCGATGGGGCTGACAGCGACTGCCGCTAGTTCCAGCCAGATCAATCTGACTTGGACGGCATCCACCGACAACGTCGGCGTCACCGCCTACCAGGTGTTCCGCGACGAGGTATTCCGCGCGACAGTCAGCGCGCCGGCGGTCAACTTCAGCGACACCGGACTCGCCGCTTCCACGCTCTACAGCTACACGGTCACCGCCTGCGACGCAGCGGGCAACTGCTCGGCCCAGGCAGCGGCCTCGGCAACCACGCTCGCCGCCGGGCAGAACTTGTTTGTGCCGAACCTGGAGCCGGGCGTCAACCTCATCAGCAACGCGCTCAACACCACGCTCGACGTGACGGTCACCTTCGGCAATTCGGACGCGCCAGTGGATGGCGTCACCTCGAACGTCGTTTCCATCTGGAAGTGGAACGCGGTGGACGGACGCTGGGCTTTCAACTCGCCGCAACTGGCCGCGGCCGACAATGCCGCCTACGCCGCTGCCCACAACTACGAGGTGCTCTCCGTTATCAACCCGGGCGAGGGCTACTGGGTGAATTCGAATGTGCCCCTGACCCTGACCTCGCAATTGGGTGCGGGCTTCACCTGGACCGGGATCAATTTCGCGGCGCTGCCCTCGGGCTTCAACCTCATCACCACTGCGGATAGTTACACCCCGAGCCAGTTCAACGTGGCGGTGACCAATCCGCCGCCCGCGCAGGGGGTGATCCCGACGACGAATTTCGTGAGCCTGTAGGCGTGGGACGCGGTGGCGGGGACGTGGTATTTCTACTCGCCGTTGCTGGAATCCTCCGGCACCTTGTCCGCGGTGAAGAGCTACGCGAACTCGCGCGGTTACCGGCACTTCGAGGACTTCGGCAAGACGATCGGACTGGGCATTGGGTTCTGGGTCAACCGGTCGTAATTGCGCGCGCGCCGCGGTGAGGCGTGATGTGTGTGGAAGAAGGCGGAAGGAACACTACACGACGGTTTTTACTTCATCCCTCATCCCTCATCCCTCATCCCTCAGAAGGGTTATCGCGCGCCCGGCACGTTGCGCGTCTTGAGGAACTGCTCGAGCGTTTCGCCGCGCATCGCCGCCACCATTTCCGGGTTGGAGACACCGGTCACGCGCGCGAGCTTCTCCAGCGTGAAGAAGCTCGCGCCGTAGCGGACGAGCCCAGCCCAGTCGCGCTTGCGGACCAGCTGCCGCTCCTCCGGGGTGAGGCCGGCCTTGTCGAAGGCCGCCTCGGGATCGCCGCGAAACAGCGCCCGGTTCTCCGGAACGACGAGATTGCGCAGGAAGCGGTTCAGCCGCAGCGCCGAGGCGCTGCGCTCCAGCGTGAAGAGGTGGGTCCCCTCCAGCGCTTCAAGCCCTTCGAGTTGCGGGTTCATCTGGCTTTCCTCCGGACAACGGCGTGATTCCCCGGATCGAGTCCGGGGCAGGCTCTTGTGAATCGTGAGTCGTGATTCGAAAATGAAAACCGAAATAATCCTGTCGATTGGCTTTTCTAATCAGCGCGCGCGCTGGAGGCGCGCACGACCGGCGTCCAGCGCCTGACCTCGGCGGACAGGTATTCGCTGAACGCCTTCGCGTCGAGCTGGTTCGGCTCGATGCCGTCGCCGCGCAGGCGAGCGCGCACGTCGGCAAGCTGCAGGATCCGCCGCACCTCGGAATTCAGGCGGTTGACGATGTCCGCCGGCACGCCCGCCGGGCCGGACAGCGAGAACCAGACTGTCGCGACCAGGTCGTGGTAGCCGGCCTCGCGGAAGGTGGGAACGCCGGCATAATCCGGCAGCCGCTTGGCCGAACTGATCGCGAGGGGGCGGGCGCGACGGGCTCGGATCTGCGCGCTGGCGGTGGTGAGCGTCGTCGAGATGGCGTGTATGTTCCCGGCGACGAGGTCCGTCACCGCGATGCTCGCGCCCTTGTACGGCACGTGCACGATATCGATCCCGGCCTTCTGCTTGAACAGCTCGGCGACCAGGTGGCCCTGGGTGCCGACGCCGGGCGAGCCGTAGGTCACTTCACCCGGCCTCGCCTTGGCGAACGCGACGAATCCCCTGACGTCCTTGACCGGCATCGAGGGGTGCACCGCGAGCACGGCGGGCGGCCCGCCCAGGAGCGCGATGTGCGTGAAATCCCGCATCGGGTCGAACGGCGCCTTCACCCTGAGCGCCGGCGCGATCGCGTGCGAGGCGACGCCGGAAACGACGAGGGTATAGCCGTCGGGCACGCTCTTCAGGAGCTGCTCCGAGCCGACCAGGCCCCCGGCGCCCGGGCGGTTCTCGACGACGAAGTTCTGGCCGAGACTTTCGGTGAGCTTGGCGGCGACGATGCGTCCGAGCGTGTCGGCGGTGCCGCCTGGCGCGAACGGCACCACGATTCTCACGGGTTTCGCCGGCCAGGTCTGCGGGTATGCCGGACCGGCGAGCATGATGATCACTGCGTATAGCGCGATGCGTGCTGCCTTCACTTGCGAATCCTCCTCGTCTGGCAACGCCACGCCCCCCGCAATAGTGCGGTCACCACAAAGCAGGGAGCGCGGCTGGATTGGTTGTCCCGGGAGCTCCGGGTTACACTGCAATTATAATCGAGCGGCGCGGCGCGGTCGCGCCCGACGCGCGGCGTGATTCCAGGAGGGAACGTTGCATGAGCCTCAAGGGCCTGATTGACGATCTGGTGAGCGCCAACCACATTCTCTTCAAGGAGGGCGTGGTGGACGGGTTCGGCCACGTCAGCGTGCGCGACGAGAGAAATCCCGAGCGCTTCCTGCTGGCGAGAAGCATCGCCCCCGCGACGGTGAGGGCGAAGGACATCATGGAATTCGGCATGGACGGAGAGGCCCTGAGCCCGCGGGGCCGCAAGCCCTATCTCGAGCGCTACATTCACAGCGAGATCTACCGCGCGCGGCCCGACGCCGTGGCCGTCGTGCACAGCCATTCTCCGGCTCTGATTCCGTTCGGCGTCACCGGCACATCCCTGCGGCCGGTGTACCACATGGGCGGATTCCTCGGAAGCGCGACGCCGATCTTCGAGATACGCGAGGCGGGCGGCCCCGCGACCGACATGCTGATACGGGACCGCAAGCTCGGGGCGGCGCTCGCCCGGAGCCTGGGCCGGGCGCCGTTCGCGTTGATGCGCGGCCACGGCGCGGTGGCGGTCGGCGGCACGCTCAAGCAGGCGGTCTACCGCGCGATCTACGCCGAGGTCAACGCGCGCCTGCAGGCCGAAGCCATGCGGCTCGGCCCGGTGACGTACCTGAACGACGACGAGGCGGCCAACGCCAGCCGGACCAACGAGGGGGTCATAGACCGGCCGTGGGAACTCTGGAAGAAACGCGCCAGGGAGTAGGCGCGGAGAAGCGGGATACGGGATAGGAGTCGAACAGCGTGATACGTGATAAGTGATAAGTTTCCCGTGCAGCGGGCCAGCCACCCATCACCCATCACCCATCACCCATCACCTGTCACGCTTTTTTGGTTTCGGCCCCCTTTCCCCTCGTTTCCCGTTTTTTTCCGCTCGTCCCGCATTTCGGCATGTAAAATGGAACGATGCTGCGTAAGTAACAGCGTGTTTACCGAACGCCATCGCCTTCGTTATCATTTCAGGCAGTCATGAGCAGTCAGAGCATCGTCCTCGCCTACATCCAGTCCTGCACCAGCGGCAAGCTGGCATTGTCCGACTGCGGACCGATCTGGCAGATGCTGGTCATCGTCACGTTCCTGCTGATCGCGATTGCGGCGCTCGTGGTCCTGCGGTTGCGCGTTCCCTCGCAAGATGCAAAGGCGTGATGAGTCACAAGGGATAAGGGATAAGGGATAAGGTACCCGCGCTTGCGCGGATGAAAGTTCCTACCCCTATCCCTTATCACCGGTCACGGGTCACCGGTCACCGATGTTAGGATAGCCGCGTGGCCATGACCCCCTCGTTTGTCGCGCCGCCCAAGGGCGAGCTCGCGCACCTGCTGCGTCTCGGTCGCTTCCTGGTTCCCTACCGCTGGCGCATCGCGGGCGCGCTCGCCGCGCTCGTCGCCGCCGCCGGCTGCGTGCTGGTGCTCGGCCAGGGCCTGCGTCACGTCGTGGACGCCGGCTTCGGCAGCCGCGATCCGCGACTGCTCAACGCCGCGCTCGCCGCCGTCGTGACGGTGTCGATCGTGCTCGCGGGAGCGACCTGGACGCGCTTCTACCTCATGATGAGCGTGGGCGAGCGCGTCATCGCGGACCTGCGGAAGTCCGTGTTTGCCCACGTGCTGACCCTCACGCCCGCCTTCTTCGATTCCGCGCGCACCGGCGAGATCGCCTCCCGCCTCACCAACGACAGCGAGCAGCTGCGGCAGGTGATCGGATTCGGCTTCTCGATGTTCCTGAGGAACGGCCTGATGATGCTGGGGGCGCTGGTGCTGCTCTTCGCCACCAGCCCCAAGCTCGCGGCGCTGATCGTGCTGGGGGTGCCGGCGACCCTGGTGCCGATCCTGCTGATGGGGCGGAACGTGCGGCGACTCTCCCGCGTCAACCAGGACCGGGTCGCGGACGTGTCCTCGCACATCGACGAGTCGCTGCACGAGATCCGCACGGTGCAGGCGTACGTGCACGAGGCGCTGACGCGGGGCCGGTTCGACGTGGCGACCGATGCGGCCTACGCCGCCGGCGTGCACCGCGTGCGCGTCAAGGCGTGGCTGATCTCGCTGGTGATGCTGATCGGCTTCTGCGCCGTCGGCGTGATCCTCTGGATCGGCGGCCACGACGTGTTCGCCGGGCGGATGACCGCGGGCGAGCTCTCGGCCTTCGTGTTCTACGCCGCGCTGGTCGCCTCCGGCGCGGCCACGGTGTCCGAGATCTGGGGCGAGATCCAGCGCGGCGCGGGCGCGACCGAGCGGCTGATGGAGCTGCTCGATACGCCGCCCGCGCTCGCGCCGCAGGCGCCGGTGATCAAGCTGCCGCCGCGCGTGGCGGGCGCGATCCGCTTCGACGAGGTCGTGTTCTCGTACCCCGCCCGGCCGGAGACGGTCGCGCTCGGGCCGGTCTCGTTCGCCATCAGCCCGGGGGAGCGGGTGGCGCTGGTGGGCCCGTCGGGCGCGGGCAAGTCCACGCTTTTCGCGCTGATCCTGCGCTTCTACGACCCGGCTTCCGGCCGCATCCTGCTCGACGGCGCCGATATCCGGCACTGCGGGCCGCATGAGCTGCGCCGCGCCGTCGCGCTGGTGCCGCAGGACCCGGTGGTCTTCGCGGCGAGCGTGACCGAGAACGTGCGCTTCGGCCGTCCCGAGGCCTCGCTCGAGGCGGTGCGGGAAGCGTGCGCAGCGGCGCACGCGCTGGAATTTATCGATCGCCTGCCGCAGGGTTTGGACACCGATCTCGGCGAGCGCGGCGTCAAGCTCTCCGGCGGGCAGCGCCAGCGCGTCTCGATCGCGCGCGCGATCCTCGCCGACCGGCCGATCCTGCTGCTCGACGAGGCGACCAGCTCGCTCGACGCCGAGAGCGAGCGCCAGGTCGCGCAGGCGCTCGAGCGGCTGTCGCGCGGGCGCACCACGCTCGTCATCGCGCACCGGCTCGCGACGGTGCGCAACGCCGACCGCATCATCGTCCTCGACCGCGGCCGCGTCCACGCCGTCGGCACGCACAACGAGCTGCTGCGAGCGAGCGAGCTCTACGCGCACCTGGCGCGGCTGCAGTTCATCGCCGAAGGCGAAACTGCCTGATCCCGCTTCGGTAATATTGAGTCGATCGGAGGCAGTTTCGCCTTCATCGCGGGGGATGTCGCCGCCAAGGCGGCGCCCGACGGCCACACGCTGCTGCTGGCGCACTTTGCGCTCGCGATCACCGTCAACATCGCCAGTGTTCCGTTCGACCCGGTCCGCGACTTCGCGCCGGTGACCCTGCTCGCCACGATTCAAAAGCGAGATCGCCAAGTGGGCGGAAGTCGTGAAGAAGGCGGGCATTCGAGCGCAGTGAGAATGCCGCAGGGGTGATAAGTGATAAGTGATAGGGGATAGGGGATAGGGCTCAGCTTCCGCGGGATCGCGGGAACCTTATCCCTTATCCCTCGTCACTTATCACGCTTTTCAAGCAATCGGTTATCATCGCGAAACCCACCATCGGCCGGACGGATTTCAAAGTTCCCGGCCCCATAACCTGAACGGAGAATCAGCATGAACGCAACGCGTATTGCCCGCCTCACTTTGTTGGCGCTATGCCTGTCCGCCTTCGGCCTCACCGGCCATGCCCAGGACAAGCCGGCTGCCCAGGAGTACCAGCCGGAAGTCGGCCAGTCCGGCAAGGACGTGGTCTGGGTGCCGACGCCGCAGGCGCTCGTGGACAAGATGCTCAACCTCGCCAGGGTCACGCCGCGGGACTACGTGATCGACCTCGGATCGGGCGACGGCCGCACCGTCATCACCGCCGTCAAGCGCGGCGCGCGCGCGCTCGGCATCGAGTACAACCCCGACATGGTGGCGCTGTCGCAGCGCAACGCGGCGAAGGAAGGCGTCGGCGACAAGGCGAAGTTCATGAAAGCGGACCTCTTCGAGACCGATTTCTCGCAGGCGACGGTCATCACCATGTTCCTGCTGCCCGACATCAACATCAAGCTGCGCCCCAAGATCCTGGACATGAAGCCGGGCACGCGCATCGTGTCGAATTCGTTCACGATGGGCGAGTGGCAGCACGAGCGCAGCGCCAAGGCGACCGAGAAGGAAGGCTGCCAGTCCTACTGCACGGCCTATCTCTGGATCGTTCCGGCGAAGGTGGAGGGCACCTGGAAGCTGGCCGACGGCGAACTCAAGCTCAAGCAGGACTTCCAGAACTTCTCCGGCACGCTCACGGCCGGCGGCCGGCAGACCGCGGTGAAAGGCCGCCTGTACGGGGACCGGATCAACTTCAAGGCGGGCGACAGCCAGTACACCGGGCGCGTGAACGGCGACGCCATCCAGGGTACCGTCAAATCCGGCGGTGGCGCCGGCGAATGGAGCGCGACGCGGACCGCCAAAGGCTAGAAATGCGTGATGCGTGATGCGTGATGCGTGATAAGTGGCGAGGACGCTGCCCGGCGCGTCAGGATTGACGCGCCGTTTTTCATCCGTTGCACCCTGGTAAAGCAGGCATGAATCCAACGGTT
This sequence comes from Betaproteobacteria bacterium, assembly GCA_016192825.1. Lineage (GTDB taxonomy): Bacteria > Pseudomonadota > Gammaproteobacteria > Burkholderiales > SG8-41 > SG8-41. The sequence goes on along the minus strand of JACPTK010000014.1, from coordinate 26,749 downwards.
ATTTCGCGTCTGCTGGTCGCGGGGTGCCTTGCCGTCGCGGCGACCGTCGCAGCGGCGCAACCGGCCGGCAAGCCTTACGTACCGGAGCCCGGCGAGATCGGCAAGGACGAGTGGAAGGGCGTCACGGTCCTTACCTTTGCCCGGCACGTCGTGCTCGCCGGGGCGGTCAAGTCCGACGACGCGAAAACGCTCGTCGGGGAAATCATCCGGAAGGACAAACGCATCCGCTCGCTCGTCAATGACCTCGTCGTCATTCGCAAGAAGGGCGACGACGGCGACCTGGTGACGGACAAGACGATCGACGTGGGGTGAAGGGCGTCAGGAACCGACTGAGGATCGTTGCCAAGAAGAAGTGATTTTGGAAGGGAACCGCCAATGCGCAAGCTCCGGACCCGACGCGACAACCAGCAATGGATGCTCGATCTCGCGCTGAACATGCGCGGGCGGGTGCAGAACTTCGAGCGCGACGACGTGGAGGTGCCGGCGGGCAAGCGCGCGCGCAACTACCGCATGCTGCCCAAGGTGTGGCGCGAGGCGGCGGCGCGCCACGAGGCGCTGGCGAGGCGCGCGCACGCGATGGGTTTCAACGACGTCGCGACCTGGCACTATGATCACGCCATCGAGGCCTACCGCATGGCGCAGCACCCGATCTACTTCGACGACCACCCGGTCAAGATCGGGCTTTACCGGAAGTTGAGCGAGATGGTGGACCGCCGCTCGAAGGTCGCGCCGTACCCGATCGAGCGCGTCGAGGTGCCGTTCGGCGGCGGCAAGACCCTCTCGTGCCTGCTGCACCTGCTGCCCGACCGGCGGCGGGCGCCGGTCGTGATCTACGTGCCGGGCATGGACCAGACCAAGGAGGTGTTCCCGAAGGCTTATCACAACATCGCGCTCTCGCGCGGCTTTCACGTGCTCGCCATGGACGGGCCGGGGCAGGGCAGCTCCAACATGCAGAAGATCCGCGCGGTGAAGGACAACTACGAGCGCGCCGGCGCAGCGGTGATCGGCTACCTCGCGAAGCGGCCCGAGGTGGACGCGAAGAAGATCGCGATCTACGGCATCAGCATGGGCAGCTACTGGTCGCTGCGGCTGTCGAGCTACGACCACCGCGCCGCCGCGGTGGTGAGCTCGGTCGCCTGCTTCAACCCGAACAACACGATCTTCACGCAGTCCTCGCCGCGCTTCAAGCAAATGTTCATGTACATGGCGGGCTACGACGACGAGGCGCGCTTCGACCGGGAGGTGGCGAGCGGCATGACCGTGCGCGGCTACCTCGGCAAGGTCAAATGCCCGGCGCTGCTCGTCACCGGCGAGTTCGATCCGCTGTGTCCCCTGGAGGACGCGGTCGAGGCCTATCACGAGCTCAAGGTGCCGAAGGAGCTGTGGGTGATCGAGAACCAGTACCATCCGCTGTGGGGCATCCCCAACCTGGGCGGAATGGATTGCCACGACTACGTCATGGACTGGCTGAAGGGCCTGTTCTCGGGCAAGCGCGTGCCCTCGAAGCGCGGCCGCATTGCCTACGTCCGGGAGAATGGCGATGGCCCCTGGGGCCGCTGCGAGTGGGTTCCGCCTATCAAGCCCGGCCAGGCTTATTTCTAAAGGCGTGATTCGTGACTGGTGATTGGTGATTGGACTCCCGCGCTGCGGGCTGGCTCCTGTCACCTGTCACGTATCACGGAGACTGCGTTCCTCATCACTCATCCCCCGGATCGAGTCCGGGGCTTCGCCTTGATCGCGCTCATCCCGTCTCTCTGAGGTCCCGCCGTGCCTGCCGCGAACCGCCATCCGCCGCCGCTGTCGCTCGCGTTCGCCGTCTGGGGCCTGGGCGCCGCGCTCTATTTCGTGGGCTTTTTTCACCGCGTGGCGCCCGCGGTCATCACCCGCGAGCTGGCCGCGGAATTCGACCTGACCGCCGCGGCGCTCGGCAATCTCTCGGCGCTCTACTTCTACAGCTATGTCGCGATGCAGGTCCCGACCGGCGTGCTGGTCGATCGCTACGGGCCGCGGCGCATCCTCGCGCTGGCGGCGGTCGGCGCGGCGGCGGGCGCATTGCTGTTCGCCGGGGCGCACGCGTTCGCGCTGGTCGGGACGGGGCGGCTGCTGATCGGCGCCTCGGTCGGCGTCGCGTTCGTGGCGATGATGAAGCTCTCGACCCACTGGTTCCATCCGTCGCGCTTCGCCGTCGTGGCGGGACTGGCGCTCGGAACGGGGATGGTCGGCGCGGTCAGCGCCGGCGCGCCGCTGCGCTGGCTTGCCGACGCGTTCGGCTGGCGCGGCGTGATACTGGTCACGGCCGCGGCGACTGCCGCGCTCGCAGTCGCCATCTGGCTGGTGGTGCGCGACGATCCGGAGGAGCGCGGTTATGCAAGCTACCTGCCGGCTGCACGCCACGACGCGCTGGCGCATTCCATGCTCGGAGGGCTTGCGCGCGTGCTGCGCAGCCGCAACGTGCTCCTCATCTGCTTCATAAACGGCGCGGTGTCGGGCCCGGTGCTGACCTTCGGCGGATTGTGGGGGGTGCCGTTCCTCGCCGCTCACTACGGCCTCACTACCGCGGCCGCCGCGGGTTTCTGCTCGCTGTTGCTGATGTCGTGGGGAATCGGCGGGCCGCTGCTCGGCGCCTTGTCAGACCGGCTGCTGGAGCGCAAGCGCATCTACGGAGCGGGGGCGGCGATCGCGACGGTCAGCTGGTTCGGGGTGCTGCTGGTTCCGGGTCTGCCGCTGGCACTCCTCGCCGTCCTGCTCGCGCTGGCCGGCCTTGCCTCGGGCGTCATCATGATCGGTTACGCCTACGCCAAGGAGTCGGCGCCGTCGGCCCTGGCGGGAACGACGGGCGGCGTCGTCAACACCGGCAACATGGTCGGCGGCATGCTGATGCAGCCGGCGGTGGGCTGGGTGCTCGACCGGGCGTGGGACGGCAGCCTCGAGGCGGGCGTGCGCGTCTATGCGTTTTCCGCCTATCGCTTCGGATTTGCGCTGATGCTCGCCTGGCTGGTCGCGGCGATCGTGGCGGTCGCGTTCACGCAGGAGACGCTCTGCCGCCAGCGGCAGGACACGTGACTTTTGCGCTTGGTTAACGGCCCGCTAATCCGTTAAGCTATTTTGACTTCAGGACCAGGAGATAACCTATGAAACTCGTGCGGTCTGCGCTGGTCGCGATCGTGGCGCTCGCCGGCAGCGTTGCGGCCATACAGGGTGGCATGGCTTATGGCCAGGAAAAGACCGGAACTGCTCAAGCGACTGGAAGTTGCTTCATCACGGTTGCCTATAGGGACGTCAACGGCGAGGCCAAGACCAAGACCACTTGCATCAAGGGTGGCCAGTCGCAATGCAACGCCCAGCCGAACAACTTCTGCGAGCCGCCGAACCAGCCTGACGTGATCAGCAGGACGTGCAAGATCGTCCCGAGCTGCCCTGAAACGCAGAATTGAACCGTAATAGGCGATCCTCGCGGCGCGAAACGCTGTTATCTCCCTTCCCCCTTGACGGGGGAAGGGCGGGGATGGGGGTGACGGTCCCTCATTCCTCATCCCTCAATTTCTTGCCGCCGCTTGCCGACAGGCGTAGCGTATTTGGCCGGAAAAACGTGTAATGTCGGGCCCTGTCATTCAACAGGCCGCTCTGGCGTCGGTCCGTCGCCTGGAGGAGAACAGCAGCACATGCCGGTCATCAAACGTCCCAACAAGCCCGATCTGCATTACGTCATCGACGATTACACCGATCCCTGGCGAAACGCGCCGTACATCTGGCTGCAGCATGGTTTCGGGCGCTCTTCGCAGTTCTGGTATCGCTGCATTCCGTATTTGTCTCGCTTCTACAAGGTCGTGCGCCCGGATCTGCGCGGCATGGGCCGCTCGTCGACGGCTTTCGACTGGGAGCGGGAGCTGGAGCTTGCCGATTTTCTCGGAGACTTTGACGCGGTGGCAGACGCACTGGGTGCGGAGGCGGTGCATTACTGCGGCGAGTCCCTGGGCGGAATACTGGGCATGGTGTTCGCAGCCGAGCGGCCGGCGCGTTTTCGCACGCTCACGCTGATTTCATCGCGGGTGTATCTCAACCCGGAATCACAGCAGCGCTATACCTTTGGCGAAGGGTCGTGGGAAGACGCGCTGCGCAAGCTGGGCTCGCGCGGCTGGGCTGACGTGAAGAACACCGCCGACCGTTTCGCGCCCGGCACCGATCCTGGCCTGATGGAGTGGTTCGCGCAGCATCAGGGCCAGACCGACGTCAACGTCCTTATCGGCGTGCAGCGGCTGGCCAAACGCATTGATACCACACCCTATCTCTCGCGCATCGAGGCACCGGTGCTGACTATTTATCCCTCGCACGGCCCGATCACCACGCCCGAGCAGGAGGAGCTGCTGCGCAAGCACGTGCGCAATCTGCTGCTGGTGCACCTGCCCTCGCGTTATCATAACCTGCACCTTACCCAGCCAGCGGCCTGTGCCCGCCAGTTGCTGTACTTTGCGGCCCAGCATGACGGCGTGGACTGTCATGAGTGATGAAAGAACCTGAAGAGGGAGGAGGAGAGGGGAGCGTGAAGATTGACGATCGACGAGGCGCTTGGAGTCAAGTGGTACCAATTACGTGGAAGCAAGCCACCATGATTGCTTATCGAGATGCCAACAATCGAACGCCGTGGTCCGCGATGGCGGGCGTAATCCTCGGCCTGTGCAGCATACTGGCGGCACCGGCAGTGCTGGCGGCGGCGAGCGGCGATTACCCGGTTCGTCCCATCCGCTTCGTGTCGCCATTTGCTCCAGGGGGCGGCAACGATACCATTTCGCGCCTGGTGACGCAGGCCATGGGCCGCAGCATGGGGCAGACTTTCATCGTCGACAACCGGCCGGGTGCGAACACCATGATCGGCATGGACATCGTGGCCAAGGCCGCGCCCGACGGTTATACGCTGATCATGACCAGCAGCTCGGTGGCGATCAATGTGTCTCTCTATCCCAGAATCCCGTATTCGCCCAATGACTTCGCGCCGGTGGCGCTCGTCGCCGGTTCGCCGCTGATTGTGGTGGTGCATCCCTCGGTGCGGGCGACCACCGTCAAGGAGCTGATAGCTCTTGCGAAGTCCAAACCCCGTGAACTGATGTATCCCTCTTCCGGGGTGGGCAATATTTCGAACCTCGCCGGCGCCCTGTTCAGCACGATGGCGGGCGTGGAAATGGTCCATGTGCCGTACAAAGGCGCCAATCTGGGCGTGACCGATCTCGTGGCAGGCAGGGTGTCGGTCATGTTCAGTTCCGCGCTGGCGATGCTGCCGCACATCAAAGCCGGCAAGCTGCGCCCGCTGGCGGTCACCGGCAGCAAGCGCAGTTCGGCATTGCCCTCGCTGCCAACCGTGGCTGAAGCCGGGCTGCCGGGATATGAAGCCAGCACCTGGTACGGCGTGCTCGCGCCCGCCAAGACGCCGCGCCCCATCGTGATCCGGCTCAGCACCGAAGTGTCGAAGGCGCTGGCGACGCCCGATGTGAAAACCCGGCTGGACGACCAGGGGCTGGACATCATTGGCAATACGCCCGACGAGTTCAGCGCTTATATCCGGTCTGAAATCGTGAAGTGGGACAAGGTCATCAAGGCTGCGGGTATCAAGCTTGAATAAGCTCCTTTGAACCTCCCCCTCTCCGCTCGGGAGAGGGGCGGGGGTGAGGGTGAGCCGCCGAACGCCAGCCGCCTCAGTGCGGATGGCCGGGCGAGTTGGTGGGTGTTACTTCGTTACCGACGTGTAACGTCCGGCGCGACTGCGTCGCGTATTTCCGGGAGGCGGCACCGGGTCCCTTCGAAATCGTCCCGAGCGGATCACCCGATGGTGAACGGATCGCGCAGCTTGCCGGTAAGCTCAATCCAGACCGACTTGGTTTCGAGGTATTCAGCCATTCCTTCATGGCCATTTTCACGGCCGATCCCGCTATGCTTGAATCCGCCGAACGGCGCATAGGGACCGAACGTCCGATAGGCATTGATCCATACCGAGCCGGCCCGCACCTTGGCGGCAACGCGATGAGCGCGCTGCACATTCAGGGTCCAGATGCCTGCTGCCAACCCGTAGCGGGTGTCGTTCGCCAGCCTGATCGCTTCGTCTTCGGTATCGAAGGTCAAGACCGACAGGACCGGCCCGAACACTTCATTGCGAGCAATTGTCATGTCATTGGTAACACCGGTCAGTATGGTCGGCAGCACAAAGAACCCGCCTAATGACGCCTGCTCGCCGCCGTAGGCGATGGTCGCGCCCTCGGCTCTTGCCGCTTTGACCATAGACAAGACCTTCTGAAACTGGAACTCGGTCGCCGCCGGTCCCATCTCCGTTTGTGGAGCCATCGGATCACCCAAGCGGATGGTCTTAACGCGCTCCAGCAGGCGGCGCACGATTTCATCGTGCACCGAGCGCTGGACGATCAGGCGCGAGCCGGCCATGCAGGTTTGCCCGGTCGCCGCAAAAATGCCGGACATGATTCCGTTGGCAGCGGCCTCCAGGTCGCAGTCGTCAAATACGATTTGTGGCGATTTCCCGCCGAGTTCGAGCGACACGCGCGTGAAATTGTCGGCCGCGGCACGGGCGATTGCCTTGCCGACGCTATCGGAACCAGTAAATGCGATCTTGTCTACGCGAGGGTCGGACACCAGTTGCCGGCCGACGTCGGGGCCGCCGGTCAGGACATTGAAAACGCCGGGCGGAATACCTGCCTCTTCAACCAGCTTCGCAAATGCAAGCGTTGACACCGGCGTATGCTCCGACGGCTTGACGATGAAGGTGCAGCCTGCGGCCAATGCCGGCGCCAGCTTCCAGATCATCAGCAGGACCGGTGAGTTCCACGGCGTGATCGCCGCAACAACGCCAATCGGCTCTTTGCGGGTGAAGGCGATGAAATTCGGTTTGTCGCTCGGAAGAACTGCGCCCCACTCCCGGGCAGCCTGACCGGCGAAATAGTGAAACCATTCCGGCATATAACGCCATTGCGCCACCATTTCCCGCAGCAGTTTGCCATTATCGGTGGACTCGATTCTTGCCATTTTTTCGGCATCACGCGCGATCAGTTCGCCGAGTTTGCGCATCGTGGCGGCGCGCTGCTGCGGCGTGGTCTGGCGCCATGGGCCGTTGTCAAACGCATCGCGTGCGGCGTTGATAGCGGTGTTGACATCTTCCGCAGACGCGTCCGGGACGCTGGCCCAAATCTGCTGGGTATAGGGATTTGTACTGTTCAGCGTGCGGCTATCCGATGCGCCGACCCAATTCCCGCCGATATACATCTTGAATTGTTCGGGCGGTGCGGTGTCTCTTTTTTGCATGATGGAATGCCTGGTCTAATTGCAGTTAACGGCAATTCGGCGAATGCAGGCGCGAGTAGTGCGCCGTGAATACAGTCGCCGTCACGAAAACTGTCCCGATTCCCCGGTGGCTGGTCAATGACCGCGCGACAGGGGGGGATTCGCATATCCCGGCTTGACCCACGCATCAATCAGATAAGGCCTTCCGGCGGCCACGGCAGTCATGCCGTTCTCGATCGCGACTTCGAGCGCGGGCACAGTCCGGACCGGACCCTCGGCCTCAACGCCCTGTGCGCGGGCAAGGGCGGCGATATCCACGGGCGGTTCGTCAATGCGCTGGCCGATCCAGCGATTTTCCGCCGGGCGTTTACGCATTTTTGCTACCGCCTCCTGATGGATCTCGTCATTGAAATTGGAGCGGTTGTTGGAAACGATGAACAGCGCCGGAATCTGGTAGTGTGCGGCAGTCCACAGCGCGGTGGCGCCCTGCAGGAAGTCGCCGTCGCCGAGAACCGAGACCACCACGCGGCCGCTCTGCTTTAGCGCGAGCGCGGCGCCCACGGTAATGCCGGCGCCAGCAGCCAGCCCGGCGCCTCCGTCATGACCGAGAAAGTCGAGCGGATCGCGGAAATGATAGGCGTCACCAGCCCAGCCGATAGTCACGTGCGCGAGCGTGAATTTTCGCGAGCCACGCGCTTTCGCGAGTGCCACTTCCACGTCCCGCGGGGCGATTTCTTTCGCGGCGCCCTCGCTGTATTCAGGCTGAGGCGCGACATTACGGCTGGCGCCGTCCCACTTGTCCTTGCCTCCGAGACGCTCCTTCAGCGCGGGCAGTAGCTGGCCGACGAATGTATCGGAACCGGAAAGAACCGACACGTCGAGCGGCGGCAAGCCAAAATAATCCATGCTCCAGCCATTGTGAAGCAGGCTGTCTAACGACACATGGGCAATCTTTGCGGCGACAGCCGCCGTATTGCGCGTGGTCTGTTGCAGCGTACCGTTGAGGTCGGGCCAGTCGAGGCTCAGGATGCAATCGGCCTCGGCGACGACTTCCCTGGCGCGTTTCGAGAGCCAGAAAAAAGGCGTTGCTGCATGCAGCGGATGGTCGGTCGGAAAAGCGGAGCGCTCGCGCACGGATGTCAGGACCGAGGCGCCAAGCGTCTCCGCAAGCCGCACTCGGCGATCCCAAGCGTCCCGGCTGCGGGATACGCGGCCCATGAAGATCAGCGGTCTGCGCGCGTTCGCGAGCAATTCAACCACCTGGGATACCTGGCCAGTGGAAGCGCTCGGCTCAGCGGGGCAGTTGAAGCGCGCCGGATCCGGAATCGTCACCGGCCTGGGGAGAGCCTGCTCCTGGAGGCCGGCGTCGAGACAGACGTAGACCGGCGCGCGCGGCGTGGCCCGGCTCATCTGGGCGGCGCGCAGAAACGCTTCCACGATGCCTTCGGGCGAACGGGGCTCATCGTCCCATTTGGAAAAATTACGCAGCAGGGCGCCTTGGTCCTTCGCGGTGTGAATCCAGTCGATCCAGGGTCTGCGCTTCTCCATTTCCACCGGCCCGGTGGCGCCGATCACCAGCATCGGCATGCGGTCGCACCATGCGTTATAGATCCCCATAAGACCGTGCAGCAGGCCGACATTACTATGCAATGCACAAGCCATCATCTCATCGCTTGCCTTGGCATAGCCATGGGCGATCGATACGACGTGATCCTCATGCAGGCACAGCAGCATCTGAGGATCGCGATTGCCCAGACGATTCACCAGGCTGTCATGCAGGCCGCGGTAACTTGCCCCCGGATTGAGCGCGATAAATTTGATGCCGAGGGCACGCAGCATCTCAGCCGCTATGTCACTGCCCCAAACGGACGAGGTCGGACTTTCCCGTGGGACTTCGATTATTCTCACTATTCTCTCGCCTCCATTTTCAGTTAGCGGCAGCCAGTATCTCGCGCAAAACGTACGGCAGTATGCCCCCGTGCCGCAGATATTCTGCTTCTATCGCCGTGTCCACGCGAAGCCGCAGCACCGCATGTCGTGACGTTCCATCGTTGCGGTTTATGACGAGAGTCACATCCTGCATCGGCTTGACCTTGTCCGGGATGCCGAGCAAATCGAAGGTTTCGCTGCCGTCGATGCCGAGATTGCGCCAGGAGCTGCCGTCCTTGAACTGGCACGGCAGCACGCCCATGCCAATCAGATTGGAGCGGTGAATGCGCTCGAAGCTGCGCGCAATGACCGCCTTGATCCCGAGGAGCATGGTGCCCTTCGCGGCCCCGTCGCGCGCGGAGCCGGTGCCGTAGTCCTCGCCTCCAAATACGACCAGCGGGACGCCGTCTTTTCGATAGCGCGCCGAAGCGTCGAACACCGCCATTGTCTCGCCCGAAGGCTGGTGGACCGTCACGCCGCCCTCGGTGCCGGGTGCCATCAGGTTCCTGATACGCACGTTGGTAAACGTTCCCCGCACAAGCACCTCGTGATTGCACCGCCGCACGCCGAAATTGCCGAAGTCGGCCGGTGCAATGCCCCGGCTCTGCAGCCACTGGCCGGCGGGAGAATTCAGCCTGATCGGGGCAACCGAGTCGATATGGTCGGTGGTGATCGAATCGCCATAGAGCCCCAGCGCGCGCGCAGCCTTGATCTCGCCCAGAGGGTGCGGTGTCAGGCTGAATCCATCCAGAAATGGGGGTTCCTTGAAGTGGGTCGATTGCGGTTCCCACCGGAACACGGCGCCCTTGCGCTCCGGAACCTGCTGCCACAATTTCACGCCGCCCGCGAAATCGCGGTATTCGCGGCGAAAGTTGCCGGTATTGTTGGCGTAGCCGAGCGTCGCCGCGATTTCGTCGTCGCTGGGCCAGATATCCTTGAGATACACCGGCCTGCCATCGGCTCCATTACCGATCGCATCGCGTGTCATGTCGATGTTCACGCTGCCGGCAAGCGCAAATGCGACCACCAGCGGCGGACTCATCAGAAAATTCGCCTTCAAGCTCTGGTGTATGCGTGCCTCAAAGTTGCGATTGCCCGACAGTACGGCGCATGCAACCAGATCGTTGCTGCGCACGGTGCGCTCTATGTCGGTATCGAGCGGGCCCGAGGCACCCGCGCAAGTGGTGCAGCCGTAGGCGACGACGTGGAAGCCCAGCTTTTCGAGGTAGGTCAACAGCCCTGCGTCGCGCAAGTAGGCCGCGGAAACCCTGGAGCCGGGCGCGAGCGAGGTCTTGACGCGTGGATTGACCTTGAGGCCCTTCTCGATTGCCTTCCTGGCCAGCAGGCCCGCCCCCAGCAACAGGTTCGGGTTGGATGTGTTGGCGCAGGAGGTGATAGCCGCGATCAGCACATCGCCATGACCGACATCGAGGTCGGCGGGCCCCGCGGAATGGCGCCGGTCCAGCGCCTCGCCGGGCTTGCCGTAGCCGCCTTCGGCGACGGGTTTCGCGAACAGTTCCTGAAAGCGGCCCTTTATCGCGCCGAGATCGATTCGGTCCTGGGGGCGCCTCGGCCCGGCGACACTGGGCTTCACGCTCGCCAGGTCAAGCTCAATGACCCGGGTATAGTCGCAGTCGCCTTTGCTCGGGATGCCGAACAGGCCCTGCGCGCGGTGGTAGCGCTCGATCATCTCCACGCGGGCCGCGTCGCGGCCCGTGACGCGCAGAAATTCGATGGTCTTGTCGTCGACGGCGAAAAAGCCGATGGTCGCGCCGGCATCGGGAGACATGTTGGCGACCACCGCGCGGTCGGCCGTGGACAGCGATGCCGCGCCGTCGCCGAAGTATTCGATGAACTTTCCGACCACGTTCACCTTGCGCAGCAGCTCGGTGATTGTCAGCACCAGGTCGGTCGCAGTGACGCCGGGACCCAGCCGGCCGGTCATGTGCACGCCGACGACATCGGGCATCAGGAAATAGATCGGCTGGCCGAGCATGGCAGCCTCTGCCTCGATGCCTCCGACGCCCCAGCCGACAACGCCGATGCCGTTGATCATGGTGGTGTGAGAATCGGTTCCGACCAGCGTATCGGGGTAGTACACCCCGTCCTTTTCGCACACGCTCCGCGCCAGGTATTCGAGGTTCAACTGGTGGCAGATGCCGTTGCCGGGCGGCACGACGCGGAGGCCGGAAAACGCCTGCATGCTCCATTTCAGGAACTGGTAGCGCTCCGCGTTGCGCTTAAATTCAAGCTCCATGTTGCGCTCGAGCGCGTCCGGCGCGTTGTGCACGTCGACCTCGACCGAGTGATCGACCACCATGTCTACCGGCACCAGCGGCTCGACGCGGCCCGGGTCGGCGCCCATGCGCTGCGCGGTGGCGCGTAACATGGCGAAATCGTGCAGTGCCGGAGTGCCCGACATGTCCTGCAGCAGGATGCGCGCGACCACGAACGGTATTTCAGCGTTGCGTTCGGCCTGCGGCCGCCACGCCATCAAGGTCCTCACGTGCTGCTCGGTGACGCGCTTGCCGTCGCAATTGCGCAGTAGCGACTCGAGTACGATCCGCAGGCTGACGGGCAGGCGCGAAATCCGGTCCAGCCCCGCCTGCTCGAGAGCCGGCAGCGAGTAATACTGGCCGGTCCTGCCGGCAAACGCGAATTCCCGCAGGGAATCGAAGAGGTTGTGATTCAAACGGCGGTGTCCCGAGAGCGCTCGCGGATGGCCGAGAGCCGGCGAGTTTCGGCTAATGGCCTGCAGCCGCACGGCCGGCCACGGGCGCGTCGGCTGCGAGCATCACGGCGCCCGACTGCGCGAGCGACGCGATCCGCTGCCCATCGTATCCGAGCGAGCGCAGGATCTCGGCGGTATGCTCGCCAAGAATGGGCGGGGGAAGCGTAATCGCGGGCCCGTCGGCGTCGGCGAGAACGGGATTGCGCACCATCCTTATCTTCCCCATGCGAGGATGCTCGACCTCGACGACCACACCGCGCGCCTTGACCTGCGGGTCGGCGAACACCTGCGCGTAATCGTTGACCACGGAGCACGGCACGCCCAGTTCCGCCAACCGCGCTTCGAGGTCCTCCGCGTCCCGCTCACGGATCGCCGGATTGAGCACTTCCAGAAGATCGTCCTCGTTGGCCTTCCGCGTTCTCTTCGTGTAGAAGCGAGGGTCGGCCACGTGATGCTCGAGGCCGAGCACCTTCATCAGCCGCAGGAACAGCTCGTCGGTCGCGGCGCTGATGGCGATATAGCGGCCGCCGCGCGCCTCGAAGAGCTGTGCCGGTGTGTGCACCCGGTGGCGATGGCCGATGCGTTGCGCCACGTGGCCGCTGGCGAGGTATTCCGCAGTTTCCCAGATGGCAACGGCGATCGTGGACTCGGAAAGCGACACGTCGAATTTGCCGCCGTGCCTGTGGCGAAGGACATTGATGAGCCCGGATAATGCCGCGTAGGTCGCGAACAGCGCGCCGACGATGTCGGAAGTCTGGATGCCAGTGCGCATCGGCATGTCGTCGGGGTCACCAGTGATCGAGAGGGAGCCGGCGTAGGCCTCGATGGTGAAGTTCACGCCGCCGCGCCGCCGGTATGGGCCGGTCTGGCCGTATCCCGAGACCGACACGTACACGATCGCGGGATTTATGGCGCGCACGTGCTCGGCGCCCAGTCCGAGCTTATCGAGCGCGCCGGGCCGATAGTTCTCGATCAGCACGTCGCACTTCGCGGCAAGCTGCAGCAGGATTTTCCGACCTTCGGGCTGCTTCAGGTCGACCACGATGCTGCGCTTGTTACGGTTCAGCGCCGCGAAGCAGGCGCTCTCACCGTTCACGAGGGGAGGAAAGACGCGCGTTTGATCGCCCTCCTTCGGCTGCTCGATCTTGATCACATCCGCGCCCATGTCGCCAAGCAGCATGCCGCAGAGCGGTCCAGCGATGAAATTCCCAAGCTCCAAAACCCGGATGCCCTCGAGCGGTCGTGCCATTTCAGCTCCCTCCAGCGCGTTCAATTGCCGTGATTGAATTCGGGTGCGAAGTCCTAGCAGCCTGTCGGACTTACCTTGATGAACGATCGGCGTGAACGCATGAGTGATCGCTCCGGGCCAGGATCGAGCCGACAGGCTGTAATGGGGTACTTATAGGCAGTTTCCCGGTCCACCTGAACTAATCGGCTCATCACCCATGCCTCGCAAACCATGTGTCCTGCCTGCCTAACGTACCACCGTCATTCAGGTTGACGCCGACCCCTCCCAAACTGCACTTCCATTTAGCAGCTTGTCGGGACAGCGAAAGCCCGACAAGCTGCTAGATCATGGATCTCGCCCGGGACAATTAATTCTCCAGCTTTATTTTGGCGGTCTTGATGACCCTGGCGTATTTGGCGATGTCTACTTTTATCAGGGCAGCAAACTGTTCAGGGGTCGTGACGAAGGGTTTCAGCCCTATGGCGGCCAGCTTGATTTCCATGTCGGGCTTGGCCATAATTTTGGCGATCTCGGTCGATAGCTTGTCGATTATGTGCTTCGGGGTGCCGGCCGGCGCAAAGACCCCATACCAGTTTCTCACATCGAAACCCCGCAATCCGACATCCGTGAACGTCGGCAACTGAGGCAACGCAGGCAAGCGGGCTTCTCCGGAGATGGCGATGGCCTTGAGTCTACCGACTTTCAAGTGCGGTATGGAGTTGTGGGCGCCGGTGAAGGCCAGCATCACCTCACCGCCAACGACGGCGGTCATCACCGGCCCCCCGCCCTTGTAGGGGATGTGTTGCATCTTGATCCCCGTCATGATCGACAACAATTCAGTAGCCAGATGTTGCGTCGATCCGGTGCCGGTCGTAGCGTAATTGAGTTTCCCCGGCATGGATTTGGCCAAAGCAATAAATTCCTGAAAATTGTTGGCCGGTACCGAGGGATGGAGCACCAGCATGTACTCGTTGCTGGTGACAGAAGCAACCGGCGCGAAATCCTTAGTGGTGTCGTAGGGAAGCACAAACAGGCTAGGGTTGATAGCATGGGTGCTGGCGTGAATCATGATGGTGTAGCCGTCGGGCGCGGATCTGACCAAGGCTTCGGAGCCGATGATGGTGTTGCCGCCAGGGCGGTTGTCGACGATCACATATTGGCCCCAGCTTTCGGTCATCTTCTGGCCGATAAGACGAGCTACTGTCGTGGTGCCGCCGCCCGGAGAGAAGGGTGAGATGAAACGGATCGGCTTGTGGGGATAAGCCTGCTGCGCAGCGGCGTAGCCGGAAAAAGCCACCAGCATGCCTAACCCGAACATTCGTACCACGCTAAAAACAGATTTCATAGTACTTCCTCCTCAAATTAACGTTGGATATCTGCGTTGCATTCCCGCTAAGTTGCATGACGCCCAAACGGTAAATAGGCTGACTTCCATGCTTTCTCCGCGCCTCCGCGTTACGTTGCTTTTCCGGATGATTGAACGTAGGCGGCCGCAGAACGACCGGCGATCCTGCCGAAGACCGACCCCGCCATGAGCCCACTGCCGGCCGGGTAGTTGTGGTAAAAAAGCCCGCCGACCAGTTCGCCCGCGGCAAACAATCCCGGGATCGGACGGCCCGCGACATGTTCCACCTCGCTCTCGCGCGTGATCTTGATCCCGCCGAACGTGAACGTCACGCCGCAGGTCACGGCATAGGCTTCGAAGGGAGGCGTGTCGATGCGGTGAGCCCAGTTCGATTTTGGCACCTTCAAGCCGGTCGTGCAGCGTCCGTCCTTGATGGCCGGGTTGAACGGCGCCTCGGTCTGCACCGCTCGGTTGAAAGCGTGAATCTCGCGCAAACACGCGTCGGCGTCGACGCCGTCGAGCTTCTTGACGAGTTCCTCCAGCGTCTCCGCCCTCACCTTGGTGACCTGCTTGATCCGGTACTCGGGGCGCAGCATGGGAATGAACTTTCCGTCGAAAATCTGCCACGCGAACAAATCGGGCTGACTCATGATGGCGCCGCCGTATTTCGCGTAGGTATAGATGCGAATGTCCGCGCCCTCGTCGACGAAGCGCTCGCCGCGAGCATTCACCATGATGCAGAACGGATAGCTGTGTTTCTGGAACTGGTCGCCGACCGCGAGATCGCCGAACAGCGGCGCGTTCAGGTCCCAGGGGACGGCGTGGCACCCCGAATAGTGGCCGAACGGCATGGCGCCCGCGTCGAGCGCCATGCGAATGCCGGCGCCGGTGTTGAAGCGAGTGCCCCGGACCTTGGCGAGGTCCCAGCCGGGCCCGAGGTAGCGCGCCCGCATCTCGGCGCTCGACTCGAATCCGCCGCAGGCGAGTATGACGGCCGGGGCCCGGATTTCCACGGGCTTGCCCCGGGACTCGGCCTTGACGCCGCACACGCGCCCCTGGCCGTCCATGAGCAGGCCGACGGCCGCCGTCTCGTAGAAGATCCTGACGCCGGCCCGCTCGCAGGCCTTGTGCTCCAGCTCGAGGAGGCCGGGCCCGCCGCCCCACATGACGCAGGCGAGGCCGCCCCAGAACCTGAACTTGCCGTCGATCTTGAAGGTGTGCTGATAGGTGGGCTCGAACTTGACGCCCTTTCCGCGCAACCAGAGCATCGTCTCGAAGCTTCGGGTGACCAGGATCTCGCACAGATCGGGATCAGTGCGGTAATTCGTGGTGCGTCCCATGTCGTCGAAGTACTGCTCCGCCGTGTACACGCCGAAATCCAGGACCTGCTTCTCCTCTTCGGTCAATTCCGGCATGAGCTGGACCAGGTCGTCGAGGCCGCTGAACGGGAAACGGAAGCCGCCGCCGGTAAAGCGGGTGTTGCCGCCGCACACCAACTGCGGCGAAGCCTCGAGCATGATGACTTTTGCACCTTTCTCCCGAGTGGCCAGCGCGGCGCACGAGGCGGCGTTGCCGGCGCCCACCACGATCACATCCGGGCTGCAAAAATCTGTATTGCTCACGGTGGCGTCCTTCTGGAGATGAATATCGCTCGATCAATGCGGCTGCTGGCGAAGGCGCTTCAGCGGACCGCCGCGCATGATGGAGCCCGGCAGCGGATGGCCGACCACCTGCTCTGCGAGGCGCGCGGCCTCGATCAGCTTCTCTAGATCGATACCGGTCTGGATGCCGAGTTCTTCGCACAGAAATACCAGGTCTTCGGTGCAGACGTTTCCGGCGGCTCCCTTGTGGCCGGCGAATGGACAGCCCCCGAGCCCGGCGACCGATGAATCGAAACTGTCCACACCCATTTCGAGCCCGGCATAGGCGTTGGCAATGCCGAGCCCGCGGGTATCATGAAAATGAAGATTGATCCGCAGCGCGGGCCAGCGCTCCCTTATCGCGCCGACCGCCGCCTTGACCGTGTCCGGCGTCGCCCACGCCATCGTGTCGTTTAGCGATACGCGCTTCAGCTCGATTCCGTGCTCATTCGCGATGTCGAACGCCTGCTCGATCGTGGCGATCAGGGCCCCGGTCGGGATATCGCCTGCGAAGTTGCAGCCAAAGGCAGCCTGGACCAACGCGCTTTCGGCCGGGATGCCGCTTGCCTTGAGGAGCGCGACCAGGTTGTGCTGGCGCCTGGCATTCCCGGCCGCGTCGCTGTTCTGGTTTCGGACCAGGAAAGGCTCCGAGGCGGACATCAGGATCGCGTCCCTGAAGGTGAGCCGGTCCTTGTATCGCAGCGCGCGCTCGAGCCCCTTTTCGTTGAGCCATAGCGGGCTGTACCGCACGCCAGCACGCGGCTTGAATCCCGCGACCACAGCATCCGCGTCGGCCCAGGCGGGTACGCGACGTGGATCGACGAACGAAACGATCTGAATTTGCTTCAGGCCTGTCCCGGAGAGCGCGTCGATCAATGCAATCTTGCGGTCGGTCGGGATGGGGCCCGGCTCGATCTGAATCCCTTCGCGCGGCCCCTTTTCGCAGATCTCGACGGTGTTCGGCCGGTCGCTCATATGAAATATCCCCGTAAACGCAACGGAAAAAATCAGTTCTTGCGCGGGACGATCAACCCGTCGACGGCAACCGCGCCGTCATCGGTGAGGATCGGCGGATTAATGTCGACGGCTTTGAGGCGATCGCCGGCCCATATCGCAAAATCCTGCAATCGCCGCAACGTCGCGATAGGCATCCCGCGCGAGCGTGATATCGGGAGTGAGCGGCTTACCGGTCACGCGTTTCCGCAGTACGCCGGCAAAACCCTTGGGAAATCGCAACTCTCGGATCGGCATGGGCGACATGATGGCGCGGGCGGGGCTTTCCAGAGTTGATCTAGATCAAATCCCGCCGCGCTGCTCCCACTAGACTTGACGCACCTCAACCGAGGGAGCAGAAAGCGTGAAGTAGGTCGGGTCATTCGCGGCCGACGCCGGCGGTGGCAACGCTTTCCTGGTGGGCGCCGGCCGCACTATGGACTCGAGTATCGAACTCCGGACGAGATATATTTCGCAGCCGGCGAAATTGCCGAAGCCAACCGCCGCGCGGCTGCATGAAATCTTCTTGAGGTTCATACACCTTTCGCGTATCTGGACCCACGCTATGACCATCGCCGCCGAACTTGCGAAACGAATCGTTGCAATGCGCTACGAAGATCTTCCGTCTGATGCCGTTCACTGGGCAAAGCTATCGTTTACCGATACCATCGGCTGTGCTCTTGCTGCGGTTGATGAGGAGGCACCGCGCATCGCGGAGCGCGTGCTGACATCGGGCGACGGCAGCGGGCCGAGTCTGATCTGGGGCAGCAACCGTCGCGTGTCCGCGCTCGATGCGGCGACGATCAACGGCGCGGCCGCGCATGCGCTCGACTACGACGACGTAGGACTTTCGATAGCAGGTCACCCCACAGTTCCGGTTTTTCCCGGGGCGCTCGCGTTGGGCGAAGCGCTCGGTGCAAGCGGTCGCGATGTCGTGCTCGCTTACGTTGCCGGCTTCGAAACGCAATCCCGTCTCGGGCATGCGGTGAATATCCACCATTACGAAAAAGGGTGGCACCCGACCGCGACGTTGGGCGTCTTTGGTGGAACTGCCGCGTGCGCACGTCTGCTCGGGCTCACTGTTGAACAAACAACGACGGCGCTTGCAATTGCGGTATCGCTGTCGGCGGGCGTAAAAGCGAACTTCGGCACGATGATGAAACCACTGCACGCCGGGCAGTCCACGCGTCACGGCGTTTATGCGGCACTGCTTGCGCGGGAAGGATTCACTGCGAACCCCGCGGCGTTCGAGGATAAGCAGGGCTTCTTGGAAGTCTTTAACGGCGCGGGCAATTACGCCGCGGGCAGGATCTTTGCAAATTGGGCGAAACCGCTCGATATCGTGCAGCCCGGGGTGGGCCTCAAGCAGTATCCTTGCTGCGCAAGCACGCATTCGCCAATTGACGCCATGCTGACATTGCGCGAGAAGCACAAGCTTACGCCCGGGCGCGTGGCGAAGATCGAGTCGATTACGCATAAACGCAACCTCGTGCACACGGACCGCCCCGATCCGCGCAGCACTCTGGATGCGAAGTTCAGCGTGCAGTATTGCGTTGCGCGCGCGCTCATCGATGGCGAAGTTACCCTCGCGCATTTCGAGGGCGACGCCTATCGCGATCCGGAAGTGCGCAAGCTGCTCGGCCGTATCGAAGTGCGCCCCCACGCGCATGATCCCCGAGGGATGGAGGACCATTTCGAGTGCAAGCTCATCGTGACGACAGCGGACGGGAAAACCTATTCGGCGCAAGTGGATCAGCCGCTGCGTGGGCCGCAGAACCTCGCTCCTCCCGATCGTCTCGAGGCCAAATTCCGCGACTGCGCTTCGCGCGCATTGCGGGCCGATGCCATTTCACGCGTCTACGATGCGCTCGGGAGCTTTGAGTCGCTTGCCGACGTGCGTGAATTGGCTCACGTGATGGCGAGCTCGGTCAAAAGCTCGAAGGATCGGCGCGCCGCCGCTTGAGCGCACGCCAATGTTTGAACCGCGGTGGCGCAGCTACACCGGTTCCCACGAATTGCCCCTGGGGTTTTAGCACCAGGTACGACTGTCCACGTATATTCGGCTGATCGGGACAGTTCTTGGCATAGGGGGCCTATTCGCCGCCGCATTGACGCGTGTTTTCCAGGAGACCACAATGCGAGCGGGTCTAAACTCCGCTGCTGCGCCGCGAAACCCCGCCTCGGCGGGATCGCGGCTGCATTGACTTTGCCATCGTTTGGTTCGCCAGAAAAAAAGGGGGGGGCTGAATGCTGCTCAGCAATCTAGAAATGGTTCCGGGGCGCCGCGTGGCGAAACACCTCGGCCTGGTGCAGGGAAGCACGGTGCGCGCCAAGCACGTCGGCAAGGACATTTTTGCCGGGCTGAAGAACATCGTCGGCGGCGAGCTGAAGGCCTACACGGAGCTGCTGCAGGAGTCGCGCGACGAGGCCACCCAGCGCATGGTCAAGCAGGCCGAGGCGGCGGGCGCCAATGCGGTGCTGAACGTTCGCTACGCGACCTCGTCGATCACCGCGGGCGCCGCGGAGATCTTCGCCTACGGCACCGCGGTGGTGCTGGAATAGCCGCGGTGCAGCTGATCCTCGACAATCTGGACGTCCTGTTTTTTGTCGTCCTGTTTTTCATCGGCTACGTTGCCGGCCGCTGGAACGAGCGCAGGCATTACGCTTCGATTCGCAAGCGTGAGCGTGAACTCGCCGGCGTGCTGGTGTTCTCCAACCGCTTTCCGCCGGTGGCGGCGGCGCAGGTCGACAGCCGGCTGGTGTCAGGCAGCGTGGTGATTTCGGACGACTACTTCAAGGACGTGATGAGCGGGCTCTACAGCCTGTTCGGCGGCCGCGTGCGCTCCTACGAATCGCTGATTGACCGCGCGCGCCGCGAGGCGGTGCTGCGCATGAAGGACGAGGCGAATAAGCTCGGCGCGGAAATGATCATCAACGTGAAGTTCCAGACCTTCGCCATCGGCGGCCGTAATCAGAACAGCGTCAAGGGCGTGGAATTGCTTGCCTATGGAACGTCGCTGGCGCCGGTGCGGCGCTAAAACGTGGCGCAGTTCAGCAACCCCGAGCTTCCCGAGGAGATCAATAACAGCGACGACAAGCCGCTGCGCAGCTTTTTCGCGCTGGCGGGGAGCGCGCTGCTCATCGGTGTCGTGGCGGCGGCGGCGCTGGCGTTCTTCGCCGGGACAGTCGCGCGCTATCTGCCATACCGGACCGAGGTGGGCCTGATCGAGCGCTACGCCGAGCGCTTTCCGCCGCGCGATCATCCGGTGGAGGCTTATCTTCAGGGCATCGCGGACCGGCTGGTCAAGGGCAAGGACGGGGCCGGGGGCATGGCGCTGCCCGAGGGCATGACGATCCGCGTGCATTACGTCAACGAGCCGGTGATCAATGCCTTTGCCACGCTGGGCGGGCATGTCGCGGTCTTCCGCGGTCTTCTCGAGCGCGTGCCCGACGAAAACGTGCTGGCGATGGTGATCGCCCACGAGATCGCTCATGCGCAGCATCGCCATCCGATCGCGAGCCTGGGCCGCGGCGTGGCGTTCGGCGCCATGTTGAGCATCGTCTCCGCGGCGGCTGGCAGCAGCGTGGTCGAATCGACACTGGGGCGCTCGGGCATGCTGACGCTGCTGAGCTTCAGCCGCGCCCAGGAAGAGGAGGCGGACGAGACCGGCGTCGCCGCGCTGGTGCGGGCCTACGAGCACGCCGGCGGCGCGACCGAGACGTTCAAGGTGCTGCAGCGCGCCGCGGCCGAGCGCGGGCACAGCGAGGCGCCTGAATTTCTGAGCACGCACCCGGTGACGCAGGAGCGCATCGCACGGCTGGCCGCGACGATCGACAAGAACGGCTGGAAGACGGAGGGGACGCGCACGCCGATTCCAGAGACGGTGCGGGTCGTCATGGAAAAGGACGCGAAAGAAAAACCGGACTCGGCCAATAAGGGAGGGACGAAGCCCCAAGGCAGAAGGATGAAGGATGAAGGATGACCCCCGCAGTGCGGGCGACTCCTATCACTTATCACCTATCACTTATCACGGGGTTTCTCGCCGTGAATGGACGCTGCCTGCCGATGGGCGTAAGGTGTTCGAAAAGAAAAGCCGGAGAGGAGGGGGCTGGGGATGGGTTGGCTCGTACTGGAAGATAACCCGAACCGGGCTGCGGCGTTCCAGGACGCCGCGAAGCGCTGCCGCCATGCCGAAGCCATTCGCATATGGCGCATCGCGGCGCAGATGATCCAGGAATTACCCGAGCTTCTGTCCGGCGCGTCGCTCCTGTCCCTGGATCACGATCTGTACAAGCAAAGCGACAACGACCCGGACCCTGGCTGCGGTCGCGACGTCGCAAACTACCTGGCGCGGCACAAGCCGCACTGCCCGGTCATTATTCACTCGACCAACACCGACGCGGCGTGGGGCATGCACAACGAATTGACGTCCGCCGGATGGAAAGTGGAAATCATCCATCACCTGGACGAGGCCGACTGGATCGCGACGCGATGGCTGGCCCTCGCTCAAAAGTTGACAGGAAACACGGTAGAAGGGGCCAGTTCTTGAACCTGCGCCTGATCAGAGGTTGCCGCAACTTTCTCGGTCTGGTGTGAAGTCAAGAACTGACTCTGTTTATTTTCGTTAATTTGCTATGCGAAATAGCGATATTAAAGAGCTGAGACCGGGAACGCCGACTACAACGCTTGCGCCAGGCATAGAAAGCGGCGTCGGGCGTGTGGTCGTTTTGTGGTCTTATATCGAGGCAGTTTTGAAGGCCACGATATTTAATTTGCTTGGTGTTGGTTCCCGAGAGGGAAGGCATGCAGTACGAGAGCCGCGAATTAAAGACTCCGTGCTGCTGATAAAAACGCTTCTTGAAATCAACAATATTGAAATTAAAGGTAATCTTGAAAAACTCGCCACAGGCCTTGACGATCTGGCAGCAATGAGAAATTCGCTGGTTCATGGAGTCTGGATAGTTATAGACGGAGTTACCTATTTGCAAGTAACTACAGGTAAATGGACTCCGCCCGGTCACAAAGGAAAGGTGAGCCGAAAAATAAATCCCCAAGGTTCTATCATTTCAATTGAAGATCTCGCGCTTCTCGTCGAGGCTATGGAGTTGTCTGCGGGCGCTGTTGAGGGTCTTGGGCATCGCGTTTTTGATGCGCTTCAAGCATCGCCACGAAAATCTCTGAAACTAATTCCGGTATTTGATCTCCATCGGAGTCGTAGCCTAGAAAAATCGAAACCCCCGCATCAATCATCTCCGGCGTGACCTCGATTGATTTGTTCTTGTCCACGGGCTAATCCTTATGGCTAAAGTCTCTGATTTCTTTTCCAGTCAAGGAATCACGTTGGCGTTGGAGCAAAAGCGTCAAATGCTCGCGCTCGACAAGGAGTTTGAATCTCTGGAATCTAAGGTGCAGATTCTCAGTGCGGAGAACCTGAAGCTTCGCGCAGAGGTAAACCCTCTCAAGCAGGAAATCCAACGCCTTAAGGACAAAATTGAAAAAGATGAATCGAGCGCTCATGATTTAGATGAAGTAGCGACAAAATTGCTTATGGCCATAGCGAATAGCGATGGCAGAATGCCAAAAGGGGCGACCGGCCGTCACTTTGGTTTGAGCCAAGCCCAGACTGATTACTATTTCGATCTTTTGTATGAGCGCGGCTATATCTTTCCAACCGCATCCTCTACGCGCGCGCAAGACATTCTTTATCGTGCGGAGCCAGAGGGCCGGAAATACCTAGGAGCCCGCGCGGTAGAAATTAGCGAAGCGGGTACCTGAGACGGCATACGTGCCAACTTGAGCGAAGCGCGGGCTCCTAATGGTTTTTCGGTACATGGGATTCCCGTTAATCGTGCGGATTCCGTCGCGTCGAGGTGATTTCCAGGTCCCGGTGCTCATGCCGTCAACACGTGCATCCGCTTCAGTTTCACCGCCAGGCACACCAGGTCCCATTCCGCCGCGGCCTTCTTCAGACCACGCAGACTGAAGCGGTCGAATCTCAGCACGTGCTTGATCCAGCCAAACACCGGCTCGGGAATCACCTTGCGCCGCCGGTACTGGGCTTCGCCCGCCTCGGTCTTGAGCTTCTGCGCCATGCGCGCACTTGCCGGTGAACGCTCGGGATCAAGCCTGAGCGCTGCCTTGCCCTCGCGACCTAATGCCACCAGCGCATTAGTCCCGGCGTGCTCCAAGGCCGCGAAGGTTTCCTCGGATCGATAGCCTGCGTCAGCGAGCACCACATCGGGCGCCTTGCCCACGTTGTGCTGCGCCGCCTTCACCATTGGCAACAGCTCTGCGTTGTCCGAGCTATTGTTGCTCAACCCCGTGGCGACGATCAGTTGGCTCTCCCCATCGACCGCCGCCTGCGCGTTGTAGCACTGCTGGAATCCGTGCTGCGTCTTCATGATCCGGCTCTCCGGGTCGGTGAAATTCTCCTGCGCACGCTCCTGCGGAACCCCAAACTCACGCTTGAACTTCGATCCCCTTCCATCGCCCTTCGTGGGCTTCCTGTCATCACCGTCGCACCGGCCCCGCGCCGCATCGGCCTCCTTCTGCCGAGCCTCCAGCCGCGCCCGTGCCGCCTCGATCTTCAACAGCCGCTCTTCCCGGCGCTTGAGTTCCTCAGGCAATTCCTCCTCCGTTGCCTCCGCACCGAGGCGCTCATCCTCGGCCCGGTCCAGGCACTCCGCCCGCTTGAGCAACTCCCCGATCTCAGCCTTCAGTCGCGCTTCCTCCTCCTTCATCCGCCCGTAGCTCATCGCCTTGTGCCGCGACGCGTTAGCCTTCACTTTCGTCCCGTCCACCCCGAGCATCCCGAGCTTCACCAGCCCCAGCTCCCGCGCCAGCCGCACCACCTGCACGAACAGCCCCGCGAGCTCTTCCAGGTGCAGTTGCCGGAAATCGCAGATCGTCCGATGCGCGGGAAAGTTCCCCGCCCCCAGCACCCGAAACGCCACGTCCTCGTGCAGCTTCTTCGCAATCTGGCGAGACGAGAACACCCCGCTCGCGTACCCATACAGCAGCACCTTCACCATCATCGTCGGCGAATGCGGCTGGTTGCGACGCCCGTCGCCTCCGTAGCGAGCGTAGAATCCTCTCAGGTCCAGTCCGTCCACGACGTCCCCGATGAACAACGCCAGATGACCTTCCGGCAACCAATCCAAGGGCGAGGGCGGCAGCAGATAACTCTGATTCGGGTCATACGGCAGGAACGAGGTCGGCATCTGCGCTTCTCCGTTTGATACACTGCCCCATTCGACCCCTATTGGCGCGGCAGGTTTCTGCCGCGCACACTCCTAGCCAAGAGAAATTTGCTTTAATGGAGCCGGGGTCGTTTCTTGACCTTGCACCTGATCGGTGACGCTGCAGCTTTTTCGGCTTGGTGTGAAGTCAAGGACTGACCCACTATTCTATGAAGTCAAGAACTGACCCCCTATTCTAAATGCCGCTTGCGCCGCTTGAAGAACAGATGGAAATCGTTCAGCAACTGGAAGAGAAACTATCTGGGATGACGACCGGCGAGGATGAAATCAGCAAGGGCATAGTGCGCGCGATTCGCCTCCGCCAATCCATCCTCAAGCGCGCCTTTGAAGGCAAGCTCGTTCCGCAGGATCCTACGGATGAGCCCGCCTCCGTCCTGCTCGAACGCATCCGCAATGCGCGCACTGCGGAGAGCACGCAGCGCGCGCATAAACGCCGGAAGGCTCCGGCGTGAGTGAACTCGAACTATTTATCGGCATTGATTACTCCGGCGCGGAGACACCCACCTCCCGGCGCAAGGAATTGCAGGTTTATGCGGCAAAGCCCGGCGGCAAGCCGGAGCAGGTGAAGACGCCCGCCATCGCGGCCTTCCTCGCTTCCGGCAGCAACAACCCACAGTCCGCTCCGCGCTACTGGACACGCTCGGAGATCGCGCTCTGGCTGATCGGTCTGGCGAAGGAGGGCGTTCCCTACATCGCCGGCATTGATCACGGTTTTTCGTTTCCGGAAAGCTACTTCAAGCGCTACGGCCTCAAGACCTGGCCGCAGTTTCTCGACGATTTCGCGCGGCACTGGCCGACGGATCGCGACCACATATATGTGGATTTCGTACGGGACGGAGTAGTCGAGGAGGACGGTGGCCCGTCGCGGGATTCTCGTATTGGCAGCTCGAAGGAACTTCGGCTGTGTGAGCGCTGGACTTCATCCGCGAAGAGCGTCTTTCAGCTGGATGGCCAGGGTACCGTGGGGAAGTCCACGCACGCCGGCATCCCGTGGCTGAAGCGCATACGTGAAACGGCGGGCGACCGCGTTCACTTCTGGCCGTTCGACGGCTGGCAGCCGGCTGCCGGCAAATCGATGATCGCCGAGGTCTATCCCGCGATCTTCAAGAATCGCTTTGCGAGGGAGGGCCGCACCACCGACCAGCACGACGCCTATTCCGTCGCCCGGTGGCTGTCCGAGACCGCCGCGCGCGGGGTGCCCGAGCGTTACTTCGATCCACTCCTGACGCCGGAGGAGCGGCGGATCGCCGATCTGGAGGGTTGGATCCTTGGGGTGTACTGATAGACACTACAAAACAACAGGTTACGAATCTCTATATTTCGTTTGTTTCGTTCATATCGCTTGTTTCGTATAATAAGGCCCCTTTACCGGAGAGCTGACATGAACGCACCAGCGAGAACACCGCTGTACGTGCCGAACGAGCAGGAGATCGAGGTCGCCCGCGAAAGCAGCCGGCTGCTCGCGGCTTGCATAGGCAAGGGCAAGACCGCGCGCGTGCGCGTGATTGATGGCGGTAAGGACATCACGGTGCCGGTGTCGGCGCTGCATATGCTCGTGGACATCCTCAACAACATGGCGCAGGGCAACGCCGTGACCATGGTGCCGGTCAACGCCGAACTGACCACGCAGCAGGCCGCCGATTTTCTGAATGTCTCGCGGCCTTATCTCGTGAAGCTGCTGGAGGAGGGGCGCCTGCCTTTCCGCAAGGTCGGGACGCGCCGCCGCGTGATGTTCAAGGATCTGCTGGCTTACCAGGAGATCCTCAACGAGAAATCCCGCAAGGCCGCCGACGAGCTGACGAAGCAGTCCCAGGAGCTTGGGCTGGGTTACTGAGCGCGCCGCGAGAATGCCGGACGACGCTCATCCCTCACCCCCGCCCCTCTCCCGAGCGGAGAGGGGAGATTCGAGGTGCAAATGCCGGGTCGGGCATCTGCACGAAAGGCGGTAATCGATGGCGTCGGCCTTCACGGCAGTTTACGACGCGTGCGTGCTGAACCCAGCGCCGCTGCGGGACCTGCTGCTGTAGTCGGCATTTTGCTACTTGTGCGAGGTGGTTCGACCTGAGCGAACACTGCCGAACATAGTCACAAATCGGGTTCGGGCTGGGAAAAACAAGATCACCGAGCGCCGTTGACTCGAATCCGTCAGCGAACGACAATGCGCCCGGGTCTAAAGTCCGCCTCTGCACCGCGAAACCCCGCTCCGGCGGGGTTTTGTTGTGCGCCCAGCATGGGCGCGATCTTGGAGGTGGAAGTCCTCCCGTAAGCTGGCCACAGTGAACGAAGCGAAGTGCAACTGCGTGAGGGCGACCGAGCGTGGGAAGGAAGCATGGAGCGAAACCGCG
>JACPTK010000023.1 GCA_016192825.1 Betaproteobacteria bacterium | reverse complement strand
TGCTCCAGCGAACAAAGTCGCGTCTCGTTCATGTCGATCACCATGCCCTGAATGATCGACCCAATCACTTCGCTTCAGACTCATACCTCGTTGGAAATACGTCCCCCCGTTCAGACTCATACCATATTGGACAAGACTGGGAATTGACAACCCCAGGTCGTTTGGCGCATCCTTGGTGCCCGCGGGGATCGCAGGCTCCCCGCCATCACAAGACGCGGGTGCGTCCAAGCTTGCGGTACTCCTTTCAGGAGAGAGCCATGGACGCACCTGCCGTATCGGCCGCATCGCTGCGGCAATCCCTAGCATCGGCGCAACCCCCGTTCGTCATCGACGTGCGGAAAAACGAGTGTTTTCGCGAGTCTCCCGACCTGATGCGCAGGGCCCTGCGCCGCGACCCCGAGCGGGTCGCCGAGTGGGCCAAGACGCTGCCCGTGGCGGCGAGCGTGGTCGTTTACTGCATGCACGGCCACGAAGTCAGCCAGGCGGCGGCCAAGGCGCTGCGCGCCCGCTATCTCGAAGGCGGGCTGGAAGCCTGGCGCCAGTCGGGCGGCGAGCTCGACGCGAAGCCGAAGGGCGCCTCGACCCGCTGGGTGACGCGCGAGCGGCCGAAGATCGACCGCATCGCCTGTCCCTGGTTGATCCGGCGCTTCGTCGATCCGCAGGCGGAGTTTCTCTACGTGCCGGCGCCCGACGTGCGCCGCGTTGCGCAGGAACGCGAGGCGGTTCCCTATGACATTCCCGAAGTCGCGTTTTCCCACGAGGGCGAGCGCTGCAGCTTCGACGCATTCCTTGCTGCATACCGCTTGCGCGACCCGGCGCTCGACAGTCTCGCCCTGATCGTGCGGGGCGCTGACACGAACCGCCTCGACCTCGCGCCCCAGGCGGCAGGGCTTGCCGCGATTTCGCTCGGCCTGTCGCGCAAATTCAACGACGACCAAGAAATGCTGGAGCACAGCATGGTGATGTACGACGCGCTGTACCGCTGGTGCAAGGAGGGCAAGAGTGAGGCGCACATGTGGAACCCGGAGGCGTACCGATGAGCGAAGGGCCAGGCCGCGTTTCGTTCGCGGAGGCGTTCCGCTTCTGGCTGAAGCTCGGCTTCATCAGCTTCGGCGGCCCGGCGGGGCAGATCGCGATCATGCACCAGGAGCTGGTCGAGCGCAGGCGCTGGATCTCGGAACGACGCTTTCTCCACGCACTCAACTACTGCATGGTGCTGCCGGGACCGGAAGCGCAGCAGCTCGCGACCTACATCGGCTGGCTGATGCATCGCACGGGGGGCGGCGTCGTCGCGGGAGGCCTCTTCGTCCTGCCGTCGCTCTTCGTGCTGATCGCACTGTCGTGGGTCTATCTCGCCTACGGCAACGTGCCGGCAGTTGCCGGCGCGCTCTACGGCATCAAGCCGGCGGTGACTGCGATCGTGCTGTTTGCGGCCTATCGCATCGGCACGCGCGCGCTCGCCAACCGCTACCTGGCGGCGATCGCGGTCGCCGCGTTCGTCGCTATCTTCGCGCTTGACGTCCCGTTTCCGGCGATCGTACTCGCCGCCGGGATGATCGGCTACGCGGGCGGGCGCTATGCGCCGGAACGCTTCCGCGCCGGCAGCGGCCACGGCGCGGCGCGCAAGGACTTCGGGCCGGCGCTGATCGGCGACGACACGCCGGTGCCCGCTCATGCGCGATTCACCTGGGCGCGTTTCGCCCGCGTGCTCGCCGTGGGGCTCGCGATCTGGGGCGGCGCGATGGCAGCGCTCCTCGGCCGCTTCGGATGGGAGGCGGGGTTGACGCAGATGGGATGGTTCTTCACCAAGGCCGCGCTGCTCACGTTCGGCGGCGCCTACGCCGTGCTGCCCTATGTCTACCAGGGCGCGGTCGAGGACTATCAGTGGCTGACCGCGGCGCAGATGATCGACGGCCTGGCGCTCGGCGAGACCACGCCGGGGCCGCTCATCATGGTGGTTGCTTTCGTGGGCTTCGTCGGCGGCTGGGCGAAAGCCCTGTTCGGCCCGGACGCGCTGTTCCTCGCGGGCGCGGTGGCGGCGACCGTGGTCACATGCTTCACATTCCTGCCGTCCTTCGTCTTCATCCTGCTGGGCGGCCCGTTCGTCGAGACCACCCACGGCAACCTGGCGTTCACCGCGCCGCTCACCGGCATCACGGCGGCCGTGGTCGGCGTGATCGTGAACCTCGCCGTGTTCTTCGCCTATCACGTACTGTGGCCGGCGGGCTTTTCCGGACGGCTCGAGTGGTTTTCCGCGGCGCTGGGCGTTGCCGCGTGGCTCGCGTTGTGGCGCTACAAGAACGGGATCATTCCGGTGATTCTCGCGTGCGGCGTCATCGGCCTCGCGTGGAAGCTGCTAGGATTCTAGAGAAGCAGGTCCCGGGACTCGCGCTGCAGGGGACGCGGAAGCGTCAAGAGGAAGCAGTTCAAGAGTCGGCTCACGAATCACGATTTACGGTCCTGAAAGGGCTGCCAGAACATTCCGCTCGAGCAGCTCGAACAGGGGATATAGCTGCGCTCGGTGAACCGCACATTGCCCGTGTGCTCGCGAGACCGGAAGGGCGGGAGGTCGCGAAACCTGGCGCTCTGCGTGGCGCTCCCGCCTTGGTGCTCTTCCGCTTTCCCGCGCGGCGGGCCGCATCGGCAAAAGGGATTTCACGATTCCATACAAGGGGATACCGTGACCGGTCGGGCAAAATCGCGATGCTATAATGCCTTCCCCGGCGCGAGCGGCACGTGCGCCGAAGAGCCGTCTGTAGGTTCCTGGAACCCGTAACGGTGGCCGCTATGGATCTGAACGACATCCAACCCGACGTCGATCCGGAAGAAACGCGAGAGTGGCTGGAAGCGCTGCACTCGGTGCTCGAGCGCGAGGGCCCGGCGCGCGCCAACTTCCTGCTCGACAGGCTGGTGGACAAGGCGCGCGCCCACGGCGCCTACATCCCGTACAACGCCAACACGGCGTACATGAACACGATCCCGCTGGCGCAGGAGGAGCGCTCGCCGGGGGACGCCGAGATCGAGAACCGGATCCGCTCGCTCGTGCGCTGGAACGCGATGGCGATGGTCGTGCGCGCCAACAAGGAGTCCTCCGAGCTCGGCGGGCACATCGCGAGCTTCGCCTCCGCGGCGACGCTCTACGACGTCGGCTTCAATCACTTCTTCCGCGCCTGGAACGACCATTTCGGCGGCGACCTCGTCTATTTCCAGGGCCACTCCGCGCCCGGCATCTACGCGCGCGCCTATCTCGAAGGGCGCATCAGCGAAGAGCAGATGAACCACTTTCGCCAGGAGGTCGGCGGCAGGGGATTGTCCTCGTATCCCCACCCGTGGCTGATGCCGGAGTTCTGGCAGTTCCCGACGGTGTCCATGGGGCTCGGCCCGATCATGGCGATCTACCAGGCGCGCTTCATGCGCTATCTCAAGGACCGCGGCATCCTCGAGCCGCAGGGCCGCAAGGTGTGGGCGTTCATGGGCGACGGCGAGATGGACGAGCCGGAATCGCTCGGCGCGATCTCGCTCGCCGGGCGCGAGCGTCTCGACAACCTGATCTTCGTGGTGAACTGCAACCTGCAGCGGCTCGACGGGCCGGTGCGCGGCAACGGCAAGATCATCCAGGAGCTGGAGGCGGCGTTCCGCGGCGCGGGCTGGAACGTCATCAAGGTGATCTGGGGCTCGTACTGGGACCCCCTGTTCATGCGCGACAAGAGCGGCATCCTGCTGCGGCGCATGGAGGAGTGCGTGGACGGAGAGTACCAGTCGTTCAAGTCGGCGGACGGCGCCTTCGTGCGCAAGCACTTCTTCGGCAAGTACCCCGAGCTGCTCGACATGGTCGCGCACATGTCGGATGACGACATCTGGCGGCTGAACCGCGGCGGGCACGATCCGCACAAGCTCTACGCCGCCTACGCCGCGGCGATGAAGCACATGGACCAGCCCACCGTGATCCTCGCCAAGACCGTGAAAGGCTACGGCATGGGCGAGGCGGGCGAAGGCCAGAACATCACGCACCAGCAGAAGAAGATGGGAACGGCGTCGATCAAGGCGTTCCGCGACCGCTTCGAGGTGCCGATCGCCGACGACAAGCTCGAGGAGGTGCCGTTCTACCGCCCGCCCGAGGACGGCCCCGAGATGAAATATCTGCGGGAGCGGATCGCGGCGATGGGCGGCAGCGTTCCCGCGCGGCGCCGCAAGAGCGTGGCGCTGGAAGTGCCGCCGCTCCAGGCGTTCGAGGCCCAGCTGAAGGGCACCGACGGCCGCGAGATCTCCACCACGATGGCATTCGTGCGCGTCCTCAACACCATCATCCGCGACAAGAACGTCGGCAAGCTGGTGGTGCCGATCGTGCCGGACGAGTCGCGCACCTTCGGCATGGAGGGCATGTTCCGCCAGCTCGGCATCTATTCGCACGTCGGGCAGCTCTATACCCCGCAGGACGCCGATCAGCTGATGTACTACAAGGAGGACAAGAACGGCCAGATCCTGCAGGAGGGCATTTGCGAGGCGGGCGCGATGTGCTCGTGGATCGCGGCGGCGACCTCCTACAGCACGCACAACCAGCCGATGATCCCGTTCTACATCTTCTACTCGATGTTCGGCTTCCAGCGCGTGGGCGATCTCGCGTGGGCCGCCGGCGACATGCGCGCGCGCGGCTTCCTGCTCGGGGGAACCTCCGGCCGCACCACGCTCAACGGCGAAGGCCTGCAGCACGAGGACGGCCACAGCCACGTGATCGCCTCCACCATCCCGAACTGCGTCTCGTACGACCCGACCTTCGCCTACGAGCTCGCGGTGATCGTCCAGGACGGGCTGCGCCGCATGCACCGGGAGCAGGAGGATGTCTATTACTACATCACGGTGCTGAACGAGAACTACGCGCATCCCGCGATGCCGGACGGGGCGGAGCAGGGCATACTGCGCGGCATGCACCTCATCTCCCGGAGCAAGGCCGCGAAGGGGAAACTCAAGGTCCAGCTCCTGGGCTGCGGCGCGATCCTGCGCGAGGTGATCGCCGGCGCGGAATTGCTGGAGAATGAATTCGGCGTCTCCGCCGACATCTGGAGCGTCACGAGCTTCAATGAGTTGCGGCGCGACGGCCTCGAGACTGCGCGCTGGAACATGCTTCATCCCGAAGCCGAGCCGCGGCGCGCCTACGTCGAGCAGTGCCTGAGGGATCACCCGGGGCCGGTGATCGCGGCGACCGATTACATGAAGGTGTTTGCCGACCAGATCCGTGCTTTCCTGCCGCAGCCGGCTCTCTACAGCGTGCTCGGCACCGACGGCTTCGGGCGCTCCGACACGCGGCGCGCGCTGCGCGGCTTCTTCGAGGTGGACCGGCGCTACGTCGCGGTCGCGGCGCTGAAAGCGCTCGCCGACCAGGAGGCGCTGCCGCAGAAGAAAGTCGTCGAGGCGATCCGCAAGTACGGCGTGGATCCCGAGAAGCCCAATCCCTCCAAGGTCTGAACTGCGTGAATCGTGATTGGTGAGTAGTGATTAGAAAACCGACGCTTCGGATCACGGATCACAAGAGCCTGTCCCGGACTCGATCCGGGGGATCACGGATCACGGTATTCCAGTGAGCGACCTCATCGAAGTCAAGGTCCCTGACATCGGGGACTTCAAGAACATCCCGGTGATCGAGGTGCTGGTCAAGCCGGGAGACCGGGTCAGCAAGGAGGCCCCGCTCGTCACGCTCGAGTCGGACAAGGCGACGATGGAGGTGCCGTCACCCGCCGCCGGCGTGGTGAAGGAGCTCCGGGTCAAGGTCGGCGACAAGGTTTCCGAGGGCGCGCTCGTGCTGACGCTCGAATCCTCCGGCGCCGGTGCGGCTGTCGCGAAGCCGACGGCCGGAAAGGCGGCGCCGGCGCCCGTGGCTGAAAAGCCCGCGCCGTCGGCCCCTCACCCTCCATCCCTCTCCCCAGCCCTCACTCCTTCCCTCTCTCCCGGGGGGAGAGAGGAAGCTCGAGCCTCCCTTCTCCCCTCGGGAGAAGGGTCGGGGATGAGGGATCGGGAGAGGGAAGCGTCCAGCGCTCCTGTTGACGCGAAGGCCGGGATGGAAGCGGGGTTCGCGGGCGCGCACGCGAGCCCCTCGGTGCGCCGCCTCGCGCGCGAGCTGGGCGTGGACCTCGGGCGCGTGAAGGGGACGGGCCCCAGGGAACGTGTGCTCAAGGAGGACGTCCAGAACTACGTCAAGGGCGAACTCGCCCGCCCGCGCGCGGGCGAAGGCGGGCTTGGTTTCAGCCTCCCGGCGCTGCCGCAGGTGGATTTCGCCAGGTTCGGGCCGGTCACGACCCAGCCGCTTTCCCGCATCAAGAAGCTCTCGGGCGCGAACCTGCACCGCAACTGGATCACTATCCCGCACATCACCCAGAACGACGAAGCCGACATCACCGAGCTCGAGGAATTCCGCAAGGTCCAGACGGAGGAAGCGAAGAAGCAGGGCATCCGCTTCACGATCCTGTGTTTCCTGCTGAAGGCGGTGGTGGTCGCATTGAAGCAGCACCCGGAGTTCAACGCCTCGCTGTCTTCCGACGGCGAGAGCCTCGTTCTCAAGCAGTACTTCCATATCGGCGTGGCGGTGGACACGCCGAACGGGCTGGTCGTGCCGGTGATCCGCGACGTGGACAAGAAGGGGCTGATGGAGCTGGCGAAGGAGCTGGGTGAGGCGAGCGCACGGATGCGCGCGGGCAAGATCGCGCCGGCCGACCTTCAGGGCGGCTGCTTCTCGATCTCGAGCCTCGGCGGGCTCGGGGGGTCGCATTTCACGCCCATCATCAACGCGCCGGAGGTGGCGATACTCGGCGTCGGCAGGTCGGTGATGCGGCCGGTATGGACCGGCAAGGCTTTCGAGCCGCGGCTGATGCTGCCGCTGTCGGTTTCCTACGATCACCGCGTGATCGACGGCGCGCAGGGCGCCCGCTTCATCGCGTTTCTGAGCGGCGTGCTCTCCGATATCCGCCGCCTCGTACTCTAGTGCTGAGTGCAAAGTGCTGAGTGCCGAGTAGCGATCGACGACAGGCTTGGCCTTTGACTTTGCACTCAGAACTCAGCACTCCGCACTGAATGACTACCGCCCCGATAGGGGTGCTTGGCGGCACCTTCGACCCGATCCATTACGGGCACCTGCGCCTTGGCGAGGAGCTGGGCGAGACGCTCAAGCTCGGGGAGGTGCGTTTCGTTCCCAGCGGCACCCCGCCGCACCGCCAGGCGCCCTACGCGGCGGCCGAGCATCGCCTGGCGATGGTGCGGCTGGCGGCGGGGGGCAACGCGCGCTTCCAGGTGGACGAATGCGAAGTGCGCCGGGCGGGCCCTGGTTACACCTTCGACACGCTTGCCGGCCTGCGCGCGGACGCCGGCGCCTCGCGCCCGCTCGTGCTGCTCCTCGGCGCCGACGCGTTTCTCGAGTTTGCGACCTGGCACCGCTGGCACGAGATCTTCGGGCTCGCGCACATCGCCGTCGCGCACCGTCCCGGCTCCCCGCCCGAGCGCTGGGCCGAGCGCATGCCGCAGCCGCTCGCGCGCGAGTACGCCGCGCGTTTCATGCCGCAGCCGCTCGCGACCCATCTTCAGCCCGCCGGGGGCATCGTCGTCGTCCCGTTCACGGCGCTCGACATCTCCGCGACGGCGATACGCGACATGCTGCTGGCGGGCGCGAGCCCGCGCTATTTGCTCCCCGCCGCGGTACTCGACTATATTCGCAGTCATCGTCTCTATTCCTAGCAGCCTGGCCGGACTTGGTGTTCCGACCCGGCTGCTAACAGCAAAACCGCCTGCGAAAATCGAATGAAATTCGGGATGCCGACCTTTCTTGGCCTACAACGGGCAGGTGAACAGCCTGAAAACAGGTTTTTCACCGCCTTTCTCTTCCGTTTTTACGCAGGCGGTTTTGCATTAGGAGTTTGTCGGCCTCAAGACCGACAAACTCCTCGGTAGATTGATGAGACTCGACAAGTTCGCCAGGGCCGCGGTCGCCGCGCTGGAAGACATCAAGGGGCGCGACATCGTGGTGCTGGACGTGAGGCAGCTGACCTCGCTGTTCGACAAGATCATCATCGCGAGCGCCGACTCGGCCCGCCAGGGCAAGGCGCTTTCCAGGAACCTCCAGGAAAAGATGAAAGCGCACGGCGCGCGGATTCGCGGCGTCGAGGGCGAGCGAGCGGGCGAGTGGATACTGGTGGACCTGGGCACGATCGTCGTCCACATCATGCAGCCCGCCATCCGCAAGCACTACAACCTCGAGGAGCTGTGGGCGCCGCCCGCGCGTCCCCGGCGCCGCCGCGCGGGCGCCGCCGCGCGCTGACGGCGGCCTGCGGTCATGAAGCTCATCGTGGTCGCGGTCGGCCACCGCATGCCCGCGTGGGTGGACGCGGGCTTCTCGGAGTACGCGGGGCGCATGCCGCGCGCGGCGCGCCTCGAGCTCGTCGCCCTCAAACCCGCCGCGCGCGGCGGCCCGGTGAAGCGGGTGCTCGAGGCCGAAGGCGAGCGCATCCTCGCGGCGCTGCCCGCGGGCTGCATGCGAATCGCGCTCGACGGGCACGGGACCCTGCTCGACACGATGGAGCTGGCGCGGCGCATGGCCCGCTGGCGGGAGTCGGGGCGCGACGTCGCGTTCATCGTGGGCGGCGCGGACGGCCTCGCCCCCGCCGTGAAGCAATCCGCGGATTTCGTGTGGTCGCTGTCCCCGCTGACGCTCCCGCATGGGCTCGCGCGCGTGATGCTCGCCGAGCAGCTTTATCGCGCCGTTTCGATATTGCACAATCATCCCTACCACAGGGAGTGAAAACCGGGATTGAGCTATTAGGATTGAGGATTGAGCGTTCGCCAATCCGCATGTTTCCTCAATCCTCAGTCCTCGATCCTCAATCCTAGAATGGCCCTCAGCGACAAGCGCATCTATCTCGCCTCCCGCAGCCCGCGGCGGCGCGAGCTGCTGAAGCAGATCGGCGTGCAGTTCGAGCTGCTGCTGCTGCGCGAGGACCTGCGCCGCGGCGCGGACGTGGACGAGACGCCGCTGGCGGACGAATCGCCCGGCGTCTACGTCCTGCGCATGGCCCGCGCCAAGGCGGCGACGGCGGTGCGCCAGATCGCGTACCGCGGGCTGCCGCAAAAGCCGGTGCTCGCCGCCGACACCACTGTCGTGTTCGACGGGCAGCTCGTTGGCAAGCCGGAGGACGCCGAGCACGCGGCGCGCATCCTGCGCGCGTTCTCCGGCCGCGAGCACCAGGTGCTCACCGCGGTGGCGATCGCGCTGAGAGAGCAGGTCGAGACCCAGATCTCGGTCTCGAACGTATGGTTCCGCGAGCTCACGGAAGCCGATATCCGGCGCTACTGCGCCAGCCGCGAGCCGCTCGACAAGGCCGGCGCCTACGGCATCCAGGGGCGCGCGGGCGCGTTCGTGACGCGCATCTCGGGCAGCTACTCCGGTATCATGGGGCTGCCGCTCGCGGAAACGGTGGAGCTGCTGCAGAAATTCGACATCCCCCTTTCCTAGCAGCCTGTCGGACTGGGTGTCGTGCGCGGTGGGTGTGAATGCATGAATGATCGCTCTTTCGATTCAGCAGCTTGTCGGGGCGAAAGCCCGGCAAGCTGCTAGCCGCGCATGGCCGTCACCGAGGAAATCCTGGTCAACGTCACACCGCAGGAGACGCGCGTGGCGGTGATCGAGCAGGGCGTCACGCAGGAGGTGCACGTCGAGCGCGCCTCCTCGCGCGGGCTGGTGGGCAACATCGTCATGGGACGCGTGATCCGCGTGCTGCCCGGCATGCAATCGGCGTTCGTCGACATCGGCGGCGAGCGCGCGGCGTTTTTGCACGTCGCCGACATGCGGGGCCACCGCCACAACGGCGAGGCAGCGGCGCCGATCGAGAAGCTGCTCGGCGAGGGCCAGAATCTCATGGTGCAGGTGGTGAAGGACCCGATCGGCACCAAGGGGGCGCGCCTGTCCACCCAGGTCTCGCTCGCGGGCCGCTTCCTGGTCTATCTGCCGGGGGATACGCACATCGGCATCTCGCAGCGCATCGAGGACGAGGAGGAGCGCGCGCACCTGCGCGAGAAGCTGCACCAGCTGCTGCCGCCCGACGAGAAGGGCGGCTTCATCATCCGCACCGTTGCGGAAACCGCCTCCGACCGGGAGCTGCGGTCGGACATCGATTACCTGCGCCGGTTGTGGGGCGGCATCCGGGAAAAGGCCGCCACCGCGGCGCCGCTGACGCCCCTCTACCAGGACCTCAACCTGAGCCTGCGGGTGCTGCGCGACTTCGTGCACGAGGACACCGCGCGCATCCTGGTGGATTCGCGCGAAACCTGCCAGACGATGCTCGGCTTCGGCCAGGACTTCACGCCCAACGTCGCCGAGCGCGTCGAGCATTACAGCGGCGAGCGCCCGCTGTTCGACCTCTACGGCGTCGAGGACGAGATCGAGAAGGCGCTGGCGCGGCGCGTGGACCTGAAATCGGGTGGCTATCTCATCATCGACCAGACCGAGGCGCTCACCACCGTGGACGTCAACACCGGCGGCTTCGTCGGCGTGCGCAGCTTCGACGACACGATCTTCAAGACCAACCTCGAGGCCGCGCAGGTGATCGCGCGCCAGCTGCGGCTGAGGAACATCGGCGGCATCATCATCGTCGACTTCATCGACATGGACACCGAGGAGCACCGCAATGCCGTGCTCAACGAGTTCCGCAAGACGCTCGCGCGCGACCGCACCCACATGTCGGTGAACGGCTTCACCCAGCTCGGGCTCGTGGAGATGACCCGCAAGCGCACGCGCGAGTCGCTCGCCCAGGTGCTGTGCGAGCCGTGCCCGGCGTGCGAAGGCCGCGCCCGGCTGAAGACCGCGCAGACGGTGTGCTACACGATCCTGAGGGAGCTCACGCGCGAGGCGCGGCAGTTCAACGCGCGCGAGTACCGCATCCTCGCCTCCCAGCCGGTGATCGACCTCTTCCTCGACGAGGAGTCGCCGGCGCTCGCCATGCTCTCGGACTTCATCGGCAAGCCGGTGTCGCTGCAGGTCGAGACGGCCTACAACCAGGAGCAGTACGACATTATTTTGATGTAGCACGCCGGAGGGAGGAGCAGGGACCCGACCGCGGGATGCGACCCCGGAGGCGGGCAAGCGGCCGACGCGGTATTCTGATTGCTTGCCGAAGGCGTTACCGAGGCCGCCGCGTGATTCGTGATTCGTGATTCGTGATTCGACTCTCGGCTAACGCCCTCACCCTGGATGCAAGTTCGGGGCTGGCGGCGATTTCAACGACCTTGCGGCGGCTGGTGGCGCCGTGGCGGAGGACGACGGCGGATTTCGAAACCCCGAGCGCCTCGCTCAGAAATTCGATCAGAGCGGCATTCGCCCGGTTGTCCGCCGCAGGCGCGGCGATTTTCACCTTCAGCGCATCGCCGTGCAGCCCGACGATCCCGCTCTTTCTCGCGTTGGGCTGGACGTGCAGGCTCATGGTGAGCGTCCGCGCAGCGGCATCGTAGCGGAACCAGGTCGAATCACGATTCACGAATCACGACTCACGCAGTTCCGGGCTCACAGCAGCCGCGCGAGCGCCGCTTCCGCCCAGGCGACCGGCAGCATCAGCAGCAGCTGGATGATCACGACCACGAACAGCGGCGACAGGTCGACGTTCCCGATCGGCGGCACCCGCCGCTGGAACACGCGCAGGAAAGGCCGCGTCATGGTGTTCAGCAGCGGCATCAGCGGGCTGTAGGGGCCCACCCAGGACAGCACCACCTGCGCGATCACCGCGGCCATCGCGATGTAGAGGCCGAACCGGGCGAGCACGGCGAGCGCCAGCAGGACCAGCACGGCGAAAGCCATCCCGGCGTCCGGCCCGAACTGATAGCCCCGGAGCTGCAACACGATGAAAAGCTCGGCCAGCTGGATCAGCCAGGCCAGGGCGAGCGTCGCGAGATCGAGCCCCCACAGGCCGGGAACGACGCGGCGGGCGGGCCGCACCATGAAGTCGGTCAGCGCCTGCAGGAACTGCGATAGCGGATTGCGGTAGGGCGCGCGCGCCCATTGCAGGTAGAAGCGCAGCAGCAGGGCGATGACGAACAGCCCGAAGGCGGTCTCGACCAGGAAGATCAGCGCGCCGGAGAGCAGGCTCCACCCCCAAACATCCACCGCAAAGGCGCGAAGGCGCAGAGATAGCGCAAAGAGGAACTATTCATAGCATTTTCTTTGCGTTTCCTTTGCGCCTCGGCGTCTCTGCGGTTGATTAGTCTTTGCCGAGCTCGTCGCCCAGCTCGCGCGAGCGCTCCGCCGCGGCGCGCACCGCGCGCACGATCGCCTCCTTCACGCGTTCCCCCTCCATGGACCGCAGCGCGCGCTCGGTGGTGCCGCCCTTGGAGGTGACGCGGCCGCGCAAGGTCTCCGGCGCGTCGCTGGATTGTGCCGCAAGCTTGACCGCGCCGGCGAAGGTCTCGATGGCGAGCCGGTGCGCGGCTTCGGCGGACAGACCGAGCTCGCGCGCGGCCCGCTCGAGCGCCTCGATGAAGTAGAAGACGTACGCGGGGCCGCTGCCGGAAACCGCGGTCACGGCATCGAGATCCTCCTCGCGCTCGAGCCAGAGGACCCCGCCCACCGCGCCGAGCACCTTTCCGGCGGCGGTGCGATCGGCGGCGCCGACCGCCGCCGGCGCGTACAGCCCGGAGACGCCCGCGTGCACCAGGGCCGGCGTATTGGGCATGACGCGCACGATGCGCGGGTAGCCGCCCAGCCAGCGCGAGAGGTCCTTCACCCGGATGCCGGCCGCGATGGTGACGATGAGCTGGGAGGCGAGATGCGGCCTGAGCGCGGCCGCGACCTCGCGCAACTGCTGCGGCTTCACCGCCAGGACGATGCAGTCGCCCTTCGCCGCGTCGCCATCGAGCGCGGCATGGGTCTTCACCTTGAATTCGTGCGCGAGCCGCTGGCGGGCCGCCTGCGCGATTTCCACCACGCGGATTGCCTTGCGCGGCCAGCGCTTGCGGATGAGCCCGCCGATGATCGCGCTCGCCATGTTGCCGCCGCCGATGAAGGTGATGTTCATAACGAACCCTTGACTCGTGATTCGTATCCGCAATGACGGTTATGTTAACAGCCGCGAAGCGGGAAGGTCTCGCAAGCTCCAGTCACCAGTCACCAGTCACCAGTCGCGAGTCACCGGGCCCTCGGCCCGAAAATGGCGGTGCCAATGCGCACGATCGTCGCGCCTTCGGCGATCGCGGCCTCGAAATCGTCCGACATGCCCATCGAGAGCGTATCGAGCGCGTAGCCGCGGGCGACCAGCTTCTCCTTCAACTCGCGCAGCAGCGCGAAGCGCCGGCGCTGGAGCGCCGTGTCGGGCGTCGGCTCCGGTATCGCCATCAGCCCCCGCAGCTTGAGCCGCGGCAGCTGCGCGATCGCCGCGGCCAGGCGCTCCTCTTCCCCCGGCCTGACCCCGCTCTTGCTCGCCTCGCCGCTGACGTTGACCTGGATGCAGACGTTGATCGGGGCCGTTCCCTCCGCCCGCGCGGCATTGAGGCGCTGCGCGATTTTCTCGCGATCCACGCCGTGAACCCACGGGAAATGAGCCGCGATCGCGCCGGTCTTGTTGCTCTGTATCGGCCCTATGAAGTGCCATTCGAAAGGCAGCCGGGCCAGTTCCGTGATTTTTGCCACGGCTTCCTGGACCTGGTTCTCCCCGAAGGCCCGCTGGCCGGCCGCGTGCGCCAGGATGATGTAATCCGGCGCGAAAGTCTTGCTGACCGCGACCAGCGCGATGTCCTCGGGCGCCCGTCCCGCGGCCTGCGCCGCCCGCGCGATGCGCGCCCGAACGGCTTGCAAGTTGGCGGCGATTGTGGCCATAATTTCCCGGGTCCAAGAGGGGAGGCAAGAGGCGTAGAATCAAACCCTTGCCAATTGCTGCCCACGCGCGATTTTTCACCTTTCCCGGGAAATTATCATGGACATATCCGAACTGCTAGCTTTCGTCGTCAAGAACAAGGCCTCCGACCTGCATCTGTCCTCGGGCCTTCCCCCGATGATCCGGGTGCACGGCGACATCCGCCGCATCAACCTGCCGGCGATGGAGCATAAGGACGTGCACGCCATGGTGTACGACATCATGAACGACGGGCAGCGCAAGTTCTACGAGGAAAACCTCGAGTGCGACTTCTCGTTCGCGATCCCCAACCTGGCGCGTTTCCGGGTGAACGCCTTCGTGCAAAACCGCGGGGCCGCGGCGGTGATGCGGACCATTCCCTCGAAGATCCTGTCGCTGGAGGATCTCAAGGCGCCCAAGATTTTCGCCGAACTCGCCGACCAGCCGCGCGGCGTGGTGCTGGTGACCGGGCCGACCGGCTCCGGCAAGTCGACCACGCTGGCGGGGATGGTCAACCACAAGAACGAAAACGAGCACGG
This sequence comes from Betaproteobacteria bacterium, assembly GCA_016192825.1. Lineage (GTDB taxonomy): Bacteria > Pseudomonadota > Gammaproteobacteria > Burkholderiales > SG8-41 > SG8-41. The sequence goes on along the minus strand of JACPTK010000023.1, from coordinate 5,388 downwards.
GCACATCCTGACGGTGGAGGACCCGATCGAGTTCGTGCACGAGTCGAAGAAGTGCCTGATCAACCAGCGCGAGGTCGGCCCCCACACGCTGTCCTTCGCCAACGCGCTGCGCAGCGCGCTGCGGGAGGACCCGGACGTGATCCTGGTGGGCGAGATGCGCGACCTGGAGACCATCCGCCTCGCCATGACCGCGGCCGAGACCGGCCACCTGGTGTTCGGCACGCTGCACACGAGCTCCGCCGCGAAGACCATCGACCGGATCATCGACGTGTTCCCGGCCGAGGAAAAGGAAATGATGCGCGCGATGCTGTCGGAGTCGCTGCGCGCCGTGATCTCGCAGGCGCTGCTCAAGACCAAGGACGGCAGCGGGCGCGTCGCGGCGCACGAAATCATGGTCGGCACGCCGGCGATCCGCAACTTGATCCGCGAGGCCAAGGTGGCGCAGATGTATTCCGCCATCCAGACCGGCCAGCAGTACGGGATGCAGACGCTCGACCAGAACCTGCAGGACCTGCTCAAGCGCAACGTCATCTCGGTGGACGAGGCGCGCACCAAGGCGGCCAATAAGGACAACTTCAAGTAACCCGTGACCCGTGACCGGTGACCCGTTCCCGGGCACCGGATCACCGGTCGCCGTCGCTGACGGAGTCGAACGATGGAACGAGACCAGGCAGTCAAATTCATGCACGACCTTCTGCGGGCGATGGTGGCGAAGAAGGCGTCCGACCTTTTCATCACCTCGGGCTTTCCGCCGGCGATCAAGCTCGACGGCAAGATGACGCCGGTCGCCAACCAGCCGCTCACGCCGCAGCACACGTCCGAGCTCACCCGCGCCATGATGAACGACAAGCAGGCGAGCGAGTTCGAGGCGACCAAGGAGTGCAACTTCGCGATCAGCCCGGGCGGCATCGGGCGCTTCCGCTGCAACGCCTTCGTCCAGCAGGGGCGGATCGGCATGGTGCTGCGCACGATCACCACCACCATCCCGAAGTTCGAGGACCTCAACCTGCCGGCGGTGCTGAAGGACGTCGTGATGACCAAGCGCGGCCTCATCATCATGGTGGGCGGCACCGGCTCCGGGAAGTCCACCTCGCTCGCGGCGATGGTCGGCTACCGCAACGAGAACAGCTACGGCCACATCATCACCATCGAGGACCCGGTCGAGTACACGCACGAGCACAAGAACTGCGTCATCACCCAGCGCGAGGTGGGGGTGGACACCGATTCGTGGCACGCCGCGCTGAAGAACACGTTGCGCCAGGCGCCGGACGTGATCCTGATCGGCGAGATCCGCGACCGCGACACCATGGATTACGCCATCGCCTTCGCGGAAACCGGCCACCTGTGCATGGCGACGCTGCACGCCAACAGCGCCAACCAGGCGCTCGACCGCGTCATCAACTTCTTCCCGGAGGAGCGCAAGCACCAGCTCCTGATGGACCTCTCGCTCAATATCCGCGCCCTGGTGTCGCAGCGGCTCATTCCGAAGAAGGACGGCAAGGGGCGGGTCGCGGCGGTCGAGATCCTGCTGAACTCGCCGCTCATCCAGGATCTCATCTTCAAGGGCGAGGTGCACGAGATCAAGGACATCATGAAGAAGTCGCGCGAGCTCGGCATGCAGACCTTCGACCAGCACCTGTTCGAGCTCTACGAAAACGGGTCGATCAGCTACGAGGACGCGCTGCGCAACGCCGACTCGGTCAACGAGCTGCGGCTGATGATCAAGCTCCACGGCAAGGAGGCGAAGGAGAAGGACCTGTCGACGGGGATCGAGCACCTAAATATCGTTTGATCCCGGACGCGTAGCGCCGGATCAAATGCGCCGGTTCGAACGGACGGCCGCCACCTCGTCAACTCTGATCGCAAGTACATAAGTCATCGCATCGGCGGCTGCGGTGACTCGCCTGGTCGCATCCCCGGAAACCGGGGCCCCTGCTTCTCGGCTCGCACCGCCCGCCTTTTCAACCGGCGCGGGTTACCGAGGGGGCGTCGGAAGTCAAACCGGCGCCTCTTTTCTTTCTTTTCATGATTATTCCGTTCGATCTCCCGATGTTCGCCGTCGCGGCCGGCACCATGGCCGGGGCCTACATCCTCTTCGGCATCTCGGCCTTCGGCGCGGCGCTGTTCACCGTTCCCATCCTCTCCCACTTCCTGCCGCTCGACTTCGTGCTGCCGATGTGCGCGCTGATCGACACGTCGGCGGCGCTGGTGCTCGGGGCACGCTTCTCGCGCGACGCCGACTGGTCCGAGCTCAAGTGGATGGTGCCGCTGTCGCTCGCCGGCGCGGTGGCGGGGGTGACGCTGCTCGTCGCGCTGCCGCGGCAGGCGACGATCGCGGGCATAGGTCTCTTCCTGGTCGCTTATGCCATCTACTCGCTGCGGCAGGGCGAAGCGACGCGATTCGTGAGCCGGGCCTGGGCGCCGGTCGCCGGCTTCGCGGGCGGCGCGTTCGGCACGCTGTTCGGCGTCGGCGCGCCGCCGTACGCGATCTACCTCGCCCATCGCATACACGGCAAGCTCGCGTTCCGCGCGACGCTGTCGAACATGGTGATCTTCTCCGTCGGCATGCGCGTGGTGGTGTTCGCCGCGGGCGGGCTCATGCTCGCCGACCGGCTGGCCGGCTTCGCGATGCTGGCGCCGTTCGCGCTCGCCGGCCTGTGGCTCGGCACGCGCATCCACGGGCGCATCTCGCGCGCGGGGCTGCTGCGCGTGGTGAGCGTGCTGCTGCTGCTGATCGGCGCGTCGCTGCTCGTGCGCGCGCTGGCGGGCGGCTAGAACACGGAGAGCACAAAGACGGAAGGGCGGGAGGTCGGGAGATCGGGTTTTTCGCTCTCCCGCTCTCGCGCGCGCACGCTCTCCCGTCTGTTAGTTGCCTTGCCGCGCCTGCGGCGTGGCGGGCTTCGGCGGATAGCGCAGTGGCGTCGTCACCGCCGAGGCGTCCATCTTGCCGAGCCGTACCAGCCGCGCCTCGATCGCCGCGCGCGAGCGGCCGTGGGCGCGCGCAAGCTCGTCCACCGTCCTGCCCGCGTCGAACGCACTTGCCAGCCGCTGCTCCTCTTCCGAGCTCCAGCGCGAGCCCGAGCCGCTCTGCGGCAGCGCGGGCCTGCGCTCGGTTGGCGCGGGTGCCGGCGCCGGGGTGCCGCCGCCCTCGACCGCGCGCATCGCCTCGAACAGCGCGCGCACCGTGTCGGGGTGCTGGTAGGGGCCGTCGGCCGCAAACTTCTCTCCCGTCGCCGGGTGAACGCCGTTCGCCAGGGCGTTCAGGATCCTGAGTGTCTGTTCCTTTTCCATGGCTCTTCCCTCCATCCGTTGGTTGGTGTCGCCGTCCGCGTGCGGACCGCGTTCTGCCACCAACGCGGCGCGCGGCGCGGCGGTTGACGGCGTATTCAATTAGCCGCAAAGACGCAGAGGCGCAAAGAAGAACAGGATCGGTGATCGAACCGCCAAGTACCGTTAAATCCGGACGCTGTGCACCGGTTTAACTCCGCGCGATCGATCGGACGACGCCTCGCCGCTCATCGCGCGGCACCCCCTCATCCGGACCGCTGCGCGCCGGTTTGGCGCGCGCCGGAGCGCGGAGCAGGGGCCCCGATTTATTGGGGATGCGACCGCGTAGGCGCGCACGCGGCCGATGCGATATTGCCAAGTCCTTGCCGATGACGATTCAGAGGCCGCTCGCGTTCGAACGGACGACGTGATCGCCATTCAACGCGCGCCTCGTGTCAACGATTCGCCGGCTCACGCGTTTCGGCTGCAAGGAGGGCGGATGGAGACACGCCTCAGCCTTGTCCCTGGACAGAACGGTACCAAGAGGCTTCTCGCAAAATATGGGGAGCAACTGGTCTGCGTACGCTACCGCTACGACCCAAGGCATCGGGTGAGGCACAAGACCGTCGAATTGGTCGTCGAAACCACGTCCTGGAACCCGCGCGAGCGCAGTGCGAGGCGCAAGCCGCAGGACAGGGTTGCCGTCCGGATAGAATATTCCGAGACCGCTCTGCACGAGAGGATCAAGACTGCCGGCGGCACCTGGCGCCCGAACCAAGGGCTGTGGGAAGTGGACTGGAAGGCGGTGCGTGAACTCGGCTTACACGGTCGTGTGGTGGACCAGGATTCGGCTTAAGACCAATATATTCGTATATATACCGACGCCAATGCATCTAGCTACCCCCGGAGAGTGGTATATGCCGGTATATGGATTTAGATTTCCTGAATGCTGCCTATAGTGAAACGGCACTGGGATTGCTCCCGGGCAGGACGAGGTAAGCAGTAGTGGCCCGCATCATGTGCACTCAAAGGTTGTGACAGCGCCTGGGACATGAGGGCCGGCCACCGTCCCAGGTCGCGGAGCCGCAGATCCACGGCACGTCGCTTGGATCGTGGGCCGCAAGAGTTTCCCGGTTCGGTCGTCGAGACTTGGTCATCGCCCTGAACGAGCGCACCTATCTTACGGTCGTATTCCCGTTGGAGCCGCGCCGCGAGTTTCGCTCGCATTTCGCCCGCGCGTTGGCCGACGCGCTGGCCGATATGCGCCTGCCCGGGGAAATCGTGCGGTCGGAAAGTGCTGCCGTAGAGTTCGAGCCCCTTGCCCGCCTGACGAATCGCAGGATGGCCGGCACGCTGAACGATCTGGAGTTTTTTTGCGGCATCGAGCTCAGCTACCACGATAACTTGCGCACGGTTCAGCTCAATTTGAACGAGTTCCCGCACGCGAATCGGGACCCGTGCGTGCCGATCGACGCGGTTCGCAGTCTGTACGTGGCCATGCCGGCCGGCCCGCCATTCTCCGTTCACTGAGCGCAGTGATGAAAATCGCCACGATGGAAGTCAACCGGACCTTGGCCCGGAGCGTTCAAGGACGCTGACGAGGACGCCGCCGTGACCGTCCATAGGGACTCCGAGTTTCGCGACGCAGAACAACGCTGGCTGGACGGGGCCAGCGCGCTGCCGGTCGTTACGCTGCTCCTTGCGCGCGGAGCGAGCGTGCAGGCAGCGGCGGTCGCGCGATTGGCGCTGGCTCGCCCCGACTGCAAAGGCGCGAAGGCTACCTACTTCGGGCTCGCCGCGGAAGCGGCCTTCCTGGCGGGAGACATGCTGGGCACGGCGCGGCTGATGCGGGAATCCATGGCGCACGAGAATGAATGGTGTTTGGCGCTGCCGCAGGTCTTTTTTATTCGGGAGCGGGCCTCGTCCGGCCAGAACGAGTTGCTCGATCGGGCCGGCATCCCGCTGTCCTGACAACGAGTCCCTTGGCGTTCTTGGGTGTGCCAGGCCAAGCCTGGCTGATCTTGTGAACTGAAAGGAGTTTACCCTGTGAATTACCCGTTCAACAGGTAGCCAATCGAGCGCGTTGTCCGAGCAATCGGCGGCGCGAAGCCTCGTGCGGCG
>JACPTK010000026.1 GCA_016192825.1 Betaproteobacteria bacterium | reverse complement strand
TGCTCCTCATCGAGCGGCTGGGACTGACTCTGCCTGAGCGCCTGCGCCCGCCCGCAATGCTGCAAATGTAGTGGCGACCGCAGAGCTTAACTGCTTGATTTACCGCAATTCACACCCGCGAACTGTGGAAGTTGGGCTAGCAGTGTGTCGGACTTTGGGTTCCGCACGGGTTTTCGCAGGCCACCGCCATCCTGATCTGCGGTGCCGGCGGGCGACGCACTGCTGCAACGTGAAGCGGATGCGCCGCATGCAGTGCCCCCGAACGACGGTTCCGGGCCAATAAATACCCCCTTTCAGCCTGCCGGTTCCGCGCTACCCCGGATCGACTTCCCATGCGTTCACACCGACCTTTCATGGGACCCAGTCCGACAGGCTGCTAGCCTTGCGGCGACCCGGTACTGCTGCTGCCGATTTTGCCCTCGGTGCCCGCGATGAGTTTGCGGATGTTGTCGACGTGGCGCCACGCGAGCAGCAGCGCGACAACGGTCACTGCGAGCGCCGGTTCCAGCGCGAAGCGGCCCATGCCGTAAAGGAAGAAAGCGAAGAATGTCGCGAACGCCGCCGCGACCAGCCCGGCAAGCGAGGAGATGCGGAAATACAAGGCGATGATGCCCCACGTCGCCGCGGCACCGGCGGCAAGCCAGCCATCCAGCGCGGCGAGCACGCCCAGCGTGGTGGAGACCCCCTTCCCGCCCGCAAAGCGGAAATAAAGCGGCCAGACATGGCCCACCACCACCGCGACCGCCGCCACCGCGACGGCCAGCGGCTCCGCGAAGACATGCTGCTGAACCACAGTGACCGCGAACCAGCCCTTGAGCGCGTCGCCGAGGAACGTCAGCGTCGCCGCGGCTCTGCGACCGGTGCGCAGCACGTTGGTCGCGCCGGGATTGCCGGAGCCGTAGCTGCGCGGATCGGGCAACCCGAACGCGCGGCTCACCAGCACGGCGAACGAGACCGAGCCGATCAGGTAGGCGATCAGGGCGGCCGTCACCAGGTCCATTCGAGGAATCGGGGGCAGAGGTCGGGATACAATCCGGGGTATTCTAGCGAAAACTTGTGCCGAAAACGCCGCGGGCGGAATACGTTCTCCATTTTCGACCTCCGCCCCCGATTCCTCATATGGACGTCATTTTCATCACCGACCTGCGCCTCGACATCCTGATCGGCGTCTACGACCGGGAACGAAAGGTGCCCCAGACGGTGCAGTTCGATCTCGAGGTCGCCCTGCCGGGACGCAAGGCCGCGCAAAGCGACAAGCTCGCCGACACCCTGGACTATGCCGCCATCGTCGCGCGCATCGAAGCAAGCCTGCGCGAGAACCGCTTCTCGCTCCTCGAGCGCGTCGCCGAGCACATCGCTGGCCTGGTCCTGCGCGAGTTCGGCGCGCCATGGGTCAAGGTGAGCGTCACCAAGCTTGCGCCGCTCAGGAACGTGAAGCGGCTCGGCGTCACCATCGAGAGGGGCACGAAGCCATAACGTGAAGCGGATGCACCGCATGCAGTTCACCTGAACGACGGTTCCGGGCCAATAAATACCCCATTTCAGCCTGCCGGCTCCGCGCCACCCGGGATCGACTACCCATGCGTTCACACCGACCTTTCATGGGACCCAGTCCGACAGGCTGCTAGTAATTGAGATAGGTGCAGCGGTTGCAGGGCTCGCCCACCGCGCGGCGGCTGGCGAGCTGCTCGCGAAGCCGCCGCAGGTGCGGCTGGTTGTAGATCTTCAGGACGTGGCTGGTGTTGACGTCGCCCTTGGGATATTTCGCCTCGCCGTCCATGCAGCACATCGCCACCTTCCCGGTCGCGGTGATGGACATGTCGAACCAGCGGTGGCAGGGAACGTCCGGAACTTCAGCGGCCGCGGCGTCCGTGCCGACCTCGCCGATCCAGTCGTTGCGATTCACCACGATCGGCTCGAAGGCGGGGTAGGTCACCTGCACCCATCGGACGAACCGGGTGTCGGTCAGCATGTTGTCCGACACGCGCGTGAGCCGCACGGGAAACGACAGATCGCCGTTCAGCTTTCTCCGGTGCAGCACGTCGAGGCGGCGCACGGTACGCTCGAACGGGATCTTCATGACCGCCTCGTACTCTTCCGGGTTGTCAAAATTGACGGAGACGTTGAGGTAGGCCACGTTCTTGACGGCGCGAAGCTGGTCGATCTTCCGCTCGGTCAGCGCGGCGCCGTTGGTGATGATGCTGATGTAGGCATTGGGCAGCCGCGTGTTGACCCGCTCGAGGATGTCGAACAGGCGCGGCTCGAGAAACGGCTCGCTCACCTTGTACGGGGCGAGCTGGAAGCGGACATCCGGCGGGATGTCGGAGAGATCGCCGATGATCTTTTCGATCAGGGCGTCCGGCATGCGGGTGCCTTTCCTCTCCAGCGATGGATAGGGGCAGAAGTCGCACGCCGCGTTGCAGAGCGCGATCGTCTCCAGGTGCACGAACGCGGGCCAGTCGAGATAACGCGTGCGCCGCATCTCCACCTTGTCCACGATCTTCCGCTCCAACTGTTCGAGATCGTAGAACGGCAAGTCCTCGAGGTTGACGTACGGCGGCTTGGCCGTCCTGGGCGACAGGAGTTGTTTCAGGAACGAGAGCAGCATGCCAATCAGCCTTGCCGGCGCCGGGCGAACGGGCTTTCAGCATACCCTTTCTGCGCGGTCGTGGGTATCGGTCCCGCGCAGCCGCGGAGCGCAACGCGTGGCGGGCCCCGTCTCATCCCGTCACCCCCTGGGATGATGCCTGGCGTGCAGCTGCTTCAGGCGCTCCCTCGCCACGTGGGTGTAGATCTGGGTGGTCGAAATGTCCGAGTGCCCGAGCAGCAGCTGCACCACGCGGAGATCCGCCCCGTGGTTGAGGAGGTGCGTGGCGAAGGCGTGGCGCAGCGTGTGCGGCGAGATCGGCCTCGTCAGGCCCGCCTTTCGCGCGTGGCGGCGCAGGAGGTGCCAGAACATCTGCCGCGTCATCGCCGCCCCGCGCGCGGTGACGAACAGGTCGTCGCTCGCGCGCCCCCCGAGCAGGCCGGGCCGCGCCTCCCTGACGTAGCGCCGGATCCAGGCAAGCGCCTCCTCGCCCACCGGCACCAGCCGTTCCTTCGACCCCTTGCCGACGACGCGCACGACGCCCATGTCCTGGCTCACCTGGCCGAGCTTGAGCCCGACGAGCTCCGAGACGCGCAGCCCGCTCGCGTAGAGCATCTCGAGCATCGCCTTGTCCCGCAATCCGAGCGCTTCCTCCACCACCGGCACGTCGAGCAGGCGCTCAACGTCCTCCTCGGTGAGGCTCTTGGGCAGGGGACGCGGCAGCTTGGGGGAATCAATCTTGAGCGTCGGATCGGCCTCGATCCGTCCCTGCCGCAGGCAATAGCGGTAGAAGCGCTTCAGGCTAGAAAGAAGCCGCGCGGCACTCGATGCGCGCGTCTTCTTTCTAAACTGGTGGCCGAGATAGGATTGAATGTCGGCAACGGTGCCGTCGAGCAGCCTTTTGCCCCGCTGCACGTCCAGCCACCTTGCGAACTGATTCAGGTCGCGGCGGTAGCTGTCGAGCGTGTTGCGCGCGAGCCCGTCCTCGAGCCACAGCGCGTCGCAGAACTCGTCGATCAGGCCAGCGTTCTTGTCAGCCGCCATCGCGCAGCACAAATTCGTGAGTCGTGATTCGTGATTGGTGATTTGAAACAAACGTGAGGTCACACTCTCTCGCGTCACACTTCACCATGTCACGCTTCACCATGTCACGCTTCACCATGTCACGCCTTCATGATTCAGGAGCCAGCGCTTGATCTCGATCCCCGGGCCACGCCGCGAGCGCATGAACCCGCCGATCCCGTTGGCGGCGACCACGCGATGGCAGGGAATGACCAGCGGGATGCGGTTCGCGCCGCAGGCGCCACCCACGGCGCGCGGGGCGCCGCCGATGCTGCGGGCCACATCGCGATAGGTGAGCGTGCGCCCGCTGGGGATGGCGTGGATCGAGCGCCACACCCGGCATTGGAATGCGGTGCCGCGGTACTCGAACGGCAGGTCGAAGCGGAAACCGGGATCGTCGAGGTAGCGCTCGATCTGGCGGCAGACGCGCTCGGCAAGGCGGTTCAGCGGCGCGAGCGTCGCGGCGCCCTTCGGAAGATAGTCGATGCCGGCGAGGCGCTCCCCGGCGGCGCGGATGCCGAGCACCGCGAACGGCGTCGCGATGCGCGCGGCATGGCTATCCAGATGAGGCGGCGGATTCGGCACGGCGCAGTTTCTGCATCACCACCACTGCGATCAGCAGCGCCAGCCCAATATAGTCGAACGCCGCGCGCGGGTAAACCAGGGCGAGGCCGGCGGCGATGAGCAGCCAGCGCTCGAGGCGGTTCGTCGTCCGGAATACCCACCCCTGCATGCCGCACGCCAGGGCGGCGATGCCGAACATTGCGGTCACGGATACCACCGCGATGTCCGCCACCGAGGCGCTGGCGAGGCCCTTGAACGAGCCCTGCAGCAGCAGGTTCAGCCCCGCGGGGTCGAGCACGAACATGAACGGCACCAGAAACGCGGGCATGGTGTACTTCCACGACTGCAGCGTCGTTCTGTAGGGGTCGCCGCCGGTGATCGCCGCGGCGGCGAAAGGCGACAGCGCGGTGGGCGGCGAGACCTCCGACAGCACCGCGTAGTAGAAGATGAACATGTGTGCCGCGAAATCGGCCACGCCCAGCTGAATCAGCGCCGGCGCGGCGATCACGGCGCAGATGATGTACGACGCCGTGACCGGCACGGCAAGCCCCACGATCCAGACGATGAGCGAGGTGAAGATCGACGTGTAGAGGAGCTTCACGTCGTGCACCAGCGCCTTGGTCGCCTCCACGCCGACGGCCGACAGCAGCCCCATCGTGCCCTGGGTGAGCGAATCGGCATAGCCGATCACGATCGCGCTGAACTTCAGCCCCAGGCCGGTCAGCGTCACCACGCCCACGATGATGCCCGCGGCCGCGCAGGTCGCCGCGACGTTCAGCACGCCGACCGAGCCGGTTTCGAGCGCGCTGACGAGCTTGCGGGGCCAGACGCGCAGCGCGGGCCGGATGAACGCGGCGGCAACGAGGGCGAGCGCCCCAGCCGGCAGCGCCCAGGTCAGCGCATCCTGGTGGAACCTGCCCTGGACCGCCGAGTAAATCACGCACGTCGCGACCGCGATGATGCAGAACAGGACCATCTGGCGCCAGCTCATCAACGCGCAGTCCGGGTGCAGCGCGCTGGTGACGAACGCCACCATGGTCGCCCAGAACACCGCCGAGACCGGGGAAAAGCCGAGCAGCATGAAGACAATGATCGCCACCAGCGACAGGAAGTGGAAGCCGAACTGCTTGGTGAGGTTCCAGAGGGTCTCCGTCTTGTCGAACGGCACCTCGTGCATCCCGAACTTGCGCGCGTCGATTTCCACCATCAGCAACAGCGCGAAGTAGTAGAGGCAGGTCGGGATGGTCGCCATCAGGATCACGTCGAGATACGAGATCTTGAGGAACTCCGCGATGAGGAAGGCCGCGGCGCCCAGCACCGGCGGCGAGATGATCGCGCCCAGTCCGCCGGCGGCGAGGAGCCCGCCCGCGGCGTCCTTGCCGTAGCCCGCCTTGGCGAGCATGGGATAGGCCACGGTGCCGAGCGTCACCGTGGTGGCCACGCCGCTGCCGGAGGGCCCGCCGAGCAGAAACGAGGAAAGCACGATGGTGCGCCCGGCACCGGTCGGCTTGCCCCCCATCGCCGAGAACGAGAAATCGATGAAGAACTTGCCGGCGCCGGAGAATTGCAGGAACGCGCCGTAGATCGTGAACAGGATTATGAGGGAGGAGGAAACGTCCACCGGCACGCCGAAGATGCCCTCCAGCGTCATGTACATGTGGCCGACCAGCCGCGAGATGTCGTAGCCGCGGTGCGTCCACGGCTGGCCGAGGTACGGCCCGAGCATCGCGTACGCGACGAACAGCACGCACACGAACGGCATGATCCAGCCGGTGCCACGACGCGCCGCTTCCAGGACCAGCAGCGTCAGGATCACGCCGAACACCATGTCCAGGTTGGTCGGGATGGTGCTGCGGTCGGTGAAGTCGTCGCCGCCCGCGAGGCCGTAGCCGATCACGACGAGCGAAACCGCCGCCGCGATCCAGTCCCACCACATGACGCGGTGGCGGTAGCGCCGGGAGAACGGGAACAGCAGGAAAACCAGGAACAGCACGAAGCCGACGTGGATCATACGCAGTTGCTGCGTCGGCACGATGGCGTAGGCGGCGTAGAGGTGGAAGAACGACATGACGACGGCCACCACCACCACGAAGTGCCCGAGGAAGCCGCCCAGGCGGTTGGTGGCGCCTTCCTCCACCTCGATGTACTGCTCGGCCTTCTTGAGCGCGGCCTCGTCGACCGCGATATGGTGCTCCGCGGCGATTTCGCGAATCAGCTCGTCTTCCTTTCCGCTCATCGCATTCGCCTCATGCCGGCGCCGCCTGCACGCCCAAAAAAGAAATCCAGCGCGGCGCGCTGGATTTCGGTCAGGCCCTGAACAACCCGAAGACTACTTGACGTTCAGACCTTTTTCGCGGAAATACTTCACCGCACCCGGGTGAAACGGGATCACGATCGCCGCGTTGGTCTGATACTTGAAGTCGAAGTTCTGCGATTCCTTGTGCACCCGCACCATGTCGTCCTTTTTCTCGAACATCGTCTTGACGATGTTGTAGGCGACCTCGTCAGGCGTGTCGGCGCCCGTCACGAGGATGTTCCAGATGGTGCTGACGCGCGCGTCCTTGTCCTGGCCCGGGTAGGATTTCGCCGGGATGATGTCCTTCACGTAGAGCGGGCCGTATTTCTTGTTCAGCGGCGCGACCAGCTCGTCGTGCTCGACGAACTTGATCCTGACGCCCGGAGAGGCCGCGAGATCGGTCACCGCCGCGGTGGGGATGCCGCCCGACCAGAAGAAGGCGTCGATCTTGCGATCCTTGAGCGCGTTGCCCGACTCCTGCACCGTGAGGCGCTCGCGGATGATGTCCTTATCCGGATTGAGGCCCGCCGCCTCCATTACGCGGTTCGCCTTCACCTCGGTGCCGCTGCGCGGCGGGCCGGTGGACACGCGCCGGCCCTTGAGGTCGGTGACCTTGTTGATCCCAAGGCCCTCGAGCGTGACGATATGGAAGCGGTTGGGATAGAGCACCATCAGGCCGCGCACCGGGACCGGCCGGCCCTTGAATTTTTGCTCCCCCTTATAGGCGTCCCAGCTCGCGTCCGCCATCGAGAGCGCAACGTCCGCCTTCTTCGTCAGGATGAACTCGAGGTTGGCGATCGAGCCCGCCGTGGATTCCGCCGTCGCGTTGAGCCCCGGCACGTACTTCGACAGGATGTTCGCCATGCCCCCGCCCATGGGGTAGTAGACCCCGCCGGTGGGGCCGGTGGCGATCGAGAGCGTGATCTTCTGCTGTGCTGCGGCGGGTAACGCCACGGCCATGCACGCGAACAGCCCCAGCAAGAGTTTGCGCATGTTCCCTCCAGGTAATGGACTGCTTGATTGGAACGGGCAGTTTAGTGAGGTTTCCGGTGCGCGGTCAACCGGACCGCCCCGCAGCCTCCCGGTGCGGGCGGCGTGATGGCGTGGTGCGGCTGGGCTGGTATCGCGGCGATGGTGGACGTTCTCTCCGGCGTGCTGACCGGCAGCGGCTTTCTCTCCGCCGTGCACAGCCCCTACCAGACGGCGGAGAACAGCAACTGCGGGCATCTCGTGATCGCACTCGACATCGCGGCGAGATCGAGGCGAACAACGACGCGCGCAACCGCAGGGAAGGCCTCCTGTTTCCGGACGACACCCTCGCCGACCTGAAGCGCATTGCGAAGGAAACCGGACTGGAAGCGAAGCTGCCGCTCTGATTCCGCGCGCCGCTATACTATTGAGCTTAACGTATCCGCGTGTCGCTCGACCACACCACCCCGCCTCCTCCAGAGGCACCCCGCCCGGCCAACCGCACAGAGGCGGCTGGCGTTCGGCGGCTTGAAGGTGCGCAGGCACCTTCTTCGAAACCCCGCCTCACCCTCGTGAGAGGAGGGGAATTAATTAAACACTCCCCTCCTTGGTCAAGGAGGGGTGGACGCGAAGCGGACGGGGTGGTTGCGTCGAACGACCTGCTCTTGGTAGTCACGCGGTTTCGTAATTCTCAATGAGCACCCGTAACACCATCAAAAGAACGACAATCATGCCGAAGATCTAGTCCGTCTCCGTCTGCGTCGCGCGCGTCCCGCTTGATCATGTCACCTCCTTCGCCACGCGCACGGTCGCCGCGCGCGATTATTGCCTCGTCAAGGTCCGCTCCACCGACGGCATCGAAGGCATCGGCTTCTGCTACGCCGGCAGCACGGCGGGTAGCATCGCCAAAGCCGCCGTGGAGGAACTGCTCGCGCCCAGGCTGATCGGGCAGGAGTCGCTGCGCGTCGAAGGGTTGTGGCAGGACTTGTATCAGGAATCGCTGCTGCAGGGACGCGCGGGCAGCGTGATGCGCGGCATTTCCATCCTCGATACCGCGCTGTGGGATCTCAACGCGCGCAGCGCGAAGTTGCCGCTCCATCTCTATCTCGGCGCGAACGTCACCGACAAGGTCCCGGCCTACGCGAGCGGCGGCTACTACCTCGCCGGCAAGACGCCGAAGCTGCTGGGGCAGGAACTGGCCGCGTACGTGAAGGCAGGCTTCAAGGCGGTCAAGATGAAGGTGGGACGCTTGTCGCCCAAGGAAGAGGAAGTCCGCATTCGCGCCGCGCGCGAGGCGGTCGGCCCGGACGTCCACCTGATGCTGGATGCCAACAACGCCTGGAGCGACGTGCCGACGGCGCTCACCTACATGAAGCGCTACGAACCCTACGACCCGTACTGGATCGAGGGGCCGTTCGGACCGGACGAGATCGACCTGCACGCGCGCCTTGCGGAGATCACCCCGGTGGTGATTGCGACCGGGGAGATCGCCTATGGCCGGTGGTACCACAAGGAACTGCTCGACAAGCGCGGCGCGGAAATCCTGCAGACCGACGCTTGCGTCTGCGGCGGCATCACCGAGTGGCGGCGCATCGCGGCGATGGCGGCGGGCTACGGCGTCACCGTCTGCCCGCACTGGTTCCACGATGTGCACGCACCGCTCGTTGCGGCAACGCCCAACGCGCGCTACGTCGAGTACTTCATCGACGACCAGGTGCTCAATTTCCGGCGCCTGATCGACAGGCAGCTTGCCGTCAAGAACGGTGAGCTGCTGCTGCACCAGACGCCGGGGCTGGGATTCCGCTTCAACGAGCGCGCGGTGAAACAGTACGCGCTCGACCGGGCGCGCCCGTGGACCGTCATCCGATAGGATCGACGGCCGACACTGTCGGCTGACGGCTGGCAGCTGGCAGTTGGCAGCTAGAGTTCTATAACGTCAAGCGCCTCCGGGGTAAGCACGCGCGGCCCGCTCCTCTCCGTCACGACCAGCGGCCCGAACTCGAGAAACAGGCGGTTCTCCTTCACTGCCTTGGTCTCGATCGCGAGCACCATGCCTTCCCGCACCACGAGGTCCTTGGTGGGCCGGGACTGGGTCTTGGCGAATTGCTGCCATTCCTCGTTGTCGGTGATCGAGCCCTTCGGCCGCCCCCGCTTCACCGGGATCTGCCCTCCGGCGTGAGGGCCGACAGGCGGCTCGTGCCCGTCCAGCCCGATGCCGTGTATCTGCGGGATCTCGTGGTAGTAGCCGCTCTTGATGATCGGTTCGTCGATCATCCGGTCGATCTCGCTCCACGGCGTGCCGGGCTTGAGGAGCTCCAGCACGCGCTGGATCGACTCGCGCACGACCGCACGCAGCGGCTTGTACTCCTCGTCGATCGGGCCCAGCGACATCGCCGTGTGCGGGTGCCCCCAGTAGCCGCCATAGCGCGTGTAGTGGGAGACGCAGAGCATGTCGCCTTTCTTCAGCGTGCGCCGGGACGGCGGGCGGTTCGTCGGATAACCCTTGCCGGAGCACATGATGCTCCAATGCTCGCGCCCGATCTCGTTGCCGGCCTTGAGCGCGGCCGCCGTCATGTCCGTGAAGAGGTCGAGCTCGCGCGCGCCGGGGCGCGCGAGCCGGCGCACGGTCGCGATCTGCAGGTTCGAGAGCTCCGCTGCCTTCTCCACCATGGCCAGCTCTTCCTGGCTCTTGAACATGCGGAAGCCCAGCAGCATGTCGGTGACGTCCACGAAGCTCGCCTTGGGCAGCCGTTTCTTCAGGTTCTGGAACGTGAGGTAGGGAATGTCGCCCTCGGTGCTCATCATCGCGCCCGTCAACCCGATGATACCGATGGTGCCGTTCTCGTAGCCGTAATCGCAGATGAGGTCCACCGTGGCGGAGCTGGTCTGCCCGCCCGCCGTGCCCTGGTAGCGCACGCCTTCCCAGAACAGCTCCGGGTACCATTCCTGCCAGTGGGCGGGGCCGCGCAGGATCACCGGGTTGCCGCGGCGGGGAAACAGCAGGTAGCGGTCAGAGTGGTCCGCGTTGTCGAGCCAGCGCGCGTTGCCGTTGGTGTTGTAGCCCTTGCAGACGATGAAGAGGCAATCGATGCCGCGCCGCTCCATCTCGTCGCGCGCGAGCCCCCAGCGCCGGTCGCGCTCGGCGAGGCTCAGCACCGGGAAGCCGGGTGCGGCCGTCATCCTCAGCACCGCCTCGCGCGGGAGAGTCATGTCGTTCATGGCGCGTTCTCCTGGTTCAATTGAGCTTGATGCCAGCGTCGACGACGATGTTCTTCCAGCCCTGCAGGTCGGTCCTCAGCAACTCGCGGTACTGCGCCGAACCGAGTCCCGTGGGCTCGGCCCCCTGCAATCTGAATTTCTCCTGGACGTCGGGCTTTCGCAGCACGCCGAGGAACTCCCGCTCGAGCCGCGAGACGATGGACGCCGGGGTTTTCGCCGGGGCCAGTACGCCGTACCACGGCGTCACATCGTAGCCCGGCACGGTCTCGGCGATGGAGGGTACGTCGGGGAGCATGGATGACCGCTTCGCGCCCGTCTGCCCCAGCGCGCGCAGCCGCTGGGTCCGCAGATGGGGCAGCGCGACGTTGAGCGCGGCGACGCTCAACTCCACCTGGCCCGCGAGCAGATCGGTCGCCGCCGGCGCGCCCCCGCGATAGGGGACGTGGACCAGCGTGACCTTGGTCATCGCAGCGATCAACTCCCCGGCGAGGTGATTGAAGCTGCCGACGCCGCCGGAGGAATAGTGCAGCTTGCCGGGATTCTTCCGGGCGAGGGCGATGAACTCCTTCATCGATCTCGCTGGAAGCGAAGGATGCGAAGCCAGCACGTGGGGCACCCGCCCGATGAGCGCCACCGGCACGAAGTCGGTGAGCGTGTTGTACGGCAGCTTTTTCAAGCTGGGACCCACGGTGAGGCTGCCCATGCCGCCGGAGAGCAGCGTATAGCCGTCAGGCGCCGCCTTGGCCACATAGTCCGTTCCGGTGGCGCCGCCGGCGCCCGGGCGGTTGTCCACGACGATCTGCTGCCCGAGCCCGCGCGATACCTCCGTCGCCACAATGCGGGCCACGGTGTCGTTGGACCCTCCTGCCGCGAACGGGGAGATCAGCCGCACGGGCTTGGACGGGTAGCCGTCGCCTTCTGCGGCGGATGCCTGCAGCACAAGGCAGGCGAACAGGAAACCACCGAAGCGCAATGCCATTCCGAATGCAGTTTTCATCGTATGTCCTCCTCCAGGTTCGTTATCCCGTACAACCGCCCGGCCACCGGCCCGCGCGCCCTCAGGCGGCGGCCAGCTCGCGGGCGCCGTTGGCCTTGGCGGCGTAACGGCGCAACAGCTTCTCCGAGAGCTCGACGCCGACGCCGTGCCCCCTGGGCAGCTCCAGAAAGCCGCCGCTGAGGTCGAGTCCCGGCTCGGCGAGATCGCCCAGCAACTTGGTCGGCCCCACCATTTCCGCGACGGGGTGCACATGCGGGTAGGCGCACGCCATTTGCGCCTCCGCCGCCGCTTCGACGCTGGAACAGATGCCCTGCCCGATGACGACCTTGATGCCGGCCGCTTCCGAAATGTCGATGATCTTGCGCGCCGCGATGTAGCCGCCGACCTTGGTAATCTTGATCTTCAACGCGTCGATCGCCCCCGCCGCGATGAAGCGATAGGCGTCCTCCGGCGTGTGCACGCTCTCGTCGGCGAGGATGGGCACGGTGCCGAGCCTCGTCAGCTTCACCATCGCGTCCAGGTGCTCCGCCGCCACGGGCTGCTCGACGTGCTCGATTGCAAGATCACCCAGCGCCCGCACGAAAGTCAGGGCGTCCGTCGGGGTATACCCCGCGTTCGCATCGAGCCGGATCGCGACTCCCTCGCCCACCGCCTGCCTGACCGCCCGCACGCACGCGAGGTCCTTCGCGATGTCCGGCATGCCGACCTTGACCTTGATCGTGCGGTAGCCAGCGGCCACCATGGCCGCGGCCTTTTCCGCCATGACCTCCGGCTCGTCGATGCCGATGCTGCCGGAGAGCGCGAGGCGCCGGCGCACCGGGCCGCCGAGCAGCGCGCAGATGCTCTGCTTGCGCGAGCGCGCCAGCGCGTCGAACAGCGCCATCTCGACGGCGCAGCGGGCGAACAGGTTGCCGCGGCGGGCGAGCCCGAGCTGCGCGGACAGGCCCTCGAGCGCTTCGAGCTCCCGGCCGACGAGCAGGGGACCGTAGACATGGCTGACCACCGCGTCCATGGTCTCCACCGTTTCGGCGGAATAGCCCTCGACGCCCTGATGCGACTCGCCGGTTCCGATGATCCCGCTGTCCGTGTGGACGCGCACGACCAGGGAGCGCAGCGCAGTGTGCGAGCCGAGCGCCATCTTGTATTCCCCCGCGCTGGGCACGGTGATGCGGTAGGTTCTGACTTTCGTGATCTTCATGCGGGAGCGGTCCTTTCAGTGGCGCCCAATCATTCGAATGATTGGGATATTTCCGATAAACTACGGCGCCATGGGCTAGAATGTCAACCGCCGTGATGGCCCCGGACGTAACGAACTGATTCGCAAACATGAAAGCGCTCACGGGCATCGGGCCGCTGTACAAGGAAGTGCGCCGCCGGCTGCTGGAATGCCTGGCCGGCGGCGAGTGGAAGCCCGGCGAGCGCATACCCAGCGAGCCGGACCTCGCCCGGCGGTTCGGCGTCGCGATTTCCACGATCCGCGCCGGCATCAGCGATCTCGCCGCCGCCGGCGTCGTCAACCGCTGGCAGGGCCGCGGCACTTTCGTGGCGCGCCATGACCTGCATCCCCAGGGGTTCCGCTTCTCGAATATCTACGACACGCGCGGACAGAAGGTTTTCACGGAACGGGAAATCACCTCGTTCCAGCGCATCGCGGCCGACGGCGAGATTGCGCGCAAGCTGGGCCTTGCGGCAGCCGGCTCGAACAGGGTGTGCGTGATAGAAGCGGTGCTGCGCAGCGGCGGGATTGCCGTGGCCACCATGGCGCTCATATTGCCCGCCAGGTTCTTTCCGCGCCTGCGGGCCGCCACCATGCGCCAGACGGGCGAGAATCTTTACGCGCTCTACCAAAAATCGTTCGGCGTGACCGTGATCCGCATGGATGAATGGGTGCGCGCGCGCAAGGCGCCCGCGGCCCTGGCGCGCACCCTCGGCATAGCGACGGGCGATCCCGTGCTCGAAGTGGAGCGCATCGCCTATACGTTCGGCGACGTGCCCGTGGAGTTGCGCCGCCGCACCTACGAGGCCACGCGGCATCAGTACCTCTTCAGCCACGACCGGCTGGCTTGACTGACCGGTCGATCCGGCGCGCAGCCACGACGCTTTCCAGACAAAGGAGCAATAACCATGTATCCACAGCGCGTTGATATCCCGTGGAACCACCAGGTGTTGCCGCGCGCGCGGCGCGCCGTGCCCCCTGAAGTCATGTCCCTGATCACCCGGCACGGCGCGGTCGAGGACCTGGCCGACGGACTGCTCAACACGTATGGCCTGCACAGTTTCCTCAACTTCCCGGCCGGCACCCGCGCGACGCGGGACTTCGGGGTACGGGCAGGCCCGGTGCTGACGGCATTCCACGTCCCGCGCCGCACGCACGAGAGCGACGACCGGAAAGGGCACGAAATCGTCGCCGGCGCCGTGCAGCCCGGCGACGTGGTCATCATCGACGCCCACGGCTGCAAGGGCATCACCAGCGGCGGCAACAAGACGCGGCTGCTGCTCAAGGCCGGAGCCGTCGCCTGCGTCATCGATGGCGCGGTGCGCGATTACGACGAGATCGAGATCCCGACCGTCGCCACCGCCTGGCAGATCGAGGGCGGGCGGCGCTACGCCCAGCTGAACCTCGTCGGCGGCACGCTCAACTTCCGCGGCACGACGATCCAGCCCGACGACGTCGCGCTCGTCAACGCCTGGGGCATGACGCTGATTCCCGCGCAGGTGTCGTGGGATCAGGTGACGGACATCCTGAAGAAACGCAAGACCGGCTGAACGCGGGCGGCGGCCCCTGCCCTATACTTTCCCCGCCATGGGCAAGGTTGCGATCATCACCGGCGGCGGGCGCGGCATCGGCGCGGCGACCGCGCGACTGGCTGCGCAGCGCGGTTACGCGGTTTGCGTCAACTACCTGCGCAACCGCGCCGCCGCGGAGGCGGTGGTCGCCGACATCGAGCGCGCTGGAGGACGAGCGATTGCCGTCGCGGCGGACGTCGCCTCGGAATCCGACGTCGTCCGGATGTTCGAAGCCGTGGACAAGTCGCTGGGACGGCTCACCGCGCTGGTCAACAACGCCGGCACGCTGGAAAAACAGATGCGGCTCGAGCAGATGGACGCGGCGCGCCTCACCCGCGCGTTCGCGGTGAACGTCATCGGCAGCTTCCTGTGCGCGCGCGAGGCCGTCAGGCGCATGTCCACCCGGCACGGCGGAAGCGGCGGCGCCATCGTCAACGTGTCCTCGGGCGCCGCGCGCCTGGGCGCTCCCAACGAGTACGTGGATTACGCCGCCTGCAAGGGCGCGCTCGACACGATGACGGTCGGGCTCGCCCAGGAGGTCGCGGCCGAAGGCATCCGCGTCAACGCCGTGCGGCCGGGCTACATCTATACGGCGTTTCACGCCCTGGGGGGCGAGCCGAACCGCGTGGACCGCGTCAAGCAGTTCGTGCCGATGAAGCGCGGCGGGCAGCCGGAGGAAGTGGCAAACGCGATACTGTGGCTGCTCTCGGACGAGGCTTCCTTTTCCACCGGAACGTTCATCGACGTGACCGGAGGGCGTTAGCCGCGGGAGTCTCACTCCGGATAAGCGCCCGGTGGCGTTGATCCCCCCGCGCGGCGGACTGCGGGGGCATTCGGGGCCATTCGCGGGCCGCCAGCAGTTCAACCGCGCCGGACGGCACGCTCCCGCGCATCCTGCGCTGGATGCTTGCGCTGGAGGACTTCGAGGACGCGGCGCGCCGGGTCATTCCGCGCCCGATGAAGGGGCGACTCGTCGTGAACGGGATATTCGACAAGGACGACGCGCGCATCGCCCGCGAGAGCGGCGCGGAAGGCGTCATTGTCTCGAACCACGGCGGGCGCCAGCTCGACGGCGCCGCCGCGCCCCTGCTCCGGCAACCGAAAACCCCGCCACGAGTCACGGCAATTAGGCACTTTCCGCCGCCCCCGGATTCCACTGTCCCTTCCGCATGCGCGTGATCGTGACGCTGGCGAACACGCCGGCTTGCGTGAAGGGGTCGCCATCCGAAAAGGTCCTGGCTTTGGCGCGGCTGTCGACGTTGACGATGAACAGGCTGCCGATCGCCTGCGCGCCATCGTCGGTCTGCGTCGCGCCCGCGAGCACCAGGATGCCCTTCTGGCTTTGGAGGTAATCGCGGTGCGGCTGCAACACCCGGTCGCGAATCGCGGCGGTGTTCGGCTTGTCAACGCAGAAAATAGCCCATAGCATGCTCGGTCTCCGGTTGTTGAAACGGTGGCGGACGCGGTCGACGGCACGAATCTGCCCGGTCGCCGCCTCCCCGCCCTGCATTCTGCCCTAACTCAGCGCTCCCGCGAACGACAGGGCCCCCGGCGCGGGCTGCCGGTCAATGCCGTCAGCGGCTTTCGCGCCGGATGCTGTAGTAGGTGCCGGCGAAGATCACGGCAGCCCCCAGCATGACCGGGAGCTCGAGCGGCTCGCCGTAGAGCACCATGCCGACATGTAGAACAGCACCGCCAGCGGCGAATCGCTCTCCGCGAGGCGCTTGGTGGCGATCGTGGTGCAAGCGTAGGCAAGCGATCCTGCGAGCATCACCAGCGCCGCGGGCGGCACCGCTTCGAAGCCGGGCCCCAAGATGACGAGTATTCCCGCAAAGCCGAGGGCGAGCATGACGACGCGCCCGCGGTTCAGCCGCTCGCCCAGGATCGGCATGGCGAGCACGGCGGTCCACACCGGCACGGTGAACTCGATCGCGAAGACCGTGGCGAGCGGCAGCAGCGCGATCGCGTAGACCCACGCATACTGGCCGCCGAAATGCAGCACGCTGCACACCGCGTACAAACCGAGCCGCCGCGTGCGCAGCGGCCACAGCCCGAAGCAGGGCAGGATCGCAAGCACCAGGACGAGCGAAACGAGGCTGCGCAGGAACAGGATCTCGAAGCTGCCCATGGTGCGCAGCAGCTCGCGCACGGCGACCGCCATGACGCAAAACGACAGCAGCGCGCCGCCCATCCACAGGGCGGCGCGCACGGCGACCGGCAAGCCGCTCACGATGCGGGCCGGAGACTCGCGGATCGCGGCTCGCGGCTCGCGGGTTGGACGGCGACTGCCTGGATATCGGTGAGGAGACAACACGGAAACGAACGATTGTTCGTAGCGGGGTTTAGCGCGATACTCTTCCGGAGAGGCACACCTACCGCAACATTCCATTACATGTCAGCGAGGAATCTTCATGGGAACCATCGAAGTTGATGCCGAAGTCTACGCCGCGCTAAAAGCGCGCAGCGGTGGAGAAAACGTTACCGAAAACGACGTGCTTCGCGAATTGTTGCGGCTTCCGAAACGCGAAAATTCATACGCGGCATCTGCTAAGAGTATTGCTCCGCAGGACTGGTTCGTAAGAGGAGTACGATTCCCCGCCGGCACTGAGTTCCGCGCAAGATACCGAGGAAACATTTACTTAGCTACTGTCGAAAATGGTGCGCTAGTGCTGAATGGTGAGCGGTTTAGTACGCCGTCATCCGCCGCGGTGTCCATAACAACAATGACCACAAATGGATGGATGTTTTGGAAATGCAGGCTCCCAGGTCAAGAATCTTGGAAATCAATCAACGTTTTTCGCAATCAACGGTAGCGAAGTCCGTATGGACCTAGGATACAAGTTTATAACAGCCACATTTGGAAAATATCGATTGATTCTCACAAACTGGTGAGCATGTTTTCCGGAATATTGATGCAGATTTTCCCTGCCCGATTTGGCCAAACTAAATGTCCAAAGTCGTCACCGACACTTCGGTTCTGAGAGTCTGTCGAACACTACGGCAACGGTACGGCAGGCCTAGACTTGGCAATCCGACCGATCCTATCGATGATTTGGTATTCGTTACACTTTCAAACAAGAGCGCTCCGAACGTCTCGGAGCGAGTCTATAAAGATTTAAAGCAGAAATTCCCTAACTGGGAATCGTTCTTATCTGCACCGTCCCTCAGATTGAGAAATGTATTGCGGCCCGCCGGTCTGTGGCGAAAGCGCTCGCGATACCTACGGGCCGCATTACGCAAGATTTTCAGAGACTTTGGTCATTTTGATATACGGAGTCTTAAGAATTGGGAAACGGACCGTGCCATTTCGTATTTGTCCAGACTACCTGGTGTATCCGAAAAGGTAGCTCGGTGCGTTTTACTGTATACGTTGGGCTTTAAAGTACTGCCCGTCGACGTGCACGTTCACCGCGTTGCAACTAGGCTGGGCTGGACAAAGCGACGGCGCCCCGATCAGTGCCATTCGGAATTGGAGGGTCTTGTACCTCCCCGATGGCGTTTTTCGTTTCACGTAGGTGCCTTACTCCACGGGCGAGAGGTCTGTCGACCTCGAGAGCCAAAATGCGAAGTGTGTTGTATACGTCGAGAATGCGAGTACTATAGGAAAAAATACAGGGGTAACAAGCGAAAATGCATCGTCCAATAGGAATTGACCTATTCGCCGGAGCCGGGGGACTGAGTTTAGGATTCGAACAAGCGGGCTTCGATGTGGTAGCGGCTGTTGAAATCGACCCCATTCACTGTGCAACCCACGAGTTCAACTTTCCGGACTGCACTACGATTTGTGGTGACGTAAGAAGGCTTTCTGGCCAATATATTCGTCAGGTGGCCGAACTCGGAAATCGTGAGATCGACGTAGTTTTTGGCGGCGCACCGTGCCAGGGCTTTTCGATGATTGGAAAGCGGGCATTGGACGATCCACGTAACAGACTGGTGCGTGAATTCGCCCGTTTAACGCACGAGCTTAGAGCGAGGTACTTTGTTTTTGAAAATGTAAAGGGATTGACGGTTGGAAAACATCGCGGTTTGCTCGATGAACTAGTCGATGAATTCGACAACCTCGGCTATCGGGTGAAGTTGCCTTATCAGGTACTTAATGCAGCCGCTTTCGGCGTTCCCCAAGATCGCCGACGTCTGTTTCTGCTTGGGTGGAGAAAAGGGCTTCCAGAGATTGATTATCCGCAACCGCGCACGCGCCCGTGCACGAAAGGAAAAGTAGGCGATCTTTTTCTTCAATTGGGGCCGTCAGTGTGGGACGCCATCGGAGACTTACCGAAGGTTGAGGACTACCCCGAGCTACTTTCGCGGGATTGGAGTCGGGTTCGGTTTGCGAAGCCATCGTTGTATGCAATGAATTTGCGCGGGTCCAAGGTTGGGGACGACGACTACAGCTATAGAAGGAAGTGGGAGCCGCACGTTCTTACCTCCAGCTTGAGAACGATCCATACGAAGGAATCGAAGCAAAGATTTCGTGCAACCCGTCCCGGAAAAGTAGAACCTATCAGCCGATTTCTCAAGCTCGATCCGAAAGGGATAAGCAATACGTTGAGGGCGGGAACCGGTAGCGACAGGGGCGCTTACACGTCGCCAAGGCCAATTCACCCATTTGCACTACGCTGCATCACGGTCCGCGAGGCCGCTCGACTTCACTCGTATCCAGACTGGTTTAGATTTCATTCGACCAAGTGGCACGGCTTCAGGCAAATTGGCAATTCCGTTCCTCCGTTGCTCGGTAGAGCGGTGGCGTCGAAAGTAATAGAAGCGTTCGACATATCTCCACAACGACCCAGGGCTAGACTGCCGTTGGGGAACGAGGACTTTCTTAATTTCACAATGGCTGAGGCTGCGGAGTACTATCAGGTTCCCTCCGACGTAGTAGGCAGACGACTCAGGCTCGCGGTCAATGAGTAAGTTAGGGCGATACGCTTCGTTAGTCCTCGAAATATTCCGCTCTCATTACTCGGCCGGGGGAAACTCGTTCGAATTCAAGAGAGCTGAACTGGAGGCCGTTGCGAAAAACAAAAGCATTACGTTGCCGAAAAACTTGGGCGACATCATCTACAACCTCCGCTATCGCCAGCAGTTACCTCAGGAGATTACTAAGACCGCCCCTCGCGGTAAGGAATGGATCATTGAACCGGCCGGCATAGGGAAATACCGTTTTGCACTTCATACGATAAGCCGCATAGTTCCGGGAAGCAATCTGATAGTCACCAAAATTCCCGATGCGACTCCCGAGATTATTTCCGCAAATGCCAAAGGCGACGAGCAAGCGCTTTTGGCAATCGTTCGTTACAACAGGCTGGTAGATATTTTCCTTGGAATAACGGCCTTTTCCCTGCAAAATCATTTGAGAACCACGGTCAAAGGAATGGGCCAGATAGAAATAGACGAGCTTTACGTTGGTGTGGACACATACGGTGCTCAGTACGTCGTGCCAGTGCAGGCCAAGGGCGGAACAGATCAACTTGGCATCATTCAAACGAAGCAGGACATCGCTTGCTGCCGGGAAAAGTTTCCAGACTTAATCTGCCGGCCTCTGTCCGCTCAGTTCATGGATGGGAAACGAATCGCCATGTTCGAATTGACCGTTCAAGACGATCAGATACGGGTCTTGCAGGAGCGGCACTATTCTCTAGTGCCCGACGACGACGTATCATCGAAGGACAAGATCGAGTACGCGAAACTCGCTAGAAGGACGCTGAGCGCTCACAAGAAGAAATAAGCGATTTTTCTGGGCGGCTTGGCAGCTAATTTAATTTGCCGGACCGAGTCGGACCAGCGCAATGCGGTGATCCAGAAGTGCGAGTTCTCGAATGCGGGCCGACGGAGATTCTTAGCGCGGCTTCGACTGGGCGAGCAGCTAACTCGTTGCGACCGAGAGCGCTCATTCGAAACGCACTTAGCGTTTTCTTCGTGCCCCTTTCCTTGAACCTATTATCGGATGTTTCGCGACCTTTGCGCTCTTGGTAACCCGTCGTTCGCTTTCCTTCGCGGCTTAGCGGCCGTCGCAGTAAAGCAGCTTTAGCCTAGCGCTCACTGCGGGGGTCACCCCCAGTTTAGTGAGCCCAGTCCGCCGCGCTAATTTGCGGCGGGCGTTCGCCGGTTCGAATGTACGTAAGCACGTAGCTCCCACCACCCCGTCTCTTCGTGACACCTCTCAGGTGCTGTGCACGTGGGGTTGTGTATCAGGGGCCATCAAACGGTGACGATAACCGGGCGGCGGATAAGGCACGGCAAGGCCGGCTTCCCCGCCCCTCGCGGTCCCGGCATCGCAACAGAGTTTGCGCCAGGTCAAAACCGGCAAGGCGGGCGGCTTGTAGAGTGAACGGCAGCTTTTCGCCATCCCGCCTTCATCAAAACGTACATCGTGCGTATCTCCCCCCACCCGGAACAGAGCGTCGCGCTCGCCCTGCCGGCCGCCGGATTGCGGGGACGGGATCGCGTCACCAACGTCATGCTGGTCCTGCTCTGCCAGGTCTGCCATGGCCTGACGCTCGTCGGCGTCCCCCTCTTTCTGCCCCTGATCCGCGAAGACCTGCAGATCACCTTCACGCAGGCCGGCGCGCTCGCCGTCGCGGCCACGCTGAGCTACGCGCTGGGGCAGGTTCCCGCCGGCTACCTCGCGGACCGCTATGGACCCGGCCGGCTCTTCGGCATCGGCCTGATCGGCTGGTCGGTCCTGTCCGCGGCTCTGGGCCTGATCGACTCGTTCTGGCTCGCCCTGCTCGACCAGTTTGTCGCCGGGGCGTTCCGCGCCCTCCTGTTCGCGCCAGGGCTCACGCTGCTCGCGTCGTGGTTCCCGCCGGAACGGCGGGCGACCGCGATGAGCCTGTTCATGGTGGGCGGCTTCTCCGGCAACATCCTGCTGTCCCTGACCGGCCCGCTGCTGGCGAGCCACTACGGCTGGCGCGCCGCGTTCATCTTCTATGCGGTGCTGGGCGTGGGCGCCGCGCTGGCGTTCCTGTCATTCACCCGGGAGACGCCGCGCAAGGCGCCGACGCGGCAATTTGCCATCGCGGAGGCGCTGCGGCTGTTCCGGCACCGGATCCTGTGGATCTGCGGCGCGCTCCAGTTCATCCGCTTCAGCGCGGTCACCGGGTTCATCTTCTGGCTGCCCTCGTTCCTCGTGGCGGACCGTGGGCTCTCGCTGCAGGCGGCCGGGCTGGTGGCCGCGATGAGCGCCGCGTTTTCGGTGACCTCGAACGCGTTCGGCGGCTACGTGTCCGACCGCCTGCAAAATCCGCCGCTGATCATCGGCGGCTCCCTGGCGGTTCTCGCCTGCGCCACCGCGCTGCTCGTGCGGGTCGATTCGACCCCGATGCTGCTGCTGGTCATCGCGGCCGGCTCGATCTCCCTGCAGTTCTACTTCGGGCCGCTGTTCCTGGTCCCGATGGAGGTGCTCGGGCAGCGCGCGGCGGGAACGGCCACCGGCATCGGCAACCTGTTCGCGAACGTGGGCGGCCTCACGACGGCGTATGCGCTGGGTTACATCAAGGACCACACGGGCAGCTTCACGTGGGGCTTCACGGGTATCAGCGTCTTGTGCCTGATCGGCGTCGTCCTCAGCGCCGTTCTCGCGCGCATGCGCAAACGCGCGCTCGCCCTCCGCGAGTGACGGGATCCTGTGCGACGCGGCGCGACGCGAGGCGGCGAAACGCGAACGCCACCCGGACCCGGGTTGCCACCGGCGTCCCCGCCCCCGCGGCGGTTTGATATCCTGCTGTCCGGAAACCAACCACGGGGACGCGAAGCATGGGCAAGAAGATAGCCGTACTGGGCGCCGGCGCGATCGGCAGCAGCGTCAGCGCCGATCTGACGCAGGCGGGATACGACATCACGGTCATCGACCAGTGGCCCGCGCAGGTGGAGGCTCTGAAGGCGGCCGGCCTGCACATCCAGATGGCGGACGGGGACGTCAAGGTGCCGATTCGCGCCCTGCATCTGTGCGACCTCGCGTCGGCCAACCTGGAGTTCGACATCGTCTTCCTGGCGGTGAAATCGTACGACCACCGCTGGATGGCCGAATTCATCAAGCCGTATCTCAAGGAAGACGGCGTGCTGGTCGGCGTCATGAACGGCATGAACGACGACTCGCTCGCCTCCATCGTCGGGCGCGGGCGCACCGTCGGCTGCGCCGTCGAGCTGTCGGCGGAGATCTTCACGCCCGGGCTGGTCCAGCGCAACACCACGCACAAGGGCACCTGGTTTGGCGTGGGCGAGCTCGACGGCTACTACACGCCGCGCGTACGCGAGATCGAATCCATCATGAGCCACGTCGGCCGGTGCGACGTCACCAACAACATCTACGGCGCGAAGTGGACCAAGCTCATCGCCAATTCGATGACCATGGGGCCGCACGGGCTGCTGGGGCTGCGCAATGGCGAGGCGGCGCCCTTGCCCGGCATGGCCGAAATCGCCGTGAAGATCGGCCGGGAGTCGCTCGCGGTCGGCGCCGCGCTCGGCTACCGCATCGAGCCGATCTTCGGCCTGCGCGCGGACGAATTCGCGGGCTCCAGTGACGAGAACCTGGCGAAGGCCAGGGAAACGCTGATGCGCCACGTGGGCGGCCAGTCCCGCACCGCGCCCATCCACGATCACATCAAGGGCCGCAAGAGCGAGATGGATTTCATCACCGGCATCGTGACGCGCAAGGGCAAGGAGCTCGGCATCCCGACGCCGTTCAACCAAGCGGTTCTCGAGATCGACCGGGGCATCAACCGCGGGGAGATCAAGATGGACCGCTCGAACTTCGACCTGCTCAAGGCCAGGATCGCTGCGACGACCAAGTGACGAGATACGGGTGGCTGCTGACAGCAAAACCGCCTGCGAATTTCGACTAACATTCGGGATGACGACCGTTCTTGGCCTCCAACGGGCGCGCGAGCAGGCTGAAAACAGGGTTTTCACTGCCTTTTCCTTTCGCTTTTGCGCTGGCGGTTTTGCCTCAGGAGTTTGTCGGCGCTAAGTCCGACAAACTCCTAGAGCTTGAAAGGCCTTTTGACGGCAATGGGATTCTTGGCACAAATCAGTCCGCAACCTATTCCTGTACACGCTGTCTTTTGGAAAGTACTGCTGCGCCAAGGAATGTATTCGTATCTGAAGGGGAGTTAAAACGCACGACGCTCAATCACCCTCAGTTTGGTCCGCAAGATGCTATTAACGATAGTCGCACGTTTGAGGGGTGGAGGACATTGCCATGACACCCAAAGTGAAGATCAAATTTGCCGAGGTATTACAGCCGCCACGCGGACAAGGCACAGCGTGCCCCTCGGGTTGGTTCGATTCCTCCGCCCGCCTAGATGTACAGGCGGCAATGATGCGCAACCATACTTGGACGAGTACAGGATGGAAAACCTGGGACAATCAACATGCTGCAGCCCCAGATGACTTTCCGATTACTCCTGGGGAAAAGAGCGATACTGCAGAGTAGGCGATCGTTTTTCATGCCACAAAGCCGGCAAGCGCCGGCTTTCTTTTTCGAAATCCAGTTTGCGGTCCGCGCTTTATGTCCGGATGGGCCATCGTAACGAATCAAATCGGGATAGGGGCGGCCAGATTACCT
Source organism: Betaproteobacteria bacterium (assembly GCA_016192825.1). GTDB lineage: Bacteria > Pseudomonadota > Gammaproteobacteria > Burkholderiales > SG8-41 > SG8-41. The sequence continues at coordinate 112 of JACPTK010000026.1, read as the reverse complement.
GACCGACCCCTCCCACACCACCCGGCATGCGGGTCCGCACCGGGCGGTTGAAATAGTTGAGGTCGGAGTGCAGGAGTAAATCCCTGCGCGCCGCCTGAAGTTGCTGGTCTCT
>JACPTK010000013.1 GCA_016192825.1 Betaproteobacteria bacterium | reverse complement strand
GAGCAGATCGAGAAACGTTGCGCGGTCCCCATCATCGCGAAAGATGTCCTCGCGTGCATTGCCGCGCGCGGTGACGTGATACAACGCGCCAGCAAATTCCAGACGCAGCGGACGGGACATGCCGGAATGCTAATACACCCACCCTATAAGGTAAAGCGTTGACCCCTTTGCTTACTCGCCTTCGTCGCGGTGCGGCCGGTAGCGAAAGCGCACGCCGCCGCGCTCAGGCGCCAGGAGTTGCGTGTTCTTCAGCGGCCCGCCCTTGAGATAGCGCGCGAGGTAGGCGGCCACCCCCTGGTCGTGGGCGTAGCGGGCGCGGATGTGCACGTTCCACTTCTTGCGTCCGAGGCGCCTGAGCAGCCCGTGCATGCGGCTGCGGCTCGTGCCGGCGGGTAGCCGCAGGCGCCGGCGCTCGAGCGCCTCGCGCAGCATCGCCAGGAACTTGCCGCGAAAAACGAGCATCAGCACCCGCGCCGGCAGAAAGTGCGAGCGCCGCGGGGCGACCCAAACGCCCTCGGCGCTCAAGCCCCCGTCGGCCGCAAGCACGTGCAGGTGCGGGTGCAGGGAGAGCGAACGCCCCCAAGTGTGCAGCGCGGCGAGCAGAGCGGGCGTGGCGCCCAGATACTTCGGGTCGCCGAGCAGCTCGAAGAGCACCGCGCGCACCGCCGCGAACAGGAGCTTCGCCATCGGCCCCCGGTTCCAGCACCACAGCGCGTTCAGCTCGTGCGGGATGGTGAAGATCAGATGGTGGTGCGCGCAGCCCAGCAGCCGCGCGCGGGCGCGCTCCAGCCAGCGCTCCACCGCCAGCGCCTGGCATTGCGGACACACCCGCTGATGGCACGAGTTGTAGAACGCCCGCTCGACGTGCCCCGCAGGACAGCGGCGCACGTGTCCGCCGAGCTCGGCGGTGCGGCAGCGCGAAATCCAATACGCCGCACGCAAAAGTGCTGGTTAACATGGTCGTTCCCGGTCTTCGTTTCGTCAACCTGCCTCTGAATCAGTGCGTTATGGAGTCATGTCTATCAAGGGGCTTGTGTTAGGCAGCAGAAAATGGGACATCTACATGAATCCGCAGGAGGATTTTCTCTCTCTCCCGACCTCCCGCTCTCCCGATCTCACGTATTCCACCGCGCGAGGGACGCCGCGCCGCGGCCGGCAATGCGGCCGGTGACGAAGCACTCGGCGATGTTGCCGCCGGAGAGGTAGAGATGGCCGAAGGCGCTGCCGAGCTCGCCGGCGGCGTAGAGGCGCGGGATCGGCTGGCCGTACACATTCACGATCCGGCACTGCGCATCGTGCACCGGGCCGCCCTGGGTATTGGATAGCGTCGCCCACACCGGCGCGCCGTAGAACGGCGCGGTGCGGATCGGCGTCATGGTGCCGCCGGGCCGGCCGAAATCCTCGTCCGCGCCACGCTCGCACAGCTCGTTCCAGCGCGAAACGCTGGCCACGACGGCTTCGGGCTCGACCCCGAGCTGGATCGCGAGCCCTTCGAGCGTGTCGGCGCGCTTGAGGATTCCCAGCTCGACTTCCTTCAGGTTGTCCTCGCTCCACGCGTAGCGGATGTCCTTGTCGTTGGAGGTTGCTTTCCCGAGCGGGTACATCCTGCGTCCGTTCTCGTCGCAGACCATGAACGCCGGGTTGCGCGGGAACTTCTGCGTGACCGGGTCGAAGTGCTGCATGGGCCTCACGGCCGTGTCCTGGGTGTACGGCTGGTACTCGGACATGAAGCGCTTGCCGTACTGGTCCAGCAGGATCCACGCCATCCTGAGCTTCGCCTTGTGGCTCTCGCCCGGGAACCAGTCGGAGTGCCGCTTGAGCCGGATCGCGTAGGGGTAGGCGGGGTCCGTGTGGCGGAAGCCGTAGGCGCCGTGGATGTGCCACATGTGCCACAGCGCCGCGCCGAGGTCCTGCGCCATGCGGATGCCGTCGCCGGTATTGGTGCGCGCCGCGGCGTTGAAAACCGGCTTGCCCTCGAGGAACTGCGCCTTCATGTCGGCGTTGCCCTCGAAGCCGCCGCACGCGAGGATCACGCCGCGGCGCGCCCCGATTGCGCGCTCGGTGCCGTTCACGGCAACCCGTAGACCGCGAACCTCGCGCGTTGCCGGATCGGCGAGAAGCCGCAGCGCCGGCGTCGCAAGGCGGATCCCGACGCCGCGCTTTGCGAGGTGGTCGTGGATGATCTTGAAGAGCTTGGGCCCGCCCGGCGCGCCGTTGGCCCACGGATAGTGCTTGGCCGCGTCGAATCCAGGCACGTCCACGACAGTGGTGTGATAGAACGCCTCGTTGCCGGGAAAGGGATAATTGGCCCCGACGCGGCGCCGGTAGAGGTCGTCCGGCGCACTGGCGGCTTCCGCGACTGACGTGCTGATGACGGCGCCGTTGATCTTCGCGAGATCGCGCACGTAAGCCTCGATCTTGCACATGCCTTCGGCCAGCGTGCGCAGCACGTCGTCCGGCGTGCGCCCGTCGTTGGTCGACTTGAGGTAGGCGAAGGCGGCCTCGGGATCGCGCGCGCTGCGCACCGCGCCGTAGGAGCAGATCGAGAGTCCGCCCGGGACCTCGGACTTCTCGATCAGCAGGACCCTGGCGCCGGCGTCGGCGGCGGTGATCGCGGCGATCCCGCCCGCAAGACCGGATCCAGCGACGACGACGTCGTAGCTTTCGTCAAACCGCATCATCAGGCTGCGGATGACGTTCAGGATGCCGGCGCCAGGACCTGGATGTGGTCACGGTTGACGTCGATGAACGGGGCGGTCAGCACCTGGCGGCCTCCGAGCTCGGGTTCATAGACCTCCGCATCGGTCACGGCGATGAAGTCCTTGGCCTGGACGACGAAGTCGGTCACCCGGGCGCCGGGCAGAACGTCGATATAGCCCCTGATGCGGTAACTGCTGGTCAGGATCGTCACCTTGGTCCGGTTCTCGTCTTTGGCCATGAATCGTTCTCCTGGGTTGGTCGTTCAATTGAGTCCTTCGGAAATGGGTGACAGCTCGTTAGTCGAAATTCAGGGCTCCCGAGCTTTTCGGCTCGAAGATCATGATGCCACCAACGGCCGCTGGAAGCTTCACCATCAGCCGCCGGCTGCCGAGCACGTGCACGCTCACCCCCGCGTTCCGGAGGTAATCGCCGGTCGCTGCGATGTCCGCGCTCTCCAGCATATATCCGGCGATCCAGGGGAGGGAAGGCGGCACGACGTCGAGCCGCCGATGCAGGGTGTCGCGGTCGAGAAACAGCAGGCGGCCGCGCGCGGTGTCGATGCGCCACACGCTTCCGCTCACCTGCGCGAGCAGCCCGGTGTAACGCGCAAAGCGCTGCGCCGCTTCCCGCGCGTCAGGGACGCACAGGATCACGCTGGTCAGGGCAGCCGCGCGGTTGGGGTGATCCAGCCAGCGCTCCTGCCAGACCAGTTCCGGCGTGTGGTGCCGGCAGAACTGGATGCGGCCCTCGGGCATCGTTCCGGGAGGCACCCGCACCACTGTAAAGCGCACCGTGCCTTCCCCCGACTCGGTGCCGATCTGGCGTTGGAGTGACACGGGAGGCAGCGGATCGAACCCGGATTTCCGGATCCTGGCGTGATCGGCTTCGGGTGCCGCGGTGCCGAACGCAATCAGGTGCGCGCCCGAATAGCGCTTGATCGCGGCGCGGAGCTGGCCGGCGTGCGGCGTGTCGCCGGTCGGCGTGACGATTTCCAGATACCCGCGCTCCAGTATCACGCAGCGGTTTCCCGCGCCGGCGGGCACGAGCGGCCCGCCCGGCTCGGAACGGTGCGAGTGCGCGGAGAAGGGCGTCAGGGTGAAACCGAGCGTCTCCAGCGCGCTGCTGGCCGCGTCGATGTGCGGCACGAAGTGCGCCACGTGGTCCAGCACCAGCTCTCCTGCTGCGGGAACCTGCTGGGAGGCGATGGACATCATTTCGGCACGCGAGGAGAGCGTGGTTAGTGGCTCGTGGTTCGTGGCTCGTGTCGTGCTTGATTGTTCGCGGTTATCCGACTAAAGCAGATTCGAACCCCCATCCACGATCCACGAATCACGCTTTTCCACTCAGTAACCGCGGCGGGGGTCGACACGGTTCCTGAGCGGCTTGCCTTCCAGAAAGCGCGCGAAATTGGCGAACCACAAGTCGAGCGAGATATCCACGTAATGCTCGCCGTCGTCGCAGGAGATGTGCGGCGTAATGATGAGGTTGGGCGTCTCCCAGAGCGGCGACTCCGGCGGCAAAGGCTCCGGATCCACCACGTCGACCACCGCGCCGGTGAGCTCGCCGCGCCCGAGTTTCCCGGCGAGGGCGTCGTAGTCCAGGACTTGCGCGCGCGCGATATTGATGACGCCAGCGGCGGGCTTCAGGAGATCGAGGCGCGCGCGGTTCAGTAGATTTCGCGTATCGGGCGTGAGCGGCACCGCCATGACCACGTAATCGGCGGCCGGCAGCAACCGGTCGAGAGCGGCGCCCTTGTGTGCGGTGTCGACGCCCGGGACTCGCTTGCCGCTCCGGCTCACGCCTACGACCCGGAGCCCGAGCTTCTTCGCGGCCCGGACCGCCGCCTGGCCAAGGTCGCCGAGGCCCACAACCAGCGCGGTCTTGCCGATGATGCTGGGCGAGAATACCTGCCGCCAACGGCGCGCATGCTGGTTGACGGCGATCTCCGCCATGCGCGTGTTGAGCATCGTATAGGCCATGTGCATGTACTGCTCCGCCTTCACGCCGTGCGCGCCATGATTGTTGGTGAGCACGGCGCCCGGCGGCAGCCAGTCGAGCGGGAACAGGCGGTCCACCCCGGCCAGCGTGGCGTGAAGCCACTTGAGCCGCGGCGCCCGCTCGGCCAGGCGCCCGAGGCGGCTGCGCAAGCCGATCACGATTTCCGCGTCCTTCAACGCGTCCTCGAGCGTTTCGCCGTCCCAGCCGAAACTCGCCTCGATCCGGCGCCCCTGCGCGCGGTGGCGGGCGCATGCGGCAGACCAGCGCTCGGGCGTGACGTGGTAGATGCCAGGCCGCGCGCGCAGGTTCTCGACGTGCACACGGATTTTTCGCATGGGCATGCGATCTAAAATCCGAAGAGGGAGTTTCGGGATTAATCCGTTTTTGCCGGTGGTTTTGCGGCAAAAACGGATTCGCGCAGGCACGCGCGGCCGCGCGCATCCTGCCACAGCTTGCCGTCGGCATGGAGCCTGCCCATGGCGCGCACCACCGCCTGGAATTCGTACGCGGCGAAGTGCTCCGCGATTTCCTGATAGTACCTTGGCTCCGTTTCAATCCATTTCATGATCTCACTTGCGAGACGCTCCACGAGCGTCTCGTTATGCCCCGCCGCTTGCGGCGGGGCATCGGCCTTGCCCTTGACATAATCGGCGATCTTTGCGCGATCGGCGTAGGCGTAGGCGATGCGCTCGAAGCGTTCGCGCGGGATGCCTTCGCCGATCGTGGCGTCGATGCCGACCTTGGCGCCGGTCGGCACCACGCCTGGCGGCGTGACCGCGAGACTGGGGTCGAGCGGCTTAGCGCGCGCCCCGGGAATGATGATGACGTCCCTGTCGCCCTGCACGCGGGTGGCGATCGCCCACTCGACGTCAGTCGCGTCGAAGACGTCGATGTCGTCGTCCACTACTATCACATGCTTGATATCCTGTGCGGTCAGCGCCGCGAGCAGTGCGTTCTTGCCTTCGCCGGCCTGCTTCTGGATCGAGACGATGGCGTGCCAGAAGCCGCAACCGCCGAGGGTGACGTTGATATCCTTCACCTGCACGCCGGCGTTCTTCAGCGCCCGCCGGATCGCGGTGTAGCGCGTGGGCGCGGCGAGCCACGTGTTCTCCCACGGCATGTGCAGCGCGTAGTAGATCGCGTCCTTGCGCCGGGCGATCGCCTTCACCCGCACCAGCGGGTTCCAGTGCAGCCCGCCCATCAGGCGCGTGAACTCGCCGAAGCGCCCTTCGGGGTGGGTCCACCCGGTCGGCAGGATCTCGGCCTCGAGCACGATCTCGGCGTCGGCGAGGCAGGGCATGTCGATGGTCTCGCACATCGCCAGTTCCACCGGCGCGCCGCGGATGCCGCCGGCGATCGCCATCTCATCCACGCCGAGCGGCGCGCGGAAGCCGGAGCCCATGATCTCGAACGGGTGCGTCCCGATGGAGATCGAGATCGGGCAGGGGCGGCCCGCCCCGTAGGCGCGGCTCGCGAAGAAGCGCATGTTGTTCGGCGTCACGATGTCGATGCCGGTCAGGCTCTTCTCCTTGACCATGAAGCGGTACATGCCGGAATTGATGCCGTATTCCGGGTCCTTCGCGATTACGATGCCGGCGGTGATCATCGGGCCGCCGTCGTAGATCGAGGACATCGGGATCGGCAGGCGGTAGAGGTCCACCGCGTCGCCGACCTCGATCACTTCCTTGCAGCGCGCGGTCTCGACGGTCTTGGGCTTGATCGGATTGTCGATGCCCTGCTGCAGCCGGTGCTCGATCTCCGGGTAATTGCTGCAGCCCATGGAGAGAACGGCGCGATTGCGCGAGCGGATGATGCCGGAGACCACCGGCATGTCGTAGCCGATGACGTTGTGGAAGAGCAGGGCGGTCTCCGATTGGTCCACCAGCGTGGCGATGTGCCGGATGTCCACCGGCTGGCGGATGTCCGTCAGCTCCTTCTCGGCGCGCAGCCGGTCGAGGAACTGCCGGAAGCTCTCGTTCTTGACATCAAGCTTTTCCAGCTTCATCGGGGCGCTCACTCCGCGGCGGGTGCGGAACCCTTGATCCCGTGCCAGCGCTTGATGCGGCTATGCTCGACGCCGAAGAGATCGAGCACGCGGCCGACCGTGTGGTTCACCAGCCCGTCCACGGTCGTCGCGTGGCTGTAAAAGGCCGGCACCGGCGGATAGACGATGCCACCCATCTCGGTCACCTGCGCCATGTTGCGCAGGTGCGCGAGGTTGAGCGGCGCTTCGCGGACGACCAGCACCAGGCGCCGCCGCTCCTTGAGTATCACGTCCGCCGCGCGCGAGACGAGATTGTCGGAGAAGCCCAGCGCGACCGCGGCGAGCGTTTTCATCGAGCACGGCGCGATCACCATGCCGTGGGTGACGAACGAGCCGCTCGAGATCGAGGCGCCCACGTCGCGCACGTTGTGCACCACGTCGGCGAGCTTCGCCAGGTCCTTGCGCGTCATCCTGTGGTCGTACCAGGCGTTGAGCGCGCCCGCGTCGGAGACGATCAGGTGCGTCTCCCAGCCGCCGATGGCGCGCAGCGTCTCGAGGATGCGCACGCCGTAGATCGAGCCGGTCGCGCCGGTCATCGCTACGATCAGGCGCTTGCGCGCCTTGGCGGTTTTGCGGGCAGTTTTCATAATGAAATCAGGCTATATCCTACACTGAAGCCCAACTGCGTGAATGGTGAATAGTGATTGGTCTAAAGCGTTTTGCTTTTTCGCGAATCACCAATCACCAATCACGAATCACGCCTTGGGCGAAGCCGTGAAGTAAGTGCCGCGACCGCTCGCCACCAACGCGCCATCCTTGTCGTAGAGATACGCCTCGGCGGTCGAATACTGGCTGCCCATGCGCACGACGCGTGCTTTCGCGGTGAGGTCGCCCGGCATCGCCGCCTTGTGGTAATCCACGCGGACATCGATCGTCGGCACCGGCCGGCCGAGCTGCGCGGCGACGGCGTAATCGGCAGCCACGTCGATGATCGCCGCGAGGATGCCGCCGTGGGTGTAGCGGCGATCCGGATTGACCACCCATTCCTCGCGCCACGCCGCGCGGATCTCGACGCCATCAGCGTCGCTCTTCAGCACGGTGAAATTGAGCCAGCGGTTGAACGGCCCGCGGGTGATCAGTTCCTGCAGTCTCTCGATCCCGATGTTTGTCTCGCCCATGCTGTCTTCGTTTCAGTATCACTATTGGAGATTCACGGCCTGTTTCCTGACCGGTCGTTTCCGGAACGAAGCAGCGAACGCCTTGAGCACAACGAGCTCTTCCGCGGAGCATGTGAGGAGGTGAACTTGGCCGAAATCGAACTCGCTTGCCCGGGATACACAGCGCTCCTCAAACGGAATGCCCCGAGCGCAACGTCGACGGGAACGCCTGCGTTGCCGCTCAGCAATACTACTCGATTTTGAATGGCGAACTCGCGCGCCTGCGGTATGCGCGGAGCGAAGCCGCCGAGGAGCCGGTCAGCGGCCTTTTCCTCCGCGCCAAAAGGGCAGAGCAGCGTAAGACCGATTTCCCTCGTAAGCCGGGGTTCGCCCCAGCGCTGCAGCGCGGTCCCGCCGATGAAGCAGAATCGCTCGTCCGCGCGCCGAAGAAAGGACTGGATTTCGGCTGCCGCAGCGAACAGCGCGTTCATGCCCGTCGGCGCAACGCCGCGAACAGACGCTGCTGTTCGACCAGACCAGAGGTCATCCGGGACGGGAGGCCCGCGGTCAATGCGTCCGAGAACAGATCGGCGATCGCGCGCCGGACGTCCTCGTCCGTCATCGCCTCGAGCTCCCGGCGCCGGATGCGCGCAAGCTCGCGCCCGGCGCGTTCCCAAGTATCAGCCCATCGCCCCACTTCTGCGTCGCTCATGGCCTCATTTTACATGTGATTATCGGTTCTGACCGGCGATTTCCCTGGCCGTCGTCTTCAGGATCTCGATGAAGCGCCGCGCGGCGGGGGAGAGGTAGGCGTCCCTTCGATAGGTCACCATCACACTGCGCGGAATAGTGAGCTCCTTGATCGGCAGCACGGTCAGCGGTAGCGAACGACCGATTTGCCGGACGGCCCGGCGAGTGCTCTGGCCGAGAAAACCGGCGTAGGCGATTACCCTTCGCCGGACGACACTCGAATTGGACGTCATCGTGAATTGGGGCAGACCCACCCCCCCTCTCTCAAAGGCGTGGGTGAAGGCGTCCCACGACGGTCCGCTGGCACCTGGCCTGACCCATCGTTCGCTCGCAACTTCGGCGAGGGTTACGCGCCTGCGCCCGGCCAGGCGATGCGCGGTCGAAGCGATGACGACGAATTCATCTTCGTGCAGGTGCTCATGCGCGAGATCGTCCGCCGGCACGGACGGACTGCTGCTGACGATGAAATCGAGATCCCCATTTCGAAGCGCCAGCACCATGGTTTCAAGCGACGTCACGGCAACTTTCAACGCAATCTTCGGCGCCTCATTGAGCAGGACGGCCGACGACAGAGCGACAAGGTCCTCGGTCACTCCCACTTGCGTGCTGATGCTCACGTCTCCCGCTCGTCCCTGCCCGAGGTCCGCGATTTCGCGGTAGACGTCCTGGCGCACGAGCCTTAGCCGTTGCAGATGTGACTGCAAGGCGCGTCCGACGGCGGTTAATTCGACACCTTTCGGGGTGCCTTTGACCAATTTGGCCTGCATGGATTTTTCCAACCGGCGCAGGCTCATGCTCAGCGCCGGCTGGGTCAGCCCGAGCGCTTCTGATGCCCGCCCGAGGTGTCCATGCTCTGCAACGACGGCGAAATAGTCGAGGTCCCGTTCGTTCATCTCTATAAACAGAATTGATTGAGATGGCAAAATCACATAATTGCGTAGATATGTACCGGGTGTCAACATGGCCGTGATTCGGCACGGCTCGCATTTTGGAAGGAGGCTGTCATGAAGACGTTCGCGTGGATGGTTGCACTGTTGATGATGGCATTTGCGCAAACCGCGAGCGCGCAGGCCTATCCCGCGAAACCCGTGCGCATCATGGTGGGCTATCCGCCGGGCGGTGGTGTCGACACTGCGGCACGTATGGTGGCGGCTGCGTTTTCCGAGATCTGGGGAAATACCGTGATCGTCGAAAACCGGCCGGGCGCTGCCGGCAACATCGCCACCGAGTATACGGCGAAGGCTGCGCCTGACGGCCACACCCTGGTCTTGTGCAACATCGGTTCGCACAGTGTCACGCCGGCGCGCTTCAGGAGGAGACTTAACTACGATCCGATCGCAGACTTCGCATTTCCCGCCATGATCGGCGGCGTGCCCAATGTCTTCATGGTGCACCCCTCGATGCCCACGAGAAACCTCAAGGAGCTCATCGGTTACGCCAGGGCGCATCCCGGCAAGGTGAACTTCGGCTCTTCCGGTGTCGGCGGGTCGCCCCACCTGTCTGTGGAGCTATTCAAGATGATGAGTGGAATCGATATCGTGCATGTGCCCTACAAGGGGGTGGCGCTAGCCCTCGCCGATGTAATGAGTGGGCACATGGAATCCGCGATCGGGAATCTGGCTGGCGGATCGCTGGCGGCAATTCGGGCGAAGAAAGTGCGACCGCTCGGCGTCACATCGGCAAAGCGCAATGCGCAGGTGCCGGACGTGCCGACCTTCGCCGAGCAGGGCGTGCCGGATTACGATGTCACGGGATGGTACGGAATCTGCACCCAGTCGAAGGTGCCGCAGCCGATCCTCGCCAAGCTCAACACCGATCTGAACAAGCTCCTCGCGGGGCCGCTAAAGCAGCGCCTGGAAGACCAGGGCATCACGGTCACGCCGACGACACCTGAGGCGTTTGCCGCCCACGTTAGGGCGGAAATCGCGAAATGGACTGGGGTAGTGCAGCAGGCGAAGCTCGAGGCGGAGTAGCGGCGACCCGGTCGCGCCTTGGTCAGAAAAAGGTTCCTGACATTTTTTGCCCTGATCACCGGTCATTGATCACTGTTGCGATCGTGCCATCCGTAACCCATTTCTGCAGCCGTTGTCGATCTATCTTGTTGGTACCCGCCAGCGGCAATTCCTTCAGAAAGAATACGCGCCGCGGATGCTGGTAGGCCGGGCCGTTCGCGAGCGAGAAGCGCTTGATCTCGTCTTCCGTGACCGCCGCGCCGGGCTTGGGCACGACGAAGGCGTACGGCACCTGGCCCTTCAGTTCGTGGTCGAACGGCAGCACGACCACCTGGTGCACCGCCGGGTGACGCAGCAGCATCGTCTCGACCTCGCCCGGGTAGATGTTCTCGCCGCCGGAGACGAACATGTCGTCGGTGCGCCCGACGAAGTAATAGAAGCCCTCGGCGTCGCGGCGGCAGACGTCGCCGGTGTAGTACCAGCCGTCGCGCAGCCGCTTTGCAGTTTCTTCCGGAAGATTGTGATAGCCGAGGAGGTTGCCCGGATTTCTCAGCGCGAGCTCGCCTTCATCGGGGCTCGGCCCGCCAACCAGTTTCGCTTCAGTGCCGGGGTAGGGGACGCCGAGCGAGCCGGGCGGGCGCGGCTTGCCGCCGAGGTGGGGGCCCAGCGGCACCGGCCCGCCTTCGGTCACGCCGTAGACCACCAGCGGCTCCGCGTTCGGGAAGTGCGCGCGCAGCTCCCGGATGAGCTGGGGCGAGGAAGGCGCCGAGCCCATCATGATGGTGCGTACGGACGTCCTGTCGATCTTCGCGAGCTGATCCCTGCGCGTGAGCATCATCGCCATCATCGTCGGCACGCCGGAGATCACCGTGCAGCGGTAGCGCCCGATGGCTTCGATGTAACGCTCGATGTCGAATTGCGGCAGCAGCGGCAGCATCGCGCCGGCGGTGAGTCCCTGCTTGATCGCATTCAGCGCGTTCTTGTGATAGAGCGGCGCGGCGACCAGGATCACGTCCTTCTCGCTCGTGCCGCGGGTATGGGCGAGGATGCGCCGGCTCCAGTTCTGACCGTAGTGCGTGAGCAGCACGCCTTTCGGCCGCCCCGTGGAGCCCGAGGTATAAGGCTGGATCGCGATCGAATCCGGCGAGGGCTCGTAAGCATCGAATGTTCCCGGGTCTAGGAACGAGTCGAAGTTCCCGCCGAATTCGATTATTGGAAGATGTGCCGGGCAAAGGCGACGAGGACCGGGCTCAGCAAACGCCATCCGCGCGCCGGCGTCGTCGAGGATGAAGGCGACCGCGTCGGCGGGCAGCTTGACGTTGACCGGCACGGGCACGACGCCCGCACGCATCGCGCCGAGCAGCGTCATCACGAACTCGGCGCGGTTGAGCGAGAGGATGCCGATGCGGTCGCCGGGCTTGAGCCCAGCCTTTGCAAGCCCGCGCGCGACCGCGTTGCAGCCGGCATCGAGTTCGCGGAAGCTTACCGAGCGCGGTTTCCCCGGGTCGCGCAGCTCAATGATCGCCGCACGATCGGATTGAGCATGTTCGGCGAACAGCAAGCCGAGATTGCCCGGGTAGCCGCGCGGCTCGGGTCGGGGAACGGCCATGGATTGATAGACAGGATTAACAGGATTTACAGGATTAGATCGAATACAAATTCAAACTGGGCTGCCGGTTGGGTGCTAGTTCTAATCTTGTTAATCATGTTAATCCTGTCCATTTGCCGTTCACGGTGTAACCACCACTTTGCCGAAGACCTCCCGGCTCTCGATGAGCCGCAGCCCCTCCGCCGCGCGCTCGAGCGGCAGCACGTTGTCGATGACGGGCTTCATCCTGCCCTGCTGGATCAGGCCCATCAGCGCCTGCAGGTTGTCGTCGTAGAAGCTGTTCGAGCCGATCACCTGCAGCTCGAAGCTCCAGATGTAGCGCAGGTCTTCCTTGGGGTCGTAGCCGGCGGTCGCGCCGCACACCAGGATCTTGCCGCCGCGCTTCACGCACTTGAGCGTCGGCGCCCAGGTGTCGCCGCCGGTGAAGTTGATGACGACGTCCACGCCGCCGTCGTACGAGCGGCGCTGGGGCTTGCCGTATTTCTCCACCGCCCACCTGGAGAAGTCGGTTTCCTTGTAGTTGATGACGTGGTCTGCGCCCAGCGCCTTCAGCCGTTCGATCTTGTCCGCGCTGGAGGCGCACGCGATCACCTCCGCGCCCAGCATCTTGGCGAGGAGCACGCAGCCGGTGCCTACACCGCCGCTCGCGCCGAGCACGAGAACCTTGTTGCCGCTCTTCACCGTCTGGTGGGTGATCAGCATGCGGTGCGCCGTGCCGTAGGCGACGGGCAGCGAGGCGGCTTCCTCGAACGTGACGCCCTCGGGCATGCGGATCAACTGGTGCTCGGCGACCAGGCATTTCTCCGCGAGCCCGCCGTGCATCATCTCGCCCATCAGCCCTTTCTGCCGGTTGAGGGGATTTACCAGCACGCGGTCGCCTTTTTTCCACTTCGGATCCACGCCGGCGCCGGTTTCGAGGATTTCCCCGGCGAGGTCGAGCCCGATGATCATCGGCAGCGGCACCTTGATGCCAGGCATGCCGCGCACGGTGAAGACGTCGTGGTAGTTGAACGAGGTCGCCCTGACCCGGACCACTGCATGGCCGTCGGCCACCCTGGGGTCGGGAAAGTTCTTCACGAATTTGAGCTCCTCGAGCCCACCGTGCTTTTCCAGTACGACTGCTTTCATTTCTCGCTCCGCTGATAAGGCGTGAATGGTGAGTAGTGAGTGGTGAGTGGACTAGTAAGTTCGATTTGATTTGGCCTATTCGGCATCAGTCCAATCACTCATCACGCTGTCGGGTAGAGCCGGTTCACGCCCGTCGAGATTGCTTCCTTGGCGACGCCGTAGACGTGCAGGGAGATGGCGAGGGCTCCGCTTGCGTTGGCGATGCGGTGAATTCCGGAGACGGCCGGATCGAAGCTCAGCGTGCCCGCGTCGCGTCGCGTGCTGCCGGCCGGCACCGGCGGCCCGCCGGAGGGTCTTTCGCGGTAGTAGGTCTCGCAGAGCGTGCCCTGATAGACTCCGACGGCGCACCAGCAATGATGGCCGTGGATCGGGCTCATCTGGCCATGGTCCCAGACGATCGAGAGGATCGAGAAACGGCCGTCTGGATCGCCGTAGAGCAGGTGCCGCGCGTAGTTCTCGTGGCTCGCGCGCCGCCGCTCGGGCGGCAGCCAGCCCGGCTCGGCCGTCGCTTCGCCCAGTGCGGCCTTCACTTCCCGCGCCATTTCACCGGGCGCGAGCCTCGCCGCAGCGCCGATACGACCGGCGAGCAGTTGCAACCGCGGGGTTGCGCTCACCGCGGGACCTTGGCGCCGGGCGCTCTGGCGGCGGGGGAATGGGCCATGAAGGACTCAGGAGGAGGAATTCTCTGAAATTCTATGAATGCGACCGTGACATGTCAAAAAGACGGCAGGCGACCACAGTCCGGACAAAACGGGAGCGCGCAGGTGCGTTCGAGCGGACGACAGTGACCGACGTGCGATAATGCCTGACCCGCCAGCGCCGTTCAACGCGCGGCTAAAGTATCACTGGACGCCGCACTAATTCCGCGCGTTCGAACGGACGCTGAACTCATCGCGATGCCCTCCGCTTCACCCGTCCCCGCCTGGTTCGTCGTGCTGGTGACGACCGCCGCGCAGATGGTGGTGGCGATGTCGAACATCGTGCTCTCGACCATCGCCCCCAAGGTGGCCGAATCGCTCGGCGTCAACCCGGTGCTGGTTGGCTACCAGGTCGGCTTGACCTTCGGCGCTGCCGCGCTGGCCTCGGCTTATGGCGGCGTCGTCGCGATGCGCATCGGCTCCGCGTTCACGACGCAGGTGAGCATGGTGTTCAGCGTGATTGGCCTGTCGTTGTTCGCGTTGCCCCACGTGGGCTTCATCGCGCTGGGATCACTGGCCGTCGGCATCGGATCGGGGCTCGCCAGTCCGGCGGCGTCCTACCTGCTGGCCAACCACACGTCGCCCGATCGCCGCAACCTGATGTTCTCGATCAAGCAGACCGGCGTGCCGGTGGGCGGCGTGATCGTGGCGTTGACGGCGCCCTTGCTCGCGGTGACGGTCGGCTGGCGCTGGGCGCTTGCGATGATCGCCGCGATGGCCGTTGCGATCCTGCTCGTCACGGAGCGCGCCCGCGTCGCCTGGGACGGCGAGCGCAGGCCCGCGGGCGGCGTGCCCAGCGCGCCATTCGGCGGCGTGCCGCTCGTCTGGCGGGAGAAGTCGCTGCGCTGGATCGCGCTTGCCGCGGTGCTATTCTCCAGCGTCCAGCGCGTCCTGCTGAGCTTCACCGTGGTCTACCTCGTCGCCGAGGGCGGCTACGGGCTGGTCGAGGCGGGGGTCATGCTGTCGGTGGCCCAGGTCGGGGGCTCGATTTTCCGGATTCCGTGGGGATGGCTGGCCGACCGCCTGAAGAGCGGCCTCGCCGTGCTCACTCTCATCTGCGTGATCATGATCGTCGCCTCGGTCCTGCTCGTCCTGCTCGACGCGAGCTGGCCGAAATCGCTGGTGATGCTGCTCTTCTTCGTGCTGGGCGCGAGCTGCGTGGGCTGGAACGGCATCGTTCACGCCGAGTGCGCCCGCTTGAGCCCGCCCGGAATGATCAGCCTGGTCGCCGGCGGCACGTCGTTCTTCGTGTTCGGCGGCGTCATGCTGGGCCCGACGGTGTTCGCGGCGGCGTACGGGGTCATCGGGTCCTACAGCGCGACGTTCGCGCTGATGGTCGTCCTGGGTGTCGCCGCGCTCGTGCTGTTGCGGCTCGCCCGCCGGCAGGAGCGCGGCGATCGCCGAGCCGCGACCGGTAACCACTAACCGGATGGAATCGCTCGGCACGCTCGAGCTGATCTTCGCGGCGCTTGTCGTGGTGGCGGCGTACGCCGTGCGCGGCACCGCCGGATTCGGGGGCCAGGCGGTCGCGGTCCCGCTGCTGGCCCTCATCCTGCCGCTGACGGTGGTGATCGCGGCGGTTGCCATGCTCACGGCGCTGGCCTCGCTCGGGCAAGTTCGTCGGGACTGGAGGCGGATCGAGTGGCGCGAAATTGCTCGGCTCGTGCCCTACACCGTGCTCGGCGTGCTGGCGGGGCTGTTTCTGCTGCAGCAGCTGGACGTGCGCACGCTGGTCAAGGCGTTCGGCGTTTTCGTCATCCTGTACGCGTGCTTCGCGCTGGCGAGCGCTTCGCGCCCGTTGGCGGTCAGCGCGCGGTTCCGCTATCCACTCGCCGCGTTGCTGGGAACATCCGCGGCGGTGGCAGGGACCGTATTCGGCGCCGCCGGCGGCCCGCTGTACGTCATCTACCTGGGCACCGCCGGGCTGGAGAAGAACGCGTTTCGCGCGACGATCACGACGATACTCGGGGTCCTGGCCCTGCTGCGCATCGCCGGCTACGCGCAGCTCGAGCTCTACGACCTGGGCGTGCTGACCCTGGTCGCGGCCGGGCTTCCGCTGATGTTCCTCGGCTCGCGCATCGGCAACTGGCTGGCCGGCCGCCTCGAACAGAAGGTGTTCAACCGGGGCGTCGCCGTAATGCTGCTGGCGAGCGGCACCGCGCTGCTGTTCAAGTAGCCGCCGTGTCGGAAAGCTTCTCCGTTTTCCAGCCAGGAGGCGTTCTCGAAGATCATGGCCGCGCTGCTCGCGCTGGCGGGGGTCAGCTTGCTGCTGAAATAGCGAGACCGGTCAGGCCGATTGAGCGCCTGCGTCTTGACGGGGATGCGTGGCTCCCGAATCCGGCTCGGGAGCGTGCTGCGGGGCGCGCGGGCTACAGGAAAACGACGGCGGGGAAGGTCGCTACCGCGAGCACCAGCACGAGCCACTCGAGATTGTTGCGCTTGAGCCAGCCGGTGAAATGCAGGATCAGGATGATCAGCGCGACGGCGTAAAACGCGTAGAAAGCCATTCATTCTTCTCCTGAAGTATCCCCCCGGGCCCTAAGAATAAACCAATTTGGTGAGGGAAAACAGTTAAATTCCGGCGAGGATGGGCGGGCATCGGCGCAGATGCAGGTACCGGACCGGTAATTTGCCACAATATAGGACCTCGTTCATGTGGGTGGCCGAATGAAAGCGATACTCGCCCTCGACCAGGGCACCACCAGCTCGCGCGCCATCGTGTTCGACGAGTCGGGCGCCATCGTGGCCGTGGCGCAGAAGGAATTCACGCAGGTGTTCCCGCACCCGGGCTGGGTCGAG
This sequence comes from Betaproteobacteria bacterium, assembly GCA_016192825.1. GTDB lineage: Bacteria > Pseudomonadota > Gammaproteobacteria > Burkholderiales > SG8-41 > SG8-41. Next base: position 31,636 of record JACPTK010000013.1, on the reverse strand, counting down.
CACGACCCGGACGAAATCTGGGCGACGCAGGTCGCGGTCGCCGGCGAGGCGATCGCCCGCGCCGGCATCCACGCCCGCGACGTCGCCGCGATCGGCATCACCAACCAGCGCGAGACGACCATCGTCTGGGACCGCGCCACCGGGCAGCCGGTCTGCAACGCCATCGTGTGGCAGGACCGCCGCACCGCGGGCGCGTGCGACGCCCTCAAGGCGCGCGGCCTGGAGGCGCGCGTGACGGAGAAAACCGGGCTGGTTCTGGACGCGTATTTTTCCGGCACCAAGCTGGCGTGGATCCTCGACAACGTCCCGGGCGCGCGCGCCCGGGCCGAGGCGGGCAAGCTCGCGTTCGGCACCGTGGACGCGTGGCTCGTCTGGAAGCTGTCGGGGGGCGCGGCGCACGTGACCGACGCCAGCAACGCGTCGCGCACGATGCTCTACAACATTCATACCGGGTCCTGGGATGAGGAACTGCTCGGGATGCTCGAAATTCCGGAGAAACTGCTGCCCGCAGTCCGCGGTTCGAGCGAGGTCGTCGCCGAGACGACGTCCGATATCCTCGACGCGCGCATTCCCATCGCCGGCATCGCCGGCGACCAGCAGGCGGCGCTGTTCGGGCAGCGCTGCATCGCCCCCGGCATGGTCAAGAACACCTACGGCACCGGCTGCTTCATGCTGATGCACACGGGGGAGCGGCCCGTGCCGTCGCGCAACAAGCTCCTTACGACCGCGGCCTGCCGCACCGGCGCGTCCAGCGAATTCGCGCTCGAAGGCAGCGTCTTCATCGCCGGCGCGGTGGTCCAGTGGCTGCGCGACGGGCTCGGCATCATCAAGTCCTCGGCCGAGATCGAGCGGCTCGCCGCGACCGTTGCCGACAACGGCGGCGTGTACCTGGTGCCGGCCTTCACCGGCGCTGGCAGCCCGCACTGGGACCCGTACGCGCGCGGGGCGATCCTGGGCCTGACGCGGGGCTCGACTGCGGCGCACATCGCGCGCGCGGCGCTGGAGAGCATCGCCTACCAGACGGCCGAGGTCCTCGCCGCCATGGAGGCGGATTCGGGCATCCGGCTCGCGGAAATGCGGGTGGACGGCGGCGCGGCGCGCAACAACATGCTGATGCAGTTCCAGGCCGACCTGCTCGGGGTTCCGGTGGTGCGTCCCCGGGTTACCGAAACGACCGCGCTCGGCGCGGCGTATCTGGCGGGCCTCGCCATCGGCTTCTGGAAGGACGGGCGGGACCTCGCCGAGCAGTGGCAGGTTGAACGTCAGTTCGAGCCGCGGATGGATCGCGGGCAGGCGGAGGGGTTGATGAGCGGATGGCGCAAGGCCATCGAGCGCGCCAAGAATTGGGCGGAGACGTAAGGTCCGTGATTGGTGATTGGTGATTGGTGATTGGTGATGAGCGCCACCGTTATCGCGTTCCCTTGCTTATGGTTTAGAGTGATGCCGGTCGCGACACGGAAAGGCCATGCATGGCGCGAATCGGGGTGATCGGGGGCGGGGCGTTCGGCACGGCCATGGCGTGCGTGGTGCGACGTTCGGGCCACGACACCGTCATCTGGGCGCGTGAGCCGGAAGTCGCCTCCGCGATCAACCGGGATTCGGTCAATCCGGTCTTCCTGCCGGGCATCCGCCTCGCACCGGGCATCCAGGCCACGAATGATATCGCCGCGGCCGCGGCGGGAGCGGACTTTCTCCTGCTCGCACCGCCGGCCCAGCATATGCGCGCCGTCACGGGCCAGTTGCGGTCCCATTTCAAGAGCGGCACACCGGTAGTAACCTGCTCGAAGGGCGTCGAGCGAGGCACCTGCGCCCTCATGGCGCAGATCATCGCCGAGATCCTGCCCGGTGCGCCGGTAGCGGTCCTCTCCGGTCCTTCCTTCGCGCATGACATTGCGGTGGACCGGCCGGTCGGCGTCACGCTGGCCTGCGCCGACCGCGCCGTCGGCGAGCGGCTCGCGCAAGCGATCGGAACGCCGCGCTTCCGCACCTATCTTTCCGACGATGTCACCGGCGCGTTGATCGGCGGCGTGCTGAAGAACGTCATCGCCATCGCGTGCGGCGTCGCGCTCGGCAAGAAGCTGGGCGAGAGCACGCGCGCGACGCTGTTCGCGCGCGGCCTGGCCGAAATGGCGCGGCTCGGCGTCGCCATGGGCGCGCGCCTCGAAACTTTCCTGGGGCTCTGCGGGGCGGGCGACTTGAGCTTGAGCTGCAACAGCGCCAGTTCGCGCAACACCTCGCTCGGGATCGCGCTGGGCGAAGGGCGCAAGCTGCAGGACATCCTGCGCGAGCGGGTGACCGTGCAGGAGGGGGTGCATTCCGCCGAGTCGGTGGCGGAGCTTGCCCGGCGCCATGACGTGGACATGCCGATCGTGCGGGCCGTCGACCGGGTGCTAAATCACGGGGCCGACTTGGATGAGGCCATTGCGCAGTTGCTCACCCACCCCTACCATCTCGACTGGATTACCGGCGCGTGAAAGGGGACGGCACGGAGCTTGATCTGTGTCAACCCCGGAGGGGTGGGGTCGTGCAGGATACGGGGCGTGGGGCCGATTGCCCCGTCAAAGGAGAGTGTCATGATCAGACTCATCAAGCTGCTCGGGGTGGCGCTGGTATCGCTGTTCGCAACCGGGGCGCAGGCTGCCGCCCAGGCGATCGAGAACGAGCTCGTGCTCATCACGCCGGTCGCCAGGACCCTGACCGACCCGACGCTGGCGGATTTCGCCAAGTATGCGAAGGAGAAGTGGAACATTACGGTGAAGACGAGCTCCCTGGCGGCCGGCACGCCGGTGGCCTACGGCCGCATCGTCGAGTGGAAGGGCCGGCCGGACGCCGACATCTTCTGGGGCGGCGAAAGCGCGCTCTTCGACAAGCTCGCGGAGCAGAACCTGCTGGCGAAGCTCAATCTGCCGAAGGCCGTGATGGACGCGATTCCGGCGAGCATCGGCAAGCCCAAGCCCATCCCCTTGAAGGACCCCAAGGGCTTCTGGACTGGTACGGTGCTCGAGCCCTACGGCCTGGTGTATCACCCGAAGCTGCTCGCGCGCCTAGGGGTACCGGAGCCGAAAGACTGGGACGACCTGCTGCATCCGAAGCTGAAGGGCAACGTCGCGCAATGCGCGCCGACGCGCTCCTCCAGCAGCCACGCGACCTACGAGGTGATCCTCCAGCGCGACGGCGACGAGAAGGGCTGGGCGTGGTTGAAGCGCCTCGCGGGCAATACCGGCATCTTCACCGCGCGCAGCCGTGACGTGCCGTCGGTCGTGGCGCGGGGCGAGTTCGCGGCCGGATTCGCGGTGCCGAGCTACATGGCGTTCGAGGACCGCCTGGCCGGATACGAGCTCAAGTTCGTGGCGCCGAAGACGGCGTGGATCACGCCCGAGCCGATCGGCGTCATCGCGGGCACCCGGCATCCCCGGGCGGCGCGCGCGTTCATCGAGTACCTGCTGTCCGAACGCGGGCAGCGGGTGGCGATGGAGCGGGGAGTATTCCCGATCACGCCCAAGTACCGCGTGCAGGGCAAGCCGGGATCCCAGGCGGAGATGGCCGTCGAGTTTACCGGCGGCGTGCGTTCCTACTTCGACCTCGACGTGGTCAATATCTACGACGACAATATCGCCCAGAAGCGCTACGAAGCGGTCAACCAGCAGTACCGCAAGGAAATCGAGTCCGTCGCGGAACAATTGAAGAAGTAGAACAGATCCGCCGCCAGGCGCCCCCATTCGTGCGCATTTCGGTCGAGAACCTCACCAAGCGCTTCGGGACCCAGGCGGCGGTCAACGCCGTCAGTCTTTCCATCGAGGAGGGTGAGATGTTCACCCTCCTCGGTCCTTCGGGGTGCGGCAAGACCACGCTGCTGCGGCTGGTGGCCGGTTTCTACACCCCCGACGAGGGGGAAGTCCGGTTTGGCGACCGCGTGGTCAACCAGGTGCCGCCGCACGAGCGGGGCATCGGCATGGTGTTCCAGAACTATGCCCTGTGGCCGCACATGACGGTGTCCGAAAACGTCTCCTACGGCCTGAAGCTGCGCAAGGTTTCACCGTCGGACATCGCGGGGCGGCTCGCGGAGGTGCTTGAAAAAGTGAAGCTCGGCGGCCTGGGAGACCGTTATCCCGGCCAGCTGTCCGGCGGCCAGCAGCAGCGCGTGGCGCTGGCCCGCGCGCTCGTGCTGAATCCGCAGATCCTGCTGCTCGACGAGCCGCTCTCCAACCTCGACGCCAAGATCCGCATCCAGGTGCGCGCCGAGATCCGCAAGCTGCAGAAGGAGTTGGGCATCACCACGGTCTACGTGACCCATGACCAGGAGGAGGCCCTGACGCTGTCGGACCGCATCGCCGTCTTCAACCAGGGCAAGGTGTTCCAGATCGGGCCGCCCAAAGCGCTGTACGAGCGGCCGGCCAACCGTTTCGTCGCCGACTTCATCGGCATCAACAATCTCGTCGACGGCACGGTGCGGGCGATCGAGGGCCCGCTTCAAACCCTGCGCGTGGACACCGCGGTGGGCGAGATTTCCGCGATACACGACAAGCGGCTGAGCGTGGGCGACCGGTGCGTGATCTGCATCCGCCCCGAGAACGCCGCGGTGGACGGCGAGTCCGGCGGCGAACGCAACCGCCTCAAGGGCAAGATCGCCTTCGCCGCCTACCTCGGCAACACGCTGCGCTACGACGTCGATCTGGGGAAGGGCGTCACGTTCAAGGCCGACATCGGCGACCCGTGGCACCACGAGCAGTTGGAGATGGGCCGGGCTGTCACCCTGAGCTGTCCGGTCGCCAGCACGCTGGCGATTCCGGCGGAGTGATCCCCATGGCCACGGCAACGATCGCCGCTGTCCCTGGAAGGGGACCCCGCGTCCCGGTGATTTCCATGATCGGCTTCGCGCTGATCTGGGCGTTTCTCATTCTCTTCGTGCTGTACCCGCTGACGCGGATCTTCTACGACGCCTTCACCAACGAGGCCGGCCAGTTCACTCTCATCAATTTCCAGGAGTTCTTCACCGACCGCTACTACCTGCGCTCGCTCTGGAACTCGCTGGTACTGGGCGTCGCCGCGGTCGTCACGACCTCGGTGATCGGGATCGCGGTCGCGTTCCTCATCGTCCGCTACGATTTCCCCTACCGGAATCTCTTTGCGTATCTCACGATGCTGCCGATGATCCTGCCGCCGCTGGTCGGCGTGCTCGGCTTCGTCTTCATTCTCGGCCGCGCCGGCACGGTGAACGTGTGGCTGATGGACTGGCTGCACATGGCACATCCCATCAACTTCATGTACGGGATGCAAGGCGTGCTGCTCGTCGAGACGGTGCACCTGTTTCCCCTGATGACGCTCTCCATCCTCGATGCGATGTCCAAGGTGGATCCCTCGCTGGAGGAGGCCGCCCAGGGCATGGGCGCGAAGGGATGGCGGCGGTTCTGGGACGTCACGCTGCCCCTGACCACTCCCGGCTACGTTTCCGGGGCGCTGCTCGTCTTCATCTGGACCTTCGCCGACTTCGTCACGCCGCTCGTCGTCGGCGTGCAGGACCTCCTCGCCGTGCAGGCCTACCTCAACATCGTCCAGTTCGTCGACCGGCGCATCTTCCGCATGGGCATCGTGATCTCGGCGCTGCTCGTCCTGCTCGCCATCGCGTTCGTGCTGGTGGCGCGCCATTACGTGGCGATCAAGGACTACAGCTCGCTCGCCTACTCGAAGGTGGAGCGCCGGCGGCTCGGGCCGGTCAAGCGCTGGCTGGCCGTGGGTTTTCTCGTGGCTCTGCTGTTCGTGTCCGCCATCCCGCAGGTCGGGGTGCTGCTCGCCGCGGTCGGCAAGGGCTGGGCGCTCACGCCGTTCCCGGTCCATTACACCCTGGACTACTTCAGGCAGGTGAGCATCGAGACGCCCAAATTCATCATCAACTCGCTGATGTTTTCGGGGCTGGCCGTGCTGATCTGCCTGGTGGTCGGGGTTCCGATGGCCTGGATCATGAGCCGGACGCAGACGCCGGGGCGCGGCGCGATGGACGCGCTCACCACGCTGATCCTCGCCATCCCGGGCACCGCGATCGGCATTGCCTACATCCGCGCCTTTCACTATCCGCTTCCGGGCATCGATCTCGCGCTGACCAGCACGTGGTTCGTTCTCCCGCTGGTGCTCGCCGTACGCCGGCTGCCGTACACCGTGCGCGGCAGCTTTTCCTCGCTGCTGCTCGTGCACAAGTCGATGGAAGAGGCGGCCGAGAACGTCGGCGCGACGAAGCTGCGGACGTTCCGGGACATCACCGTGCCGCTGGTGTGGAAGGGCATCCTCGTCGGCGCGCTGTTTTCCTTCATCATGTCGATCCAGGAAGCCTCGGCCACGCTGTTTCTCACGCTGGGCGGCTGGGAAATGATCCCAGTCGGGATTTTCACCTACTACATCGCGGGATCGCACGGCCAGGCGGCGTCGCTCGGCGTGATCCTGATCGTGCTCTGCGCGGTGAGCCTCGGGATCGTCAACCGCGTGGCCGGCACGCGCGTCGGGGGGCTCTTCGGCTGACGCCAGAAGGTCGACTGGAAGACCAGTCACCAGTCACGAGTCACGCATCACCCCGTTTCGGCAGGGCCGAAAATTCCGGGGCGTACTTCACCAGCGCCCCCGGCGGCGGGTGCCCGCCCGCATCCAGCATGAACACCATGAAGGCGTCCTCCGCCCCGAACTGGTTGCGAAGGCCGTGACGGCTGGCGCGCTCGAAGCCGAAGCGGCCGTAGTAATCGGGCTCGCCGAGCACGACGACCAGGCAGGCGCCGAGCGCGTGGCATTCGGCGAGGCCGTTCTGGACCAGGCGGCGCCCGACACCGTGCTTCTCGTGGCCGGGCATTACCGCCATCGGCGCCAGCCCGAACGCCACGACGGGAGCCGGCGGATCGAACGCCACGGGGCTGAAGAGGATGTGCCCGACGATGCCGGTTGCATCCTGCGCCACAAGCGACACGGCGGCCTTGCCGTTCGCGCGCAGCCGGTCCACCAGGTCTGCTTCCAGGGAGGTGGGGAAGGCGGACTGGTGCACGCTTCGCACGGCGGGAATGTCACGGGGTTGTTCGGGACGGATCGTGACCATGGTCTCGCGGCCGGTAAGCGCGGATCATAACAGCCCCGGCGGACGGGCTTCCCGTTGACTTTAATGGCCTTTTTGACCATGACGTTCCACCGGTTTGTTAAACGGGCGTGACAAAAGTTCTTGCCAGCTACCTGATTCGAGGACTAATCTAACCGTCCCCAATCGAGTCGTCGGCCAATGGCTGGCAAGCCATTTGCCGCCGTCCATTTCCCCTCGCCGCTCGGGAGAGGGGGAAGGGGTGAGGGGGCGGGCGTCGCCAAGACTTGTTCACGGCGCTCGATAGTGGAGGGATCCATGGCCAAGATCGCGGTGTTCAACCAAAAGGGGGGTGTGGGGAAAACCACCACCACGCTCAACCTTGCCGCGTTGCTCGCGCGGCGCGGCGCCGACCCGCTGGTAATGGATCTCGACCCCCAGTCCCACCTCACGGGGATCTGCAACGCGATGGTGACCGCGGCCGAGCGCAGCCTGTTCGGCTATTTCTCGGCCGGCGCCTCGCTCTCCGGGCTCATCAAGTTCACCCGCGGCGGGCTGAAGATCATTCCGTCGCACCTCGATCTGTCGAAGGTGGATACGCAGTTCGGCAAGGGTCCGAACGTGCTCAACCGCCTGAACGCGGGCATCATCCGGGAAAACCTCAACACCGACCGGCCGATTCTGATGGACGCGTGCCCGATGCTGGGCGTGCTGTCGCTGAACGGGGTGTTCGCCGCCGACCGCGTGCTGGTGCCGATCTCGGCGGACTTCCTCGCCATCAAGGGCGCGCTGCAGATGGAGCGGACGCTGAAGGCGCTGGAGCAGGTGCTGAAGAAGCGCCTCGAGCGCCGCTACGTCCTGACTCGGTTCGACGGGCGCCGCAAGATGTCGTGGGACATCGACCAGCAGCTGCGCGGCCGCTTCGGCGCCGAAGTGTGCGAGACGCGCATTGCGGAGAACGTGAGCATCGCGGAAAGCCCGGCGCTGAATCGCGACGTGTTCGAGCACGCGCCCGGCAGCCGCGGCGCCCGGGACTATACGGCCCTCCTCGACGAGCTTGCCGCGAGCGGCTTCATGAAATAGCTCCCAGCTCCCAGCTCCCAGCTCCCAGCTCCCAGCTCCCAGCTCCCAGCTCCCAGCTCCCAGCTCCCAGCTACCAGCTACCAGCAGGACGCTGCAGGCTGGAAGCTGATAGCTGGAAGCCGGCAGCCGAATTCTGGCAGCTACTTCTCTTCCTGCTTGTTGATCAGCGAGATCACGTCCTCGAGGTCGAGGCCTTCCTTCTTCAGGGTCGGCGTCACCTCCTGGCACTCGAGGATCTCGCAATGGTGGTAGATCTGGTTGATCTTGCGCTCTGCCTCCGCGCGGTCATTCGCGTGCACCTGGAGGTTTTCCACCAGGCTGCCGCTGCGGGTCCTGATCTTGAATCCGTATTTGTTCATCAAAGAATCAGGGCGGCTTCACCGTCCTGATTCTTGAATAATACAGCCTTATGCAGCGAGGCGGTCAGGAGCCGTCGCAAGCTGGATGTACATAGGATCCGGTTGGAGGACTGACAGCCGGCGGCTGTCGTTCAGGAATTCCGCCGCTACGTTTCATCGCGGCGGAATTCCTTCCGGTAACGCTTGAATTTCTGCACGTAGTGGTCGGAGGCGGCGTTGATCCGGCGGATCTCCTCCCCCGAGAGCTGGCGCACGACCTTTCCGGGCGAGCCGATCACCAGTGATCCGTCCGGAATCTCCTTGCCTTCGGCGATCAGCGCGTTGGCGCCGACCAGGCAGTTGCGACCGACCGTGGCGCCGTTGAGGATGACGCTCTTGATGCCGATCAGGCTGCCGTCGCCGATGGTGCAGCCGTGCAGCATCGCCATGTGGCCGATGCTGACGTTCTTCCCGATGGTGAGGGGGAAGCCCAGGTCCACGTGCAGCACGCAGCCGTCCTGGAGCTGCGAGTTCTCGCCGATGGTGATCGTGTCGTTGTCGCCGCGCACGATGCACCCGAACCAGACGCTGGCGTTCGGCTCCATGATCACCGAGCCGATCACGACGGCGTTCGGCGCGATCCAGTAGTCGCCCTTGCAGATGATCTTGCGTTCTTCGAACGAGTATTTCATAGCTATCAGCTTCCAGCTTCCAGCTTCGAGCTTCCAGCTTCGAGCTTCCAGCTTCGAGCTTCCAGCTTCGAGCTTCGAGCTTCGAGCTTCCAGCTTCGAGCTTCGAGCTTCGAACTTCCAGCTTCGAGCTTCGAGCTTCGAGCTTCGAGCTTCGAGCTTACAGTCTTCTGCTGGCAGCTCGCAGCTGGGAGCTATCCGGGCTGGTAGCTGACGGCTGGAAGCGCGTGCCCGGCTACAGCAGCGGCACGATCAGCAGCGCCACGATGTTGATGATCTTGATGAGCGGGTTGACCGCCGGGCCGGCGGTGTCCTTGTAGGGATCGCCGACAGTGTCGCCGGTCACCGCCGCCTTGTGCGCGTCGGAGCCCTTGCCGCCGTGGTTGCCGTCCTCGATGTACTTCTTGGCGTTGTCCCAGGCGCCGCCGCCGGTGGTCATCGAGATCGCGACGAAGAGGCCGGTGACGATCGTGCCCATCAACACGCCGCCGAGCGCCTTCACGCCCGCGCCCGGGCCCATCAGCCAGTTCATGCCCAGCGCCACCACGATCGGCACCAGCACCGGCAGCAGCGAGGGCACCATCATCTCCCGGATCGCGGCGCGCGTGAGCATGTCCACGGCGCGCGAGTAGTCGGGCTTCGCGGTTCCCTCCATGATGCCCTGGATCTCCTTGAACTGCCGCCGCACCTCGACCACGACCGAGCCGGCCGCGCGGCCCACGGCTTCCATGGCCATCGCGCCGAAGAGATAAGGCACCAGGCCGCCGATGAAGAGCCCGATGACGATGGCCGGGTCGGCGAGATCGAAGCTCACCGCCTTGCCCGCCGCCTCGAGGGCGTGCGTGTAGTCGGCGAACAGCACCAGCGCGGCGAGGCCCGCCGAGCCGATCGCGTAACCCTTGGTCACCGCCTTGGTCGTGTTGCCCACGGCGTCGAGCGGGTCGGTAATGGCGCGCACTTCCTTGGGCAGGTTCGCCATCTCCGCGATGCCGCCCGCGTTGTCGGTGATCGGCCCGTAGGCGTCGAGCGCGACGATGATGCCGGTCATGGAGAGCATTCCGGTGGCGGCGATCGCGAGCCCGTAGAGCCCGGCCAGCTGGTACGCGGCGAAGATGCTCGCGCACACCGCGATCACCGGCCAGGCGGTCGATCTCATCGAGACGCCGAGGCCGGCGATGATGTTGGTCGCGTGCCCTGTCGTGGAGGCCGCGGCGATGTGCCTCACCGGGGCATACTCCGTCGCCGTGTAGTACTCGGTGATCACCACCATGAGGGCGGTGAGGACCAGCCCCACCAGCGCGGAGCCGAACAGCTTCAACGGCGTGATCTCCGGGTACTGCGTCGCGATCCCGCCCATCATCCAGTCGGTGACGAAGTAGAAGCCGGCGGCGGCGATGACGCCGGAGATGATCACCCCCTTGTAGAGGGCGTTCATGATCTTGCCGCCGGGCGTCGCCTTGACGAAAGTGCAGCCGATGATCGAGGCGATGATGGACACGCCGCCCAGCGCCAGCGGATAGGCGACCGCCAGCGGCGCGACGTCCGGCTTGGAGAGCAGCAGCGCGCCGAGCAGCATGGTGGCGATGATCGTCACGGCGTAGGTCTCGAAGAGATCCGCCGCCATGCCGGCGCAGTCGCCGACGTTGTCGCCGACGTTGTCGGCGATCACCGCGGGGTTGCGCGGGTCGTCCTCCGGGATGCCGGCTTCGACCTTGCCGACGAGATCGGCGCCGACGTCGGCGCCCTTGGTGAAGATGCCGCCGCCGAGACGCGCGAAGATCGAGATCAGCGAACCGCCGAAGGCGAGGCCGATCAGCGGGTGGGCGATGTCCTTGATCGAGGCGCCGTGCGCCGCCGATTCGTGCAGGACCCAGAAGAAACCGGTCACGCCGAGCAGGCCCAGGCCCACCACCAGCATGCCGGTGATGGCGCCGCCGCGGAAGGCGAGGGTAAGCGCCTCGTTCAGCCCCTTGCGCGCCGCCTCCGCGGTGCGCACGTTGGAGCGCACCGAGACGTTCATGCCGATGTAGCCGGCGAGGCCCGACAGGATTGCGCCGATCGCGAAGCCGGCAGCGGTGACCCATGACTTCAGGCCCACGCCGATGATGACAAACAGGATCACGCCAACGATGGCGATCGTCTTGTACTGGCGGTTGAGATAGGCACTCGCACCCTGCTGGACGGCGGCGGCGATCTCCTGCATGCGCGCGTTGCCCGCCGGCTGGGCGAGGATCCACTTGATCGAGACGGCGCCGTAGACGAGCGCGACGATCGCGCAGATCAGCGCGAACAACAGTCCTTGTGACATGACAACTCCCTTTGGTTAAATCGGTGACTCGCGGCTCGCGGTTTGCGGGTGGTGTTCCTGAAGCTCGAAGAACCCGGCTGGATCCGCGATCCGCCACCCGCGATCCGCGTTTTATCAGATTTTGAAGCCGGCGAGCTTCTTCGGCACCGCGACGTTCCTGAGCCTCACGTAGTCCGGCAGCCCGTTCCGGTACGGCGGGTAATCCTCGCCCGCCACCAGCGGCTCGAGGTACTGGCGGCACTTTGCCGTGATGTGAAAGCCGTCTTCGGTGACGAAGTCGCGCGGCATCATCTTCTCCGCGTTGGCCACGTCCTTGAGGTCGGCCACGCCGATCGTCCAGCGATACGGCTTGCTCGATTTGCGCACGATGATCGGCATGACGCCGCCGCGGCCCTTGACCGCCAGTTCCACCGCCGCCTTGCCCACCGCGTACGACTGCAGGGCGTCGGTCTTCGAGGCGATGTGCCGCGCCGAGCGCTGCAGGTAGTCCGCCACCGCCCAGTGGTACTTTTGCTTGAGCTTGTCCTTGACCAGTTGCGCGAGCAGCGGCGCGACGCCGCCCAGCTGCGCGTGGCCGAACGCGTCGCGCAGGCCCGACTCCGACAGGAACTTGCCGTCCGGCCAGCGCACGCCCTCGGAGACGGCGATGGCGCAGTAACCGTGCCTTCGGACGGTCTCGTCCACCTTCGCGAGGAACTTATCCTGGTCGAAGACGATCTCGGGGAACAGCAGCACGTGGGGCGCGTCGCCTTCCTTTTCCTGGGCGAGCCCGCATGCCGCGGTGATCCACCCGGCGTGCCGTCCCATCACTTCCAGGATGAAGACCCGGGTGGAGGTGCGCGCCATCGAGGCGACGTCGTAGCCCGCCTCGCGGATGCTGGTCGCGACGTACTTGGCGACCGAGCCGAAACCGGGGCAGCAGTCGGTGAGTGCGAGGTCGTTGTCCACGGTCTTGGGAATGCCGATGCAGGCGAGGGGATAGCCGAGCTTCTGCGCGACCTGCGACACCTTGTACGAGGTGTCCGCCGAATCGTTGCCGCCGTTGTAGAAGAAATAGCCGATGTCGTGGGCCCGGAACACCTCGATCAGCCGCTCGTATTGCGCGCGGCTTTCCTCCAGCCCCTTCAGCTTGTAGCGGCAGGAGCCAAAGGCGCCGCCCGGCGTGTGCCGCAGCGCGCGGATCGCGCCCGCCGGTTCCTTCGAGGTGTCGATGAGGTCCTCGGTCAGCGCGCCGATGATGCCGTCGCGCCCGGCGTACACCTTGCCGATCCGGCTCCGGAACTTTCGCGCGGTCTCGATGACGGCGCAGGCAGTGACGTTGATGGTGGCGGTCACGCCCCCGGACTGGGCATAAAACGCGTTTTTCTTCGGCATACGGTTGCTCATTGGCCGCAGAGACGCAGAGGTCACGGAGAAATTCTGGATCTCCGGGAAAAGGCGGATTTTACCATCACAAGGGGCGCGGTGCCCGTGCCGATCCGGCCCCGCAGCCTCGGCGCGCTCTGCGCCTCTGCGGCTATCTGTTCAGGTCGGCGCCGGTCTTGCCCGAAGTCGCGCCGGCGCGGTCCTTCTCGTGATCGGCCTGCAGCCGCAGGGTGGTCACCACGCAGTCGGCGAGGTCGTCGAAATCGCGCCCGGTGCTGTACGGCTCCGTCAGGGAACAGTAGAACTGGCTGCGATAGCGGTCGGCGTCGTTGAAGTCCGCGATCTTTCCGGTCACGGCTTGTCGACCACCGCCGCGAACATCTTGTCGCGGATATGCTCAACCGATCCCTTGCCGTAGATGTTGACGTAGCGGGGGGCGCGGCGGTCGCGGCTCACCGCCCATTTGAAATAATAGTCGATCAGCGGCTTGGTCTGCGCGTGGTAGGTCGCGATGCGCTTGTTGACGGTTTCCTCGTTGTCGTCCGCGCGCTGGATGAGGGGTTCCCCGGTGACGTCGTCCTTGCCGGGGACCTTGGGAGGATTGAACTCAAGGTGATACGTGCGGCCGGAGGCGAGATGCACACGCCGCCCGCTCATGCGCCGCAGGATCTCGTCGTCGCCGACCTCGATCTCGATCACGTAATCGATCTCGACGCCGGCGTTGCGCAAGGCGTCCGCTTGCTGGATGGTGCGGGGAAATCCATCCAGTATGAAGCCCTTGGCGCAGTCCGGCTGGGCTACGCGCTGCTTGACGAGCGCGATCACGAGGTCGTCGGGAACGAGGTCGCCCCGATCCATGTAGCCTTTCGCCTTGAGGCCGTCGGGCGTGCCGGCCTTGATCGCGGCACGCAGCATGTCTCCGGTCGAAATCTGCAGGATCCCGTAGCGGTCCATCAGGAACTGGGCTTGCGTGCCTTTTCCCGAGCCGGGCATGCCGAGCAGGATTATTCTCATGTCATTCTCGCGAGGCCAGGCGGCCAATGTAACACCGAATCCGTTCCGGCCACAACACGCCGGGCGGCGTCATTTGCTCTTGCGCAATAAACGCCGGAGGTCCGCGGGCGTATCCACGCCGGGAGGGGGCGCCGCCCGGACGATCGCGCAGTGGATGCGGTAGCCGTGGGCCAGCGCCCGCAGCTGCTCGAGCGCTTCGAACCGCTCGATAGCGGCGGGGGCGAGCCGCGTGAAGACGCGCAGGAACCCCGCGCGGTAGGCATAGATCCCGAGGTGGCGATAGGCCGGCAGCCGCGGCGGGACGCGCGAGATGCCGCGCGCGAACGCGTCGCGCGCGAAGGGAATCGGCGCGCGGCTGAAGTAGAGCGCGTAGCCGGCGCGGTCGAGCGCCACTTTCACCGCGTTCGGGTCGGCCAGCTCGCGCGCGTCGGTGATCGGGTGGCAGGCCGTCGCCATCGCCGCGGCGCGGTGCCGCGCCAGCCCGGCGGCGACCCGCCGGATCAGCGCGGGCGCGATGAGCGGCTCGTCGCCCTGCACGTTCACGACGATGCGCGCCCCGGAAAAGCGGCGTTTCGCCGCGACCTCGGCGATGCGGTCGGTGCCGGAGACATGACTCCCGCGCGTCATCACCGCCTTGAAGCCGTGCTGCGCGGCGGCGCGGGCGATGCGCGCGTCGTCCGTGGCGATCAGCACCTCGTCGGCGCCGCTCCTGGCCGCGCGCTCGGCCACGCGCACCACCATCGGCTTGCCGCCGACGTCCGCGAGCGGTTTGCCGGGAAAACGCGTGGAGGCGTAGCGGGCGGGAATGATGACGCTGAATTTCACGGGAGATCGAGAGATCGGGAGGTCGTGAGATCGGAAGTGGGCGGAACACGGGTTTTCCATCTCCCGCTCTCCCGCCCTTACGCTCTCCCGATCAGGAAACTTCCTCCTCCGGAGGAAGTTTCCTGGCTTCGTCCTCGAGCATCACCGGGATGTCGTCCTTGACCGGGTAGGCGAGGCGGCACGGCTTGCAGATCAACTCGGCCTGAGGCTTCTTGTAGAGAAGGGGGCCCTTGCAGAGCGGGCAGACCAGTATGTCGAGCAGCTTGCTGTCCACGGGATAATCCTGTCTATATGTTCTTGGCTCTTGAAGCTTGCGCAAGCCTCTCCAGCACCAGCTCGCCGAGGCCGGGATCGGGCGCGGCGTCCACCACGAGTTCCCAGTGCATTTCGGTGGCGAACAACCTGCATTTTACCGCATCCTTTTCCGTCATCAGCACCGCTTCCGACGGGGCGAACGCCACGTCGGAAGCGGTAAATGGATGATGATCCGGGAACGGGTGGGCGGTGAAATCCAGCCCCAGTTCCTGGAGATGCCGGAAGAAGCGCCGGGGATGGCCGATGCCGGCCACCGCGTGCACCCGCCGGCCGTGGAAGTGCTCGGGACCGGCGCGATGCTCCGGATTGAGGACGTTGCGGAACTCGCGTCCCTCGAGCCTCATCGCAAAGCGCGGCGCGCGCCCGGTCGCGATCGCGGCCGCGGGCCCGCCGTTGACGAGGACGGCGTCGACCTCGGCGAGCCGTGACGGCGGCTCGCGCAAGGGGCCCGCGGGCAGCAGCCAGCCATTGCCGAGGCCGCGCGCGGCGTCCACCAGGCAGATTTCGAGATCGCGCGCGAGGCGGTAGTGCTGCAGTCCGTCGTCGCTCAGCACGACGTCGCAGGCGGGCTGCGCCGCGAGCAGCGCGCGCGCGGCGGCAACGCGATCCGCGCCGATCCACACCTCGCAGCCGCTGCGGCGCGCGAGCAGCACCGCCTCGTCGCCGCACGCGGCCGGATCGGACTCGGGGAGCACCCGCCGCGGCGCGCGCGAGCGGCCGCCGTAGCCGCGGCTGACGATGCCCGGCGTGAAGCCACGGGCGGCCAGGAACTGCGCCAGCCACAGCGTGAGCGGTGTCTTGCCGGTGCCGCCCACCGTGATGTTGCCGGCCACGACCACGGGCACCGGCAGCCTGACGGGCGAGAGCGCGGCGCGGCGGGCGGCGGCGGCGGCGCGGTACAGCAGGCTTGCGGGGTAGAGCAGGGCGGAGACCGGGGTGACGCTTTGCCAGTGGCGCTCTATCCAAGCCATGGGGCGTGACTCGTGACTCGTGACTCGAAAACCGGTTTACACCAGTCACCAGTCACGAGTCACTTTTTTCCAGCTTGAGTGGTGAAGGTGATCTTGCCGTATCCCGCGATGCGCGCCGCTTCCATGACGTTGATCACGGACTGGTGGGGCGCGTTGGCGTCGGCGCTGATCACCACCACCGGGTCTTTCATGTCCCCGGCCGCGCGCCGCAGCTCGCCGCTGAAAGCGACGGCGCTGCTGAACCCGACCGGATTGCGGTTGATCGCGTAGCGTCCCTGCGCGTCCACCGCGACGTCCACCTGGCTGGACTGGTCCCGCGACTGCTCGGCCTCGGCGGTGGGCAGGTTGATCTGCAGCTCGGCGAAGCGCGAATAGGTGGTGGTGACCATGAGGAAGATCAGGATCACCAGCAGCACGTCGATCAACGGGATGAAGTTGATCTCCGGCTCCTCGCGGAAGGCGCGCGGGCGGAATCTCATCGGGTCGCCTATTGCCGCTCGCCGTGGAGAATCTCGACCAGCTTGATGGCCTGCATCTCCATGTCCACCAGCATCACGTCGACCTTGGCGCGGTAATGCCGGTAGAAGATCATCGCGGGCACGGCGACCACCAGCCCGTATGCGGTGTTGTAGAGCGCGATGGAGATGCCGTGGGCGAGCACCAGCGGATTGGTGCCGGTCGGCGTTTGCGCGCCGAAGATCTCGATCATGCCGATCACGGTGCCGAACAGCCCAAGCAGCGGCGAGATGGTGGCGATCGTGCCCAGGCTGGTGAGGAAGCGCTCGAGGTCGATGGCGGTCGTGCGTCCAGCCTCCTCAATCGCCTCCTTGATGATGGGGGTCGGGGCCTTGGCGTTCCGTAGTCCCGCCGCGAATATCCGCCCGAGCGGCGAGCCGCTGGCGAGCCGGGAGAGCATCTGCGGGGGCGCGCCGTTCTGGCGGTAATCCTGTAAGACGCGCGCCAGCAGGTCCCTCGGCATGACCACCGCCTCGCGCAGCGACCACCAGCGCTCTCCGATGATTGCCAGCGCGATGACGGACGCGATGATGATAAACCAGATAGGCCAGCCCGCTGCCTGGATAATGGCAAACAATGAGGACTCCTTGAAAAGTGGCCGTAACTTTATCCGTCGATTGAATTTTCAGCAACTTGGCCTTTGCCGGCAGGCTTCGGCGTCATTGTCGTGGCCGCAGGTGAAGAGGCGCCTCGCCCTTTTTCCACAATGGCTGTGGATAACCCTGTGCACACACTGTCGAGCATTCGCGTAAGTGAAGTTTCCGTATGGAATTTTTCTACGCTGACTAAATTTTGACCGAGAGAGTTTACGGCATCAATTCAATGAGTTGACGAAACTGCCCGGAAACCCGCGCGGGACGTGGGTTTCGGGGCAGCCTCCGTGCCGGCAGCATGACGTCTGTGGACGGAACCCCGTGGGCGCGGCATCGGGACTGCTCGCGCAACCCCCGAATTCATCAGGAGAAATTGTGAACGCGAAGCGGGTTTTCGCCGAATGGCGCGGAGGTCTTCCCGCAAAGCAGCCGCGCGCGCTGGCAAGGAGACCAGTCACCAGTCACGAGTCACTGTCATAAAATGCGGCATGCTCGAACGCCAGCCGGAGCCGCCGCTGCCGCAAGTCATCTCGGTTGCCGAACTGAATCGCATCGCGCGCGAGCTGATCGAGCGCAACGTGCCGCTCCTGTGGGTGGCGGGCGAGGTTTCCAATTTCAAGCGCTACGACTCCGGCCACTGCTACTTCACGCTGAAGGACGCGCAGGCCCAGGTGGACTGCGTGATGTTCCGCCACCGCGCCCAGCTGCTGGGCTGGCTGCCGCAGGACGGCCTCAAGGTGGAAGTGCGGGCGCTGCCCACGCTGTACGAAGCGCGCGGGCGGTTCCAGCTCAACGTCGAGGTCATGCGCCGCGCCGGTCTGGGCGCGCTCTACGAGGCGTTCGAGCGGCTGAAGGCGAGGCTCGGGAACGAGGGGCTGTTCGACCCGGCGCGCAAGCGGCCCCTGCCGCGGTTTCCGCGCGCGGTCGGCGTGGTGACCTCGTTGCAGGCGGCCGCGCTGCGCGACGTGTTGACGACGCTGCGCCGCCGCATGCCGCGGCTGCCGGTGGTCGTCTATCCCGCGCCGGTGCAGGGCGAGGGCGCGGCGGAGCGGATCGCCGCGGCGATCGCGCTGGCGGGCGCGCGGCGGGAATGCGACGTGCTGATCGTGAGCCGGGGCGGGGGCAGCATCGAGGACCTGTGGGCGTTCAACGAGGAAGCGGTGGCCCGCGCCATCCTCGCTTGCGCCATCCCGGTCGTGACGGGGATCGGTCACGAGACGGATTTCACCATCGCCGACTTTGTCGCGGACACGCGGGCGCCGACCCCGACCAGCGCGGCGGCGATGGCGAGCCCTTCCCGCGAAGAGCTGGCGAAGCTGGCGCAGCAGGCGGCCGACCGCCTGCTGCGCGCTGCGCGAAGGGGACTGGAAGACCGCATGCAGCGGCTCGACTTTCTCTCGCGGCGGCTGGTCCACCCGGGGGAGCGAATCCGCAACCAGCTCGGGGAGCTGCGGCATCTCGCGAGCCGGCTCGTCGGCGCGTGGCGGCGCGGTCGGGAGGACCTCGGCTGGCAGACGCGCGAGCTGGGAGTGCGGCTCGCCGCGCGCGCGCCCGATCTGCCGGGGCTCGAGCGGGAGGCGGCGGCGCTGGCGCGGCGCCTGCGGGCGGGCGCGCGGCACCGGCTCGAGGCGGCGGCGGCGCTGCTGGCGCGACTGGACGCGCACCTCAAGCACCTCAACCCGCAATCGGTGCTGGAGCGCGGCTACAGCATTACCCAATCCGCCGACGGAAGCATCGTGCGCGACGGCGCGCGGCTCGCGATCGGGGACAGCGTTACAATATCGTTTGCCAGGGGAAGGATCGGCGCCCAGGTAAACCGGAAGGAGTGAGGAGGCCGTTGTTTACTGCCGGGGGGGACATGGAACTCAAACTCGAAGAGGATGGCAAGAAACCCGCAACGCCGGCGGCACCGGCAAAGCCGGCGGCAGCCGCGAAGCCCGCGCAGAGCAAGCTCTACCAGCCGGCGGTTGCCCTGCAGTTTTTCAAGACGGCCGGCAAGGTCGAAAGCATCGCGCAGGGCAAGCCCATCTTTGTCGAGAACGAGGGCGGCGCCAACCTGTACTCGGAGGGCGCCCGGATGTACCTCCTGCTGGACGGCCAGGTGGCCCTGAGCGTCAGGAAAAAGCCGGTTGGCGGAGTCCGCAAGGGCGAAATCTTCGGCGAGCTAGCGCCCATCAGCCAGTTTCCCCGCACCGCCACCGCGGTGGCCGCGACCGCCTGCAAGGTGATCTCCGTCAACGAGAAGCAGTTCCAGGACGGGATCGCGAAATCGCCGGATTTCGCGATCATGCTGATGAGCATCATCATCAACCGCCTGCGCGAGACCATCGCCAAGCTGACCAGCGGCGGGGCGCTCTCGGAGCAGGACCCGTGGAACAAGGCGACCATGTTCGATCGGAAATTGCTCGCTGACCTGCAGCGCGAATTCGAGGACAAGCCGCCGGCGTTGCACCCCCTGAACAAGGTGATCATGAAAGAAGGCGACCGGGGCATATTCATGTACGCGGTGCTGGATGGCACGGTCGCCGTATCCATCGGCGGCAAGCTCGTGGAGATGGTCGGGCCCGGCGGCGTGTTCGGCGAGATGGCGCTGATCGATCAGAACGCGCGCGTCGCGACCGCCACTGCCGAGTCCGACTGCACGCTGCTTGCGATCAACCGCAACGACTTCCTCAACATGATCCGGACCAAGCCCGCCTTCGCGTTGTCGCTGCTGAAGGCACTGTCCGAAAGGCTGCGGTTCATGACCTCCAAGGTCAAGTAGGCAGGACCGCGTATTTCCAGAAATTTCCAGACGAGGCGCAATGGACGAACTTGACTTTACCAGCCGGCCCGCGAAAAGCGCGATCTACGACCCGGGCGTCGCGCGCAACTGCTTCGAGTCCCTGGGGAGAGTGGAGCTGGTGTCGCAGGGCGGGCAGTTCTTCGCCGAGAACCAGAACAGCGACAAGATGTACCTGCTGGTGGAGGGCGACGTCAGCCTGATCCGCGGCAGGAAGGTACTCGACGTGGTCAAGGCGGGCGAGATCTTCGGCGAGATGGCCGCGATCAGCCAGCTGCCGCGCAGCGCCACGGCGGCCGCCAAGACCGCCTGCCGCGCGATTTCCCTGGACACCAGCCAGTTCCAGGGCGCGATCCAGCAAAAGCCGGAATTCGCGCTCATGCTCATGAACATCATCATCAACCGCGTGCGCCTGACCGCGGCGCTCGTGAGCAAGACCCTGACCGGGGTCGGGAAATCGTTCGAGCGCAGGGTGTTCGACGAGGCGCTCCTCGGCCGGCTGGTGGACCATCTTTCGCACCGCCCGCCGGTGCACGCGCCGCTCAACAAGGTCATCATGAAGGAAGGCGAGGGCGGCGTGTTCATGTACGTGGTGCTCGATGGCCAGGTCGCGATCTCCATCAAGTCCAAGGTCGTGGAGCACATCGGGCCGGGCGGCTTCTTCGGCGAGATGGCCCTCGTCGATCAGTCCCCGCGCGCCGCGACCGCGACCGCCGAATCCGACTGCGACCTGCTGTCGATCAACCGCAACGATTTCCTGAACCTGGTGAAGGCCGATCCCGCGTTCGCCGTGTCGCTGTTGAAGGCGCTTTCGGAACGGCTGCGCTACATGACTTCCCATCACAAGTGATGCGATGTCAGTGACTGGCGGGTCGCGGCTCGTGACTCGTGGCTCGTTGAGCCTGGCGGATGCAGGTTGCGGGATTTAGCGTCGACCCGCGATCCGTGATCCGCGAGTCACCCGGCGGGAACTAGCCGCCAACCAGCTGCGCCTCGAGTTCCCGCCGCACGTATTCGAGCACCATCTCGGCGAGGTCCTCGGACAGGCAGTCGAACTCGGTGACGTTCTCCATCGCCCGCAGCCAGGTGAGCTGGCGCTTGGCGAGCTGGCGGGTCGCGGCGACACCCTGCTCGCGCAGCTCGCCGAGGCCGATCCTGCCCTCGAGGTGCTCCCACGCCTGGCGGTAGCCGACGCAGCGCATCGACGGCATTTCGGTCTCGAGCGCGTACTCCTCGCGCAGCTTCCGCAATTCCTCCACCAGGCCCGCCTCCAGCATGGCGTCGAAGCGCCGGGCGATGCGCATGTGCAGGACCTCGCGGTCGCTGGGAACGAGGGAAATCCGGATCGGGGTGTAGGGAAAGTAGACGTATTTCGGCTTTTGCAGCAGGACCGACATCGGCTGGTTCGTGATCAGGTAGATCTCCAGCGCGCGCTGGATGCGCTGCGCGTCGGTGGGCTCGAGCCGCGCCGCGGTCTCCGGGTCCACCCTTTTCAGCCGGGCGTGCACGGCCGGCCAGCCGCCTTCCTCGGCCATGGTGTCGATCATCAGCCGGATCATCGGGTCGGCCTCCGGCAGCTCGTTGAGCCCCTCGGTGAGCGCCCGGAAATACAGCATCGTGCCGCCCGCCAGCAGCGGGATGCGGTCGCGCTCGGTGATCTCGCGCATCAGCGCCAGCGCGTCGTCCCGGAAGCGCGCCGCGGAATAGCTCTCGTGCGGCTCGATGATGTCCAGCAGGTGATGCGGCGCCTGCTCCAGCAGCGCAGCTTCCGGCTTGGCGGTGCCGATGTCCATGCCCTTGTAGACTTGGGCGGAGTCCACGCTGATGATCTCGCACGGCAGCGACTGCGCGAGCCGCGCGGCCACCGCGGTCTTGCCGCTCGCCGTGGGGCCCATGAGCAAGATGGCCGGCGGCCATTTTGCGCGGCTCGCCGCTTGCGGCTCGGCGCCCGTGACTGGTGACTGGTGACTGGTGACTGGCGTTACCGGCTCCGCCGGCCGGGACGAGGGCGCAGGCGCAGGGCGCCTGGAAGGCATGCCACGGCGCGACGCGGCGGATTTCCTTTTCTTTGCGGACTTCGGCCGCGCGCGTTTCTTCTTGCTAGTCACGAGTCACCAGTCACAAGTCACCGTTCATGAGGGGCCTAGCGCCCCCTCATGAACAGCTTGTCGAGCTCCGCGACCGTCACCTGGTGCCAGGTGGGCCGGCCGTGGTTGCACTGCCCGGAGCGCTCGGTCGCCTCCATCTCGCGCAGCAGGGCGTTCATCTCCGGGATCGTCAGCTTGCGGTTGGCGCGCACCGCCGCGTGGCATGCCATCGTCGCGAGCAGCTCGTTGCGGCGCTCGGTGAGCACCCGGGTGGCGCCGGTCTCGCGGATCTCGTGCAGCACGTCGGCGGCGAGCCGGCGCGCGTCGGCGTCGGCGAGCGGCGCCGGCATGCCCCGCACGATGAGCGAACCGGGCGCGGCGGCGGCGATGTCGAAGCCTATGGTGCGCAGGACGTCGGCGTGCTCCTCGACGGTCGCGACGTCGAGCGCCTCCGCGGGGAAGGTCACCGGCACCAGCAGCGGCTGCATCGGGATCTCGCGCGCGTCGAGCATTCCTTTCAATTGCTCGTACAGGATGCGCTCGTGCGCGGCATGCATGTCCACGATCACCAGGCCGTGCCGGTTCTGGGCGAGCACGTAGATGCCGGAGAGTTGCGCCAGCGCGTACCCCAGCGGGGCGTCATCCGTCTCCGGCGCAAGCGGTTCGGCCCCGGGCCCGCCAAACAGGGTTTCATAGAAGGCGAGCGGCTCGGTGACGTTCAGCGCCATCGCGGCCTGGCGCATGGGCGCGGCGGCTATCCCGGCCATCGGCGCGGCGACCGTGGCGTGCGCCGTTTCGGCGCCCGCGGCCGCGCCCGCGAGCGCCTTGTTCAGCGCGTGGAAGATGAACTGGTGCACGGCGCGCGAGTCGCGGAAGCGAACCTCCGTCTTGGCCGGGTGCACGTTGACGTCCACCTGGCCGGGATCGACCTCGAGGAACAGCGCGAAGGCGGGATGCCGGTCGTGGTGCAGCACGTCCTGGTAGGCCTGGCGGATGGCGTGGGCGGCGAGCTTGTCGCGTACGAAGCGGCCGTTGACGAAGAAGTACTGGGCCTCGCGGCTCGCGCGCGCGTGCGCCGGGAGCCCGATCGCGCCGGTGAGCCGCAATCCGGCGCTGGATTCGTCGAGCGCGAGCGCGGCGGCGTCGAAATCCTCGCCCAGCAGCGCGCCCATGCGGCCGCGCAGCGGCTGCGCCTTGAGGTGGTGGTGCGCGCGGCCGTTGTGCTGGAGGGTGAACGCGACATCGGGCCGGGAGAGGGCGATGCGCGTGAACGCCTCCGCGCAGTGCGCGTACTCGGTCGCATCCGACCTGAGGAACTTGCGGCGCGCCGGCGTGTTGAAGTAGAGGTCGCGCACTTCGACGCTGGTGCCTGCCGGGAGCGCGGCGGGCGATGCCCGGGTCACGTCGGCGCCGGTGGCGGAAACGGTCCAGGCGTGCTTCTCGCCGGTGCGGCGGCTGGTGAGCGTCGTGCGCGAGACGGCGGCGATGCTGGCGAGCGCCTCGCCGCGGAAGCCCAGACTCGCGACGCGCTCCAGGTCGGCGAGCGAGGCGATCTTGCTGGTGGCGTGGCGCGCGACGGCGAGCCGCAGCTCTTCGCGCCCGATGCCGCCGCCGTCGTCGGTGACCTTGACGAGCTTCGAGCCGCCGCCAACGAGCTGGACGGCGATCTCGTGCGCGCCCGCGTCGAGGCTGTTCTCCAGCAGTTCCTTGAGGGCGGAGGCGGGCCGCTCGACGACTTCGCCGGCGGCGATCTGGCTTATCAGCAATTCGGGGAGAACGCGGATGCTGCTCATCCCCGAATTATAAGGCGTGGCTGGCGGATGGCGGTTTGCGGATGGTGTTCCGGCTTGCGATTCCCTCCCGATCGGGAGGAAGAGTCGATCCGCCATCCGCGATCCGCGAGTCACGGCCCCGCCGCTGCTACAATGCGGCCTCCCTCCCGAGACAACAGGAAGAATTTCAAATGGATAGGGTCCCGAATCACACCAAGCTCCGCCTCGCGGCCGGCGAGCTCGCGCTCGGCATGGGCGTCCGGCAGTCCCGCACCGTGGACATCGCCACCATCGCGAAGACCAGCGGCTTCGACTGGCTGTTCATCGACATGGAGCACAGCTCGCTCGACGTGGACCTCGCTTCGCAGATCGCGATGGCTTCGCTTGGCGCCGGCATCACGCCCCTCGTGCGCGTGCCGGGGCACGAGCACTACCATGCCTCACGCGTGCTCGACAACGGCGCGCAAGGCATCGTCGCGCCGCACGTGGACACGGTGGAGGAGGCGAGCCGCATCGTGCGCGCCTGCCGCTACCCGCCGCTCGGGCACCGCTCGGTCGCCGGGGCGCAGCCGCAGCTCAACTTCCGCAGCGTGCCGGTGGGTGAAGCTACGCGCATCGTCAACGAGGAGACGCTGGTGGTCGTCATGCTCGAGACGCCGAAGGCCATCGCCGGCGCGGACGCGATCGCGCAGGTGGAGGGCGTGGACGTGCTGTTGATCGGCACCAACGACCTGTGCGCCGAGATGGGCATCCCGGGGAATTTTTCGGATGCAAGGGTCGAGGACGCCTACCGGAAGGTCGTCGCCGCGTGCCGCAAGCACGGGAAATACCCGGGGATGGGAGGCGTCTACGAGCCCAAGCTCATGGAGAAATTCATCGGACTGGGCATGCGCTTCATCCTGAGCGGGTCCGACTTCTCGTTCCTGATGGCCGGCGCGAAGGCGCGCGCGGAGTTCCTCCGCGGCGTCAAAACCTGAATTAGCCGCCAAGACGCCAAGGCCGCCAAGAAAAGCAAAACTGTAATTGAGCCGCCAAGACCGCCAAGAAGAACAATCAAGCTGCCGATGCGCGCTGATCAATGAGAATGCAGGATAAGTTCCCTTTATGTTTTTTTGAGGGACTCAAAAAAACATGAGCCACGACACGCCGGTGTCCACGCCGCGGCTGCCCACCCCGCCCGGCGCCTGCGACACGCATCTGCACATCTACGAGCCGGGCTTCGAGATGCGGGCGAGCTCGAGCCATCCCAGCCAGCCGGCGACGCTGGCGCATTATCGAGAGCTGCAGAAGCGCCTGGGGTTGACGCGCGCCGTCATCGTGCAGCCTTCGGCCTACGGCGCCGACAATACCTGCACGCTGCAGGCGATGGCGCGGCTGGGCGAGGACGCGCGCGGCGTGGCGATCGTGGATCCCGCCGCGTCGGACGCCGAGATCGAGCGGCTGACCCAGCTTGGGATACGCGGCATCCGCTACCACATGCGGGGCGGCGTGCTGACCTGGGACACGATGCCGCGCATGGCGGCGCGGGTCGCGGCGTTCGGCTGGCACGTCCAGCTGCAGTGCGAATCGCGCGAGATCGGCGAGCGCGAGGCGATGCTCTCAAAGTTGCCGTGCGACCTCGTGATCGACCACATGGGCCGCTTCGACGCCACCACCCCGGCGGACGACCGGAGCTGGCGCGTCCTGCTCAGGTTTCTCGCGACCGGCCGTTGCTGGGTGAAGCTCTCTGGCCCGTACTACGGCTCGAAAAGCGGCCCGCCGCACTATCAGGACAAGGCGGTGATCGCGAAAGCGCTGATCCGCGCCGCGCCCGAGCGCATGGTGTGGGCGACGAACTGGCCGCATCCGTCGTTCAAGGCGAAATTTCCGGACGAGGGCAGGCTGCTCGACCTCGTCGCCGACTGGACGCAGGACGAAGCGCTGCGGCGGCGAATTCTGGTGGACAATGCCGCGGCGCTGTACCGGTTTTGAATATTGATCTAGATCAACCCGGTACCGCGTTAAAAAATTTATTCTTCGGTCATGCTTTCGATGCCTCCGCCGCCCGCGCACGGGACGGCGCGAACCAGGGAGATCATTTCGAAATGAATTTCGGTGTTCCGGCGGAAACGCGCGCCGGAGAAACACGTTTGCGGTCGCCCTGGCATTATCGACTGTCACCATCCGGACGGCTAACAAGGGGGAATTCATGTCTCAGATCATAGGAGTGCCAAAGGAGACCGCGGCGGGTGAAAAACGCGTCGCCACGGTGCCGGAGGTCGTCGAGAAGCTCGTCAAGCTGGGCTTCAAGGTCGTCGTGCAATCGGGCGCCGGCGATCCGGCGAATTTCAGCGACGACGCCTATCGCGCCGCGGGCGCCGGGATCCTCGACACCGCGGCGGAACTGTGGACCGCATCGGACATCGTCTTCAAGGTGCGCGGGCCCAGCGCGGAAGAAGTCGGCCTGATGCGTGAAGGCGGCACGCTGGTCAGCTTCATCTGGCCGGCGCAAAACCCCGAGTTGCTGAAGCAGCTCGCGGCGAAGAAGGCCACCGTGCTGGCGATGGACAGCGTGCCGCGCATCTCCCGCGCGCAGAAGCTGGACGCGCTGTCCTCGATGGCCAACATCGCCGGCTACCGCGCCGTCATCGAAGCGGCGCATCATTTCGGCCGCTTCTTCACCGGCCAGATCACGGCCGCGGGCAAGGTGCCGCCGGCGAAGGTATTCGTGATCGGCGCCGGCGTCGCCGGTCTTGCCGCCATCGGCACGGCTGCGGGCCTGGGCGCCATCGTGCGCGCCAATGACACGCGTCCCGAAGTGGGCGATCAGGTCAAATCCATGGGCGGCGAGTTTGTCACGGTGGACTATCAGGAAGAAGGCGCCGGCGCCGGCGGTTACGCCAAGGTCATGAGCGAGGGCTTCCTCAAGGCCCAGGCCGAGGTTTTTGCGAAGCAGGCGAAGGAAGTGGACATCATCATCACCACCGCGCTCATCCCGGGCCGGCCGGCGCCGAAGCTGATCACCGCCGACATGGTGAAGTCGATGAAGCCGGGCAGCGTCATCGTCGACCTGGCCGCGGAGCAGGGCGGCAACTGCGAGCTGACCGTGCCGCACCAGGTGACGGTGAAGCACGGCGTGACCCTCATCGGCTACAGCGACCTGCCGAGCCGCCTGGCCAGGCAGTCGAGCACGTTGTATGCGACCAACCTGTTCCGGCTCACCGAGGAGTTGTGCAAGCACAAAGATGGGCTCATCCACGTCAACATGGAAGACGAGGTGATCCGCGGCACCACGGTGGTGAAGGAGGGCAATATCACCTGGCCGCCACCGGCTCCCAGGCTTTCGGCCGCGCCGCCGGCAGTGGCCAAGCCGGCAGCGGCCGTGCCCGCGGCCAAGAAGGGTCACGGCCACGGCGCAGCCGGCGCGCTGGCCTCGGCAAAGTCGATGACGATCATGTTCGCGGTCGCCGCGGTGCTGTTCTGGTTCATTGGCGCCAACGCGCCGGCGGCCTTCCTCAACCACTTCACGGTGTTCGTGCTGGCCTGCTTCGTGGGCTACATGGTGGTGTGGAATGTCACGCCGGCCCTGCACACACCGCTGATGAGCGTCACCAATGCGATCAGCAGCATCATTGCCATCGGGGCATTGGTGCAGGTGGCGCCGCCCATGATGGAAAATGCGGCGGCCGCCGGCGACCGGCCCGAGGCCTGGATACTGGGGCTGGCGGTGGCGGGAGTCGGGCTCACCTCGATCAACATGTTCGGCGGTTTCGCCGTGACCCAGCGCATGCTGCAGATGTTCCGCAAATAAGGGGCACGATCAATGTCTGCAACCCTGGCAACGGTTTCCTATATTGGGGCGACGATCCTTTTCATCCTCAGCCTCGGCGGCTTGTCGAATCCGGAGACCTCACGGCGCGGCAACCTGTACGGCATGATCGGCATGACCATCGCGGTGCTGGCGACGGTTTTCGGGCCGCAGATCACGCCAGCCGGCTATGTGTGGATCATCGCGGCGATGGCGGTCGGCGCCAGCATAGGGCTGTATGCCGCGCGCGTCGTCAAGATGACGCAGATGCCCGAACTGGTCGCGCTGATGCACAGCCTGGTGGGGCTCGCCGCCATGCTGGTCGGCTTCGCGAACTACATCGATCCGGCGGCGGCGGGGACGTTCAAGGGCGCCGAGAAGACCATCCACGAGCTGGAGATCTATCTCGGCATCCTGATCGGCGCCGTGACCTTCTCGGGCTCGGTGATCGCTTTCGGCAAGCTCTCCGCCAAGATCAGCGGCAAGCCGGTGCTGCTGCCGGGACGCCATTGGCTCAATCTGGCTGGCCTGCTCGTGGTGATCGGGTTCGGCTGGCACTTCATCAACACGCACACGGTGGCCGATGGCATGATTCCGCTGATCGTGATGACCGTGATCGCGCTGCTCTTCGGCATACACATGGTGATGGCGATCGGCGGCGCCGACATGCCGGTGGTGATTTCGATGCTGAACAGCTACTCCGGCTGGGCAGCCGCTGCCACGGGCTTCATGCTCAATAACGATCTGCTGATCGTCACCGGCGCGCTGGTGGGATCGAGCGGCGCCATCCTCTCCTACATCATGTGCCGGGCAATGAATCGCCGCTTCCTCTCCGTGATCGCGGGCGGCTTCGGCACCGAGGGCGGTGTCCCGGGGGCTGCCGGCGGGGGAGGAAAGGGAAATGAGCCGGCCGGCGAGGTGGTGGCTATCCAGGCCGCGGAGACGGCGGAACTGTTGCGCGAGGCGAGGAACGTGATCATCGTACCGGGCTACGGGATGGCCGTGGCGCAGGCACAGCACGCGGTGTACGAGATCACCAAGCACCTGCGCGAGATGGGCATCAACGTGCGCTTCGGCATCCACCCGGTTGCCGGCCGCATGCCCGGCCACATGAACGTGCTGCTGGCCGAGGCCAGGGTGCCCTACGACATCGTGTTCGAAATGGACGAGCTCAACGTGGACTTTCCGGAGACCGATGTCGCCATGGTCATCGGCGCCAACGACATCGTCAATCCGTCCGCCCAGGAGGACCCGGCGAGCCCGATCGCCGGCATGCCGGTGCTGGAAGTCTGGAAGGCCAAGACCTCGATCGTGATGAAGCGCAGCATGGCTTCCGGCTATGCGGGCGTCGACAATCCGCTCTTCTACAAAGAGAACAATCGCATGCTGTTCGGCGATGCGAAGAAGATGCTGGACGAAGTGCTGGTCGCGCTGAAGGGCTGAAGTTGGCAGTTGGCAGCTGTCACGTCAGGTGGCAGTTACCGCAAACTGCCCACCGCAAACTTTTTATCACTCCTCACGGGGCTTCACCTGGGCGACCCGGTTTCGCCCGTTCCGCCGCCAGTCCCACGGCGGCACGGGAGATGTGCCGGCCCACAGGCCGCGGCGCGCGGCGCGAGCCTCGTACTGTATGGCGAAGAGCGGCGAATCCGCGGGGGCGTAGCGCGTGAACGTCCACGCGTAGCCGCGGCGCACCTGCTCGGCATTGGCGTCGGTGCCGGCACAGGTGACTTGCGCGATCGTCCGCTTGTAACGGTCCTTGCCGCGAACCTCGAGCGCGGCCGGCTTCCCGAAGCAGAGATCGGACAGCGACTGCCGCGAATTCCTGCCAAACGGCTGGCCCAGCTCGGGCGCGTCGATGTCCGCCAGCCGCACTTTGACCTGGCGCCGCTCGACCAGCACGGTGAGCGTGTCGCCGTCGTGGACGGACACGATATGGCCAAGGATTTCCGCGTCAGCGGGAGAAACCGCGAGAAGAAGGAATAGACAGGATACGACGATCCGGAATGGACTCAGGCCGATGTTACTCAAGCAAAAGCCCAGTTACGGCTAAACGCAGAAGCAAGACCCCAATTGACAGGATTAACAGGATTAACAAGATTCAAAAAACATAATTGAATCCTTGGGGGTTCTTGTTTGGATCTAATCCTGTAAATCATGTAAATCCTGTCTATTAGGGGTTTTGGACAAGGCGGTCGCGAGCGAGCGGCGGATTTTGCGCGAAGTAGCGCTTGATTCCCTGGAACACCGCCTCCGCCATTTTCTCCTGGTAGGCCTTGTTCCTCAGCTTGCGCTCCTCCTCCGGGTTGCTGATGAACGCGGTCTCCACCAGGATCGAGGGGATGTCGGGCGCCTTGAGCACCGCGAAGCCCGCCTGCTCCACCTGCGGCTTGTGCAAGGTGTTGATGCCGCCCAGCTCGGCGAGCACTTCGCGCGCGAGCTTGAGGCTGTCGTTGACGGTTGCGGTCTGCGACAGGTCGAGCAGCGTCTGCTTGAGGTAAGGGTCGCGCACGTCGAGGTTGACGCCGCCGATCAGATCGGCGTCGTTCTCGCGCTTCGCCAGCCAGCCCGCCGCCGCCGACGAGGCGCCCGACTCCGACAGCGCGAACACCGACGAGCCGCGCGCGTGAGGGCGGATGAACGCGTCGGCGTGGATCGAGACGAAGAGGTCCGCGCGCACGCGCCGCGCCTTCGCCACCCGCGTGTGCAGCGGGATATAGTAATCGCTGTCGCGGGTGAGGAAGGCGCGCATATTGGACTCCTGGTCGATGCGGGCCTTCAGCTTCTTCGCGATCGAGAGGGTGATGTTCTTCTCGTAGGTGCCGCCGCGGCCCGTCGCGCCCGGGTCCTCGCCGCCGTGCCCGGCGTCCACCGCGACGATGATGAGCCGCGCCACCGCGGGCCGCCCGGGCGCGGGGCGCGCAGCGGGCTCGGGCGCCGCCCGCGGCTCAGGTTCGGGCGCCGCCGGGGGCGCCGGCTGCGCTGCGCGCTCCGCCTGGATGCGGTCGAGGAAGGCGAGCAGGGGATCGTTCGGCACGACCGGGTAGAGGTCGAGCACGAGGCGGTGGCCGTAGTCGCCGACCGGCGCCAGCGTGAACGCCTGCGGCCGCACCTCGCCCTTGAGGTCGAACACCACCCGTGTCACGCCGGGCTTGTAGCGCCCGGTGCGCATGCCCTTGATGTAGGGATCGTCGGCGCCGATCTTCTCGGCGAGGCTCGTGAGCGCGGCGGTGATCTCCACGCCCTCGAGGTCGAGCACCAGGCGCTCGGGATCCTTCACGCTCAGCACCGTGAATCGGACCGGCGTCTGGGTCTCGAGCGTGACGCGGGTGTAATCCTGCGCCGGCCACACGCGAGCCGAAGTGATGTGGGTGAGTTGCGCCAGCACGGGCGCGATTCCGCCCGCGAGGAGCGAGACGGCGAGGGAAAAAACGGCGAAGAGAAGTGAGGGCCGTGCGTAAGCGCGGCCGCGCTGGGGGACTACCGAATCAGTTGCTTTAAACAACGCCTGCCAACCTCCGTGTCGGCGTCTATCTCCAGCTGTCTCCCCGAGCCTTGTACTGTCATCGTGATTCTTATGTCCGCCGCGGGCAGCAACCCCGCCGCGTTTTCGGGCCACTCCACGAGGCACACCGAGTCGGGCCTGAAGTACTCCCGGAACCCGGCTTCTTCGAGTTCTCTCGGTTTCATGAACCGATAAAAATCAAAGTGATACAAGTATAACCTAGAAAACGTATAAGGTTCAACCAGGGCGAAGGAGGGGCTTTTCACCTTGCCGGTGTGGCCGAGGCCCCGGAGGATGCCCCGGGCGAGGGTGGTTTTGCCCGCCCCCAGCTCGCCGATGAGGTAAATCACCAGCCCGGGCTTGAGGCAGAAGGCCAACGCCGAGCCGAAGGCGAGGGTGTCGGCCTCTTCAGGAAGATATCGGGTCAGCAAGGGCATCGGCGCATTATCATGGAAATGACATAAGGATGAGGGATGAGGGATGAGGGATGAGGGATGAGGGGGCGTGGCTCAGCGTTCGTCCAACACTTTTTTGACGTTGACGTGACGGGGGCTCAGCGTTCGTCCAACACTCATGATTCACCCTGGAATGGTT
Source organism: Betaproteobacteria bacterium (assembly GCA_016192825.1). Taxonomy (GTDB): domain Bacteria; phylum Pseudomonadota; class Gammaproteobacteria; order Burkholderiales; family SG8-41; genus SG8-41. The sequence goes on along the minus strand of JACPTK010000013.1, from coordinate 44 downwards.
TGTGGATTCGATGATAGGGGATGGTGTTCAACAAGGGCTGTTCG
>JACPTK010000012.1 GCA_016192825.1 Betaproteobacteria bacterium | reverse complement strand
CGAACAGCCCTTGTTGAACACCATCCCCTATCATCGAATCCACAAACCATTCCAGGGTGAATCATGAGTGTTGGACGAACGCTGAGCCCCCGTCACGTCAACGTCAAAAAAGTGTTGGACGAACGCTGAGCCACGCCCCCTTATCCCTTATCCCTTATCACCTATCACTTAGCTCCGCTTCAAGAGGCCCAGCTCGCCCAGCATCCTCGCGATCAGTTCCTGCTCGCTGTCGAGATGCCTGCGGGTTTCCGCGGCGTTCTTCAGATCCTCCGCCCAGGCGTTCTTCGCGAGATCCGTTTTCCAGTCCTCCACCTGCAGCGCCTTGGCGAACGCCGCGTCCCAGAACGCGACCTGGGCCGGCGTGAGGCCCTTTGCCCCGAGGAAGCCGCGCCAGCTGTAGAACACGGCGTCGATCCCCTGTTCCTTCAGCGTCGGCAGCTCGGCCGCCGCGCCCGGCTGGCGATTTGGCGCGCTCAAGCCGATCGCGCGCATCTTGCCGGCCCGGATGTGCGGCAGCACGTTGGCGGGCGCCCCCACCAGCACGTCGATATGGCCGCCCATCACTGCGGTCGCGCCCGCCCCGCCGGATTTCTGGATGACGACCTTGGATTGCTTGGGGTCGGCGCCGGCGGCCTTGAAAATCATGCCGATGACGACGTGATTGTGGTTGCCGGGAGCGGCCGAGAACGCGAAGCTCAGCGCCGTCGGGTCCTTCCGGATGCGCTCGAGGAGGACCTTGCCCGAAGTGATCGGCGAGTCGGCGTTCACCGTCACCAGTACGTACTCCCGCAGGATGATGCTCAAGGGGGTGAAGTCGGTGTAGCGCAGCTTGGCGACGCCCAGCAGCTGGTTGGTGACCATCGTTGGCGAGAACGTGGCGATGTAGTGCGGGTCGCCCGGCTGCTGCGCGAGATACGTCCACGCGACCGTGCCGCCGCCGCCCTGGCGGTTGGTGACGCTGATGCTGGGAAACGCGGGGTTGGCCTGCAGCAGCCGCTGCACCACGCGCGCCGTGCGGTCGGATGAGCCGCCGGCGCCGGACGCCACCACGATATCCACGTTTTTCGAGGGCTTCCATTCCTGCGCGGCGGCGGTGGCGGGCGCGAGTATCGCGGCCGCGGCTAGGCAAAGCCCTGTCCGGCGCAGCAGTGCAATCACGAGATTCATGGTTTCCTCCTTCGTTGATGGTCGCGCCGGGCGGGTGTGATGGCGTGACCGGCATCTTGCCGGGGCCCCGGTCGCTGCGGTAAATCCTATACACCCTCCGCCGCGCTGTCACCTTTTCGCGGCGCGGAAGGGGCGGATGCGGTTGACGCGGCACCGGCCGCTCTCTATGCTTCGCGGACTTCAACCAGGCAGGGACTCGCGCATGACCACGAGCGGAAAAGCCGGCGCGCAGACGAAAATCGAGGGCGCGGTCAAGGCCGGGAACGGCCGCTTCATCTTCCCGCTCACGCAGATGGCCGGGATCGGGGCCGGCACCGGCTACTCGACCGCCGAAGGGCCGGTCGTCGAGGGCGAGCGCATAAGGACATGAGCCACGGCATCATGGGGATGCCGGTGGATCCGAAGAAGGGCGCCTATACCGGGCCGGTAAAGGCGTGATTCGTGATTGGTGATTGGTGATTGGACCAACCCCGCTAAAGGCTTTCTCGAAATGCGTGAATCGTAATTCGTGAGCTGTGAATCGGCCTCCAGCCCTGTCGCCCTCTCCCCAGGGGAGAGGGTTGGGGTGAGGGGGTACTCTCCAATCACTACTCACTAATCACCACTCACGCAGTTCCTTGGCCGAATAGATGTCCGCCTATATTCCCGCCGCCGTCGGCATGAGCCTCGCCGACGTCGATACGCCCGCGCTGCTCCTCGATCTCGACGCGTTCGAGCGCAACCTGGACCGCATGGACGCCTCGCTCGCGGGCAAGAGGATCAATATCCGCCCGCACGCGAAGAGCCACAAGTGTTCCGAGATCGCGCTGCGGCAGCTCGCGCGCGGCGCGGTCGGCGTGTGCTGCCAGAAGGTGAGCGAAGCCGAGGCGATGGTGGAGGGCGGCGTGCCCGACGTGCTGGTCGCGAACGAGGTGGTGGGGGCACCCAAGTTGAGGCGGCTCGCCGCGCTCGCGAAGCGGGCGCGCGTCGCGGTGTGCGCCGATGACGCGGGCAATGTCGCGGCGCTCGACGAGGCCGCGCGGGCGGCGGGCGTGATGCTCGACGTGCTGGTGGAGGTGAACGTGGGCGCCAACCGCTGCGGCGTGGAGCCGGGCGAGCCGGCGGCCGCGTTGGCGCATGCCATCGCGCGCTCGAAGAGCCTGCGCTTCGCGGGGCTGCAGGCCTACCAGGGCGCGGCGCAGCACCTGCGCAAGGCGGAGGAGCGGCGCGCGGCGATCGAGGCGGCGTGCGCGAAGGTGAGGCGGACGACGGAGCGGCTCGCTCAGGCTGGCATTGCCTGCGACAAGGTGACCGGCGCCGGCACCGGGACCTATCTCTTCGAGGCGGTGAGCGGGGTCTACCACGAACTCCAGGCGGGCTCCTACATCTTCATGGACGTGGATTACTCGAAGAACGACTGGACCGAGAGCGGCATCCCGCGCTTCGAGCACAGCCTGTTCGTGTGGGCGACCGTGATGAGCCGCCCGGCGGCCGACCGCGCGGTAGTGGACGCGGGGCTGAAGGCCTCCAGCGTGGATTCCGGCATGCCGAAGGTCGCGGAAGTCGGGGGCGCGGAGTACATCAAGGCGTCCGACGAACACGGCGTGCTGAAGCTCGACGCAACGGCGCGCCTGGCAGTAGGCGACAAGCTGAAGCTCATCCCCGGCCATTGCGACCCGACGGTCAATCTCTACGACCACTACGTGTGCGTGCGCGGCGGCAAGGTAGAGGCGATTTGGCCCATCACCGCGCGCGGCGCGGTCTGGTAGCACGGCCCGTTCGCCGACCCGCCGTAAGGCGTCCGTCACGGTCAGTCCGCATCGTGACATTTGCGCCGGCTCCGCGTACTGGTTCGCGCCGCGCTCTGCTACCATTGCAAAGCCAGACGCTCCCTCCGTTCCGAAGACGGAATGGCAGCGCAGTGTTCTTGAAGCTCCGCTCTTAATCGGTTTCGAGGTGCATGATCCGTTGCAAATGCTTGGCCGCGCAGCGGCGGGATTGCGATTCGATTCGCTTCTTCCCGAAGCGGCCAGATGCGCGAAACAGCGCATATTGGACACGCTTGGTTGCCTGGTGGCCGGATATTACGCAGGAATCTCGGACGCCATTCGATCCTATGTCCTGGCGCAAGGCGGCAACCCAGAAGCGACGCTGCTGCCCGGCGGACAGAAGACGACGGCCGGACTCGTGGGGTTGGCGCATGCAACCTATATCTACGGGCTGGAACTCGCCGACGCGGCGCCGCGGGGTACGGTCCACCCGGGCTGCGAGATCATCTCCATCGCGCTCGCCATGGCGGAGCGCGATGGCCTGTGCGGGTCGGCGCTGCTTCCGGCGGTAATCGCCGGCTACGAGGTGGAGATCCGGTTCGGGCGCGCGCTGCACCCGCACGCGTTTTACAAGGGCTGGTCAACGATCGGCTTGCTCGGGGCGATCGGCCCTGCCGTCACCGCTGGCCACCTGATGGGGCTGGGTGCGGAAGAGATGCGGAAGACGCTCGGAACCGTCATCAGCCTGCTGCCGGCCGCGACAGGCCGCGTCAGCCAGGGCGGCAATGTCAAATGGCTGGTCGGCGGCCACGCCTGCGCGACGGGATTGCTGGCTGCGGAGATGGCGGCGCGCGGTGTCGGGGGCGCGCCGGAGAGCGTGGGCATCTGGCTGCCGGTCATCTCGGAAAACAACCACCCGGACCGCCTCACGGAAGGAATCGCCGCCGACGGAACGTTCACGCAGTGGGAAATCCTCAGCGGAATACTGACCAAGTATTACGCGACCGTCGGCCCTCTCGCGGCCGCGCTTGACGCGACGTTTGAGTTGATCCGGCGGCACGACGTCCGTGCCGGCGAGGTCGAGGAAATCCATGTCGACTGCATGCGCCGTACCGCGCTTTTCAATGATCCTCACCCACGGTCGGATCACACTGCGCGGGCGAGCCTTCCACATTGCGTTGCAGTTGCGGTCTGCACGGGTGATCCCGCGCAGTTGCTTGGGCCCGCGTATGGCGGCGACATGCTGCGCGACCCCGCCATCCGCGCGATGGCGGAACGGGTGCGCGTTACGCAAAATGACGAATACGAGCGCCAGTATCCGGCGCGCAGCCTGTGCCGGGTGACGATCCGGCTGAGCGGCGGCGGCGTTCACAGCGTGGAAGTCGATCGCAGCGAAAATTCGCGCTATCTCAACCCGACCGACGCGGACATCGAAGGCAAATTCCGGATGATCGCGGAGCCCGTGCTTGGCCGGAAGCAATCTGAACGCGTGATTGCGCAGGTGCGCGAGATCGAGACGCTCCCGGATATCCGGGGGTTGGTGGACGCATTGCGTCCCCTGCGGTGACGGAAGGACCGTAGGTCATGCCCGAAGACCGATTGCCACTGCCGACCGATGCGACCATCAGTGGCGCGCTCGCCCGGTTCGCGGCCGGATTGCGATACGAGGACCTTCCGGAGGACGTGCGCGCGCGGGCGCGGATGGCGCTGCTCGACGCCCTCGGATGCGGGCTGGCGGGATCGGATACCGACGAACTGCGACGGATTCGCCTGGCTATGCGCGATGCCGCGGGCGGCTCCGGCGACACGCTGCTATGGGGAACGCAGGAGCGAATGCCGCTGCCGTTGGGCGCGCTGGTGAACGGGGCCGCGATTCACGCACGGGAGATGGACGACTTCGAAGGCTGCCTCCATTCGGGGGCCGTTATCGTGCCCTCGGCATTCGGGGCGGCCGTGCGCGCGGGCGCCAGTGTCGCCGATCTGTTGACCGCCATAGTAGCCGGCTACGACGTTGCCCGCCGCGTGTTGGAGGGGGCGGGCGGCAATCTGCCGTTGAAGGACGGGGGATGGCATTCGACCAGCGTGTGCGGAGGGTTCGGCGCGGCGGCGGCAGTCGGACGACTGATCAGGCTCGACAAGGAGCAGATGCAGTGGGCGCGCGGTTTTGCGGGCAGCCAAGCATGCGGGACGTGGGCCTTCATTCCTGAGGGCGCGATGAGCAAGCGCGTGCACCCGGGCTTCGCGGCGCAGGCCGGCGTCGTCGCAGCATGCCTTGCGCGGCAGGGCGTTACGGCGCCCGCCGACATATTCGAGACGCAGTGGGGCGGGTTTTTTCCCACGTATGCGGGGCGGAAGGCGGTGCCTGCCGCAGCCCTGGAGGGACTGGGCAGGGATTTCCGGATCCGAATCGTGGGCTTCAAGCCGTATGCTGCCTGCCGCGGCACTCACAGCAGCATCGATGCAGTGCTCGATCTCCGGCGGGAGCTGGATCTGCGCGCGGAGCACATTTCGCGCGTCAGCATCCTGGGCAATCCCACGCACGTCAGGCAACTCGCCAAGCACGACGTGGCGACGATGCTCGATGCCCGGTTCAGTCTGCCCTACGCCGTCGCAGTCGCGATCGCGACCGGCGGCGGCGCCCTCGACCAGTTCACACCGGAGGCGATACGCCGGCCGGATATTCTCGCTTTGGCGCGGCGCGTCGGAGTCGTCGTCGACGAGCGCGTCGGCAAGGGCGAGCAGCCGTTCGTCAGGCTGCACCTGAACGACGGCCGCGTGTTTGAGCGGCGCGTGAAGATCGCAAGGGGCGACAGGAGAAACCCCTTGTCGGAGAAGGACCTGCGGACCAAGTTTCGCGCCAACGCCGCGCCGGTTCTGGGAGTGGAACGGGCCGCGCGACTGGAGGAGTGCATTGGCGACTCGCGTCCGTCCGATGGCGCGGGAGCGATAGGCGGATTATTGTCGCCCGCCGCGGCATGACGAGTGGCGGAAGCGTCGCGCCGCAGAATGGGGCGCATTTGGGCCTGGCAATAGCTGGCCGTTTTCTCGGGAGAGCAGAGGCATGATCAGCAAGAAGGACGCGAAAGACTGGGCGCGGGAGCGGATGAAGGGGCTGTGGACGAGCCCGATGTTTCCGTTCACGCCGGACTACCGGCTCGACGAGGCGGGCATACGCCACAACGTCGAGCGCATGCTGCAAGTAAAAGCCGCGGGGCTGGGTTTCGGCTTTTCGGAGCCGTGGGTCTGCACGCTGGAAGAGCGCAAGCGCGCGATGGAGATCGCGGTCGACGCGGTTCGCGGGCGGGTGCCCGCCTACGTTCACGCAACGGACCACAGTGTGGCAGAAACCATCGGCCTGATCCGGCATGCCGAAGCGATCGGGGCGGACGCGGTGATGGTATGGGCGCCGTATGAATGGGCCAAGTCGCAAGAAATGGTGTGCGAGTTCTACGAGTACGTGGCTTCGCAGGTCGATATCGCAATTTTTCTCTACAACACCTATCACTCGGGCATCTGCATGACGCCGGAGACGATCGCGCGGCTGGCGAAGATCCCCAATGTCTGCGCCGTCAAGGACGCCGTCAACGACGTGCGCCATACGGTGCGTTGCGGCGAGCTGTGCGGAGATCGGATCGTGGTGAGCCTGTCGAACGAAGAGCACCTGCTGACGATGACGCTGCACTTTGGCCAGCAGGTGATGCTGGGAACGACGTCGGTTTTCCTGATGCAGAGCCCGCACTGTCAGCCGATACAGGAATACTGGGAGCTGGCGCGGGCCGGGCGCGGGGCGGATGCTTCGCGCAAATACTATGAACTCGAACCGCTGCGCGAGGTTTGGCAGACGATGTACCGGGTGCTGCGGGACAAGCAGGCGGCGACACACCCGCTGCCTCAGATCAAGTACTGGATGGATCTCGTGGGCATGGCAGCCGGACCGGTGCGGCCGCCCATGCACCCGCTGACGGAGGAGCAAAAAGCCGGGCTGAAGTCGAGGATCGAATCGAGCGGCTGGATGGACAGGCTCTATCCGCGCGTGAAGGAGGCATGAAAGTAAAATCGGACCCTGCCGGGACCGAGATACCGTGCAGCAGGAAGTTCGAGATAACCACTGACGACGAGGAGATCGACCATGATCAGGAGTGCGCAGAAAACGCGCCTGTGCGCCGTTATGGCGCTGGCTGGCGCGGTTGCATGGGGCTGCGGGGCAGGCGCCGGACACGTTGAGGCGGCAGACTTTCCGTACCCCACCAAGCCCATCCGCATGCTGGCGCCCGAGCCGGGGGGCGGAAACGAGATCGCCGGGCGTACCATTGCGCAGGCGCTCTCCATTCAACTGGGCCAGAACCTGGTGGTCGAGAATCGCGGCGCGGCCAGCGGCGCGATCGCGGGCGAGATCCTTGCGCACGCCACGCCCGATGGCTATACCCTGCTTTACTATGGAAGCACGGTGTGGCTGCTTCCTTACCTGCGCGACAAGGTGCCTTTCGATCCCGTCAAGGACTTTGCGCCGGTTTCGCTCGGAACCCGGGCGCCGTTCTACCTGTTTGTGCACCCCTCGGTAAAGGCCAATAGCGTCAGGGAACTGATCGATTACGCCAAGGCCCATCCCGGAAAACTCAATTATGGCTCGGCCGGCTCGGGCGCGGCCACGCACCTGACCGCGGAGCTGTTCAAGATCGTAGCGGGCGTGGATATCGTGCGGATCGCCTACAAGGGCAGCGGCTTGGCGTCCAACGCGCTGGTCACCGGCGAAGTTCAGCTCATGTTCGTTTCCGGGTCGGTGGGCCTGCCGCATGTCCGCGCGGGGCGCCTGAAAGCGCTGGCCATCGCGAGTCCGGGGCGCTCGTCCTTGTCGCCGGAGGTGCCCACGATGGCGGAATCGGGCTTGCCGGGGTACGAGGCGTCTTCGATGTCGGGGATGTTCGCGCCGGCGAAGACTCCGCGCGCGATCGTCAAGCTGCTGAGCGACGAGGTCGCGCGCGCTCTGAAGCGCGACGACGTCAAGCAAAGCTTCGTCAGAAGGGGAACCGAAGCAGTGGGCAGCACGCCGGAGGAATTTGCGGCGATCATACGCGAGGACATGGCGAAGTGGAGCAGGGTGATCAAGGCCGCGGGCATCAATGAGAAGAAGGGGCGATAGCCGCGCCCTGCCGCGCCGCGAGTCTCGGTGCGGTGCGCGTGGTGGAGACCGGGCGCCGGACTCGGTGTCGGGCTTCGGCGGCGCCGAGTCCGCCGGACTTCAGGCTGGCCCGTGATCTACGTAACGGAAACCTTCGCTCTGACGTCGCGGGCGCTGGCGCAGGTCGAGGAGCGGCTCGAGCGCGAGCTGCCCCGCCGGACGGCGCTGTCGCAGCTTGGCGCGTGCTGGCGCACCGAGGTCGGTACGCTTAACCAGCTGATCCTCGTCTGGCCCTATCGGGACGAGGCCGAGCGGAGGCGGGTGGAGGCGGATCAGGCGGCACGCGCAGGCTGGCCTCCCGACATCGGTTCCCTTCTAGTCGAGAGGCAGGCGACCCTCTGGCGCCCCGCGCCGTTCTCGCCGCCGTTCGTGCCGCGGCGGCTGGGCAATTTGTACGAGATCCGCGTCTATACCTATCCCGCGGGAGGGATTCCCGGAGTTATCGAAGCCTGGAACGAAATCATCGACGAGCGCGTCAGGCATTCGCCGCTGGTCGCGGCCTGGTACACGGACGAAGGCCCGGAACACGAATGGATGCATATATGGGCATACGCCAATGCTGCCGAGCGCGAGCGGGTCCGGGATACCGTTTCCCGGCTCGGCATCTGGCCCATCTCGGTGGTAGACCGGCGCCTCAATCGCACACCCCGCGCAGTTTCCATACGGATGCATAACATGCTGGTGGTTCCGGTGCGCTTTTCACCGTTGTGCTGAAAAACGGAAGCGCGCGGGCGTTCCGGGAATACGCATCGATACGCGGGTGGCGGGACTTTGACGACGGAGCGCCGGTTTCACGCCGCGAGGTCGTTCGCAGCGTTTTTCGTTACGGGTTATCCGCTATCCTTGGTCGCCAGTCGTATTTCGTCACCACTTCGATCGTTTTGATACGTCACGGCATGAGAGGCAAGCATGAGCGCGATCAGGAAAATCGGCTTCATCGGGATCGGGAACATGGGCAACCCGCTGGCCGGGCACCTGCTGAAGAAGGGCTTCGATGTCACGGTCTACGACATCCGGCCCGAGGTGGTGAAGGCGTTCGTCGCGCAGCACGGCGGGACGGGCGCCGCCACGCTGGTGGACGCGGCGCACGGCATGGACGCCGTGATCACCATGCTTCCCGACGACAAGGTAGTGCGCAAGGTCGTGCTGGGCGAAGGCTCGGAGAACTGCATCGCGGCGGGCCTTGCCAGGGGCGCGGTGGTGATCGACATGAGCACCTGCAATCCGTCGGCCACGCGCTCGCTCGCCGAGGCACTGAAGCCGCGCGGCATCGAAGTGGTGGACGCGCCGGTGATGGGCGGCGTCGTCTTCGCGAAGGACGCCACGCTCGACATCATGATGGGCGGCGAACCGGCGCTGGTCGAGCGGGTCCGGCCCGTGCTGCAGGCGATGGGCCGCAACCTCATTCCCTGCGGCGTCACGGGCACCGCCCACGCGCTGAAAGCGCTCGCGAACTACGTCAACGCCTGCGCGCTCATCAACGCGATCGAGGCGATGACGATCGGCAAGCGCTTCGGGCTGGACCCGAAGCTCATGGCGGAAGCGCTGATCCCGATGTGCGCCGGGCGCAACCACCCGATCGAGAAGAAGGTGATTCCTCATATATTGACGCGCCAATACGGCACCGGCATGGCGATGGGCTTCATCGCCAAGGACGTGAAGATCGCGGTGGAGACCGCGAGATCGGTCGGCGCGTTCGCGCCGCTCGGCGAGCGCGTCTCGGAGTTGTGGTCGGCGGCGGCCGAAAAGCTCGGCCCGAACCTCGACCAGACGCAGATCGCGCGCTACTGGGAAGAATCTACAGGCGTCAGACTCTGAAATGCCGGGAGGGCGCGAGAGCGGGAGAGCGGGAGAGCGACAAAATCCACGAGGGTGTGAGAGCGGGAGCGCGGGAGCGCGGGAGAGCAAAGGTAAGGGTTATTTCCCCCTCTCGACCTCACGATCTCCCGATCTCACGGGTTTCTGATCTCCCGAGCGGCGCACGCCGCTTGAGCATGAGGTAGACGCAGAACGCGCCGGCCGCGGCGAGCAGGTGCTTCAGGGAATGGCCGCTGATCGCCGCCGAAGTGAGCGCGTAGATTCCCTGATCGTAGAACTCGGCGACCTTGGCCAGCGCGTAAAACCCGACGCCGTACAGCAGGTAATGCCGGTGCGTGAACCGGCCGGGAAAAACGGCAATGACGAAGGGAATTGCCAGCAGCGGGGTGAGCTGCACCCAGATGTAGACGCGCAGGTCGTCGCTGTGCTTCCAGAGCACGACGCTGGCGATCCCGACGGCAATCGCGGAAACCAGCAGCGGAAGCTCGATTTTCTCCGGGAGATGCTCGCTCAGCAGCGCGGCGAACAGGCCCATGAACGCCACCGTCATCGGCAGCCTGTCCCATACCAGCGAGTCGTCGTCGGGGGTCCAGTGGTAATATGCCGACCCGACGAAGACGAGGGCGACGCCGAGAAAAAAGACCGCCCACGAGAGCCGCGCCCCGGCCCCGGCATTCCGGCGGCTCCACAGCATTCCGGCCGTCCCGACGAGAAGGAAGAGAATATTCGATGCGATATTCCCGAAATTGGGCAGCCCCAGCCAGCTGCGGCTGTCGACGAACACGTGGTAGCCGCGGTCCTGCGGGATGGGGCCGCCGTGCAGCAGCAGGAGATAGAGGAGCGGCGCAAGGACGAGCAGGAGCAATGCCGCCTCGCGCCAGCCGGGACGGGCTCGCTGCGTTTCCTCCATGCCGACTCCTCCTATTCCGATGCGTCAGGCTCACGCCGGAGCATAAACCATATCGCGGGCTCTCCCCTATAATCGGCCGGTGACGGGTCGGGCGATATTGGGGGGAGGGCACCGGCGTCTCGCTGGCTAGCAACAAGAAGTGACTCGTTGCTCGTTCCTGGTGTGGCTGGAACTTCAGCCTGTGCGCTAAAGACGAGAGACGAGTAACGAGGAACGAATCACCCTTTTCCTTTAAAGAATCCGGAGAATTGAAAAATGGCACAAGGTGAGCAGAAGACGAGAATCGTACTGGGCACCGCGACGCCGGGCGGCGGGTTTCCCGCCTACGGCTGGCCCTATGCCGAGGCGCTGAACGCGACCGACCCGACGCTCGCGATCGAGCCGATCAACACCAAGGGCAGCAACGAGAACGTGGTGTCGCTCGACCAGGGCAAGCTCGATCTCGGCCTCGTCACCGGCGAGGTCACCTACGAGGCGATCAACGGGCTGGGGCGGCCCCGGGCGAACAACCTGCGGATCATCAATGCGACCTATTCGCAGGCCGGGATGTTCATGGTGAAGGCGGACAGCCCGTGCCGCGGCATCTCCGACCTCAAGGGCAAGTCCATTGCGTGGGGCGCGGCGAGCTCCGGTTTCATCGTGCTCGCGCGCTACGTGATGGACGGCCTCGGGCTCGACATGAAGGAGGACTTCGAAGCGCACCTGCTGGAGAAGGCGGGGGACGGTCCCCCGATGGTGCTCGACGGGCGCGCCGCGGCGATGTGGGGCGGCGGCGTCGGCTGGCCGCCGTTCATGGCGATCGCCAAGGGCCCGGCCGGCGCGCGCTTCATCGCGCCGAGCGCGGAGGAGATCAAGCGCATTCAGGCGAAGCACGCGTTCCTCAAGCAGACCACGATGCCGGCCGGCAGCTACCCGGGGCAGACGGGGCCGATCAACTCCGTGGGCTCGTGGCCGTTCGTGCTGGCGCGCGCCTCGCTGCCGGACGATGTCGCCTACCGCCTGGCGAAGGCGCTGCACAAGGGGCACGCCGCCCTTTGCAAGAAGCTCGACCAGGCGCAGGAATCCACGCTCGAGAACACGCTCGCCGCTGCGCCTCGCCAGGATTTGATACATACCGGCGTGCTGCGTTACATGCGCGAGGCGGGGTTATTGCGTTGAGCGGTCGAATTCCACACCGATAACTCGTTCGAGGCCGCTATCGCGAAAGGTCACGAAAAGGGGGTTAAAGTAAAAGCCCCATCTACTTTCGCGCTCGCCGAGTCTGCGCAAACACGTGGACGTCCTTTTCACCCGAGCGGAGGAAATCAAGAAAGTCCACGCCTATGTATTTGCAGCTCTCGCAAATGCTGAGGAGAAGCTTACTTCCTACTGTAGCCGCCGGTGCGATTTCCTGGAAGCCGGCAGTAACAGGACTCTGTAGCTTGGCTGCGCCGCGGACTTCAGAGTACAATGCAGAGCTATGGATCTTGTGGAATTGCTGAAACGCCCCGAAGGCAAGACGCTTGAGTTCAAGCAGAATCTCTCTTCGCCGGAGGGAGTAATGCGCTCAATCGTGGCATTCTCTAATACCGCCGGGGGCACGCTTTTGATCGGCGTGCAGGACAAATCCCGGAACGTGCGCGGCGTCAAGGATCCGCTGGCGCTGGAAGAACGCCTGGCGAATCTAGTCGCCGACAGCATTGCGCCGCGTTTGATGCCGGACCTGGAAATCCTGCCGTGGCGCCGGACGCATGTGCTTGCCGTGAGGATTTATCCCAGCCCCGGCCGGCCGCATTACCTCAAGAGCGCCGGGTCGGAGGACGGTGTATATGTGCGTGTGGGCTCGACCAACCGGCGCGCCGATCGGGAACTTGGAGAGGAACTGCGGCGTTTTGCCCGGGGTGAAACCTACGACGAGCAGGCCATGCCGGAACTCGACTCTGAAGCGCTCGACTTCCGAGCCGCTTCCGAGTTGTTCGCCCCGGTGCGCAAACTCAAACGCGCGGACTTGGATACGCTGCGGCTGCTGACCGTGCATCAGGGGCGCAAGGTTCCGACGGTGGGCGGCATGCTGCTTTTTGGCAAGGAGCGGGAGCGGTATTTCCCGGACGCCTGGATACAGGCCGGACGTTTTCGCGGCACGGATCGGTCGCGGATCGCCGACGGCGCCGAAATTCGCGGCCACCCTGTGCAAGCCGTGGAAGCGGCAGTAGCCTTCGTGCAGAAACACAACCTCCGCGCGGCGGAGATCGGCGCGCTGCGGCGGGTGGAGCGTTGGATGCTGCCGGCGGCGGCGGTACGCGAAGCGGTGATCAACGCCGTCGTGCATGCGGATTATGCCCAGCGCGGTGCGCCCATTCGCCTTGCCATGTTCGACGACCGGCTGGAAATCGAGAGCCCCGGGCTGTTGCCATTCGGTCTGACGGTGGACGATCTGCGCCACGGCATCTCTAGATTGCGCAATCGCGTCATCGGCCGGGTATTTCACGAACTAGGGCTCATCGAGCAGTGGGGCAGCGGCATTCAGCGCATGACCACGGCCTGCCGCGAGGCCGGGCTAACTGACCCCGCGCTGGAGGAGATCGGCACGCGCTTTCGCGTCACTATTGCCACCACCCGTACGCGCGCACCAAGCGTGGATGAAACCGAGCACGATATCCTGGAAGCACTCGCGCGCGGCAAGGGGCTTTCAACACAAGCAATCGCAGCCAGGATCAAACGCTCCCCGCGCGCAACGCGCACCCGCCTCATGAATCTGATTGGGCGAGGGTTGGTTCGCGAGGTGGGCACGAGCCCGCAGGATCCGAAGCGGCAGTATTTTCTCGCGATGAAAAGCTGAAGCCTGCAAGCGCATCCGCCAAGGTGCAAAGTCGGTAAGGACGGAACGAGCAGAACAAGGACTCCACTGTGGCTGAGACCCGGGTTGACCTGCTGCACCTCCTCGAAGACCTGCGGGACGCATATCCCGGGGCTGTCGAGGAAACGATCCTCACGGAAGTCATTGCCAATTCGCTGGATTCCGGTGCCACGCTGATTCGAATCAACGCGAGCCCCGCCGACGCGAGCCTGACGATTTCGGATAACGGCTCCGGCATGCCGCGGCGGGATTTGCGTCGCTATCACGATCTCGCGGCAAGCACGAAAACGCGCGGACAAGGCATCGGCTTCGCTGGTGTGGGCATCAAGCTCGCGCTGCTGATCTGCAAGGAGGTGGTTACGGAATCCCGGCGCGGCAAGAGCCACGTCGCAACGCAATGGCATCTTGCTTCCCGGCATCGGGCGCCATGGAAGTGGATGCCCGCGCCGGGAATGCTGGGCGAGCAGGGCACGGCCGTGCGGCTTCATCTGGCCGACCCGCTTTCGCCGCTCACCGACGGCGGCTATATCGAGGCGGCGGTCCGGCGTCACTATCAGCCGCTGCTCGATCCGGCCTGCGATGCGATCCTTGCGCCGCTCTACCCCCGGGGCGTCGGCTTCGAAGTCAACGGCGAGTTGCTTCCGAAGCAGACCGTCCTCGCGCCCGATATGGCGCCGCTGGCGATCCATGCCGGCCGGAAGCGCAAGCCGTCCGCCGCCGGTTACCTCTACCGTGAGACCACGCCGCTGCCGGAAGACCAGCGGGGAATTGCCGTCAGCACCTACGGGAAAATCATCAAGCGCGGGTGGGACTGGCTCGGCGTATTGCCGAGCGCGCCGGACCGGATCGGCGGCGTGATCGAGGCGCCGATCCTGGCGACCTCGCTCACCCTCAACAAGGGCGATTTCATCCGGACGGGCCAGCGCGGCGCCATTTATCTGGCTGCCCGCAAAGCGATCCAGGAAGTCGTCGTGCGCCAGCTCGCGCAATGGGGAGACGCTCCTGAACCGGCCGAGGCGGCCCGGCCGCGCGCTATGCGCACGCTGGAACGCGACCTGGAACGCGTGCTCCTGGAACTCGCCGAGGGATTTCCGCTGCTGGCGTCGCTGGTGGAGCACCGCCGCGGCGGCCAGAAGCGCCTGCCTCTGGCGCCCGCGGCGGGTCTCGGCGGCGAGCCGGGATTCGCCCCGATGCCACTCCCTGAAACGGCGGACGCGGGCATGGAAACGGCCGAGGCGGGCGCCGCGCCGGAATCGTCCGGCTCGGCGGAAGGGCAGGAAACGCCCCCGGCGCCGCCTCCCGGGGAGGGTGTTCCGCCTGGCGAAGTGGCCATGCCGGATTCGCGTCGACGGCGGCGCCCGGTCAAGCTGGGCCTCGCCGTGCAGTTCGAGGATCGGCCCGGCGATGCGGAGCTCGGCCGCCTGGTGGAATCCACGATCTTCGTGAACCGCGCGCATCCCGCCTACCAGCGGGCGGCCGCATCACGCTCCGACGGTTACCACATCGCGCTGTCTGTCGCACTAGCCCTCGCGCCACTCGCCGTCGAGCCGGCGGGCGAGCACGGGTTCGTCACGGCGTTCCTCGCGCGCTGGGGCGAAGCGGTGACGGGCGGGCGTTCCCGTCGCGGGAAGTCCGGAATCGGGCAGACGGAAGGCTCATCTGAATGGCGGGCCGCGACCGGCGCACCGGAAGAAGCGCGTCAGCGCGCGCAACGCGACGCAAGGACGCACAGCGCGAGGCACGCTATTCGCGCCTTCATCCCCCAGCCGGCGTCGCGCCGGAGGTGTGGCAGGCCGCGCTGCGGCGGCAGTTCGGCCGCGAACAGGGCTTCGTGCTGGAGAACACGGGCAGCGAACCGGTCTTCTCCGAATTCCTCGTGAGCAATCCGGCGAGCGGCGGGCGGTATCGGGTGGCGATCCGCGGAACGGGGCTGGGCGACAACTACTGCTCCTGCCCGGATTTCGCCACGAACGATCTCGGCACCTGCAAGCACATCGAGTTCACGCTGGCGCGGCTTGAGAGCCGCCGAAGCGGCCGCGCCGCGCTGCAAAAGGGATTTCAACCGCCTTACAGCGAGGTCTACCTTCGCTACGGCGCGCGGCGCACGGTGCACTTCCGTCCGGGCGTACGCTGCCCCGCCCGGCTCCTTGCCGCCGCGGGCGCCCTGTTCAGCGAGACGGCCGGCTGGGAGCTTCCGCTCGAGCGCTTCCCCCGGCTCGAGTCTTTCCTCGCGAAGACCGGCCCGGACCACGCGGTCAGGGTTTACGACGACGCCCTTGACTTTATCGCCCAGGTGCGGGACGCAAGCAGGCGCGAGGCGCTGCTGAAGGCGGCATATCCCGCCAGCGCGAAGAGCGCGACCCTGCGGCGTCTGCTCAGGGAACCGCTGCATCTTTATCAGGCAGAGGGCGCTCTCTTCGCGGCGCGCGCCGGGCGGTGCCTGATCGGCGACGATATGGGGCTTGGAAAGACCGTGCAGGCGATTGCGGCGGTCGAAATCCTCACGAAGCACCTCGGCGTGGAACGCGTGCTGGTGATCTGCCCGGCGTCGCTCAAGCACCAATGGGAACGGGAGCTGGAGCGTTTTACCGGCCGCAAGGCCCTGGTGATCGGCGGGGGGCAGCTCGCGCGCCGAAGGCTGTACGGTGCGCCGGCCGGATGGAAGATCGCGGCGTACGACACGATTGCGCGCGACCTGGAGTTCATCCAGCACTGGTCGCCGGAGCTTGTCATCGCCGATGAAGCGCAGCGTATCAAGAACTGGAACACGATTGCCGCGCGGGCGCTCAAGCGCATCCGCAGTCCCTACGCCTTCGTGCTGACCGGCACCCCGCTCGAGAACCGGCTGGAGGAGCTGATCTCCATCGTGCAGTTCGTGGACCAGCACCGGTTGGGTCCGACCTGGCGCCTGCTCGACGCGCACCAGGTTCGCGACGAAACCGGCAGGGTCGTCGGCTATCGCGACCTCGCCGCCATCGCGCGCACCCTCGCGCCGGTGATGATCCGTCGGCGCAAGTCCGAGGTGCTCGCGCAGTTGCCGCAACGGATCGACAAGAACGTGTTCGTCGCCATGACCCCCCAGCAGAGCGCCGTGCACGAGGAGAACCGGGAGACCGTCGCCCGCATCGTCGCGAAATGGCGCCGGTTCCGCTTCCTGTCGGAGGCCGAACAGCGCGTGCTCACCTGCGCGCTTCAGAACATGCGCATGTCGTGCAACAGCACCTGGCTCATCGACCGGGAAACCGATCACGGCGTCAAGGTGGGCGAGCTGATCGCGTATCTGGAGGATCTGTTCGAGGATTCCGATGCCAAGGCCGTGGTGTTCAGCCAGTGGGTGGGCACCCACGAGTTGATCGTGCGCCGGCTGGCGGCTCGCAAGTGGGGCTACGTGATGTTCCACGGGGGCGTGCCGTCGGAGAGGCGCAAGGACCTGGTGGACCGCTTCCGCACGGATCCCGGGTGCCGCCTGTTCCTCTCCACCGACGCGGGCGGCGTGGGGCTCAATCTCCAGCACGCGGCGACTGTCGTCAACATGGACCAGCCGTGGAACCCCGCGGTGCTGGAGCAACGCATCGCGCGCGTGCACCGGATGGGCCAGAGGAGGAGCGTGCAGGTGGTGAACTTCATCGCGCAGGGCACCATCGAGGAGGGCATGCTGTCCCTGCTGGGGTTCAAAAAGGCGCTCTTCGCCGGTGTGCTGGACGGCGGCCAGACGGAGATATCCCTCGGCGGCTCGCGGCTTACCCGTTTCATGGAGGGCGTGGAGAAGGCCACGGGCGGCGCTGCAAGGCCGCAAGTCGAGGAACCGATCGCGCCCGAGGCCCCGCCCGACGCGGTGGGGCCACCGGAGCTACCCGAGGCGTCGCCGGAACCGGCGGGCGCCGCAGCGATTGCGCGGGAGCGTGGCGATGGCGGGGACGAGCGGGCCGCGGACGCGTGGCAGGGACTGATCACGGCCGGATTGCAGCTCGCCACTCAGGTCCTGTCCGCTGCACGCGAACTGGCGCCGGACGGCGCGCCGGCCTCCGGGCACCCGCTGCTGGAAACCGATCCCGGGACCGGCCGCCGCTACCTCAAGCTGCCTGTTCCGGACCCGGGCACGCTCGACAAGCTGGCCGAGCTGTTGGCGTTGTTGAGTCGGCGGTGACCCGAATCCTCAATCTGAGCCAGGCCCGCGTGCTAATGGATAGGTGAAATGATGGCTGCCAGACCGCTCAATGCGATTCCGCCCGGGGAAATCCTCTACGAGGAGTTCATGAAGCCCATGGGTGTCAGCATCAACGCGCTCGCGCGCGGGATCGCGGTGCCGCCCAATCGCATCAGCGCTTCGATGGCGGCGCGGGGGGCAACGCCGCCAGAACTTGATCTGGATCACGATCGGGCGCGGCGGCCGGCGCTAGCATGGCGTGAGCCCGTGCAGGCGGGCGCACGATGCGATGAAGCGCTCCGTCAAGACCGCCACGATCTCGGTGCGGGGCCCGCTCTTCCGGGGCGCCCGCCAGTTGCGGATCGCGCTCGTGGGGCTGCCCGGGTGCGGCAAGAGCACGATTTTCCGCGCGGTTCAGAGCGCGGCCGTACGCACCGGCGCGCTGGCCGGCACCCGGCGCGCGTACGACGAGTGCGCTGTCGAGATCGGGCTCGATGAGGCGCGGGTGATCGATCTGCCGAGCTTGCGCTCGCTGCGCGACCCGGAGTCCGGAGACCGTGAAGCGCTCAAATATCTCCTTTGGGGCGACGAACGGCCGCCGGTTTCGGAGCACGAGCCCCAAGGCCCGCCGGTGCCTCTCGCGCCTCCGGATGTCATCGTCCAGGTAACCGACGCGACGGCGCTCGAGCGGCACCTCGAGCTCACCCTGGAGCTGCTGCAACTGGGCCGCCCGCTGGTCGTCGCGCTCAACAAGATGGACGAGGCGCGCGACAAGGGACTGCACATCGGCAGCAAGGTGCTCGCCCGCCGCCTCGGCGTGCCGGTCGTGCCCACGGTGGCGGTCATGGGGCAGGGGGTCAAGGACCTGTTCGCCGCGACAGTCGAGGCCGTGCGGCGTGGCGTCTGCCCGCTCCCGCTGCCGCCGAGCCCACACCTCCAGGACAGCCTGGTTCCGCTCTCGAATGTCCTGAGCGTGCCGGAGGTCCGCGCCGCCTTCCGCGTGCCCCTGCATTTGCTCGTCGCGCGAATCGGGGACGGCGACCACTACTTCCTCGACGAGCTGAGACAGCATTTCCCGCGGCAGTCGGCCGAAGTCCTGCGGTTGCGGGCGGCGGCGGACCGGGCACTGCCGCGGCCGCTGCGCGACGAGCTTCACGCGGACCGCCACCACCGGGCGGCGATCCTCGCGGAAGCCGCCACGAGGCCGGGCGGAGTGCGCGAGCGCCGCAACTGGCGTTACTGGCTCGACGAGCTGTTCCTGAGCCGGCGGTGGGGACTTGCCGGAAGCGCGGCCGTGTTTGCCGCCGTGCTGTTCGTGGTATTCGACGTGAGCGCATGGCTCGACTCGATGACCTCGGCCCGGCTCGTGGAGTGGGCGTCCGCGTGGCAGCCGCAGACCACCGCAGGCGTGATCGGGCGCGCGGTGGCCGACGGCCTGATCGGGCTCGTGGGCATCGTCGTGCCGTACATGATTCCGCTCGTGCTGCTGCTGGTCGCGCTGGAGCAGGTGGGGATCATGGCGCGCATCGCGTTCGCGGTGGACCGGGGCTTTCACCGGCTGGGCCTGCACGGCGACGTTGCCGTGCCGTTCCTGCTCGGGCTGGGATGCAACGTCCCCGCCATCTCGGAGATCGGCGCTCGCAGCCATGGCAGCGAACGCATCGTTGCGTCGTTGCTGGTGATGTTCGTTCCCTGCTCGGCGCGCTCCGCGATCATTCTCGCGCTCGCCGGCAAATACCTCGGCGCGGCGGGCGTGCTCGCGATCTTCCTGCTCGCGATGCTGGTGATCGCGGTCCTCGGACAGCTGCTGCGGCGGCGCTATCCTGCCAGCGGCCCGGGGCAGGTGCAGGAGATTCCGCCCTATGCGATGCCGCGCTGGCGGCCGCTGCTCAAGGAAACCTGGCTGCGCACGCGGGACATCCTGACGATCGTCATGCCGCTGCTGGTGGGCGGCAGCATCGTGCTGGCGCTCCTGAGCCACGTTGGCGCGGACCGCGTGCTCAACGCGCTGCTCACGCCCGTTACGCAGTGGTGGCTGGGGCTGCCGGTCGTGCTCGGCGTGCCCCTGCTATTCGGAATCCTGCGCAAGGAACTGTCGCTGCTCATGATCTTCCAGGCGCTCGGCACCTTCGAGATCGATCGTTACCTCGGCGCCGTCCAGATCTTCACGTTCCTGCTGTTTCTCACGTTCTATCTGCCCTGCATCTCGACGTTCGCGGTGATGCTGAAGACAATAGGGCGCCGCGAGGCGATGTTTGCGGTATCGCTGTCGATCGGCGTCGCGCTGCTGGTAAGCGGAATTGCGCGCTTCGCGCTCGAGGCGGTGGGACGGGTGCTTGCTTGACGGGGCCGCCGGTCAGAAGCCGTAGAGTCGCGCGGGATTCGTAACCAGCACCTGCTCGCGCAGGCCCGCATCGGGAATCCAGTCGGCCAGCACGTCGGCGAGGTCGCCGTCGTTGGGCATGACGCCCCTCAGCATGACGTGCGGCCAGTCGGTGCCCCAGATCACGCG
Source organism: Betaproteobacteria bacterium (assembly GCA_016192825.1). Classification (GTDB taxonomy): domain Bacteria; phylum Pseudomonadota; class Gammaproteobacteria; order Burkholderiales; family SG8-41; genus SG8-41. Next base: position 23,555 of record JACPTK010000012.1, on the reverse strand, counting down.
CTCGCGGTTGGCTGCGAGCAGCGCCTTGGCGAACGGCACGGTGTCGGGGTAGGGAAGCGGCGCCCTGGTGATGCGGTACGGGCCGGTCAGCTTGAGCCACGCCTTCCCGCTCTTCATCAGCCGCAGCAGCGCCTGGAAGCCGGGCGCTTCGGGTTTCTCGCCGATGTTCATATAACCGAGGTGGCCCAGCACGATCTCCACCGGGAAATCGGCGAATGCGCGGTCGAGATCGGGGAATTCGTCCGCGTGCATCAGGAATTCCATGTGCCAGCCGAGCGGCGCAACGCGCCGCGCGAGCTTTCCGAGCGCGTCCATCGGCAGCGTGCCCGGCTTGCGGTCCTTGACGTCCACGATGTTCACGCGCACGCCGCGCACGCCAGCGCCATCGAGTTTCTTCAGCTCCGCATCGGATATGTCCTCGGCGACCACCGCCACGCCCCGCAGCCGTCCGCCCGCCGCCTTCATCGCTTCCAGCATCACGGTGTTGTCGGTGCCGTAGACGCTGGGCTGCACCAGCACCGCGCGCTCGACGCCGAGCGTGTCGAGCATGCGCAGGTAATCGGTGAGCAGGCAGTCGGGCGGGGTATACACGCGCGCCGGCGAATACGCGTAGCGCGCCTTGGGTCCCATGACGTGCGCGTGCGTGTCGCACGCCTTTGCTGGCAGCTTCAGCCGCGGCTTGCGCGGCCGGAAATCAGGCGGCGCGCAAGCCGGCGCCTCCACGCCGGCGGCAGGTTGCAAGTTCATTTCACTTGCTCGCAACCTGCAACTGCGTGATTGGTGATTAGTGAATAGTGAATGGAGCTTTTCACCTCGTTCCCCTGCTCGCAGGGGGCACGAAAGCTATCACGGCTCTAAGCCTAAACGCTGTCTTCCAATTACCAATCACGAATCACCAATCACGCTCTCGTCGGGCGTCAGGCGGCCTTCGCCTGCGCCTGCTCGAGCCCGGGCATCTCGAAGCCGAGCTTCACGAGCCCGTCGATGACGTTCTTCGCCTGTGCCGCGGTGAGCTCGGTGAGCGGCGGCCGCACCGTCGCCCATTGCGGGTCGTTCGAATAATGCGCGACGACGGCCTTCAGCGCCGGGATCATCACGTACTGGCCGACGGTCTTGCGCACGGCGTTGAGCGCTTCCTGCTGCTGGTCCGCGTCGTCCTTGCGCCAGTCGCGGTAGAGCCGGTCGATCGCGGCCGGATTGACGTTGGCGGTGGCCGAGATGCAGCCCGCGCCGCCGTGCCGCATGTTGGCGAGCAGGAACGATTCGCTGCCCGCGAACACGTCGAACCCCTGCTTCGCGAACGCGTCGAGAAACTTCCTGGTGTTGCTCCAGTCGCCCGAGCTGTCCTTCATGCCGGCGACCGCGGTGGGGTACTTCTTCAGCAGCCGCTCCACCAGCCCGGTGGTGATGCCCACGACCGCCACCGGCGGTATGTGGTAGAGGTAGATCCTCAACCGCGCGTCGCCGACGCGTTCGATGACCTCGGCATAGCTGCGGTAGAGGCCGTCCTCGGAGACGTCCTTGTAGTAGAACGGCGGCAGCATCAGCACGCCGGCGCAGCCGGCCTTCACCGCGTGCTCGGTGAGCCGCACCGTGTCGGTGAGCGCGCAGCAGCCGGTGCCGGGCATCATGCGCCACGGGTCCACGTCGGCGGCGAGCAGGGCATCGAGCAGCGCGATGCGCTCGTTGACCGAGAGCGAATTCGCCTCGCTGTTGGTGCCGAACACCGCGAGCCCGCAGCCCTGGGTGATCAGCCAGCGGCAATGCCCGATGAAGCGCTGGGGGTCCGGGGACAGGTCCTTGCTGAACGGGGTGACGACGGGAGCGAGCACGCCACGGATGCGCTGCGACTGTTTCATGAGCTTGATCCTCCTCGAGAGGTGAAACGAAAACGGTTCCGGATTGGACCGCAAGACGAACAGCCGGTTGCAGAATAGCACAGGGGCGTGACGGGAAAAAGCGCGGAAAGTTGTCGTCGGGCGGCGTGTTTGCTAGGCTTCAGGCCCCGCACAAGAAATGCCCCTCATGACGACATTGAGAATACTGGGCGCCGGGCCGGTGAAGCGCGGCGTGACGCGGCTCGCCGCGGAATTCGAGAAGCGCTCGGGCCATCGCGTGAGCGTGGAATTCGCCGGCGCGCCGGGCGTGCGCGACCGCGTGCTGGCGGGGGAGGCCGTCGACGTGGCCGTGGTGCCGCAGGCGGCGATGGACGAGCTTGTTCAGCAGGGCAAGGTGGTGGCCGGCACCCGCGCGCGGATGGGGCGCTCCAGGCTGGGGATCGTTGCCAGGAAGGGCACCTGGCGGCCCGACATCTCCAGCACCGACACGTTCAAGCAGGCGATGCTCGACGCCGCGCAGATCGTCTGCAACGGTGCGTCGAGCGGCGTGTACATGGTGCAGCTGCTGGAGAAGCTCGGCATCGGGGAGGCGACGAAAGACAAGGTCCTCAAGCTGCCGGACGCGGTGAAGGTGATGGAGCATGTCGCCGCTTCGCCGGAGCGCGCCATCGGTGTTGGCCAGCTCGCCGAGATCAGCGAGCTCGTGGACAAGGGCGTTGTCATCGCGCTGGTCGCACCGCTGCCCGATGCGATCCAGAACGCGACCGCCTACGATGCCGCGGTGGCTGCCGCGAGCGGCCAGCAGGAGGCGGCGCGCGCGCTGGCGAGCTTTCTCGGCGCGCCCGAGGCCAAGGCGGTATTCGCGGCGACAGGAATCGACTAGACGTCGCAAAAAATAACAAATGGACGGGATTTACAGGATTAACAAAATCAAAAAACCGAATTAAATCATGTGAATCCTGTTAATCCTGTCTATTCTGGTTTTGGCTTTTGGTATTTTAGAGATGCGTTCAAGTTTGTTCTCCGGCAAGAGGACGACCGTAGATCCATAATTCAGAAAGCACGGAGCGTGCCGCAAGCGGTCGATCGTGCGATAAACGGAGCGATGTGAGGACGCGTCCATGAACGAATTGAAAGTGCTTTCTGCGGGGGCGGTGAAGCGCGGCGTGTCGAAGATCGCGCAGGAGTTCGAGCGCGCGACGGGGACCCGCGTCACCGTCGAGTTTCACACCGCGCCCGAGCTGCGCAAGCTCGTCGCGACCGGAGCGGCGGCGGACGTCATCGTCGCGCCGCCGGCGGCGATGGACGAGTTCCAGCAGGCGGGAAAGATCGACGCCGCAAGCCGCGGCTTCGTGGGGCGCTCGCGCATGGGCGTGGTCGTTCATGCCAAAGGGGCAGTCCCCGATCTCTCCGACACCGCGGCGTTCAAGCGCGCGCTCACCGGCGCGACCATGGTGGTGATCAACCGGGCCTCCAGCGGGATCTATTCCGCGAAGCTGCTGGAGAAGCTCGGGCTGAAGGATGCGCTCGGCGCGAAGCTCGTCGTGGTGGACACCGGTTCCGGGGTGATGGAGCACGTTGCCGCCCAGCCGCCGGGCGCGGTCGGTCTCGGGCAGATCTCGGAAGTGATGGTGATGATCGACAAGGGCTGCCAGGTGAAGCTCGCGGCGCCGCTGCCGGACGAGGTCCAGAACATCACCAGCTACGACGCCGCCGCCACGGCCGCGAGCGAGGCGCCGGACGCGGCGCGCAAGCTGGCGGGCAACCTCACGTCGAACGCGGCGAAGAAAGTTTTTGCGGCGACGGGCATCACCTAGGAGTTTGTCGGACTTAGGACCGACAAACTCCTAAATGCAAAACCGCCTGCGCCAGAACGCAAGAAAAAGGCAGTGAAAATCCTGTTTTCAGCCTGCTCGCGTGCCCGTTGGAGGCTAATAAGGGTCGTCATCCCGTATTTCATTCGAAATTCGCAGGCGGTTTTGCTGTGAGCAGCCTGTCGGAATGCCAAGTCCGACAGGCTGCTAGGGATGCTCTGCGGAAGTCATCCCCGCGCAGGCGGGATCCCGTAACGTCCGGTCGCGATCCGGCCAGCCGCATCGCATTCTCCCGACCCGGCGGACTCCCACGGGGTGTGCGCTTCGATCAACCCCGCCCCGAGTCACCATTTTCTCAGTCTTCGAGCGAAGTATCGGCTCTAAATCCATGACCCGACGCGGGAAACGCGCGCCGCGCAAAACCTAACATTTTGTGAGATTTGCGCGGGTGATCCGGGGCGTGTAGCTTATTCGGGCCATCACAAGAAGCAAAAACGCGCGTTCCCTCGAAACAGGTCGACGAGCGGGCGCGCGAAAACACTGCGAATTTCGTTGGCACGCCTGCAATCCGGGGCAGGCGATGCGGAGGGGAGGGCGCATGCAACCTTCTGCGGCGGCATTTTCTTCTCGTGCCCGGGCCTGCCTCGGGCGGCTCTTCGCGCTGGTTCCGAGTTTCGCGTTGGCCGCGCTTGCAGTCCTTGCGAGCGCGCACGCGCACGCCCTGAATGAGCTTCCCGCCAAGTGGCGGTATTGGCCCGACTTTGCCGGCGAAGCCAGGGATGGCTTTGCGAGCTGCGAGGCGGCGAAGGCGGCGGCGATTGCGGAGGCCACGGCATTTCACGGTGTCGAGCTGATCGTGATCGACAAAGACTGCGTTCTCGATTCGCTGTTCGAGATTCTCATAGATTATCGTCGCGTCAACGATTTCCCGACCACGCCCAACAAGACCATCAGCATTCGTCCCTATTGCGATCGGGATTACGGTCGCCGATTGATCAGCCCCGCCGAAGGGCCGGTCTGCATCCCGGGCAACGCGCCGATCACCAGGAACATCGGCTTCTGTCCCACGTGTGGTGTCGGCAACCCCATCTATCCGGGGTCAGCGAACAAGCTGCAGCGCGAGGTGGATTACGTCGGGTCGGGTGCCTTCCCGCTGAAGTTCGAGCGGGTGCATAACACCGGCACCCGCGACGTAACCGCCCCCAGGCTGGGCGTGAACTGGTGGCATACGTATCACCGCCGGCTGAGCTTCGGCCCCAATCCGTCCAACATCCTCTACGTTGGCGCCGACCGGCCGGACGGCCGTGTTTTCGCCTTCAAGCTGAGCGGCGCGAATTACCTGCCCGATCCCGATGTGGTCGAGCGACTGGAGCGGTTGCCCAGCGGCTGGAAGCTCACCAACAAGGACGACGAAGTCGAGCTTTACGACGACTCAGGGAACCTGCTGTCGATCACCAACCGGGCGGGACTTTCGTTGACGCTGACGTACATCGCATCGGGGATCAGCGTCGGGCGGATCGAGAAGGTGACCGATTCGTTCGGGCGCTCGCTGTCCTTCGAATATGACAGCCGTATGCGCATCAGCGCCATGACGGACCCGGCCGGCGGGCGGTATCTCTACGGCTACGAGGATCGCTTCAACAACCTCGCCAGCGTGACTTACCCCGACAACCGGGTGCGTAGTTATCACTACGAAAACGCGATCGTCCGGAATAGCCTCACGGGCATCAGCGACGAAAATGGAAATCGCTTTGCCACCTTTGGTTACGACGAATACGCTCGCGCTTCATCTTCGGAGCACGCAGGGGGCGCCGGCAAAGTCACGGTTTCCTACGTCAACTCGCTCACGGCGAACGTAACCACGCATGTCAGCAGCACGCTCGCCGCCACCCGCACGTACAGCTATCAGATCGTGCAGGGGGTGTTTCTGAATACCGCGATTGCCGGCCCCGCCTGCCCGTCGTGCGGTCCTGCCGGAGCGGGGTATGACGCCAATGGCTTCCCCGCGATTCGAATCGACTGGAACGGCAACCGCACGGACACCACGCATGATGCGCGCGGGCTGGAGCTGCTGCGCGTGGAAGGCTTGACGAGCGGCGGCGGGAACACATCGGACACGCGCGTGATCACGACGCAGTGGCACCCTGTCTATCGCTCGCCGACAGCGGTCGCGCAGCCCTTGCGCGTCACGACGATGGTCTATGGAGAGCCGACCGATCCAGACCCGGGCAATCGCGGCAACCTGTTGAGCCGGACGATCCAGGCGACGACCGACGCGAGCGGGGCGGCGGGCTTCGGCGCAACGCCGGCCGGCACGCCGCGTACCTGGACTTCTACCTACAACGCCAACGGCCAGGTGCTGACGATGGACGGCCCGAGGACCGACGTATCGGACGTCACGACCTATACCTACTACGCCAACGATGCGACCTGCCCGGGGGCGAGCGAGATCGGGTGCAGGGGACAGATCGAAACGATCACCAATGCGCTCGGGCACCTCACGCGGATCACGGAATACAACGCCCATGGCCAGCCGCTCGCCATCATGGATCCGAACGGGCTCGTGACGAACCTGACCTACGACGAACGGCTGCGCCTTACCTCCCGCAACGTTGGCGGGGAGCCCACCACCTACGCCTACGACAACGCCGGGCAACTGACGCGCGTGACGCTTCCGGACGGGAGCTTCCTGGATTACGCCTACGACGATGCGCACCGGCTGACCCAGATCGCGGACAGCCTCGGCAACCGCATTGCCTACACGCTCGACTTCGCGGGCAACCGCGTGCAGGAGCAGGTATTCGATCCCCTGAATCAGCTCGCGCGGACGCGAAGCCGCATCTACAGCAACCTCAATTATCTCGCGCAGGAGATCGGGGCGGCCGGTCAGGCCACGACGTACGGCTACGACAACCAGGGCAACGTCACCTCGATTGACGGGCCGCTGGCGGGCGCCGTGGATGTCACGGCCAACGCCTACGATGCGCTGAACCGCCTGATCCGTGTAACCGACCCGGACTCCGGGCAGGTCAATTACGGCTACAACGGGATCGACCAGCTCACTTCGGTGAGGGATCCCCGCAATCTTGCCACCACCTACAGCTACGACGGGCTCAACAACCTCAATCAGCAAATCAGCCCCGACACCGGCACGACCATCAATACCTACGACGCCGCCGGCAATCTTCTCACCCAGAGGGACGCCAAGGGTCAGACCACGACGTATCAATACGATACGCTGAACCGCGTCACTAGCATCACGTTTCACGACGGCTCGGGACAAACCTACGATTACGACCAGGTTGCGAACGGACGCGGGCGGCTCACGGCCATCACGGAGACCAACGCGGCCAACCAGGTGACGAGCCGCGTCCAGTACCAGTATGACGCGCACGGGCGGGTGATCTCCGAGGCGCGTACGATCAATGGCGTCTCGTATGTGACGGGCTACGGCTACGACGGTGCCGGGCGCCTGAGCGACATCCGTTATCCGTCGGGGCGCAGCCTGACCTATGGCTTCGATGCGCTGGGTCGCGTGAATCAGATCACCACGACTGCGAACGATCAAAGTCAGGTGCTGCTAAGCAACGTGCAGTACCACCCGTTCGGCGGCGTGAAGAGCTTCACGCTGGGCAACGGCCAGAGCTATTCCCGCGGGCAGGACCAGGACGGGCGCATCGCGAGCTACAGCCTCGGCGCCCAGACGTTCTCCGTCGGCTACGACGCAGCGAGCCGCATCGCGCTCCTGGGCGACATCGCCAATCCGGCGAACGGCAACACCTATGGCTACGACAGCCTGGACCGGCTCACGCAGGCCATCGTTCCGGGCACGCCATTCGCCTACGGCTACGACGCGGTGGGCAATCGCCTCACCAAGACGGTGGGCTCGAGCACGGACATCTATGCCTACGACACGGCGAGCAACCGGCTGGCTTCAATCACACCCGGTTCCGGCCCGTTCCGGAGCTACGCGCACGACGCCAACGGCTCGATCACTGCGGACGGCGCGAATACCTATGCCTATGACGCGCGCGGGCGGCTCCTTCAGACCGTTTCGGTGATCGGCGCGACGAGCTACCAGGTGAATGCGCTCGGCCAGAGAATCCGGAAGAGCAACGCGTTGGGCGACACCGTCTATCACTACGACGTGCAGGGGCGGCTCATTGCCGAGAGCAGCGCTGGCGGGCAGATGCAGAAGGAATATCTCTACCTCGGGGATATTCCGTTGGCGGTAATTCAGTAGCGCCCGGCCGCCATGGTGACCGTGATGACGACACCAACTGCGAAGATCGAGTCAGGGAATCCCTGTATCAGTCCGAATTCGTCGCCCCGGCGAAGGCCGGGGTCCAGTGCAATCAAACGCTTTCTGGATCCCGGCTTCCTGCGGGATGGCTTTTGTGGAGTGTCGTTATATGCAGTAGTGGTGGCGGGGCTGCTCCTGGTGCTGGGTTTGTTCGCGGGTGAGGCGGAGGCGCAGCAGGGCAAGCCGAAGGTGCCGCCGCAACTGCCGTCGCAGGCCGCCGAGCAGGCGCAGCAGAAAGTCTCCGAAAACACTGCCCCCACGGTGAGCCTGACCGCTCCCGCGAACGACGCGCTCTACACCGCCCCGGCCACCGTGCCGCTGGAGGCAAGTGCCGCCGCGAGCAGCGGCGGGCGCTCGATCACCCAGGTGGAGTTCTTCGCGGGCGGCAACTTCATAGGAACCGCAACCACTGCGCCCTATGCGTTCACCTGGACCCCCGTGGCGGCCGGCACCTACAGCCTGACCGCGCGGGCAACCGACAACCTCGGAGTGACAGCGACGTCCGCCCCGGTTTCGATCATCGTGAATGCGCCGCCCAGTGTGGACCTCACCGCGCCTGCGAATAATGCGCTATTCACCGCCCCGGCGACGATAGAGCTCACGGCGGCGGCTGCCGACACCGACGGCTCAGTCGACCAGGTGGAGTTCTTCCGGGGGACGACCTTGGTTGCCACCGTGACGAGCGGGCCTTACACCTTCAGCCTCACCAACGTCGCAGCGGGCAGCCTGACCTTTACCGCTCGGGCCACGGATGACCGGGGTGCGGTGACCACCTCCATAGCGGTCGCCGTACTGGTCAATGCGCCCCCGAGCGTGAGCCTCACCAGCCCCTCTACCAACGACGACTTCCGGGCCCCGGCGAGCATCACCCTCACGGCCGAAGCAACCGACTCGGACGGCACGATCGCCAACGTCCAGTTCTACAACGGCACAACCCTCATTGCCACGCGGACCGAGCCGCCGTACAGCATAATCTGGTCGGGAGTGCCCGCAGGCAGCTACAGCCTCACCGCGCGGGTGATGGACAACCTGGGGGCGGCCACGACCTCGGACGCGACCAGCGTGACGGTGACCCAGGCGCTCGCGCAGATCTACTATATCCACACCGACCACCTGAACACACCGCGGGCGATCTACGATCAGCAGCAGCGACTGGTGTGGCGCTGGGATCAGACAGACCCCTTCGGTGGCAATCCCCCCAACGAGAACCCCTCGGGGCTGGGCAGCTTCACCTGCAACCTGCGGCTGCCGGGGCAGTACTTCGACAAGGAGACGAGCAACCACTACAACTATTTTAGGGATTACGACCCAGCCATCGGGAGATACATACAGAGCGATCCGATTGGCCTAGAAGGTGGAATCAACACCTACGCCTACGTACTTGGAGATCCCCTCGGTAGGTCGGACGCAGAGGGACTATTCGTAGAAGTCAAATGCCGACTGTTGGCGCGTGCTGGCCGGGTCATAAGTAGGCAGATTTTTGGAACCCCGCAAAAGCATTGTTTCGTGTATGTGGGCTGTCCTGAGGAGAACTGGTCTACGGTACTTTCTCTTCAGGGAAATTTGTGGCCGCTACCGGTATTTAGCACGGGGAGAAAAGTGCAAGCATCACCGTTATCGCCAGTTGAAGGGGATGATCCGTTTTCGCCCACAGTACAGACGGTGCCAATTGTTCCGAAGAAACCCGGGTGCATACCTTGTGCCTACGAGAAGGACATCATTACTAAGTTCAATAACGTTCCATCTGGGAACATTCCCTATGACGAGCTCGGGCCGAATTCAAATACCTTCACCAGCAACTTGGTTACCAATCCAGCTTTTGGAGCCGCGATACCAAGCGGCGCAATCTCGAACGCCCCTGGTTTATTCGGCACTCCACCAACGGGCTGGACAAGATAAGGAACGCAGATGAGTCATGCACGAAACGCGGCTCTCATAGTTATTTTCCTGTTGGTATGGATATTTCTCTATGTTCCGAATCCTTACGTTTCATTTCTCGACATCGGAGAAAAATCGGCCCCCTCAAGCAATGATCTCCTACTCTTTTGGGTCCCAGCATTTCTCGGCGCCGTAGCATATGTTTTACATGCCGGCCGCTGGCCAATTCGCCTTGGTCTTGCAATTGCGCCGCCTGTTTTTATCGCTGGAATTATTTTCCTGCTTGGCGTCACCGGTGTGATGCCTAAGGAAGACGCGGGATGGACGCTCATCTTCGTAATGTTTCCAATGCGAGCGTTTGTCGTGACTCTTGCGATAACTGTGGCTATCGTCGAAGTCGCTAATCGCCTACGCAAGGCGAAGAACCCAAAGGAGTCGAGCCTAGAATAAATGTAAGTAGGGTCAGTGAAAGGTTAAATGGGGTCCGACCCGAGATGAGGCGAGATGAGGGATGCTTCTTTCCAATTTCCTGATCCGACATGGGCGATAAATGGAATCCGTGTAGGTATTTTCTTATCGACGCGAAGCTGACGCCGCTAGGAACGGCGTTGGATTCGAGCCACGGTCCGCACCGCCAAGTTCTGTGACTGGAAACGGTGTAGCACACTGCGCGCCATCTCGTCATACACTGGCGCCTTCTTGTCCGGATCGGAGATTGTGATAATGAGAGAGAACGGCTGAGGCTTAAAAGCGTCCTCCTCCTCGATCCCATGTCGCGTAAGGAGCCGCACCATCAAGCGCCAGCGGGTGCCGCGCTCACCGCTCTTGCCCAGGTTTCCGTAGTAGCTGCGTACTGGCGCCCATTTCCGCAGCTTTTCGACCTGATAGGACTCGTAGAGCACGCCGGGATTCTTGTGCTCCGGGGGAACAAGGCCTGCGAAGACCCTCGTGACCTCGCCGGTTTCACGGGAGACCCGCTCCCTATAAACTCCGAAATGCGCGTCAATATGGGTCTCGCAGTACTCACTGCCCCAACGCGCACCGCGAGCGGGAGCGAAGGCGACGGTCATCCAAATTTCGCCGAAATACCTACCGTCGCGGTGGAGTGCGGTTGGGTACGGAAAATCATTCCATTCGAGAAAATACCCAGGCCTCAGCACGTCGTCGAAGACAAGCGTGGACGTGTAAGGCGTGCACTCAAGGCAATGCGGCACAGGAGCCGGCAACCCGAAGCCGAAGAAGTTTTCCTCCCCGTCAGGGACTCGTTGCTGTGTCCGGGGGTCGCGAGCATGATGCGTTAGCAGCGCACGCGCGAGTACCGGCTTGGGTGTTGGCGTGATCTGGTGATAAATTTGCGCCAGTGCTCTGGAAACCAACGGAGTGGCGAAGCTGGTCCCAAGGTTCTCGGCCGACCCGGCCCCATTCACGGATCGGATGCCGCTGATGTGTGATCCATCGATTGAGCACGCGCCGCCGTAGTGAACGAGATCGGGCTTTATGACGAAGTTCGGTCCGGCCCCATGCCGGGAGAACGCAGACGGCTGGTGCTCCTTCGGACCTCTCTTCTTGTAGTCAACGTGTGAAACTGAACCGACAGCGATTCCTAGGACGCTGTCGGCCGGCGTCGTAATCCTTCCTGTCTCAAGGTGCGCCTTACTACGTGGATAATCAAGTAACGGGGGATTGCTGAAATTGCCTGCACTGATGACGAATGAGACTTGGTATTTCTCCTGCAGATTGTCCAGCTCTTCCGCAAACTCGGAGAACTCATCAAGAGAGCAAATTGTGTCGGTACCGAGCGATAGATTCCAGACCTTGAATTCGTTCGCGTGTTCCTGCAGCGCCGTATCAAGCGAAATCAGGAATTCCTGCTCACGCAGAGATTCCGTATCACCTTTGCTTGGGTCGTCGTTCGGAATCACCTGTAAGTCAAAGGCGGCGCACGGATTTGAATCTATACTGGAAACGGTCGGGTTAAGTTCGTTTCCCCAACAGATGAGTCCAGCAACAAAGGTGCCGTGATCGCTGTTGCGATATTCGGGCGCAACTGTTGACTCGCGCCCCACAATCCAGCTTTCAAGCTCTGGAATCTGGTCAGTGATGCCGCTGTCCACAACGACAACGACTGGAACATCGCCGGCAACATCCTCGCGCGTCAACACCTTCGGCAATGCCTTCGGATTAAACATCTTCGGACGCAGCGTCCGGATGAGCGGCATGCTCACGACCGACCGGACGCTGATGACTCGCGAGAGAGCATCCACATCTTCGACGGACCGGCACTCCGCTCCGTAGATGAAGCTGTCTGGAGAATACCCAGTTGTGCTGATGCGAATTTTGCGGCTTCGGCAGGCGTCTTCGAAGTCGGCTACGAGTTTCGACTGATCCTGATCCGCTCCGAAATTGAACAGGCGCACGCGCGTGATGAAGCCATCCTTACTTCGCGGGCTCCGACGCAGCACGTCTTTCGAGTCGATCCCCCTCTCCGCCGATAGGCCGGGGTTACCGCCTCGATTACCTCGACACAGGACAGCTCTTTCTCGACCTGCGGGGATCGGTTGGATTCGATAACCTTTACCAGCCTCGTCAGTCCCTCTGGGGACGCCTTCACGAATATCTCGCCGAGCCGCCCAGCACCGACAATGGGGCAGGTCTCTGCGCAGAAGAGCTGGTCCGGTCGGTGACTCTTGGCAGCAGCTTTGGTAAGTAGCTTTACGCGCACTGGCGCAACGCCGCTCTTCTTGACTTGGGGAGTAATCGCGTCGCGGATCGCGGAGACCTGGTTTGCAAGACTCCTCCGGTAGCCAGCATCAACGGGCCGGAAGGATTTCGGCGGTACGCCGCCGCCGGGCACCCTCTTCTCCTTGCCCTGATTAGGCATGATGAGCTTGATTGGAAGCCGATCACCCCTCGGTGTTCTGCTATCGGCCATTTTGCTTCGCTCCTTTCAGTGTCTTCCTGTAAGCCGTGGCCTTCGATACGCCAAGGAGGTGCGCCAGCGCCGCATGGCTATACAGCTTTTCGTTTCGGGAACGAAGAGCACGCGCGACCGCATTCGTATCCTTGCCCCTGAGTGCCGACAGGAATCTACGCTCCTGCCCTTCTCCAATACCGATGTTCTGGAGAATCCGGAACGCATCCTTGAGTTCAGGCGGTTCTTCGGTCGTAATCCGGCGCCGTTGCAGCCTCCAGCAGACCTCCTGAATGTCCGAGCCAGAGAATCCGTCCGAGAGGTCAACAAGCAGCTCAAGGTCGCGCTCGCCGAAATCGATAGGCCGGAGGAACTGCGACCACATCTGAGCTCGAAGGTCCGCTGTCGGAAAACCGAGCTCGAGGCGATAACCGAAGCGGCGCCAGACCGCAGAATCCAGTAGTTCCTCATGATTCGTCGCGGCGACTACGATGGATTGCGGCCCAAGCGAATCCAGATTCTGGATGAAGCTGTTGACGACGCGCTTCAGCTCGCCGAGCTCCTGGCTGTCTCCCCGAAGCTTGGCGATTGCATCGAACTCGTCAAGAAATAGGACGCACGGTGTCTTGGCGGCGAAGTCAAAGAGCGCGCGTATATTCTTCGAGGTGCTGCCGAGGAAGGACGAGATTAGCCCGTCCAGGCGCGCAACATACAGTTCCAGCCCCAGTTCCTGAGCAATAAACCGCGTCAAGCGGCTTTTCCCTGTCCCCGGTGGCCCGTACACAAGAAGGCTGATAGAACCGGCGACGCCCTCCGCATCAAGCTGCGCGTAACTCTTGGCGATACTCAGGAACTCATTAACCACTCCCCATTGGTCCTCGGAAAGCAAGATCGGGCGCTCGTGCAGCGATTTGAGGTTCACCCGCTCGATTAGCGCGAACCGGCTTTCGGCGTCCACCGGTAGGGCCCGTGCAAATCCAATATCCGCGGGCCGGAGCTGGTGGTCGGTCTCCTCTAGCATCTTGCGCAGCCGCCCAGCCGCGACCTTATCCCCATCCTTCTCAAGCTTATCCGCCAAAAAAGCCGTGTAATTCCGCACCTTATCAACATCGAGACGTAACGCCCCGTTGACGATACGGAACAGCTCATTCATGAAACGATTGTCTTTGTTCATGAAACGATTATGCTATTCATTGAAACGATAGTCAACACCATTTTCTAAGCTGGATCGTCCCCTCACCTATCTCCACCGACACACATCAATAACGGGGTCGGACCAGCGCAACGCATTGATTCGGGAAAATAAGAGCTCGAAATCAGTTCATCCGGAGGGCTTATCGATGGCCCACTTGCCTCGGTTTTTTGTTCCCGGCGAAACGCTGCGCATTATTCAGCGCGGCAACAATCGCGAGCAGATCTTTGCGGTAGACGAAGACCGGGCAAAAGGGGACGCACCCGAATGCCGCTTACATAAGCGGTAAGTAGCTGATGTACTGTACAAAAGCAGCTGGCTCTGGTCGAATGAATGGGTGCAGTCGCCAAACCACCATCCATCATCCGAGGAGCCAGCCCGAATGCATCCTAATCCGAGTGCGAGTTCACTGCAACGACGAGTCCACCAGCATGCCCACAGCAACGATGCGTATGCGTGGTTCAACATGCTGACCGGTCCTGAGATGTTGGATCAAGTCGAATCGCTGTTGCCACGGCATCGGGAGCGGTTGTTTCCACCCACCGAGACACTGTCGATGTTTCTGGCCCAAGCGCTCAATGCGGATCGCTCTTGCCAGAATGCGGTGAATGAAGCGGCGGTACGGCGCACGCTCAGGGCGCTGCCGCGCTGCAGTACGCACACCGGGGCCTATTGCCGGGCGCGACAACGCTTGCCGATGGAGATGGTGCGTACGCTGGCGCGCCACAGCGGACGATGGGTTGCGGCGCACGCCGCCCAGCCGTGGCGTTGGCGAGGCCGTGCGGTACGGCTGGTGGACGGCACCACGGTGTTGCTGCCCAAAGAATAAGTGGAAAAATGGGACGCACCCCTTTTCCAGGATGATATTCTCGGCGCATGCCGAGGCTTGCGCGTCCGGTTTTCTCCGGCGTTCCCCACCATGTCACCCAACGCGGCAATCGCCGTGAGAAGGTTTTCTTCAGCGACGCGGACCGTGAGGCCTATCTGGAGTGGCTGGCAGAGTACTGCGCAAAGCACGGCGTCGAGGTCCTGGCCTATTGCCTGATGAGCAATCACATCCACCTTGTTGCCGTGCCCGAGCGCGAAGACGCACTGGAGCGGGTGTTGCGGCCGCTGCATACGCGCTACGCCCAACGCATCAATCGACTCAAGAAGTGGAGGGGCCATCTGCGGCGGCGCATTGTGGGCTGAAAGCGGATTCGGTGCTGACGAAGGATCCGCAGTGGCTGAGGCAAGTCAAATCGATCGGTGACTGGTCGAAGTGGCTGGCGGAGGGGGACCGGGCGGAGCAGCTGGAGGTGTTGCGCCGGCATGTTGAGAGAGGATTGCCATGCGGGGCCGAGAGATTCATCAGAAAGCTCGAGCGCCAGGCGAAGCAACTATTGCGCTTGCGACCCCGCGGGCGGCCAAGGAACGCCTAGAAAAAGGGGTGCGTCCCCTTTGTCCCCATCGCCAGGAGCACGGCTGAGTCAGGACCGATCAGCCACCGGCCTTGATCCTGATGGGTGACTGGTGCGGATCAGCTCCGACACCAATTGAAACGAGAAACAGGGCGCGTAGCAGAACGGCGCTTGGCAATGAGGGTGGAGAACTTGGAGCGGATGGCGCAACTCAAACGACTGCGCTACCTTTCTTCGTCCCTTGACCACGGCCTTCTAATGGGTGACCCCTTCTTCTCTGCACTTCTTCTCTGGCGTGATTACGAAGCAGATCGGCAAGCGTGATAATATCGTCCGGCTCTCCAAGGATCGATGAAGACAGCTTACCTCTACTCATGAACTGCCGTCGTGCCGTCGAAATCAGGGCTAACGTCGCCGGCGAGGCGCTCGCCGCGTTCCGCCACGACGTCGAGTGGTGGCCCTGACCTCGACTTCCGGGCGGGCGCCGTGTGCGCAGTCAGGAAAGACGCGCGGACCGGCGTGCTTGCAGGGGGCGCCGGTACGCGCCGCCCGGCCTGCGCGCTGGACTGGTGGCGCCGATTCAATCAAACAATTGCGCCCCTGCGCGGGGCGCACTAACGAGGAGACGAGGAAAATGACGAGAACACCTGTCCGGCGAGTTTCGGGCATGCCATCGGTGTTGGGTATCGCCCTTGCCGCCGCGTGCTACGCGGTGGCTTCTCCGGCACTGTCGCAGCCGTATCCGACGCATCCGATCCACATTGTCGTGCCGTTCCCACCCGGCGCCGGGACCGACGTCGTTGCGCGCGCGGTGGCCGGCAAGATCGCGCCGATGCTCGGGCAAAGCGTCATCGTCGAGAACCGCCCGGGGGCCGGTGGCACGGTGGGCTCCGAGATCGTCGCGGGCGCGCCGAAGGACGGCTACACGATCCTGATGGGCAACACCAGCACGCTCGCGATCGCGCCGGCGCTCTATCGCAACCTGCGGTACAACCCGCTGCGTGACTTCGCGCCGGTCGCGCTCGTGACCACCACGGAAAACGTGATGGTTGTGCATCCATCGTTGCCGGTGCGCAGCGTGAAGGATCTCGTTGCGCTGGCAAAGGCGAAACCCGGCGAGATCTTCTACGGATCCTCGGGCAGCGGCACGACCTCCCACCTCGGCGGCGCGCTGTTCAAGTCCATGGCGAAGATCGACATCGTGCACGTGCCGTACAGGGGCAGCCCGCTGGCGCTGACGGACCTCCTGGCCGGCCAGACCCAGATGAGCGTGACGAGCCTCTCCTCGGGCACGCCGCTCATCGCAGCGGGCAAGCTCCGCGCGATCGCGACGACGGGATTAAAGCGCAATGCGCTGCTGCCCGACGTTCCGACTGTGGACGAATCCGGGCTCAAGGGATACGAGACCAACCTGTGGCAGGGCTTCGTCGTTCCCACGGGCACGCCGCAGGCCATCGTCGAGCGGCTGAATGCCGTGATGGTCAACGCGGTGCGCTCGCCGGACATTTCCTCCGCCTTCGCCAAGCGCGGCATGCTCTCCGGCGGCAGCAATGCGTCGGAGTTCGCGGCCTACATCAAGCGCGAGCACGCGAAGTGGGCGGATATCGTCGCACGCGCCGGCGCACGAGTGGATTGATTTCTCCTTCCATGGATTTCTCCGATGGACGCTTCACAATCGTCAAGACGCGACATCGATGTTGCGGTCATCGGCGGCGGGCTCATGGGCTCGGCCATCGCGTGGGGCCTCGCGAAAATCGGGCAGCGCGTCGCCGTTCTCGACGAGGGTGATATCGCGTTTCGCGCATCGCGCGGCAACTTTGCGCTGGTCTGGGTGCAAAGCAAGGGACTGGGACTCGCGCCCTATTCCATCTGGACCATGCGTTCGGCGAACGCCTGGGCGGGTTTCGCGGACATGCTGCGGCAACAAACGGGAATCGATGTCGGTTTCCAGCGTCCGGGCGGCTTCAACCTTTCGCTGTCGGAGATCGAACTGGAGAAGCGCCGCACGCTTCTTCAGGCGATCCAGGACCAGCCGGGGATGGAGCGCTTCGAGTTCGAGATGCTCGATCGCGCACGGGTGAAGCAGGCAATTCCGAGAATCGGCCCCGAAGTCGTCGGTGCGAGCTACAGCCGCTTCGACGGCCACTGCAACTCACCGCGGCTCTTCCGGGCGCTCCATGCCGGCATGCAGCAGGCCGGCGTGAGGTATCTCCCGGAGCATCGCGCGGAGCGCATCGAGTATTCCGGCGGTGAGTTTCGGCTCTTGACGCGGCAGCGCGAAATTCGTGCGCCGAAGATCGTGCTCGCCGCCGGCATCGACAATGCGCGCCTCGCCCCCATGGTCGGTCTCGACGTTCCCGTGCGGCCGCAGCGCGGCCAGATCATCGTGACGGAAAAGACCGAGCCGTTTCTGAACTGCCTGGTGCAGACCGTGCGCCAGACGGACGAGGGCAGCGTCATGTTGGGCGACTCGGTGGAGGAAGCCGGCGCCGACCCGAGCGTGACAGTGCCGGTCATATCGGTACTCGCGAGCCGCGCGGTGCGAATGTTTCCGGACGTTGCAAGGCTCAACATCGTGCGCACCTGGGCCGCCTTGCGTGTCATGACGAAAGACGGCTTTCCGATCTACGATCAATCGGAGACCTGCCCGGGGGCATTCTGCGCGTCCTGCCACAGCGGGGTCACGCTCGCCGCGGCACATGCTCTCGCCCTCGCGCCATGCATAGCGGCAGGCGAGCTGCCCGCCGACCGGTTCGCGCCTTTCAGCTCGCGGAGATTTCATGTTCCAGCGCTCGCAGCCTGATAAAGCGGAGCGGACGGTCACGCTCACGATTGACGGCCGATCCGTAACCGCGCGCGAAGGCGACACGGTTGCCGCGGCGATGCTCGCCGCGGGCATCCCTCACTGCCGCACCACACCGATTTCCGGCGTCCCCCGCGCACCCTATTGCATGATGGGGGTGTGCTTCGATTGTCTGGTAGTGGTGGACGGCGTCGGCAACCGCCAGGGCTGTCTCGTTCGAGTGCGCGATGGCATGACCGTCGAGCTTCAATCGGGCAAGCGCGGGCTCCCGTAATGAATCCCGTGGCCATACGCGATTCCTACGACGTTGCGATCATCGGCGCAGGCCCTGCCGGCCTCGCGGCAGCGACGCTGTGCGCGAAAGGGGGGCTGTCGACCGTGCTCTTCGACGAGCAGGCGAGCGTCGGCGGACAGATCTTCCGAGCAATCGAAGAGACGCCGGTCACCGACAAGCGAGTGCTCGGCGCAAGTTATTGGCGCGGGATGGACCTCACCCGCGCGTTCCGCTCGAGCGGTGCACAGTACGTGCCGGAGGCGACGGTGTGGAGTCTCACGCCGGAACGCGAAATCGGCGTTTCTTTGCACGGCGGATCCGTTCTGACCGCCGCCCGACGCGTCGTCATCTGCACTGGCGCGCTCGAGCGGCCGTTCCCGATCCCGGGGTGGACGCTTCCGGGCGTCATGAGTGCCGGGGCGGCGCAGATTCTCCTGAAGTCGGCGGGACTGCTGCCCGCGGGGCGCACCGTGCTCGCCGGCTGCGGGCCGCTGTTGTGGCTGATCGCATGGCAGTATCTGAACGCCGGCGCGCAGCTCTCCGCGATACTCGATACGACGCCCGCGGGGAACCGGGCCCGCGCGCTGCCGCATTTGCTGCCGTTCCTGTTTTCGGGCTATTTCCGGGACGGCATGAAGCTGCTGCGCGCCGTCAAGCGCGAAGCGCCCGTCATCGCGGACATCACATCGTTGCGCGCGATCGGCGACGACCGGGTAACCCACGTCGAATACCGTCGCGGCAACGGCGCGGCGCAGCGCCTGGCCGTCGATAACCTGTTTCTCCACCAGGGCGTTGCGCCCAACGTCAACCTTCCCATGGCGGTCGGCATCAAACATCGCTGGAGCGACGAGCAACTGTGCTGGGTCCCCGTGCTCGACGCGTACGGCAACGCGTCCATCGACGGCATCGCGATCGCGGGCGATGGCGCGGGCATTGCCGGCGCGGAGGCCGCAGAGTGGCGGGGCCGACTCGCAGCCATGGCTGCCGCGCGCGCCCTCGGCCGCAGTGTCCCAGACCCCGAGGAAACCCACGTCCGGGATGAGCTTGCGCGGTGTCTGCGTGGACGGCCCTTCCTCGACGCGCTCTATCGGCCCGCCAGGATCTTTCGGCAACCGTCCGGAGACACCGTCGTCTGCCGTTGCGAGGAGACCACCGCGAGCCAGATCATCGATGCGATCGCGCTCGGCTGCCCAGGTCCGAACCAGATGAAGGTCTTCCTCAGGTGCGGCATGGGGCCATGCCAGGGCCGGCTCTGCGGGCTGACGGTGACCGAGCTCATCGCGGAGCACCGCGGCCTGTCCCCACAGGAAGTAGGCTATTATCGGCTGCGCCCGCCGGTAAAACCGATAACGGTCGGGGAACTCGCCGCGCTGCCCAAAACCGATGCAGCGCTCTACGCCGTGACACGGATGTAGCTGGACGCCAGCGTGATCATGCGCCGGCGGAATTGACAGAAGGAGCAACTGATGGCCACGTATCGCCCGTCCATTACCGGCAGCCGACACATGATTTCGGCGGGGCATTACTCGGCCGCGCACGCCGGTTTCCAGATCCTCGAAGCCGGCGGCAACGCAATCGATGCGGGTGTCGCCGCCGGAATCGCGCTCGGGGTTCTGCAAACCGACCGCGTAAACTTCGCCGGCGTCGCGCCGATCATGATCTATCTTGCCCGGGAGCGCAGGGTCGTGAACATCGACGGCCTCGGCACGTGGCCCAGGGCCGCATCCCTCGATTACTTCCGGCGCGAGCATGCGGGCGCGATGCCGCCGGGCATCCTGCGCACCGTCATGCCGGCCGCGCCGGCCTCCTGGATCAAGGCCCTCGCGGAGTTCGGCACCCTGTCCTTAGGCGACGTCGCGCAGGCCGCGATTCGCCTGGCACGCGACGGTTTTGCGATGCACGGCTTCATGGCCGACTACATCCGTGAGCACGAAGAGAGCTACCGGCGGTGGCCGGCAAGCAGCGCCGTCTTCCTCCCCAATGGCCGCCCGCCGCGCGTCGGAGAACGTTTCGTGCAGAAGGAACTCGCCGCGACGCTGCAGTACATGGTCGATCAGGAATCGGCGCACCGCAGCAAGGGTCGCGCGGCGGGGCTGAAAGTCGCGCGCGACGCCTTCTACCGCGGCGATATCGCGAAAAAGATTGCGGATTATCACCGCGAACGCGGCGGCTGGGTCACGATGGAAGATCTCGCGGCCTACGACGTGCGCTTCGAGCCGACGGTGAAGGTGGAGTTCCAGGGTGTCGAGGTGCACGCGTGCGGCCCCTGGTCGCAGGGCCCCGTATTGCCTCAGACGCTGAACTTGCTCGCCGGTTTCGATTTGAGGTCGATGGGACACAACTCTCCTTCATACATCCATCACCTCACCGAGGCGCTCAAGCTCTCGTTCGCCGATCGCCATCACTACTACGGGGACCCGCGGTTCGTCGAGGTGCCGCTCGACGTGCTGTTGTCCAGCGAATACGCAGCCGCCCGGCGCCGGCTGATCCGGGCTTCGGAGGCCTGGGCGGAAATGCCGCCCCCGGGTGATGCACGGGGCGTAACGCGGGCAAGGCCGCTTCCTCAAGCAACGCTCGGGGAACCGGCTCCGCTGGCGGATACATCCTACGTATGCGTCGTGGACGGCGACGGGAACGCATTTTCGGCCACTCCGAGCGACGGATCGAGCGCGACGCCCGTCATCCCGGGCACCGGCTTGTGCCCGTCGTCGCGCGGATCGCAGTCGTGGACGGACCCCGCTCATCCCGCGGCGCTCGCACCGGGCAAGCGGCCACGCCTCACGCCGAACCCGGCGCTCGCATTCAGGAACGGCAGGCTTTTCATGCCATTCGGCTCCCCCGGCAACGACATTCAGCCGCAAGCGATGCTGCAGGTGTTTCTGAATATCGTGGTCTGGGGCATGGACGCACAGGCGGCCGTGGAGGCGCCGCGTTTCGCCACGTACAGCTTCCCGTCCTCCTCCGAGCCACACGCCTATCACCCGGGCCGGCTCAATCTCGAAAGCCGCATCGATGACTCGACCACGGCCGCACTCGCAGAGCTCGGACACAAGGTGGCGCCGTGGCAGGAACTGGAATGGCGCGCGGGAGCAGTGTGCGCGATTCGAGTCAAGGAAGACACGGGTTTGCTGGAGGGCGGTGCCGATCCCCGCCGGCCGTGTTATGCGTTGGGCGTTTGAGGCCCTTTCGTGTCGTTTGACCGAGGAGTCCTGCGATGAACAAAGCAACGGCAATTTCGATTGTTCTCAGCACCATCGCGGGCATCGTCCCTGCGCCCGCCGCGGCACAAGACTATCCCACGAAGCCGATCCGCATCATCGTCGCACAGGCCGCGGGAGGACCGACCGACGTCGTGACCCGCATTTATGCCACGAAACTGACGGAGCTGCTCGGCCGGCAGGTGGTCGTCGACAACAGGGTGGGCGCGGGCGGCGTCGTCGCCGGTGAGCTTCTGTCGCAGGCTCCTGCGGACGGATACACGCTGTGCGTCATGGCCAACGGAACAGCGGCGATCGCCCCTCACCTGATCAAGCTCAAATACAACGCGACCAGCGACTTCGCGCCGGTCGCGCTCATCGGTAACAGCCCGCTCGCGCTGATGGTTTACCCGGGCCTGCCGGCGAAGTCACTCAAGGAACTGATTGCGCTCGGCATGGCGAAGCCGGGCACGATCAACTTCGGCTCCTCGGGGCTCGGGGCAACCGGACATCTTGCCGGCGAGATGTTCAAGATGATGGCTGGCATCGATATCGTGCACGTGCCGTACAAAGGCGCCGCGCCTGCGCTCGTCGGCGTTGCTTCAGGAGAAATCCAGATGCTGATGTCCGCGCTCTCGTCAGGCCTCGCCTACATCAAGTCCGGGCAGGTGCGCGCGCTCGGCATCACGGGCCCCAAGCGTGTGCCGTCGTTGCCCGACGTGCCTGCCATTGCCGAAGTCCTGCCCGGTTATGAGGCGACGTCCTGGTACGCCGTGCTGACGCGCGCCGGCACACCTCGCGCGATCATCAACCGGCTCAACGAGGTATCGGCGCAAGTTACCCACGATCCCGAAGTTCATTCGAGACTCGTCTCGGTATCCGTCGATCCCGAGCGGCTGACGCCAGAGCAGCTCGGGGCAAAGATACGCAGGGATTACGAGCGCTGGGGCAAGGTCGTAACGGCGATAGGTCTCAAGAAGCGCTGACTCTCGCAACTGGATTTTCGGCCGATCCCGGCAACCCCGGATGTTGCCAGCCAAGCGTGAGCGGAATAAGGCGGAAAAAGGGGAGGAAAAAGGAGACGCACCTCTTGTTCGAGATAAAGATATTCTCGGCGCATGCCGAGGCTTGCGCGTCCGGTTTTCTCCGGCGTTCCCCACCACATCACCCAACGCGGCAATCGCCGTGAGAATGTTTTCTTCAGCGATGCGGACCGTGAGGCTTATCTGGAGTGGCTGGCAGAGTACTGCGCAAAGCACGGCGTCGAGGTCCTCGCCTATTGCCTGATGAGCAATCACATTCACCTGGTGGCCGTTCCCGGGCGCGAGGATGCATTGGAGCGGGTGTTGCGGCCGCTGCATACGCGCTACGCCCAACGGATCAATCGACTCAAGAAGTGGAGGGGCCATCTATGGCAGGGGAGGTTTTTCTCCTCGGCACTGGATGAGACTTATCTGTGGGCGGCAATCCGGTATGTGGAACGAAACCCGGTGCGTGCGCGGATGGTGCGCCGCGCCGAGAATTACCGCTGGTCGAGCGCGGCGGCGCATTGTGGGCTGAAAGCGGATTCGGTGCTGACGAAGGACCCGCAGTGGCTGAGGCAAGTCAATTCGATCGGTGACTGGTCGAAGTGGCTGGCGGAGGGGGACCGGGCGGAGCAGCTGGAAGTGTTGCGCCGCCACGTTGAGCGAGGATTGCCGTGCGGGGCCGAGAGGTTCATTCGAAAGCTCGAGCGGCAGGCGAAGCAGATGTTGCGCTCGCGACCCCGCGGGCGGCCAAGGAAGGCCTAGGAAAAGGGGTGCGTCCCCAATGGCACTACCTTAAGCCGGCCGCGATGTGCGCTTGCTGCTGTTTGAGCAGTTGCGTGCGGAGAACATGGCGTGGTCTGGTCAGCAGGGGATGAGTCTTGGGTCTTCGTTTCACGGCGCGAGGTTCGACGCGTCCG
>JACPTK010000055.1 GCA_016192825.1 Betaproteobacteria bacterium | reverse complement strand
AAGCAAAACAGGAAACAGCGACCTTGCTCTGTGTCGGCTTGAACCAGGACACAATCGATCTACCGCTTCCCCGTCCCCAAGTCCGGCCAGACTCGGAAACACTACAAACACTATCGTACAAAAGGAACATACAAGGACACGGAGGACACAGAGAAACTCTACATAAACCCCATTCAACCGCCAAGCCGCGAAACGACCGGGGGAGCGCGAAAATGGCCAGCCGAACCGCCTGTCATGAATTCGCTATCGAGGCGCGGGGCCGGCGGGCTCTCCCGGTTTGCGGACGCCCCCGAAAAGCCACTGCGCCGGATAGCTCGTCAGCGTGAAGCACGCCATCAGGGCGAACGCGACGGCGCACCAGACCGCCATCACGATAACGATCACGATGGCGGGCGGATGGCCTGAATCCCGGCCGATCAAGGTCAGCACCGCGAGTCCCGCCAGTAGGACCGCTATCCCGCCGAACGTCCAGAACTGCACGCGCCACAGCCGGCGACGCCCGCGCACGACGTCCTCGGGGCTCGATGCCCGGCGGAAAATCCATGCCCAGAAGAGCATGCCGGTCACGCCGACGGCGACGAAGAGCCCGGTGATGAACACCGCCGGGCTGTTCTGGAGCGAAAAGCGCGCGAACAAAGGGACGTCATGGGAGAGATCCTCGTCGGCGAGCGGACGGTTGGCTTCCTGCGAGGCAATTTCCACGAAACGCAGGACCACGCCGTCGCGCAGCCCTTCCCACCGGACGATGGACTGGTCCCGGTTCAGCACCCAGACCCGCTCGGCCTCCTTCCGCGGGGCATCGGCGAGGCGCTCGTACACGGTGTGCTGCGGCGTCGAAAGCGCGGGGTTCACCTGGTAGGCGTCGAGATGACGCGCCGGCTCGCTCCTCTCGGCCGGGCTGACTGTGCGCCAGGGAAACATCCGCGACAGGAAGGCGGGGTAGGTCTCGCCCCGTCTCCCGTAGGGCGAAGAATAGAAAATGGGGTCGTCTGGAGAATATTCGCCGTAATGGCGCCCGGACTCGAAATAGCGGTAGTACTGGCCGGCGCGCGCCCAGGTGATCACTTTGAGCGGGCGGTCCGCGAACTCGATCAGCTTGAAGCGCCCGTCCGAGTGCGCGCAGCGGGCGAAAGACACTTGCGTGTAGCCGAACTCCGGCGCATCGCGCATGCCCCACTTCCCCGTCTCGCAATAGGTCTCAGCGCCGAGATAGCGCGCCGCAATGGGCTCGAACGACACCGGCTCGGCTGCGATGGCGGGCAACGCCACGAGAGCGAAGATCAGTGTAGCGAGCCGATCCAGCGGCACGATGGGCTCCGATTGGGGATGGCGCCGGCCGCCTAGCCCCTGACTTCCCGGGTCACAGGCTGGAGCTCTTCCTTGTTCCGCCCCGCCAGCCACCCCGGCAGGATCGCCGAGAACAGCCCCGCCGGCCCGCCCGCGCGCACCACCATAATGCCGTCGTCGTGGAACTTCGGGACCTGCTCGCCGGCGCGCGAGGCGGGAACGCCTTCGCCTATGCCGTCTTTTCCGGCAACGATCTCGGAGCCCGGCCGTATGGTCGCCTCGTAGAGCGCGCGCTCGATGCGCTTCCGGTCCCAGCCGGCCTCGCGGTAGATCGCGTAGTGCTCGGGCGAGAGCACCACGATCGCACGCGCCGACTGCGTGAGCCGGGCATGCCCCATCGTCACGAGGGACAGGGCGAACGACCTGGTCAGCCCTTCCGCCGTGCGCGACTTCTGGTCCACGAACGCTTCCGGCCCGTGCCCCTGGAACAGCGTCACGGCCGAGGCGCCGCGCGGCAGCCCGCGCGCGACCGACAGCGGCTCCCATTCCGGGTCGGACTCGTCCTCGGCGAAGCACAGCGTGTACTTGCTCGGCGCTCCCAGCGTCGAGCGGTCGGCTTCCCCCGGGCGGCCGCCACCCACGTTCTGCACGATGAGATTCAGCGCCCGGCCGATGGTCGCGTTCGCCCGGTTACCCTGCCCCAGCGCATTGATGCCGCTGTTCATGCCGATTTTCTTCGCGATCGGACCATTAACGATGAGGATGGGGCTGGAGAAATAGGTGGTGGCGAGCACCCCGTGCAGCGTGAACAGTGGCTCGAGCGCAGCTTCCAGCGCCGCGAGCAGCACCGGCAGGTACTCCGGCCTGCAACCCGCGAGGACCGCGTTGATCGCGGCTTTTTCGACCGTGCACTCGGCGAGGAAGGGGGGAATCCTGCCGATCACCTCGTCGGGACGGCGCGTCGTGCCCTTCAGCATGGCGATCACGCGCTCGTCGGTGGGGGGCGTGACCGGCAGCCCGTCGGTCCAGCCGCGCGCGTAGGCAAGCTCGACGGGATCGTCGGCGTCGGCGTACTCGATCTTGCGCGACCGCAGCGCGCCGCCGCGGTGTTTCGCCTCCAGCCGCTCGGCCACCCCGGGCTCGAGGGAGCGCGAGCCTCACCCCGGCTGGAACGCGGGCAGCCCCTCGCCCAGGTCGCGAATGCCGGTCAGCCGGCGCCAGCCGTCGCGGTCCCAGCCGACGACGCGCTCCGCTTCCCGCCCGCCCTCGAAACGGATGAGCGTCGGCGTGAACTCGATGTTGCTGAGGAAGGAGTGATCGAGTTCCCGGTCGTCCAGCACGTTGGCGACCCGCTTGGGAAATTTCGGGTCGTCTTGCGATACGACCTGGAACGCCGGCAACTTGCCGGCCACCTGCTGCATGATGGGCTCGATCAGCGCGCACGCCGGGCATGCGCGCTTGACGAAAGCGACCAGCCCGTCGGATTGGAGCATGGCAGGAATCGAACCGGAGGGTTTGTGACGCGCTATATTAGCTTAATCGGGACGCTTCGCGCCGGACGGCAAGCCGCCGCTCAACCGGCGGAGATTCAAGGTTCGTCGATTATATGGTCCGCGTTTATCTGCGTTTAGCTGCGATTGCTGTCGCCTTGCACGCCGCCGGCTGCGCCGAGCTGCGCTGGCACAAGGATGGCCTGGTGGACGCGGTCCTGGCAAAAGAGCTCGCGGAATGCCAGCAAGTGGCGCGCCTGCGGGCGTACCGCGAGGCGTGGCCGTTCGGGCTCTTCCCGCCCTACCTCATCGGCATGGACCGGCGGGGGTATCCTATCGCAGGCTACCCCGACCAGCGCGAGGTCGAGCGGTTTCTGCTCGAGCACGATCTCGTGCGCGGCTGCATGCGCGGCAAGGGATATGCGCTTGTGCCCGTCGAGAAACCGTGACGGCCACAAGCGAAAGGATGAATCCTGTCTATTTTGGTTTTGGCTTGCGGTATTCTTGAGATACGTTTTGGTGACTGGTGACTGGCGATATGTTGGAAACCGCTCCGGACGCAGTTAATCCCGCAAGACGCCGCCTGCTGCGGCTCGCCGCCAGTTGTGCCACTCTTGCTGCGATGAACAGAAAAGCGCGCGCCCAAGCACCCGCGATCCTGAAGCGGCCGATACCACGCAGCGGAGAGATGCTCCCGGTCGTCGGGGTGGGCACCTGGCAGACCTTCGACGTCGGCCCGCAGGCGCCCGAGCGCGCCGAGCTGAAAGAAGTGCTGCGGCTGCTCGTCGGGGCCGGCGGCTCCGTGGTGGACTCCTCCCCGATGTACGGCCAGTCCGAAGGGGTGGCGGGCGATCTCGCCGCCGAGCTCGGGCTGCGCGAGAAGCTGTTCTTCGCCACCAAGGTCTGGGCCAGCGGGCGAGACGCTGGCATCCGCCAGATGGAAAGCTCGCTTCGCCTGATGCGCACTCGGCGCATGGACCTCATGCAGGTGCACAACCTGCAGGATGTTTCCGTCCACGCAAGAACGCTGCGCGAGTGGAAGAAGGCCGGCCGCATTCGCTATATCGGGATCACGCATTACCACGAAGGCGCGCACGCGGATCTCGAGCGGCTGGTCAGAACGCGCGAGTGGGATTTCGTCCAGTTCAATTACTCGATGGCGGAGCGCGAAGCCGAGGCGCGGCTGCTGCCGGTGTGCGCCGATTCGGGCACCGCGGTCATCGTCAACCGGCCGTTTTCGCACGCCGGGCTGTTCGGAAAGGTGAAGGGCAAGGCGCTGCCCGCCTGGGCGGCCGAGTTCGACTGCGCGAGCTGGGCTCAGTTCTTCCTCAAGTACCTCCTGTCGCACCCGGCCGTCACCTGCGTCATTCCGGGGACGCGGCTCGTGGCGCATCTCAAGGACAACGTCCAGGCAGGCCGCGGCCGGCTCCCCGACGCGGCGGCGCGCAAGCGGATGGTGGAATACCTGGGGCAGCTGTGACGTTTGCGAGGATGCCGGGGCGGAGGTATCGTACCTAGCGCTTCACAGGTCTCAATCCGACCAACCAACGGAGGGTCCATGTCTGTACAAAGAACAATTTCGCAGGTTTCGAGCTTTCTCGTCTTCGCTCTATTTACTGGAATCGCCCCGGCCCAGGCGCAATCTTATGGGTCAAACATCTCAACTGACCAGGCAAAGAAGATCGCAGCAGGCGCTGTTGCCGAGTGCCAGAAGAATAACTGGCGAACCGCAGTGGCCATCGTCGATACCGGTGGCGCGTTGGTTTACTTCGAGCGTATCGACGATACGCAGGTCGCCAGCCTGAAAATCGCCATCGACAAGGCATATGCTGCGGCCACATACCGGCGGCCGACCCGGGTCTGGGAGGGTGCGATGGCAAAGGGACGCATCGCCGTGATAACTCTGGCTGGCGTCGTCGCGTCGCCCGGGGGCGTACCCATCGTGAGCGGCGGCAAAGTCATAGGCGCCGTCGGCGTGAGCGGAGCCACCGGCGACCAGGACGAGCAGTGTGCGAAGGCGGGGCTCGCAGCCATGTAATGGCTCGCCCAAACAACGGGGCCGTACGGCCCCGTTTTTTATTTGTACAATTCAATAAAGCACGGCGAGCGGTCGAGTGACTCGTGAGCGGCGATTGGCTGAAATTCAAGACGGCGGCGGCGATACTGCTTGTACTGTCGCTCGCCGTGCTTCCGGGCTGCAGCCTGCTGCGCATCGGCTACGGCCAGCTCGACAATTTCGCGGCGTGGACCGCCGACGAGTATTTCGACCTCGAGCCGGAGCAGCGGCGGGAATTCCTGGCGCGCTTCGAGCGCCTGCACGAATGGCACCGCTACCAGCAGCTGCCCGACTATGCGGCTTTTTTCTCGGAGACCCGATCGCGGGTGCAAAAGGGCCTCAGCCGTGACGATGTGCTCTGGGTCGTCGAGGGCGCGCGCGAGCGCTATCGCGTCATCCTCAGGCGCGGCGCGGACGACGCAGCCGCCCTGCTGCTGACGATCACGCCCGCCCAGCTCGCCGCGCTACAGCGCCAGTGGGACAAGGTCAACAGCCGGTTCGTCCGCGAATACCGACTCGACCAGGACACCGAAGCGCAGCGCCGGGAGCGTGGCCGCCGGGTGCTCTCGCGCATCCGCGACTGGGTCGGCCATCTCGACGGCGCGCAGGAACAGAAGATCCTCGCGCTGGCGAAAGACATGCCGCTGATTCACGGCCTGCGCCACAAGGACCGGATACGGCGCCAGCGCGAGTTCCTGCGGCTGATGGCGCAACGCGACGCGCCCGATTTCGCCGCACGGTTGCGCCACTGGCTGCTCAACTGGGAGGAAGGGCGCGATCCGGCCTACCACCGGCTGTTCCAGGAATGGGAGCAGCGGCAGGCGGATTTCTACCTCGCCGTCTACCGCTCGCTGCTCCCGCACCAGCGCGCCGCGCTCGCCGACCGCCTGCAAAGCTACGTGAGCGATTTCACCCGGCTCGCGCGCCGGCCAGAGGCGCAGGCCGCCAGCCGCTAGCAGCCTGTCGGACTTTCCGCAAAATATCGTTTCAAACAGCCTCAATCGCAGCACAAGCACGCACTTTCTTCGCGGTTCGCGGCACTGAATGTTGTTTTCGACCTCATTCGGCTGGCCGGTTTTGCATAAGGAGCTTGTCGCATCGCAAGTCCGACAGGCTGCTAGAGGTAGAATCCTGCGGTTCGCGTCGTGACCTGCTGATCGGGGTACAACGCCGCCGCAAGAGCAACTATCGAGCTTTGCGCAAATGCTTTACGCCGCTCGCCCCTCACCCCTTCCCCCTCTCCCAGAGGGCGAGGGGGAACGTACAGTGCGGAAATGGGATGTCAACCATTTCCGCAACGATCAATAAGGAGCCATCATGAAACTGTGGTACCAGAGCCTGGTGCGCGACATCGACTCATCACCCTATGGCGCCCTGCTGCGCAAAGCCATCGACGCGTGCGTCGATCCGGGCACCCGGGTGGACATTCATGGGATCGAGCAATCGTCCGGCTTCGGCGTGCATTACCGCTTTCTCGAATACCACGACATGAAGGAAGTCATTTTCAACGCGATGCGCGCCGAGAAGGAGGGATACGACGCGTTCCTCATCGGCAATACGAGCGACGCGGGCATACGGGAAGCCCGCGAGGTCGCGAACATCCCGGTGCTCGGACTGTCGGAAACCGGCCTCCATGTCGCATGCATGATGGGGGCAACCTTCGGGCTCCTGACGGTGAGCGAGAAATGGACGCCGCGCAACATCGAGAACGTCCGCCGCGCGGGGCTCGAGAGCCGTCTCGTCGGCTGCGTGCCGCTGAACACGTCGCCGCTGGAGCTCAAGAAAGCCATGGTGGAGAAGACGCGGCGGGACAAGGTGATGTCGGATGTCATGGCGGGAGCACGAAGCCTCATCGAGCGCGGCGCGGAAGTGATCATTCCCGCCGGCGGCGACATCATCGTGTTTCTCGTCGAGGACGGCATTTTCGAGGTCGACAACACCCCCATCCTGAACGGCATCTTCGAGCTCGTGAAGATGGGGGAAGTCGCGGCCAAGCTGAGGGCGATCTCGGGCGGACGTTTCAAGAGCAAGCGTCTCGGCTACGCCGCGCCGAGCGGGGACTTTCTCAGGCGCATCCGGGATTTTTACGGGCCCGACGTCTATCCGGGTGCGCAGTGAAATGAAACCGGCATCGCGAGACCGCGCCGGCCTGCCGCTGGATCCAGGGGCCGGCGCGATTGCTGCCGGATCTACGTGGCGCGCAGCCGTTGGCGCTCACGGACCATCCCGGAGACCCGGGGGCCTACAGCGCGGACGTGGTCAGTTGAACCGCATTCCGGATTTCCTGACGAGCGTTCCGAAGGCGTCGGTCTCCCGGCGGATCAGCTCGGCAAACTCGTCCCCGTACCGCCCCCCCGCTTCCGCCCCTCTCGCCTGGAATTTCTCCCGCATCTCCGGCGCGCCGAGGACTTTCCGCAGGGCGTCAACCAGCCGGGCGAGAACGGCGCTGGGCGTCCCCGCAGGTGCGAGCAGCCCGAACCAGGTAATGGCCTCGAAGCCGGGCACGCCGGATTCGCCAATGGCGGGCACGTCAGGCAGCAGCGCAAAGCGCTTCGCGCTCGTGATGCCGAGCGCCCGCAGCTTTCCCGCCCGGACATGCGGCAGCATGGGTCCGATGGAAAGCATCGTAAGGTCAATTTCGCCGCTCAGGATAGCGGTGGTCGCCAGCGCGCCGCCCTTGTAAGGCACGTGAATGATTTTGGCGCCCGACATGCTCTTGAACAGCTCCATCGCCAGGTGATTGGTGGCGCCGGTGCCGGCCGAGCCGTAGTTGAGCTTGCCGGGCTGCGCCTTCGCCAGCGCGAGGAGGCCCTTCACATTGCGCGCCGGCACCGACGGGTGCGCGACCAGCAGATAGGGGCCCTGGGAGATCAGCCCGATCGGGGCGAAATCGCGCAGCGTCTGGTAGGGAACGTTCTTTTGCACGTACTGCATGATGGTCAGCGTGCCCGGAGTCCCCAGCACGAGCGTATAACCGTCGGCCGCGGCCTGAGCCGCCACTTCGGTGCCGATCCGGCCGCCGGCGCCGGCCCGGTTGTCGATCACGAACTGCTGGCCCAGGACGCTGCCCAAGCCGGGGGCGACCAGCCGCATCGCCATATCGGTTGCCGACCCGGCGGGGGTCGGAACGATGACGCGGACCGCCCGGCTCGGATAGTCCTGGGCCCCTGCGAGCAGCGGAAACAACACGATGGAAAACGCGATGGTCAGCGCGCGCCACATGATAAGTGACCTCCTCTGATTTAACTCGACCCGCGGCAGCCCTTTCGGCCGCGATGGCGTACTGAAGGCACGCCGCACGCGCAGATCGTGAAGTTTGATCGATAGTTTATATCCGAGGAGCTGCTCGTGCCACATCCAGCCCGAAGCCTTCTGGTCGACGCGCACGCCGACAGGACGCTGGCCGCTCACCGTGACGGTCACTCGGCGCCCGGGTAGATCTCGGGGCCGTAGAAGCTCCTGACGCGCTCGAGATAATCGCCGGAGGGCGGCGCGTAGTGCAGCCGCTTGCTGGTGAAGCGCCCCGTCAGAGCCTTCAGCTTGGCCGCCATTTCCCCCATCTTGGTCAATTCAACGATGCCATTGAGGATCGGGGCGCGCTCGATTTCATGGGCGCCGGTCTGCGTGAGCAGCGCGACCAGCTCGCCGCCGGCCGGGATGATCACCTCGGCGCCGCGGG
The DNA here is from genome assembly GCA_016192825.1 of Betaproteobacteria bacterium. Lineage (GTDB taxonomy): Bacteria > Pseudomonadota > Gammaproteobacteria > Burkholderiales > SG8-41 > SG8-41. Next base: position 65,088 of record JACPTK010000055.1, on the reverse strand, counting down.
CGAGCAGTTTCCGCGCCGCGTTCGTGAACTGGGCAATGAGGTCTTGGCGATGCCCGCTGTCAACGAAGCCTTTCTTCAGGTCCACCGGCGAGGTGCGCATTGCCTCGATCCCGGCCAGCCGCCGGTCCAGGCCATAGCGGGCGACGTTTTCCGTCAGCTTAGGGAACCAGCGCTCGCTGATCGCCACGAGTCCGAAGCTTGCGCCCATCAGGCACGCCAGATGAAGGCAGGTCTCGCACATGCCCAGCACCGGGAGGTTGACCATCTCCCGCACCTCCCGCAGGCCCGCGTCGCTGATGTTGCCGATGAGGAACGCATCGTAGCCCCCGCGTTCCGCCTCGATCGCGTTGTGGATGATTTCCCTGGTGTCCTGATATTCGAGAAACCGGTAATGCTGGCCGATTCCGGCGGATTGCGTGATCGCGCGCACGTGCACGGTCGTTCCGGGGTCGATGACCGCGCCGATGGTCTTCTCCAGCACGGCCAGATACGATCCGCCTTCCGCCTGTCCGGTCAGGCTCTGATACCAGATCTTCATTTCGGTCGGCGAACCGCCTCCAGCTTCACGTTGCCTTCGGCGATACTGATGTAGCGCACGTTCTTCTTCAGCGCGGTTTCCAACAGCCTCTGCGCCGGGTTCTTGAACGCGTACTCGGTGCGCAGGGGGCCCGCGGCAAGCATCTCGTCGACCTGATTGCCGGCGAACATGAATCGCAGCAGGCGCTCGTCGTCGCTCTGCGCCCCGTATCGTTTCCGCAAATCGGGCACTGCTGGTTCGAGGGCGGCCGGAGTCTTCCTGATCTTGCTCGACCCATTCTCGACGATTCTGTCGAGCACGTCCGGCGTTACCGGGGCGAGGAGCCTGCCGTAATGCCCCAAAGCGTATTTCTTGACTTCGTCCGGAACCACCCGGTAGCGCTCCCCCTGCACGACGTTGAGGACCGCCTGGGTGCCGACCAGCTGGGAGAAGGGCGTGATCATGATCGGCCAGCCCAATTCTTCCCGGACGCGCGCGCATTCTTCCAGCACCGCATCAAAGCGCTCGCTCAACCCGGCCTGGTCCAGCTGAAACCTGAGGTTCGTCAGCATGCCGCCTGGAACCTGATGCTTGAAGTGGAATTCGTCGTATTCGGCCGGCACCCCGAGCGGCAAGCCCTCCTGCTCGGCGACTCGCCGGAAGTGCTCCCCGACCTGATCCGCGAGCTCGAGATCGACACCGGTTTCGAAGCCGAGGAGGCGCGCGTTGCGCACGAACGTCTGCGTGGCCGGTTGGGCGGGGCCGTTTGCCAGAGGCGCGATCGAGGTCGCCACCTCGTCGACGCCGAGCTTGATGCCTTCCAGATAAACGAGCGGCGCAAGCCCGGTGAGGCAGTGGCCATGCAGCGCCAGCCTGGTTTTCCCGAGGACGCGCTTGAGCGCGGGGACGAGGGTTCTGACCCGGTCCGGCGTGAGCAGGCCGCCCGCATCGCGAATCTTGACGATGTCAACCCCGATCCTGCTGACGACTTCCGCAGCGGCGGAGGCATAGTGCTCGTCGGTGTGAACGGGGCTCAGGGCGTATGCCAGCGACGCCTCCGTCGTGACGCCCAGCGCCTTGGCCAGCTTGAGGCTGACGACCAGATTGTCGACGTCGTTCAACCCGTCCATCGCGCACACCACGCGAAAGCCGTTGGCGACCAGCCGCTCGACCCACAGCCCGATGATGTCGTCGGGCAGGATGTCGAAGCTCACGAGACTGCGGCCGCGCACGGTGGCCTGGAGCGGCGTGTTCACGATTTTTTCCCGCAGGAGCCTGAACTTCTCCCACGGATTCTCCTTGAGATACCGCACGCAGACGTCGAACTGGATCGCCGCCGCGAGGTCGATGCGCCCGAACCCGGCCCGGTCCATCATCTCCGCCACCGGCATCATCATGGCGGCGGTCATCCTCGTCGCCCACAGGCACTGCGGAGCATCACGCAAGGTGGTATCGATTATTCGTACTTCCCTCATCGTTGCGCCTCGGAATCATCAAGATACCGCGGAAGAAAAACGTGTTCGAGCCAGCTCGTCGTTATCGCAGACCGTCTGAAGTCCTCGCCGGAGACGAGCGCCCGGCTGAAGGGCAGTGTCGTAGGCACGCCGCCGATAACGAAGCGCCCCAGCGCAGACAGCGTTCTTTCGATCGCTTCCCGCCTGTCCGCGCCGCGCACGATCAGTTTGCCGATCATCGAGTCGTAGAACGGCGGGATGGCGTATCCCGGATAGCAGTGTGTATCCACGCGCGCCTCGGCTGCGTCGGGCTGTTGCCAATCGACGATCGCCCCCGGACAGGGCATGAACCCGGTGCTCGACCTGGATCCGGGTGTTCATCTCCAGGAAATAGTAGGCCTTGCTATCCAGGTCCACGATGAATTCGACGGTGCCTGCTCCGACGTAGGACGCGGCCTTCGCCAGCCGGAGCGCAGATGCGGTCAGCGACTCGCGCAGCGGACCATCGACCACGGGTGACGGCGCCTCCTCGACCAGTTTCTGATGTCTGCGCTGCACGGAGCAGTCTGGAATGGTCGGCACATCATTCGCCTTGGCCAACCCCAGCGCTGTGAGCTTGTCGCCCATGGCGGCGATCGCCTCGGCGTGAGGGCCGATAAACCTCACGCCCGCCTCGTCGCACAGACGCCGGAACGAGGCGCGCTCGGAAAGAAAACCATACCCGGGATGCAGGGCATCGCAGCCCGCTCCAACCGCCGCAGTAATTTATGGCCACCGCGGCGCCTTCAGCTCGGCTCGATCAGCATCAGGACCTGATCTCGCTTAACCGTGGCGGCATTCTGCGCGAGTATCTTCACGACTTTGCCTGCGACCCCCGCCCTGATCGTATTGAAGAGCTTCATGACCTCGACCAGGCAGACGGTATCTTCCGGCTTGACGCTGTCTCCAACTTCGACGAACGGCGCAAGCTGCGGCGCCGGGGCGCGGTAGAAGGTTCCAATCATGGGGGCGCGGATCGCCACCACGCCTTCCGGAATGGCGGCCTCCTCACCGCCCGCACGGCCCGCGCTACGCTGGACAACCGCTGCGGTTTTCCTCGCAGCGGCGTGCTCAGGCGACGCACGCGCGCCGGACGCGCCGGTTGGCGCCTGAATCTCCGCCAGGGCTGCAGGCGCCCCGGTCTTGCGCACATGCAGCTTGAAATTCTCCGTTTCGAGCTTGACTTCGTCGAAATCGGAGTCCTCGATCAGCCGCAGCGTTTCGAGTATTTGCCGTTCGGTCCATTCCATGCTGTGTCAACCCGAGTGATCGATGGTCGCGAGCGGCTGGCCGAACTCGACGAAAGCGCCTCTCTCGACCATTACGGAGGCAAGCGCCCCGGCCGCCGCCGCTCTCACCTCGACCCCATTCTTGAATCTGCGTATGACGAACAGGCAGCCGCCCTCGGCGACGTGTTCACCGGCCTCGGGAAATCGAGCGCGTCCGGGGTGCACGTCAACGAAGCCGAGGCTTGGCGCCAGGTATTGAAAGCTCGAAGCGCGAAAGTACCCGGTGAGCCGTTCGAACCTGCTGTCGCGTCGCTTCTGATCTTCCATTCAGCCTCACTGGTCAAGCGTAGCGAGTCGTCAATTCGCCTTCGCCGCGGCCAGCCTTGACTTCAGGTAATCGGGAACGGCGACCGCCAGTAAAAGCGCCGTGCCGACGATATCCGCCGTGATCGAAGGGAAGATGAACAGGCACGCGGATGCGATCAACAGGCTGCGCTGCAGGGCGTTCAATGGTCCGAACAGGTACCCCATCGCCCCCGCCGCGTAGGGGATCGCCGAAAAGAACAGCAGCAGCCAGCAATAAAGGACCTCGGCGGAGAATCCATTGGGCATGAGAATCGGCGAATAGACGAACATGAACGGCATGATGTACAGATAGGATGAGAACCGCATGGATTGCAGCCCCGTGCGGTAGGGATGGGCGCCCGCGATGCTGGCCCCGGCGAACGCCGCCATGCACACCGGTGGCGTGACGTTCGACGACTGGCTGAACCAGAACACGGAGAAATGGGCGGCGAGCAGCGGTATGCCCATCTGCCCCATGGCCGGCACCGCGAGCAGCGCCAGGATCAGGTAATCCGCCGTGACGGTGATCCCCAGCCCGAGCACGAAAGTCGCGAGCATGACCAGCAGCAATGCGGCCCACTGGTAGCCGAAGGTATAGGCAAGCACCAGCGCGGAGAACTTGAACGCGAGCCCCGAGAGCAGCGCGATGCCGATGATGATGCCCACCGGGCCCGCCGTGGAGCCCACGATCAGGGACTTGTCGCCACCCTCCGCCAGCGCGTCGAACAGGGTGATGAAAAATTTCTTGAACTCGCCCCTGGCGAAATACTTGATCGCCATGAGCACGAGGAAGCTGGAGATGGCCAGGAACGCCGCCAGGGAAGCGCTGCTGCCGGTGAACAGCACGTAGAACAGGACCACAATCGGGATCATGTAATACCATCCGGCCTTGATCACCGTCCGGGCGCTGATACGATCCTTCGGAGGAACGCCGCCGATTCCCGTTCTCAGGGCTTCGAAGTGGACCATGGCCATGATCGCAAAGAAGTACAGCAGCGCCGGCACCAGCGCGATCTTGACGATGTCCGCGTACGGAACGTGCAGCATTTCGGCCATGAGGAACGCCCCGGCCCCCATGACCGGCGGCATGAACATCCCGCCGGTGGACGCGGCCGACTCGATGGCCCCCGCCACCTCGGGCCGGTAGCCGGTCTTCTTCATGAGCGGGATGGTGAAGGTGCCGGTCGCCATCACGTTGCCGGTGGCGCTGCCGGAGATGCTGCCGAACAAGCCGCTTGCCACGACCGCGGCCTTGGCCGGACCGCCCCGCAAGCGCCCCACGAGCGCGACCGGCAATTCGATGAAGAAAGTACCCGCGCCGAACCGCTCGAAGAGCGATCCCATGATCACGAACAGCATCACGAACGCGATGAACACGTAGGCGACAAACCCGAAGATGCCGTTCATCGAGGCGTAAACATCCCCGATGATGTGGGCCGCGGAAAAGCCCTGATGACCGAACAACGTGCCCGGCAGGTAGGGCCCGAGATACGCGTACAGGAGCATGAGAAGCGCCAACGCGGGCAGAATCACGCTCATCGCGCGACGGCACGCTTCCAGCACCAGCCCGATCGCGACGATGCCTAATATCACGTCGCGCGCCGTCGGCTCTCCGACCCGCCACGCCATCTGCTCATAGTCCAGGACAAAGTTGCCGAATGCGGCGACGCTCAGCACGATCAGTATGAAATCCACCGCGCTCGGCCGGTGCATGGGCGATTTCCGGGTCGCCGGGTAGCGCAGGAAGATCATCACCGACACCAGCATGATGAACATGCCGCGCAGGTCCGCCGAAGTCCACTGGCTGGACATCACGGAGTAGATCAGCATCACGCTGTAACCCGCCGCCACCGTCTTGAAAAGGCCGCGCCAGGCGCCGGAGAACGTCCGGATCGCGCGCACGCCCTCGGATTCCTGAAGCAGCCGCTGGAACCGGCTTGGCTGGATGGTCGCCTCGATTGTCATTCAAATCCCCCCGGAAGACGGTCGGCGAGCAACCCTCAGGACACGGCCGCGTGCCGCAGTGGCACGAGCATTCGCGAAATCCGTTGCGCCTTGATGCGCAGGCGGCGCGTGTACCAGCTCCTTACCCACGACGTCCACGGCGAGTTGCGATCCCTCAGGAACCGGTCGCTTTCGACCGCATTCCTGTCCGCGAGATCGTAGAGCGTAAGGAATTGCGGGCTTGAGGATTGCGCGCCGGATTCCGGCGAAAGCGGCGGCGTCATTTTGAGTCGGCGCGCCGTGACGAATCCAGGCACGCGGAGCATGGCGGGAATATGCTCCGTGTTGTACCACGCCGTGAATTCCTCTTCCCGGTTCGCCGGGATGTCGTGCCCGACGACGAACAGATATTCCGTATCAGGCGTTTCATAGCCGGTATCCGGATAGACCTGCCGATACACGTCGCGCCTGAATCCCGGCAGATTCAGCGTGCGCGCCTCGAAACTGTCCGCGGGACGCGAAAGCTCCTTCCGCTTCAACTCCCGGTAGGCCTCGCTGGCGACCGCGTCCGCGTTTTCCAGCTCGTAAAGCGTGAGGTATCCGGCCTCGCCCTCGTAGGCGGCGAAACGGCGAGCCGCGATGAATCCGGGCAGCGCAAGCCGGGCCGGAATGTGGGTATCGTCGTACCAGCGGTTCCACTCGGCCTCGAATTCACGCGGAACCTCGTCGAACCGCACCAGCACGACTGCCTGCCCGCCCGGCATGGCTCGCCCCGGACCGCCCGGACGCGATTACTTGAGCGTGGGCTCGGGGTATTTCACCCCTATTTCCTTCCAGAATTTCGCCGCCCCCGGGTGCACCGGGCCGATATTGCCGCTCAAGGGGTCGGCGCGGTTCAGGTTCGCCCCTTTGAACGCCATATTGACCTGATTGATGTTGTCCTGGGAATAGGCGAGCTTGGTGAATTCGTAGACCACCGCATCCGGCACGTCCTTGTGCGCGATGAGGTAGCCGGCGGAGCCGAATAACGTGACGTCGCGGTTCTCGCCCTTGTAGGTGCCGCCTTTCACGACGACCTTCTGGTAGAAGGAGTATTTCTTCAAGAATCCGCTCTTATCAAGCAACGGCCCGAAGTCGACCAGATTGACCGGCTTTTGCGACCCGATCTCCTCAACGGTGGCCGCGGGTACGCTTCCCGCCCGGTTGATCACCTGAACCTTGCCGTCGAGCAGCATGCTCGGGTAGTCCTGATGCGGCAGCATCCGCGCTTCAACCGCCGATTTCAGGCCCGTGTGCTCGAGAAACAGGTTCATCTGGGTCGCCGCCATCGAGCCCGGCGCGCCGATCGCAAAAACCTTGCCTTTCAGGTCGGACGCGGTCTTGACATTGTTCGAGGACAGCGTAATCACGTGATTCGCCAGAATCGGCGTAACGATGCCGATGACCCGCCAGTTGCGCATGGGCTTGCCGAAAGGCTTCTCCCCGTTCCACGCCGCGTACATCAATTCCTGCGACGTCATTCCAAGCTGCGCCGTGCCGCCCTCGACCCGCCGCAGGTTTTCCACGCTGCCGCCGGAGGTGTTCGGCGTAACCCGAATCAGCTTCGATTGCTCGTTGATGAATTTCGCGAGCGGGGCACCGATCATGTAGTAACTGCCAGTCACGCCGCCGGTGGGCATTTGAAGCATGGTCTGCGCGACTCCCGCCGACGGCCAGGCCAGAGCCATGACTGCCAACGCGGCGCCGCAAGTCGTGGATACCATCCGAACTCGTGTGATCGGTTTCATATCGTCCGCCTCCAACTGTTTGCCAGCATTCGGCCGGGGGAATGATGCGCTGGGCGCCATGCTCTGGTGCGCGGCCGACACACCAGGAAGGGCGTGGAGCCCATTATAGGCGCACGAAATCCATCGGGTTAAATAATATTAATTGATCGAATGATGTCACACTTCCTGATGTTCCTGCCGCTCGAGCCGGATTTCCCCGAGCCAGTGGCTGTCCGCCAGCTCGAACTCCAGCACGCGCCCGCGGTAACCCTCCGCCGACACCTCCACCCGGTAGCGTCCGCTGGAGGGCGCCAGGGCGTCGAAGCGGAAGTCGCCGTAGGCGTCGCTCGAGGTGCTGCCGACGGCTTCGTCGCCATGCACGAGTCGCACCAGCGCGCGCGCCACGCAGGCTTCGAGCCCGGCCTCGTCCCCGACCACCGTGCCGGCCACAAAGGCGTGCGTAAAGCGGCTCAGGTTGCGGTAATGCACGCGGGTCCCGTGCTGCGCGCCGGGCTGGAGCGGCTCGAGCCCTTCGACCCGCGCGATGCGCCGCATTTCCCCGTCTTCGACCTTGAGCGCGCGCAGCGCGCCGGTGGGGCACGCCTGCACCGGGCGCGGCGCGGCCCAGCCGGCGTCGATCAGGTGCGCATCGAAGTTCCAGTGCTGGGGCAGCGATAACGCCTCGTTCCAATGCACCGCGTGGTAGGGACACGCGTCGACGATCTGCCTTTGCCCACGCGCGCGGTCCGGATCGATCTGCACGATGCCGTCGCTGCGTTTGGTGACGGCGTTGTTTTTCGCGGCGCGAATGCAGGGAGCGTCATCGCAATGCTGGCAGGCGTGGAAAAGGTAGGCGATATCGACCGCAGGAAACCGCCCGCGCTCCTGCCGCCGGATATCCACCCATTTGTGGCCGTGCCGCGGCATCGCGGCGCTGTAGCCGGGGAAATCGTTGCCCACGTATTCGTCCTTGACGGCCAGCACGCAATTCCGGCATCCGGTGCAGAGCGCCACATCGAAAACGAGATTCCACTTCTTCACGGTTCGCTCTCAGCCGGGGCTGGCGGCCAACGCGCCATTCGCCGGGGCGGCCGCCGGGACCGTCCCGCTCCACGGTTCGACCTCTACCAGGCAGTTGCTGTTGCCCATGGCGCTGGCGCGGGCGATTTGCGACTTCTTGGGGGTGAGAAGATTCAGCGCGCCGCCCACATCCGTCGAGCGGCCGGGATCGCCCAGCGGCTCGTACCGCGCCGAGGACTCGTAGCCGTGCGCGACGCCCGGCCGCACGCAATGTGTCAGATGCGCCGCGCAGACGACCGCGCCGAGCTCGTTGAACACCCGCACCAGCATCCGCTCCCGTATGCCGCGCGCCTCGGCATCGGCGGGATTGAGGCGGAGCACCCAGTAGTGGCGCCCATCGACGAGCACGCGGTGGTCTTCGATGTCGTTGAGGAAGCCGTCCTTGGCGTCGCCTTCGGTGTGGAAGCTGAAGCGCGGGTGCGGTGTCAGCAGCTGCAGCGGGAAGCGCGCCGCGCGTTCCGACTTCACGCTTTCGCGCGAACGCGCGTATCTGAGCACCGGGGGGCGCTCCGCGTCATCCGCCGCGTAGCGCTTGAGCGTCGCGCACTCGAATTCGAACTTGCCCGAGGGCGTCTGCAGGCCTTCGAGGTACGAGGTCTTGTACTCGGAGGGCAGCGGGTGCGGCTCGGGGAGGTCCTTCTTGCGCCCTTCGTTGAACCAGCGGTACGCAACCGGCGCCCGCAGGCGTTCCGGCGGGGCGGGCACCACGTAATAACCCTTGCGCAGAAACGCCTTCCACGACAGGCGACGCGGCAGATCGGACGCCTCGAACATGCGCTGCACCCAGTCGAGCTCGCTCATGCCTTCGGAGTAGTACATGCCCAGCCCGAGCCGGTGCGCGAGTTCGAGGAAAATGCGGTAATCGGATTTCGATTCGCCCAGCGGCTCGATGCACTTGTGCTGCATCACCACCATGCGGTGATTGAGCTGGGTCTGCGAGTGATGGGCGAAGCCGCCCGAATTGCACCATTCGCTGACGTCCCAGCGCTCGAAGCTGGTGCACGCGGGCAGGATGACGTCGGCGAATTTCGCCTCGCCCTCGAACCAGATCGACTGGTTGACGACGAACTCGAGATTCGGCGACTGGTACATCTGCACGTAGCGGCTGGAATCCGGCATGGTGCCGAGGTTCGAGCCGCCGTAGCGGTAGAACAAACGCACCCGGGAATGGCCCGGCGCGGGATAGCGGATCGGCACGAACTGCCCTTCCATCGAGCGGGACTCACGCGGAAAGCCTTCGGCGCGGCCTTCCAGGATGGCCTCGGGCAGATTGGTGCGCGGGATGGTCTGTCCCGTCGGGTTGACGCTGGGCAAATGCGGCATGCGTTGGTACAGCGAGATCGACGAGGCTGTGCTCACGAGATCGCCCGAGAAGCCGCCTTCGCCATAGCCGGAAAAGTAGAAGGTGGTATCGATCGGCGTGCCCCACTGCAGGTTGCCGAAGTTGACGCCCGGCCGTCCCAGTCCCTGCATCGCGGCCAGGCAGACCATCGCGCGCGCCCACTGCAGTCCGGTCGGGCCGCGGCACGCGCCCCCCAGTCCGTTGCCCCATCCGCCGGTGGCGAGATAGGTGCGCTTGCGTCCCCACTCGCGCGCGAGCGCGCGAACCTCGCGCGCGGGAACGCCGGTCTCGGCCTGCTGCCATTCGGGCGTCTTCGGCACGCCGTCGTCCGCGCCGGTCACATAACGCCGCCAGGCATCGAAGCCCACCGTACGCCCGGCGATAAACCGCTTGTCGTAGAGGCCTTCCGCGATCCAGACCTGCGCGATGGCGAGCGCCAGCGCCGTATCGGTGCCCGGCCGCGGCGCGATCCACTTGCCGCCGAGAAACGCCGCCGTGGCGTTGAGGTGCGGCTCGATGTGCACCGTCGGAATGCCCAGTTCCTTCAGCCAGGTGCGCCGCACCGTTCCCTCGTAGCCCGCGTAGATGCCGCTGGTGGACTCCGGGTCGCTCGACCAAAAAACGACCAGCTCGGCTTCCTTGAGCAGATCGCCAACGGTGCCGTAGGGCTCGGCGGTTCCGAGGCGCATGCTGTTGCCCCAGTGGTGCAGCGCGCCCCAGAACCAGCCTTCCCAGCTGTCGGGATTGTGATTGATGCGGGTATGGCCGACGGCGTTGAAGAAACGCAGCAGCGCCGAGGTCCAGTAACCGACGTTGCCCCAGGAATGGTGCGACGGATAGTTGTAGGTCACCGCGCCGGGGCCGTGCTCCGCCTTGACGCGGCGGATCTCGCCCGCAACCAGATCCAGCGCCTCGTCCCAGCTGATGCGCACGTAGCCCGATTTGCCGCGGTTCTCCGGGTGGCGCTCGCCGCGCGGATCGAAATCGACGCGGCGCATCGGATGGAGCAGCCGGTCGGGCGAATACACCAGCGATTTCCACGCCAGGCCGTGAACCGCGAGCGTCGTCTTGCGCGGCGGCGTAAAGCGCCGCCCGCGGGCCTCGATCGTCCACGGCGGCGCATCGTCCTCGTCGAAGTCGATCGGCGTGATGCGCAGGATTTTTCCGTCCCTGACGTAGACGAAGCACGGCCCGGCGTTGGTCATGCTGGTATAGCGCCGGACACCCTCGCCGACCGCCGTGCCGAATCGCCAGCCGACGCTGCGCACAGCGAACATCAACTGCGTGAACCGGTAGACGAGTTCATCCGGACCCTCGACCTTGAACCGGAAATTTTTCGCCGCGTTGATCTGTTCCTGCCAGTTGACCGGCAGCGTGAGCAGCCGAGCGGCGACCGTCGCGGTTTCGTAGCTCAGCGTGACATCGGGCCGTGGATGGATGCCGGCGCCCGAGCGCACCGTACCGGCCTTGAACTCGAACCAGCGGCCGATATCGGCTTCGAGCGTGCGGATCTGCCCGATGAAATCGCGCTCGGCGAGCTGCGCGCGGTACTCGGGATCGCGCCAGGCGCAGTAGCGCATCGCGGCGTAGAGTCCCGCGAGCGTCGCGGAAAAGCGCATGGACACCTCGGGTTACCCCTTCCTTCGGCGGGGGGCACGCGCCGGTTTCGCGGCAAGGCGCATCAGCTTGCCGACGTCGCCGCACTTCTCGATCCCGCTTACCACCTCCGCGATCTGCGCGGCACGCCGCGCGCCGACCACCGGCGCCGCCAGGCTGTCGAACTTTCCCCGCAGCTCCTCGTCGGACATCGGGTTCTGGATCGAGCCTTTGGGATGATCGACCTGCGACACGAACTTGCGCCCGTCGTTCAGGGTCACCGTCATCCTGCACGACACCCCGCGCGGCAGCGATCCGTCGACCGTGACGTTGGTGATGGCGGAGATCCGCCGCAGCACCGGCTCCCTGAGCTTGCGATCGTCGTATTGGCTGAGCAGCGCCTGCCCTTCCTTGAGCGCGACCGCGACCGAGTACGGCAGGCTGACCTGCGCTTCGTGATAGGTCCGGGGAGTCTTGTTCTGGTGGTAATGCGCCCACTGCGGATGCCGCGCCACCTCGATCTGCCGCACCGCCCCCAGGTCGGGCCGGTGGCGGCTGCGGATATCCAGCGCGCAGTCGATCGCATTGTGGATCGGCCGCGCGCAGGAGTACGGCTTGAACTCGATGTCGAGCCGGTACGGCTCGTCGAGCCCGGTGCCGAGCTGCGACGCGTCCGAGTTGCCCGTGAAGGCGCGCAAAAAACCGCGTTCGCCCTCGAAGATCGTGTCGGCGCCGGTGAATCCCAGTTGCGCCATGACGGCCGAGGTCACGCCGCTCCGCGCCGCCGGTCCCGGATTGAAGCGTTTCTGCATCGAGGGCCCGTACATTTCCATCAGCCCCGCGGCCTGCGCCCCGGCGAGCCCGAGTGCCGACGTGAGCTTCGCCGCATCGAGCCTGAGCAGCTTGCCGGCGGCGACGGTTGCGCCAAACACGCCGCAGGTGGGCGTGGTATGGTAGCCGCGGTCGCGAAGCGAAGGATTGGCCGCCTTGCTCGCGCGCTCCATCATCTCGCAACCGGCGGCAAGCGCGGCGACGAGCTCCCTGCCCCTGGCGCCCACGCGCTCCGCCGCGGCCAGCGCCGCCGAGAATACCGGCGGGCTGAAATGAAACAGCGCCAGCACGTCGATATCGTCGAGCTCGATGCTGTGCGAGGAAATGGCGTTCGCGAACGCGGCGTTCGCCATCGGCACGCGCCTGCCGGCGCCGATCAGGCTGGCCTGCGCCGTGCCGCCCTGCTCTGCGGCAAAGCGGCCTGCGATGCGTCCGCTCTCCGTCTGGCTGCCGGCGATCGCGACGCCGAGATAGTCGAGCAGGAGGCGCGTAATCGCGTGCCGCGAGTACGCCGTGACATCCTCGTACTTGAGCACGGTGAAACGGCGCGCCAGTTGTTCCGCGTAGGTGGCACCCATCTTTGCGTCCTTGATTGGCCTGTGGGATTACGGTGTTGTCATTGCGCCCGCTGCGGCGGCCTGGCGACGATCGCAATGAGCTCCTGGATGCTTTCCAGCCGGTCGAGCTCGGCCGCGAGCCTGACCAGCCGCTCGATGTCATCTTGCGGCAGGCACGATCTCACGATCTGCCGGAACTTGTACACGATGTCCTCCGGCTTGAGCGGATTCTCCGGGCTGCCGCGCCGGTGCAGGATCTCGCGCTCGAGCATCCGCCCGTCGCGGGTCGCGACCTTGAGCCGCGCCGCGTGCCGGAAAGCCGCGCCCATCGCCTCGATCCCGGGATCCACGTGCGCCTTGATGCGCTTGATGAAATCGAGGACGCGAGGATCGCGTAGCCGCTCCTCGCGATACTGATCCACGAACGCGGCGCCGTCGAGTGCGATCACCGCGAGCCCGTAATAGAGATTCATCTGTGCCGCGGTCACGCCCTGCGCCTGGTAGTCCCACGCGCAGTGAACGTGGGTCATGTGGCTCAAGCCGGCGTCCACCGCCGCGATGTCGTCCGCGTGCAGACCGTTCTCGCGCATGATCTCCGCCAGCGCGTCGAGTGCGGTGTGGATGCTGGTGACGCTCGCGTGCGGCTTGTAGCCGACGTTGAGCGTCTCCCACGTCGCGCCGAGCCCGGCCGTGAGCCTGGACGGAGCCGGCTTGTCGGAGAGCGAGCTCAGAAAACCGCCGTACGCGGCCTCGAGCACGTCCGTGATCCCGGTGAAACCGCGCCGGGCCAGCAGCGCCGAGTAGACGCCGCTTTGCGCGGCGCGCCCCGAGTGGAAGCGCTTGACCATCGCCCCTTCCTGCGCGGCCATCAGGCCACCCGCCTGCGAGCCGACGATCCCGAGGGCGTGCTGGGTCTGCACGGCATCGAGGTCAAGCATGCGCGCGGCGGTCGCCGCGGCGACGAACGTGCCCGAGGTCCCCTGCGGGTGGAAACCGCGCAGGAACAGGCTCATCGTTGCCGCATTGCCCACGCGCGCGCCGACCTCGTAGCCGGCGACCATGCCGGTGATCACATCGCGGCCCGGCGCCCGCCCGCGCGCCTCGGCAAAGGCCAGCGCCACCGGCGTCGCGAGCGACCCGGGGTGGACGATCGACTCCTTGTGAATATCATCAAGCTCGAACGCGTGGCCCGCGGTGCCGTTCACCAGCGCCGCCAGCGCGATCGAGGTCTTGCTGCCCATGCCGACGATCGACGCAACCGGTTGCGCCCCCTCTTCCTGCGCCAGCTCGGCGACTTTGCGCGTCCACGGCAGCGTCGCTCCGTGGACGCAACAGCCGAGACTGTCGAGCACGCTCAACTTGATGCGCTCGATGACCTCCGCGGGAAGGTCCTCGAAGCGCAGCGCCGCGGCGAAGCGCGCGAGGTCGCGCGTCGCGTTCTCGAGTAAGGCCGGTTGCGCGTTGCTCACGGGAGCGCCGTCAGGTGTTTCCACGATGCTCAACAGGCATCACGTCGAGCCTGGCGACAATGCCTTCGAGCTCCTTCGAGGGCGCCGGGTATCGTTCCATGACCAGCGGATCGTGGCCGGGAACGATGTGGCTGGGCGATTCCGCCAGCCGCCGCAACGTGTCGTAGCCCTGGATCACCTGGCCGAGGTGGAACGTGGTCGGAAAGCAGCGACCCGCTTCCATGTGCTCGTAGTAGTGGCTGGCGTCCGAAGCGAGCACGACCCAGCCGCGCCGGGTGAACACGCGCACCGACTGCAGTCCCGCCGTATGCCCGCCGATATGGTGCACGCTGACGCCGGGGGCGAGCTCCGCCGAGCCGCTGCAAAACGCCACCTGTCCCTTGAACACCATCCGCACCATGCCGACCACGTCCTCGACTTCATAGCCGTGACCGAATTGCCTGTGCTGCATGTGGCGGCCGGTCGCGTAGGACATCTCCTCGTCCTGCAGATGGAACTTGGCGTTCGGGAAATCGAAATACGTCCCGACGTGATCATAATGCAGGTGGGTGATCACCACGTCGCGCACGTCCCGCGATCGCACCCCGAGCAGCGCGAGCCCTTCGCGCGGGGCGCGCAGGTACTGGCGCTTGCGCTGCTCCGCCATTGCGGCGGTGAAGCCGGTGTCAATCACGAACGTGCGCTCCTCGTTGCGTACCAGCCACACGAAATAATCCATCGGCATCGGTGCGTCATGCGGGTCGCCCCCGACGAAATGATTCGCTCGCAGCGCGTCGCGCCGCGCGTACTTGATGGCGAAGATCTCATAGGTCGGTGTCGTCATGGTTCAATCACTCCCTCCGGAAACCCGCGTACGCGCCGGCAGGTGGGCCTCCCGGAAACGGCGATCAACGCTCAGCGCGACCATCCACGCGTCGCGCAGGCAGCTCAGAAAATCGCCGGCACGGTAACAGTCGCCGACGAGCGCGTACGGCACGCCCGCGGCCTCCACGGTCGCGACGACCTCGCGCTCGGGCTGCGCCCCGGCGGCAATCATGAGATATTCGCCGGCGTCGAGCGTTCGCGGCGCGGCATCTTGCGTGCGGACGGTGAGCGTCTTTCCGAGGACGTGCTCGATGCGGGTCAGGGTGAGCATCGTCGCGCCCCTGCGCTCGAGCCGCTCGAGGAGCTCCAGCCGGTTGTTGCGCGCCATCCCCTGTGCCAGCACCGCCAGAATTTCGACGATCGCAACGCGTGCCCCGCGCTCGGTCAGGAGATCGGCGGCCTCGACACCCACCATGCCGCCTCCGACCACCGTCACCCGGGCGTCGGATGGCAGGCTCTTCGGATCGGCCAGGTAGTCCCACGCCTGCACGACCTTCACGGCGGGATCGAGCGCCGACGTGTCGAATGGGGTGGGACCGGGGCGCGCGCCGGTCGCGATGATCACGAAATCCGGCGCCAGGTCGCGAATGGCCTGCACCGTCACGGTGACCGCCGTTTTCACCGGCACCTTGAACCGGCGGACCTGTTCCCAGCGGTAGCTCCAGATCGGCTCGACCTCCTTCTTGTCGGGCGCGGCGACCGCGAGATGGATCTGCCCGCCGACCCGGGGACTTTTCTCCCAGATTTCCACCTGGTGGCCGCGGCCGGCGAGCACGCGCGCCGCCTCGACCCCGCTAACCCCCGCCCCCAGCACCAGCACGCGCCGCGGCCGGCGAGCGCGCACATGCGGAAAGAGCTGCGGCTCGGCGTGCTCCAGCGCCTCGAACTCCGTGCCGATCATCGGGTTGTGCACGCACGCGACATCCTTCTCGAGCGTGAGCCGCTCATAGCACACGTTGCACGCCACGCACTTGCGTATCGCCGCCTTGACCTCGCCGAAGGCCTTCAGGCACCAGTGCGGATCGGCGTAGAGCGCGCGCCCGATGGACACGAAATCGGCGCAGCCCTCGCGCAAAACGGCCTCGGCGTCCTCGGGATCGACCAGCCGCCCCGCGACCAGCACGGGAATCGAAACCGCCTGCTTGATCGGCCTGGAATACGGCGCCAGGCAACCGCGCGGGAAGGAAGGCGGCTGGATGCAGTACTTCGACAGTTGCGGGCTCTCGTTGCTGCCCCCCGAGATATCGAGCGCCGCAACCCCGGCGCGCTCGAGCCGCCGCGAGAGCTCGATGACTTCCTCGTCGGTGTAGCTGCCCTCGCAAAACTCGCGCGCGCTCAACCGCACCACCAGGGGAAAATCCGGCAGCGCATCCTTCACGCGCGCCACCGTCTCGAGCAGCAACCGCGCGCGGTTATCGAACGAGCCGCCGTAGCGGTCGGTGCGCTGGTTGATGCGCGGCGTGAGGAACTGCTGGAACAGGTAGCCGTTGCCGGCGTGGATCTCGACGCCATCGTAGCCTGCCTGCCACAGCCGGCGCGCGGCATCCACAAAGAGCTGCTGGATCGCGGCGACTTCGGGAATCGCGAGCGGCCGCACGACGTCGCCGGTGCCCGGGTTTTTCCACGGCGACGGGCCGACGGGCTCCATCCCGAGCACCGAGCGCCGCAGCAGCGCGCCGCGGTGATTGAGCTGGCCGCATACGAAGGCGCCATGCTGCTTGATCGCCTCGACGATGCTCGCCAGCCCGGGAATGAAGCGGTCGTGGTAGACGCAAAGCGAGTTATGGTGCGGGCGCGCGTGCTCGGTCACGACCATGGCCTCGGTCATGATCATCGCCACGCCGCCCCGCGCGCGCTCGGCGTAGTAGAGCTTGTCGCGTTCCGTGGAAAGCCCGTCGGTGGTGCTGTAGTTGGTCCCCATGGGGGCCATCACCACGCGATTGCGCAGCCGCAGTGGGCCGATCGTGCCCGGCTGTGCGAGCAACATCTCCGTTGTCACCGTCTTTTCGTCAGTCCGAGCGGGAGGCTGATTGCCGGAGGCCAGTCGGGCGCCGCGAGGCGACCCACGACGCCGGCGTCATTCATATCGAACATTCAGGGCCACTGGCAGCCCTTGGACCGGCGAGCCCGCCAACCAACGTTCGATTTTCGCGACAATTATATCGGGTCGGAGTCACTTCTGGCGGCTGGCACGGAATCGCATGCGTAATGCTGATCGAAAGCCATCAGATAATATCATTTGATCTGATCTAGGACGGTTGTCATACTACCTGCGCAGCGGCGCGCACCCGGGCCGCGCGGAAGGAGACGGTCATGTATCTCGAGCAGCTCAAGACGGCGGAAGAAGAATGGAAGGAGCGCCACCGGGAGGAGATCTCGCAGGCGGAAGCAATGGGCGCCGCGTGCGAGGACGGCACCCCGCTCAAGGTGCTCTACACCCCGGCCGATGCCGGCGCGGATTACTACACCCGGATCGGTTTTCCGGGCGAGTTCCCGTTCACCCGCGGCAACGACGCGGCCGGCTATCGCAAGAAGCTCTGGACGATCAGCCATTACGCCGGCTTCGGCAGCCCGAGCGAAACCAACGTTCTCTTCCGCAAGATGATCGATCACGGCGGCGTGCCGCCCTACATGGCGCTCGATCTGCCCACCCAGCTCGGCCTCGACCCCGATCACCCCATGGCGCGCGGCGAGGTCGGAATGACCGGCACCTCGATTGCGTCGCTGCGCGACTGGGAAACCATTTTCGACGGCATCAAGCTCGAGGACACGTTCGTCGGCACCGTAATCAACGCGCCGGCAGCGGTGATTCTGGCGATGCACGTGGTGCTCGCGGAGAAACAGGGCGCGGACCTGACGAAGATACGCGGCAACCTGCAAAACGACATCCTCAAGGAGTTCACCGCGCGCGGAAATTTCATCTTCCCGGTCGGGCCGTCGCTGCGCCTCGTCACGGACACGCTGGAATACTGCGCCCGGCACCTGCCCGCCTACTGGCCGCTCAACGTCTGCGGCGGACACTTCCCCGAAGCGGGCGCCAACCGCGTGCACGAGGTGGCCTTCGCGTTTGCGGACGCCTTCACCTATATCGAGGACGCGCTCGGCCGCGGCGTCGACATCGACGGGTTCGGGAAGGGCATTTTCTTCCTGATGAAGACCAACCACACCGACCTGTTCGAGGAGGTCGCGAAGTTCCGCGCGATGCGCAAGATCTGGTCCTCGCGGCTGCGCGACCGCTACGGGGCGAAGGACGCCGAAACGATGAAGTGCCGGATCCTCGGGCACAGCGGCGGCTCGCTCATGACGCGCGAACGGCCGGAGCTGAACATCGCGCGCACGACCCTCGCCTGCCTCGCCGGCGTGCTGGGCGGCATCCAGCTCATCGGGCTGCGCACGATGGACGAGGTGTTCGGCATCCCCACCGAGAAGGCGGAATTGATCGCGATCGGCACGCAGCACGTGGCGGCGCACGAGACCGGGCTGCCGGACGTGGTGGATCCCCTTGGCGGGTCCTTCTACATCGAGGCGCTCACCGTGGAGTTCGAGAAAAAGGTCCTGGAGGAAATCGAGCGCATCGAGAGGATGGGCGGCATGGTGAAGGCGATCGAATCGGGCTACGTGCGGCGGGCGATCGCCCAGGACGCGTATCAGACGCAGATGGCCCTCGAAACGGGCCGGAAGATCAAGGTGGGCGTCAACAAGTACCGCATCGAGGAGAACGAGCCGCCGCGCAGGCCCTACCAGTACAAGCCGGAAGAAGAGCAGCGGCAGATCGAAGCCGTGCGGCAGTTGCGCCGCGAGCGGGACCACGCGGCGGTGGAGCGCGCGCTCGAGCGCATCCGGGCCACGGCGCGCCGGCCTGCCGGGACCGACGCGAACCTGATGCCGCCGATCATCGAGGCGGTGCGCGCCTACGCGACGGTCGGGGAAATCTGCGGCGCGCTGCGAGAGGTGTTCGGCGAATACGCCGAGCCGACGACGTTCTGAGGCAGCGCAGATGAGCGCGCAGCAGCGGAGAATCCGGGTCCTGATGGGCAAGCCGGGCCTGTGCGGCCATGACCGGGGCATCGCGCTGGTCGTCATGGCGCTGCGGGACGCGGGCATGGAAGTCATCTATTCCGGTCGGCACAACTCTCCCGAGAGCCTGGTCGAGGTCGCCCTCCAGGAAGACGTGGACGTGCTCGGCGTGAGCATCCTGTCGGGAGGGCATCTCGGTCTGTGCGAGCGCATCGCCCGCCTGCTGCGGGAGCGCAACGTGGACGACATCGTCTTCCTCGCCGGCGGCTTCATCCCGCCCGAGGACATTCCGCAGCTCAAGGCCATGGGCGTGCGCGAAGTGTTCCGCGACGATGCCAGGCTGGAGGACATCGTCCGCTTCGTCGAGAAGGCGGCGAGGGAGCGCGTGGCGGCATAGGCCCGTGATGCGCGGCCGGAAAAAAGGAGAGTAAGGATGGGGGTAACAGAAGCTCTGACGCGGTTCCTCCTGGAAACGAAATACGAAGATTTCCCGCGTGAGGCCGTCGACCGGGCCAAGCATCTGGCCATCGATTTTGTGGGAGGGGCTTTGGCGGGCTGCCGGACCCATGTAAGCAACATCTTCACCGATTACGTGAAGCAAATGGCCGCCAAACCCGAGGCGGTGGTCATCGGAAGGGATTTCAGGACGACCGCCCAGTATGCCTCCTATCTGAACGGGGTTTTCAACCATTCCACCGAGCTCGAGGCCGTGAGCCAGCGCACCTCTCCGAACCCGCTGGCCGTGATTGCCACCTCTCTTTCCGTCGGAGACAGGATGAAGCTTCCCGGGAAAAAGGTGCTCGAGGGGCTGATCCTCGGATTCGAGATCCAGGGCCGGGTCGGCGGCTCGTCCCTGAAGGGGGTCAGCAAGAGAGGGCGGATCAGCATTTTCAATCACCTCGGGACGGCTTCCGCCGCCAGTAAATTGATGGGATTGAACCTGGAGCAGGCAAGAATGGCGATCGGCACGGCCGCCTTTCAGGCAGGAGGCTTGATCACCACCGTGGGAACGATGGCCCATGTCACGGAACTGGCCTATGGATCGCGCGACGGCATCGAGGCGGCGGAACTGGCGAGAAAGGGTTTTACCTCCCATCCCGACATCATCGAGACGCCCCAGGGGTTTTGCGATGCGTTGATCGAGGATGGGGGATACGACCTGAACGAGATGACCCGGGACCTGGGGAAAACCTTTCAGATCGTGAATCCGGGCATTTCCGTCAAGAAGTATCCATGCTGTTACCGTTCCCATCGCGCCCTGGATGCGTTTTACGACATGGTGGACGAACACCATGTTTCTCGCGGTGACATCGAAAAGGTCATCGTGGAGATGAACCTGTACGATTCCTATCTGATGAAATTCCCGGAGCCGAAAACCGGAGAGGAGGCGAAATTCAGCTTTCCCCATATCTTCGGGGCGGCTCTCCTGAAAGGGAAAGTCTGGATCGATTCTTTTTCGGACGAGGCCGCTACGGATCGACGCTACGCGGAGGCCCGCGGACGGGTGGAAGAGGTCGTCCACCGCGACTGGCCTCCGGGCCGGGTGGACGCCCGCATTCCCGTCACGATCAAGCTGAAAGATGGAAGGGCCTTCACAAAAGAGAATGCGTCTCCCCGCGAACCGACGTCGAATCAATTGCTGGATCGGTATCGCGAGGCGGCTGACGGGGTACTGACCCCCGAGCAAACGAAGAAATCGATAGCGCTGCTGCAGGATATGGAAAACTCGCGTGATTTCTCGGAGATCATGGGTCTTCTGGGCGCCAAGTCCTGATGCCTTCGCCTTCTCCTGCAAGATGCGCTGCACCTCCCCGAGCTGTCACCAGAAGCGCGTGCTGATCGCGCGCGCCCTGGCCGAATTAGGAGCGGACATGCCACAGACCATCGCGGAACGCCTCGCGCAATTCAGCTACGACCTGCCCTACGACGACATCCCGCCCGCGGTCATCGACAAGGCGAAGCACCTGATCCTCGACACCGTCGGCGTCTGCCTCGGCTCGACGCAGATCGATTTCGGCCAGGCCGCGCTGCAACTGGTTACACGGTGGGGCGGCGCCCCGGAATCGACGCTTGTCGGGCGGCACGTCAAGGTCCCGGCGCAGAACGCCGCGTTCTGCAACGGCGTGCTGGGCCACGGACAGGACTACGACGACACCCACACCGAGTCGGTCGTGCATCCCAGCGCGGGTCTGGTTCCCGTGGCGCTGGCCGTGGCCGAGCAGTCGGGGCGTTCGGGGCGCGAGATGCTGGCAGCGCTGGTGGGCGGCATGGAGGCGACGATACGCATGGCGATGCCGGCGCTCAACCGGTTCCATCTGAGAGGGTTCCACACGACCTCGATCGCGGCGACGTTCGGTGCCGCGTTGATCGCGGCGCGGCTCGCGAAGATGGGACGGCAGCGCGCGCTCGAGGCCGCCGGCATCAGCGGCAGCTTCACGTCGGGATTGCTGGAATGCATCCCCGCGGCAGCGGGCGCGAAGCGCCTGCATGCGGGTTGGGCGGGGCTGTGCGGAATCGTCGCCGCCCAGCTCGCCGAGGGCGGCTACACCGGGCCGGCCACGGTGTTCGAGGGCAAGCTCGGCGTCTACAACTCCTTCCTGCGGGGCGAGGAACTCGATCTCGATGTCATCTTCAAGGGGCTCGGACGCGAATGGGAGGTCCTCAACGTCCGCCCGAAGCTCTATCCGTGCTGCCATTATCTCCAGGCGTTTCTCGATGCCGCGGCGGCGCTGCGGCGCGAGCACCAGCTGCGCCCGGAAGCCATCGCGAAGGTGTCGTGCCGGATCGCGGCGGGCGCCGTCAACATCGTGTGCGAGCCGTGGGAGAAGAAACTCACCCCCGCCACCGGCTACGATGCGCGCTTCAGCCTTCCCTTCGCGGTTTCGCTCATGCTCGTGAAGGGAAAAGCGGGCGTCGCGGAGTTCTCCGAGCAGAGCTTCTCCGACCCTCAGATCCGAAGCCTCATGTCCCGGACGAGCTACGCGGTCGAGCCGAAATACGAGGTAAAGGACATGCCGGGCTGGATCGAGGTCACGCTCGAGAGCGGCGCGCGGCACGTGCGCGAGATCCGCGAGGTGCGCGGCAATGCGCGCAGCCCAGTTCCGCTCGAGGAACTGCTGGAGAAGTTTCGCGCCCAGACCGGGTTTCTCGGGACGGCGGCGAGCTCGCGCATTGCCGAGGACATCCTCGCCCTGGATACGCAGCCGGACGTTCGCGCATTGATGTCCCGGCTGCCCCGGCCCGAGGCCGCCGCGGCGGTCGCGTGAAGCGCGCGGCGGCGAACCCGTCCCGGCGCAACGTGCATCCCGGCCGGAACAGCGCTCAGGCGATTGCCGTGACTGCGCCGAACACGACGCTGCCCGCCGGCATCCTGCAAGGGGATCGCCGGGCGATCGCGCGCGCGATCTCGGAAGTGGAGAACGAAACCGCGGCCGGCGACGCCATCATACGCGGCATCCACGCGCACCTGGGGCACGCGCTCGTCCTGGGCATCACCGGGCCGCCCGGCGGCGGCAAGTCGACGCTGGTGAGCGAGCTGATCGGCGCGTTCACCCGCCGCGGCAGGTCCGTGGCGGTGGTGGCGGTCGATCCCTCGAGCCCGTTTTCCGGCGGGGCGCTGCTGGGGGACCGCATTCGCATGGAGCGGCATGCGCTTGCCGAGCGCGTATTCATCCGCTCGCTGGCCTCGCGCGGGCACCTCGGCGGGCTTTCGCGCGCCGTGTTCCGGGTGGTGGACGTGCTGGACGCGGCCGGCTTCGAGACGATCATCGTCGAGACCGTCGGCGCGGGGCAGTCGGAGGTCGAGATCGCCGACATCGCCGACATACGCGTTGTCGTGTGCCCGCCGGGGCTGGGCGACGATATCCAGGCGATCAAGGCCGGGATACTGGAGATCGCCGATATTTTCGTGGTCAGCAAATGCGACCTGCCGCTCGCCGACCGGACCGAGCTGGAGCTCAACTACCTGGTCGGCCTGAGGCCGGACCGCTCGCGGCAGCCGCGGATCCTGCGCGTGACGGCGACCACCGGAGAAGGCACTGCCGAGCTGGCGGACGCGATCGACGCAATGGCGGGGGCGTGCGGGCGGCGGCGCGAGGAGCGATTGCGGGAACGCATGCGCCGGATGATCGCGCAGGAAGCCGGGGATGCCGTTCGCCAGCGCCTGCACGGAGTTGAAAGCGCAAAGCTCGATGAGCTGTGCGCGGCGCTCGGCCGCGGCGAGCTGCGGCATGAGGACGCCGTCGCGGCTGCAATCCGGCTCGCGGCGAACGGCGGCGCGTGACACGGCCGTGCTGCCGCGTTCATCCGCGTTTTCGGGTCCTGGGAGGCGGGCTGGGCTTCCGGAAGCTGCTGCACTGCTGGGCGAGGTGCGCGATGGTCTGCGACAGGGGCTGCGTCTGGCGCTTCTCGAAGACCGCGAAGTATTCGAGATCGGGCAATCGGGGCGCGAGATCGAGGACCTGGAGCTGCCCGCTGTCGACCTCGCGGCCGAAATGCTCGCGCGGCAGGAAGCTCACGCCGAGGCCGGCGATGGTGAGCGCGCCGAGCACGCCGATGCTGTTGCAGACGTCCACGCGGCGCGCAGTCGCGCCGCTCTCCTCGAACCAGGCGCCCAGCAGCTTGTGCAAGTTCGAGGTACGCGTGAGAGTCAGGAGCGGCCAGGCGTGAAGATCGCGGGGGGTCAGCTTCCCGCGCGGCACGCCGAGCTTGGGGCTCGCCATCCAGGCAAACTCGACCGCGCCCAGGGGCACGTTGGCGAGCCCTGGCTCAGTGATGGGTCCCGGCAGCACGGTGACGTCGAGGTCGCCGTTCTGGAGCTTCTGCAGCTGATTGAGTGTCAGGTCGACGTCGAGCTCGAGCACGATGCCGGGATAATTCTCGTTGATGGCGGTGGCCAGCTTCGGCAGCCAGGTGACGGCAACCAGCTCGGTGACGCCCAGCCTGACCGTGCCCGACAGCACGCGCGGGTCGCCGATCCGATGCCGGATTTCCGTGGCGACCGTCATCAACTGCTCGGCGTACTTGACGAGCTCCTGCCCCTTGGCCGTCAGCCGCGCGGAGCGCTGGCTGCGATCGAAGAGCGGGATGCCCAGGCTGCTTTCGAGATCCTGGATGCGCATGGAGACCGCGGACTGCGTCGAATGCAGGTGCTTGGCGGCTGCGGCAAACCCCCCGAGCCGGCAGACCCAATAGAACGTCTCCAGTTGCTTGAGCGTCACGGCATCAGCAGACTTGATTGAGCTTATGGAAATAATATCATTTCGTCTTATTGGTCACGCGCGGCCCACCCCGGCGGCAAGGGTGGTCCCCAGTCCGTCCCGATGCTGGTAAGCGAATTCGGAAAATTCATCGCGCAGACGCACTACGAGGACCTGCCGGTCAACGTGGTCGAGACGGTCAAGCTGCGCGTGCTCGATTGCCTGGCCGCGGCGCTCGCGGGCTGCCACATGGGCTGCCACCGGCAACTGCTGCCCCTGCTCGGCGGCGCCGGGCCGGCGGCCGGTTGGGGCGTGGGGCAAAGCTTCTCGGCGCGCGACGCGACCCTGCTCAACAGTTTCCTGTCGCACGCCCTGTATCTCGACGACGGCTCGCGGTTCACCGGAGGCCATCCCTCGTCGGTGGTCATCCCGGGCGCGGTGGCGCTCGCAGAGGTGGAACGGGCGGCGGGGAAGCGCCTGATCGCCGCGGTCGCCGCCGGCTACGAAATCTTCCTGCGCCTGGGCCGGGCGATTTATCCGTCCACCGTCGTGCGTGGATTCCAGAGCACGGCGGTGATCGGCGCTGCAGCGTCGGCCGCCGCCTGCGCAAACCTGCTGCGGTTCGCGCCCGGCGCGGCGAAAAACGCGCTCGCGATCGCATGCAACCTGGGCGTGGGCCTGAAGGAGGCGCTCAAGAGCTCGGCGAGCCAGCCGATCCAGGTGGCGCGCAGCTGCGAGGGCGGCCTCGTGGCCACGCTGTTCGCCGCGCAGGGCGCGGAAGGTGCGGACAGCATCATCGAGGGCGGTTTCCTCAGGGCCTTCGCGGACAACGCAGCAAGCGCCGACCTTGTGACCGGGCTCGGCACCGACTTCCGCATATTTGAGACCTACGTCAAGGTGCACGGCGGTTGCCGCGGCAACCACGCGCCCGTCGACGTGGTGCAGGACATCGTGAGAGCCAACGCGATCAGACCGGAGACGATCGCCGGCCTTCGGATCCGCGTTGACTCCGTGACCCATGCAGCGGAAATTCACGAGCCAGCGAACGGCAGCGAGGCGCAATTCAGCGTTGCTTTCGCAGTGGCGGCGGCGTTGGTCAAGGGCGATGCGTCGGTCTTCCAGTACAGCGACGCGAACGTCGCCGACCCGCGCATACGCGAAATGATGGGACGTATCCGCGTCGAGGTCGACAAGCGGCTCGACCAGGGTTATCCGGACAAGCGCGCGTCATCGGCGGAATTGACGCTGGCGGACGGCCGGCGCTTCACCGGTCATATCGACAATGCGAAGGGCGAGCCGGAGTGCCCGTTGAGCGCCGCGGAAATCGAAAACAAGTTCCTGGCGCTGACCCGTGACGTCCTGGGGGGCGCCGGGGAGCGGGTCCGGGACCTCGTGATGGGGCTCGATACGCTGCAGGACGTGAACATTCTGGGGGCGTGCCTCACGGCCGCCGTTCGATCATGAAACTGACCGTAACGGAAGCCATCGGGCTCGCCGTGCGAGCCCTGACGCGACACGGCATGTCGGAGCCGCACGCGCGGCTGGTCGCCGAGCATCTGGTCGATGCCGCGCTGTGCGGGCACGAATTCTCGAGCCTGCCGCGCGTGCCGACCATCATCGAGGAGCTGCGCCGAAAGCCGCCGGCCGGAGATGTCCGGGTGGTGCGCGAAAGCGCAACGTCGGCCCTCATCGACGGCGGCGACAACATCGCCTACGTCGTGTCGATCGCCGCGATCGACAAGGCGATCGAGATCTGCAAGAAGAGCGGCGTCGCGATCGTGGGCGTCAACAATACCTGGTTCAGCGGCCGCCTGAGCTATTACGTCGAGCGCGCGGCCCGGCAGGGTTACGTGGCGATGCACACCACCAACACGACGGCCCGCGTGGCGCCGTTCGGGGGCATCGACCGTGTCATGGGCACGAATCCGTTTGCCATCGCGTTTCCGAGCGAGGACGATCCCCTGGTCATCGATATCGGCACCGCGACGACGACCTGGGGGCATGTCCTCCTCAGCAAGGCCAAAGGCGAGGCGCTGCACCCGGGGGTGGCGATCGATTCCGGCGGTCGGCCGACGGTCGATCCCGATGCCGCCGTGGCCGGCGCTTTCCTGCCGTGGGGGGGCCATCGTGGCAGCGGATTGTCGCTGGCGGTGCAGCTGCTGGGAATTCTCGCGGGCAGCGCCGTCGTCGTCGAGGACGTCCGCAACTGGGGGTTGTTTTTCCTGGTCTTCGATCCCGGGCTGCTCATGCCGGGCGACGAGTTCCGGTCCCGGGTGTCCGAGATGAGGAAGGTGATCAACACGACCCGGCCGGCGCCCGGCACGGTGAAGGTAAGGGCTCCGGGCGACGGCAGCGTGCAACATCGCAAGCACGCGGCCGCGGCGGGCGTGATTCAACTGGACGACCGGGTCTATGCCCGCATACTCGAGTTATCCGCTTGAGGCGGGCCCGGCGATGGCGCTCAAGATCAAGGGAAGACCGTCATGAAGCTGTGGTACCAGAGCCTGGTCCGTGACATCAACGGCTCTCCCTACGGCAGGCTGCTCCGCAGCGCCGTGGACGCCTGCACGGATCCCGGAACGCAGGTCGACATCCACGGCATCGAGCAGTCCTCGGGATTCGGGGTGCACTACCGCTTCCTCGAGCTGAACGACACGAAAGAAGTCGTCTACAACGCGATGCGCGCGGAGCGGGAGGGCTACGACGCGTTCCTCATCGGCAACTCGAGCGACGCGGGCATACGCGAGGCGCGCGAAGTCGTCAACATCCCGGTCCTCGGCCTCTCCGAAACCAGCCTCCATATCGCCTGCATGATGGGGGCGACGTTCGGGCTCATGACGGTGAGCGAGAAATGGACGCCGCGCAACCTCGAGAACGTCCGCCGCGCCGGCCTGGAAGGCCGCCTCGTCGGCTGCGTGCCGTTGAACACCTCACCGCTGGAGCTGAAGAAAGCCATGGCGGAGAAGCCCCGGCGCGACAAGGTGATGTCCGACTTCATGGCCGGCGCGAAAAGTCTCATCGAGCGCGGCGCGGAGGTGATCATTCCCGCCGGCGGCGACATCATCGTGTTTCTCGCCGAGGACCGCATTTTCGAGGTCGACAACACCCCCATCCTGAACGGCATCTACGAGCTCGTGAAGATGGGGGAAGTGGCGGTGAAGTTGAGAAAACTATCCGGCGGCCGGTTCAAGAGCAAGCGCCTGGGCTACGCCGCGCCGAGCGGGGATTTTCTCAAGCGCATCCGGGATTTTTACGGACCGGATGTCTACCCGGGAGCCCGATAACGACGGCAGCAGCCATTACATCTGAGGAGTATTCATTCATGAAAGACCATCGCACGCAGCGCTTCATCTCGGCCCTTGGCATGGCCACGCTCGCCGGAGCGTGTTTCCTGTGGTCCACGGCGAACCTCGCGGAGGACTTCCCCACCCGGCCCGCCCGCTTCATCTCGGCGATGGCCCCCGGCGGCAGCGGGGATCTCAATGCGCGCCGCCTGGCCGAAGCGCTCAGGGGCCGGCTGGGCCAGCCCGTGGTGGTCGAGAACCGATCCGGCGCCGGGGGCAGCATAGCCGCCGTGGCCGCGGCGGGATCGACCCCAGACGGATACACGCTGTTTTTCGCGTCCGACCAGATTTTCACGGTCAACCCGATCCTGCGGAAGAAATTGCCGTTCAGCCTTGACGACTTCCAGCCGCTGGCCCTGGTGAGCCGCGCCCCGCACGTGCTGCTGGTGAGCGCGGCGCCCGCGAAATCCCTTGCGGAGCTGGTCGCCTACGCAAAGAGCCGGCCGGCGGGACTTCATTTCGGGTCCGGCGGGGTGAGCACGTCCCCTCATCTTGCGGGGGAATTGTTCAAGGGATTGGCCGGGATCAAGCTCGTGCACGTGCCCTACAAGGGCGCGGCGCCTTCCCTGACCGCCCTGCTCGGCGATGAAATCCAGCTCCTGTTCGACAGCACCCTCACCTCCATCGGTCACATCCGCGGCGGACGGGCGCGCGGTCTGGCCATTGCCAGCCTCACGCGTTCCGAGCAGCTCCCCGATCTGCCGACGTTCGACGAGAGCGGTTTCCGGGGATTCCAGGCAGGCGTCACCCACGGGCTGCTGCTGCCCGCCAAGACGCCCCGGGCCAGAGCCGCGCTGCTCAGCAAGCTGGTCAACGAAGTCCTGAACGATCCGGCCTATCGCAAGAAGATGACCGACCTCGGCGCGCAGGTGCTCGGGGGAACGCCGGAGCGCTTTCGCTCCCACCTGATCGAGGAGCGCAAGAAGTGGGAGATCGTCATCAAGCGGGAGAACATACATCTCTAGCAGCCTGTCGGACTTAAGTGTCCGACAGGCTGCTAATGGCAAAACCGCCCGCGAATTTCGAATGAGCCCCAGTGTAACGGCCCCAATTGGCCTCCGATGGACACGCCGGCCGCGCACCTGATGCGGTTTGCGCTGTCGCTGGAAGCGCAGGCGATACCGCGAGACGTTCTGGCGCGCGCGAGGTGGTGCCTGCTCGACGGGCTGGGCTGCGGCCTGTTCGGGGCCGGCCAGCCGTGGTCCAGAATCATGTTCGACGAAATGTCCGCCGAACGCTCGCAAGGCCCATGCATGGTCTTCGGCCAGCGCAGGACGCTGCCCGCGGCGCCGGCGGCGATGTGCAACGGCACGGCCATACACGGTTTCGAGCTTGACGACGTCATCGCCGCAGCGCTGGTTCATCCGGGCACGGTGATCATTCCCGCCGTCGTGGCGGCGGCGGAATCGGTTGATGCGTCCGGCGCGAACCTGTTGCGCGGCGTCGTCGTCGGCTACGAGGCCATGTCGCGGCTGAGCCTCGCGCTGGGAACCGGTCCTTCCGAGCGCGGATTTCACAAGACCAGCGTGGTGGGCCCGGTCGCAGCCGCCATCGCGGCGGGCGCGGTGATGAGGCTGCCCTACGACCAGCTCGCCTGCGCCGTCGGCCTTGCGTGCTCAACCGGGTCGGGCGTCAAGAGCTTCGCCGCCGGCCACGGCGGGGGCATGGTGAAGCGGATGCATGCCGGCCGCGCCGCCGAAGCCGGCGTGCGCGTGGCCCAGCTCGCCCGCCGGGGCTTTACCGGCCCCGCATCGGCAATCGATGGCCGGATGGGCCTGCTCGAAGCGTTCAGCGGCGGATCCGCCGCGCCCGAACAGTTACGGCGCGCCCTGGGCGAAGAGTGGGCGCTGCGGGACGTATGGATCAAGGTCTTCCCCACGTGCGGCTGGATTCAGGGTCCGGCTCAGTTGCTGCTGAACCTGCGCGGCGCGCAGCCGCTCCCCACCCATCGCATCAAGAAGGTGGTCATCGGGACCAGCGCATTCGCCGTGAAGCACAACGGCAACCCGTCGCCGTCGGACACCATGGAGGCGCAGTACAGCCTGCCCTATTGCGCGGCGTTGACGCTCACCGGAAATCCGCGGGACCCCGAGGCCTACAGTCTGGATGCCATTCGGAATCCAGTGCTTCACGATCTTGCGCGACGCGTCGAGCTGAAGGTCGACCCTGAAAGCGAGGCGGCCTACCCGCGCCGGGTAGGCTCGCGGGTGCAGTTGCACCTGGACAATGGCGAGGTCCGGGAATCCGCCACGCTCGATCCGCATGGGTCGCCTGCCGATCCGTGCACCGATGACGAGGTGATAGCCAAGTTCAACACGCTCGCGGCCCGGGCGCCGCTGCCCTGCGACGCGGCTGCGATCGTTCGCGCGATCCGGTCGCTGGAAACGTTCGAGTCAGGGCGCCGATTCACTGCACTGCTGCGAGCGTAGTGATCCGCCTGTCCTGAGTTACTTCGACCTGTCGTCGAGCACCGCTTTCGCAACTGCTTCCGCGAAGGCCATCGTGCCCAGCCTGCCGCCGAGGTCGCGCGTGCGGGTTTCCGGGCTGCCGAGCCGCCCGTCTACCGCGCGGGTGAAGGCGGCGGCCGCGTCGAGCATGCGCTGATCCTTGCGCGTGGCGCCGAGGTGCTCGAACAGCATCGCGGTCGAAAGCATGAGCGACGCCGGGTTCGCGATGCCCTTGCCGGCGATGTCGGGTGCCGAGCCGTGGCCGGCGTTTGCCACGGCGCTGCGATCGCCGCGGTTGAGCGAGGCGGCGAGTCCCAGGCTGCCGGCCAGCTCCGCCGCCTCGTCCGACAGGATGTCGCCGAACATGTTGGTCGTGAGTATCGTATCGAAGCGCTCCGGCGTGCGGATCAGCAGCGCCGTCACCGCGTCCACCATCAGGTCCTCGACCTCCAGCTGCGGGAATTCCTTCACCACCTTCAGGGCCTCGTTCAGGAAAAGCGTGTGGTACATCTTCAACACGGGGTTCTTGTGCACGATCGTGAGCTTCTTCCGCGGCCGGCGGATCGCGATCTCGCACGCGGCCCGCGCGATGCGCCGCGAGCCCGTCGCCGTGATCTTGCCCATGGCGATCACCACCTCCTCGGTGGGCATGAATTCGCCGAGCCCCTGGAACATGTTGCGGTCCACGTAGAAGTCCTCGAGATTTTCCCGGACCATCACGAGATCCATCTTTTGCGCGGTCGCCTTCAGCCCGGGGCGCACGTAGCTCGGCCGGATGTTGGCGTAGAGATCGAGCCGCGTGCGGAACGTGGCCGGCACGTTGATGCCGCCTTTCTCGACGGGTGGATATTCCCGGACCGACATCGGGCCGAGCACGACGCCGTCCGCCCGCTTCGCGCGCTCGATGTCCTCGTCGCGGACGGTGACGCCGCGCTTGCGCAGGCTCACCAGGCCGCAATCGAGGTACTCCAATCGCAAGTCGAGACTGAATTTCTTCTGCAGCGCCGCAACCACCGTGAGCGTCGCCTGCGTGATTTCCGGCCCGATGCCGTCGCCCTGCACTACCAAGATATCCAATGCCATCTTCCTTTTAAGGTGATTACTCCTGGAGCCAAGTATATAAGACTGCGTGACATAGTGAGGCGTGACATGGTGCTGCGTGACATGATGGGACGTGACAGGAACTTCGAGCAAAAGACCGCAAAGGCAATCCACGCACTACCACGTCACGCACCACCACGTCACGCCGCACCACGTCACGCGATATCATGTCACGCCGTACCATGTCACGCTGTTCCAAGCGTGCGCTGATAGAATACCGCCTCGCCCTTCACGCACCGCCATGCCCACGTATCCGCGCCCGATCGCGTCCAAGCTGCCCAACGTCGGCACCACGATCTTCACCGTGATGTCGCGGCTCGCGCAGGAGCACAACGCGATCAACCTGTCGCAGGGCTTTCCCGACTTCGACTGCGCGAAGGCGCTGCGCGATCTCGTCACGAAGTACATCAATTCGGGCGTCAACCAGTACCCGCCGATGGCGGGCATCCCGCGCCTGCGCGAGCGCATCGCGGAAAAAGTGGAGTCGCTCTACGGGGCCAAATACGATTCCGAGAACGAGGTAACCGTCACGCCGGGCGCGACCTACGCCATTTTCACCGCCGTCACGGCGCTGGTGCAGCCCGGCGACGAGGTGATCCTGTTCGAGCCCGCCTACGACAGCTACGCGCCCTCGGTCGAGGTCAACGGCGGCGTGCCGGTCTACGTGCAGCTGCGCTACCCCGATTACAGCATCGACTGGCAGCAGGTGGGCCGCGCGATCACGCCGAAGACGCGCATGATCATCATCAACACGCCCAACAATCCCACCGCGAGCGTGTTCTCGGGAGAGGACATGCGGATGCTCGAAAGCATCCTGCGCGGCACCGACGTGGTGGTGGTGAGCGACGAGGTCTACGAGCACATCGTGTTCGACGGCCACCGGCACCAGAGCGTCGCGCGCTTTCCCGGCCTCGCCGAGCGCAGCTTCGTCGTCTCCTCCTTCGGCAAGACCTACCACGTCACCGGCTGGAAGATGGGCCACGTGCTGGCGCCGAAAGAGCTGATGGCGGAATTCCGCAAGGTGCACCAGTTCAACGTGTTCGTCGCCAACGGCCCCCTGCAGTACGCGCTGGCCGAGTTCATGGAGAACCGGGACGCCTATCTGTCGCTCGCGACGTTCTACCAGCGAAAGCGCGATTTCTTCCTCGAGGGCGTCAAGGCCTCGCGCTTCAAGCCGCTGCCCTCGCGCGGCACGTTCTTCCAGAACCTCGCCTACGACGCGATCAGCGACGAGCGCGACACCGATCTCGCGATCCGGCTGACGAAGGAACGCCGCATCGCCTCGATCCCGGTGTCGGTGTTCTACCGCGAGCCGCCGGACCACAAGGTGCTGCGGTTCTGCTTCGCGAAGTCGGAAGAAACCCTGGCCAAAGGCGCAGAAATCTTGTGCAAGATCTGAATGCAACCGCAGATAGGTGCAGGACATAACCTCGAACAGCTCGGGGAGAAAGCAGGTGTTTTCGATCGATCGGTCGACCCATTATTTGCCACCGATCAAGACTACCGAGCGTTACGTGAGATTCTCAAGCATCTGAGCGAAGTGGTTTATTGGGGTGGCCGTTATCCTGTTCCTACTCGATCCGGTAATGAACACCGGATTCCACCCGATGTCCCAGCGAAGGTATTCGGGCACTACATCCGCGATTGGACTGATCGAGTGCTCGACCGGTACCAGGCTCCGCTCGCGTCACCGGACAATTTTCTCGACCGAATGGACGAAATAATCAAACGGCATCAACCAACCGACGTCGCACCATAAGAAGCGCAAGCCCGTTGCAGTTCGGAGAATGCGTGAAATGCATGGGACGCACGCAATTTTGCAAGGAGTTCCATTGAATTCGTTTTCCTTGGCGGTCTTGGCGTCTTGGCGGCTAATTTCCGGTTTTGATCTGCGTGTATCTGCGTTCATCCCGTTCTAATGACCTCCGCAAGCTCCTCATGAGCAATGGTCCGCGACACGTTTGGAAGATGGACATTGGAACGGGATTCATCTGCGGTTGCATTAAGGGGGTATCATGACCTCCCGGTCAGAAGGGACGGAGAAGGCTTTGACCGAAACTCGATCCGATGTGGTCGTCGTCGGCTGCGGCATCGCCGGCCTGGCGGCGGCGGTTTCCGCCCTGCAGGGCGGCGCGAGCGTCACCATCCTGGAACGCGCGCCGAAGGAGGAACGGGGCGGCCAGACCCGTTACACCGAAGCGTACCTGCGGATGAAAAGCGACACCGAGGTCACGGACGACTTCGAGGACCAGTTCGCGCAGAACGCCGGAGGCTATCTCGACCCCTCGCTGGTGCATCTCGCCTCGGGAGCGCGCGAGAATTGGCCTGCCTTGCTCAAGACGCTCGGTTTCGCCGATCCTGAGCTCGTCTCCGCGTTCGCGGAAGCGGCCGGGCCGACGATCCAGTGGCTCAAGAGTTTCGGCGTCCGCTTCGATTTTCTGCCGACGCAGTTCCTGACCCGGTCCCAGCCGCGCCTGCTGCCGGTGGGCGGCGGCCTGGCGCTCGTCGAAGCCCTCGCATCGGAAGCCGAAAAGAGGAACGCCCGCTTCGTCTACGAGACCGCCGCGACCAGCCTGATCCAGGACGGGACCGGCAAAGTGATCGGCGTGCGCGCAGTGGGCGACGACGCCGCGGTTCAGGAGTTCAGGGCGAACGCCGTCGTGCTCGGCTGCGGCGGATTCGAGGGCAACCCGGAAATGCTGAGCCGCTACATGGGGCCGAGGTCGATCTTCCTGCGGCCGGTCTGCCGCGGCGGCTACTACAACAAGGGCGAAGGCGTCCGGATGGCGCTCGACATCGGTGCCGCGCCCTGCGGCGACTATGGCAGCTACCACGCGGAACCGGTGGACCCGCGTTCGGGCATCGCGGAGCCGTCCGTTTTCATCTTTTCGTACGGCATCCTGGTGAACCAGCAGGGACAGCGCTTCACCGACGAGGCGCCCGCGACGATCGACGCGTGTTACGAGCGCATCACGCGCGAGATCTTCAACCAGACGAACGGCATCGCGTACGCCGTGCTGGATGCGCGTCACACCCGCATTCCCAACTATCGGCTCGGGCTGAGGACCGACCAGCCTCCCATTGACGGGCGCACGCTTGCCGAACTTGGACCGAAGCTCGGGATCGCGCCGCAGGCCCTGGAGGCAACGGTGGCCGAGTACAACCGCGCGTGCCGGCCGGCCGAGTTCAAACCGCTCGCGCTGGATGGCGCGGCGACGCAAGGACTCGTTCCCCGAAAATCGAACTGGGCGTATCCGATCGACGAGCCGCCGTTCCACGCCTATCCCGTCATTTCATCGAACGTGCTGACCTTCGGCGGGCTCAAGGTCGACCGTCACGCGCGGGTGCTCAACCAGCAGGGAGATCCCATCCCGGGGTTGTATGCGGCCGGTGAGGTCGTCGGGTTGTACTACAAGAACTACACCGGCGCGACTTCGGTGCTCAAGGGCGCCGTGTTCGGCCGGTTTGCCGGAACCGATACCGCGCAGCGCGTGCAAACTGCGGGGAGCAAGTCATGAGACGAACGACGAGCGTTGTTCTCTGGTTGATCGCGGCAGCCTAGCAGCCTGTCGGACTTAGGTGTCGGACAGGCTGCTAACAGCAAAACCGCCTGCGGATCTCGAATGAAACCCGGGATAGCGACCCTTATTGCCCTGTAAAAGGCGGACGAGTAGGCTCGAAATGAAGTTTTCATTGCTTTTTGCCTCCCTTTTCGTGCAGGCGGTTTTGCATAAGGAGTTTGTCGGAGCCAAGTCCGACAAACTCCTAGGCCGGCGGGACCGCGTGGGCGCAGAGCTACCCTTGAGCGCGGAAAGGGGTGGACTTGGGAGTATCAGATTGACAGCGGTCCCATACGGAAAAGCGGGGATAGACCACTTCGCAGCGAAGAATTGATGCGAAAAGAAGCTATTGGCGCAGCGAAGTTCGAAATAGACAAGATGGCCTGAGTTTTTGGGTACGCGAAGTAGAACATTCCCCTTGAAAAGGAGGGGAAGGTCATTTTGTTAGGCGCTCTTAGCCAAAGGGAATCAGTCAATGGGAATCCGGATCTGGCATCAGAGCTTTACGGTCCTCGATAACTTGCCGGCCTACGCCGCCGCCCTCCGACAGCACTTCGGCAAGGTCGCCCGCGTGGACACCGAGGTCGTGTTGCACGGAATGCACGCGCAGACGTACCGGACCAACTATCCGGGAAACGACATCCGCTACGCCTATTTCCAGTACCTGCACGGCCAGCAGTTTGTCCTTGCGGGAATCGCCGCGGAGGAGCAAGGCTATGACGCGTACGCCATCATGTCGATCCCGGAGCCGGCGCTGCGCGAAACGCGCAGCGTGATCGATATCCCCGTGGTCGGGTACGGCGAAAGCGCCATGCTCACCGCGAGAATGCTGGGCGAACGCATGGGCGTGCTGCTGTTCATCGAGGAAATGGCGCCGCTCATCGCAGAGAACGCGGCCAGAGTGGGCCTGGCGGCGCACTTCGGCGGCGTGCGCTACGTGGGCTTCGGATTCAATGACGTGCTCAAAGCCTACGAAGAACCGCAGAGCCTGCTGGAACGGTTTCACGCAGCCGCGCGCGCCATGATCCGGGATGGGATCGACGTCATCATTCCGGGAGAGGCGCCGCTGTGCGCGCTGCTCGCGCGGCACGGGGTCAATCGAATCGACAACGTTCCGGTGGTCGATTCACTCGCGGCCACGATCAAGATCGCCGAGACCATGGTCGATCTGCGCCGCACCTGTGGCCTGAGTCCCGCGCGCCGCGGCTACTTCGTCGAGAAACCGCCCCGCGAGCGCGTCAAGGAACTCATCGGCCTCTACGGGATGACCCACCTGTTCCCAGTTCGCCGCTAGCAGCCTGTCGGACTTGGGTCCGACAGGCTGCTAGCGGCGAAGTCCGCGGGTTATATCACCGCGGAGATCCTGGATGTGAACGGCGGCATGCGGGGAGACTGAAAAGAAATGGCAAAAATCAAACTGTGGTGCCAGAGCATGCCGCGCCAGAAAGCCTGGAGCGACTACAACAAGGCGCTGCGCTGCTTGCCGATGCCGGTGTCTACGAGGCGTCGCGGAACGCGGAACCCTTGAAACGCTTTGCGCCGGCTCAGACCAAGGCGGTGCTCGTCGGAGGCTCGGGCAATACGCGCGACGGATTGATGATAGGATGGCATCTCGCCGCCGGTTTTCGCGATATGGGCCAGATCAAGGGCACGTTCGGCAATCACCCCCGCGCCGCGGGCGAAGAGCACACCGCGCTGATAGCGGTATACAAGGGCGCGAAGGCCTGTCCACGGGCTACGGCAAGCCCGTCAAGATCGAGCGCCCGCCGTTTTATGCTTATCCGTCGACGAGCGGATGGAATAGGAGGAGGACAAACATGCGAAGCGAGGGTCGTGCGGGGCGAGCTGTTGCGTGTGCTGCGCTATGGCTGCTCAACGGGGCAGGCATCGCGGCTACGCTGGAATATCCCACAAAACCGATTCGACTCGTCGTGCCGTTTGCGCCCGGCGGCGGGACCGACCTGACCGCGCGGGCGATTGCCCAAAAACTCTCGCAAGCGTTCGGCAAACCGGTGGTGGTCGACAACCGGTCCGGCGCGGGCGGAGTGATAGGCGCGGACCTGGTGGCGAAAGCGACGGCGGACGGCTACACACTGCTGATGGGCACTCCGGGCCCGATGACGATCAATCCCAACCTGCGGAAGAACATGCCGTATGACACGCTCAGGGATTTCGCGCCGATCGTCCAGACGACGATCAGCCCATTCGTGCTGGTCGTGCATCCGTCGGTCCCGGCTTCCACAGTAAAGGAACTCATCGCGCTGGCGAAGCAGAAGCCAAGGGCACTTAACTTTGGCACCGCGGGCAATGGCTCAGTTGCGCATCTTTCGGCCGAGCAGTTCAAGGCGATGGCCGGCGTGCGGATCACGCACGTGCCCTACAAGGGAAGCAGCCAATCCATGCTCGACCTACTGGCCGGACAGGTGCAACTGGTCTTCGAGAACCTGCCGGTCGTCCTGCCGCACATCCGCGCGGGGAAAATCAGAGCGCTCGGGGTCGGGACGCGCACGCGCTCCGCCCTTTTGCCGGAGTATCCGACGGTGGCGGAAGCCGGCGTCCCCGGGTATGAGGCGAGCACCGCATTCGGAATGCTCGCGCCGGCGACGACGCCGCGGGAAATCGTGGGCGGGCTGAACCGCGAGGTCGTGAGGATACTTCAGTCCGCGGAAGTGAAGGACAGCTTCGGCGCGCTCGGGCTGGAGGCGGTCGGCGGCACGCCGCAGCAGTACGCGGCTCACCTGAAGGAAGAACTGGCGAAGTACGGCCGGCTCGTCAAGACGGCCGGCATCAAGATCGAATAAATGCGGCCGCCGGGGGCGCCGCTTTATTTGCGCGCGTTCGAGCGGACGATTTATCACCGCTCACCGCGCGCGAAAATGGAGACTTGGACGGACTCCGACCCCTTGGCAGAATCACACGGAACAATCACGCTTTTTCCGAGGAGGAACGATGGCCATTCGTTGGGACACTTTGGCCGTTGATGGCAAGCCGATGCGCGTCTACATCGGAGTGCCGGATGGCGCGCCGCGCCGCGTGGGCATACTGGTGGCGCAGCACGGCCCCGGCGTGGACGGGTTCATCCAGGACGTGGTGAACCGCCTGTTCCGCCAGGGCTACGTCGCCGCGGCGCCGGAGCTGTTCCACCGGCAGCCGGCCCAGATACCGGAAGGCACCACGCGCGTCGGCCTGCTGAAGGACGACGAAATCATCGCCGACATGAACGCGACGCTCGCCCACATGAAAGGCCTGAAGGAAGTTTCCGTCGGCCCCATCGGCATCGTCGGCTTCTGCATGGGCGGGCGCGTCTCCTACCTGATAGCCACCGCCAGCAGCGAGTTGAAGGCATGCGCGGTGTTCTACGGCGGCAACATGTTCAAGCAGTGGGGCAGCCTGCCCACGCCGTTCGACCGCACCAGGGACATCGGCTGCCCGGTGATCGGCTTCTACGGGAACGAAGACACCAACCCGAGTCCGGATGACGTGAACAAGATCGACGCGGAACTCACGCGCCTGGGCAAGCCGCACGAGTTCCACCGCTACAACGGCGCCGCGCACGCCTTCCAGAATTTTCTCGATGCCTCGCGCTACCGCGAGCGCGCGGCGCGCGGGTCGTGGAGCGAGATGCTCGCGTTCTTCGCCCAATATTTGCGAACTGCAATGTGACCGTGCTTGCCCAATCCGTTTTTCGGGAAATTCATCGTGTTTTCCCCGATGCTCGCGCGGTTCGCAAATATTATTTATGAACTCCCAATTCAGGATTGTCGGGCGTTCAAAGAACGCCCGACAATCCTCCGTCGACGTTGATGCAGCAGCCGGTGACGTAGCTCGCCGCGTCGGAGGCGAGGAACGCGATCACGTTCGCGACCTCCTCCGACTCGCCCATCCGACCCATCGGCACGGTCTTGCCGGTCTTCGCGTAGTGCTCCTCGACGCTTATGCCCTGGCGCGCCGCGTTCCGTTCCTGCTGCTTGGACTTGATCTTCCCCACCGCGACCGCGTTCACCAGGATGTTGAACGGCGCCAGCTCCTTGGACAGCGCCTTGGTGAGCGCGAGCCCGGCGGCGCGCGAGATCGTGGTCGGGAACCCGCCCGCGAACGGCTGCTTGGCGCCGACCATGTTGAGGTTGATGATGCGTCCGCCGCCCTGCTTCTTCATGTGCGGGATCGCGGCGCGCGCGGTGCGGATTTGCGCGAACACCTTGATGTCGATGTCGTGCTGCCAGGCCTTGTCGTCGACCACGTCGAACGGCTGCTGCCCGGTGCCGCCGGCGTTGTTGACCACGGCGTCGATGCGGCCGTAGCGCTTGACCGTCTCCTCGATGAAGCGCGGCATGTCCTCCGGCTTGGCGGCGTCCGCCACCATCGTCATGACTTCGGCGCCGGTCGCCTTGCGGATCGCCTCGGCGGCGCCTTCCATCACGTCGGCGCGCCGCGCGCAGATGGAAAGCTTCGCGCCCTGTTGCCCGAGGCGCATTGCCGCCGCGCGGCCGATGCCTTCACTACCGCCGGTAATCGCGATTACTTTCCCTCTCAGTCCGAGTTCCACTGGTTATCTCCCTCGTTGGTCCGGTCAGGATTGTGACACAAACACTGACGACCGGATGAACCCGGGAGATCGTGAAATCGAGAGGTCGGGAGAGGGGAAAATCGGGAGATCGCGAGAGCGAGCTGCTTCGCCATTCCGCTCTCCCGCTCTCCAGCCCTCACGGCTTCTGTCGCTCTCCCGCTCTCGCGCCCTCCCGCCCTCCCGCCCTCACGGCTTCTGTCGCTCTCCCGCTCTCCCGCCCTCACGTCCGCCATCAATCGCGACGCGCTGACCAGCCTTCGAGGCGGTTACAATGCAGACATGGTCATTGCCATCCCCGACGACTACCACGGCGTCGTCTCCCGGCTCGACTGCCTGTCGAAGCTCTCCGGGCATGACGTGCGCATCCATCGCGACGCGGCGCCGCCGCCGGCGCGCCTGGTCGAGAACCTGCGAGAGGCGGAAGTCATCGTCCCGATCCGGGAGCGGACGCGGTTCACGCGCGAGATCGTCGCGCAGTTGCCGCGCCTCAAGCTCTTCAGCCAGACCGGGCGCAGCACCCACCACATTGACGTCGCGGCTTGCACCGAGCGCGGCATCACGGTGACGGCGGGCACCAACGCCTCGCCCTACACAGTCGCCGAGCACACCTGGGCGCTCGTCCTGTCGGCGCTGCGCCGCATCCCCGAGGAAACCGCGATGATGAAGCGCGGTGCACTCCGCCGGTCGTTCAGCGGCACGCTGCACGGCCGCACGCTGGGCGTCTTCGGGCTCGGCAAGATCGGAAAGCTGGTCGCCACGACCGGAGCGAGCTTCGGCATGCGCGTGCTGGCGTGGGGACGCGAAGCCTCGCTGGCCGCCGCGCAGGAGGCCGGTTACGGCGTCGCCGCATCCCAGCGCGAGCTGTTCGAACGATCGGACGTGCTCGTGCTGCTCGTGCGACTGTCCGCCGCGACACGCGGAATCGTGACCGCCGAGGATCTTGCACACATGAAGCCGGCGGCATTGTTCGTCAATACCGCGCGCGCCGAGCTGGTCGCCCCCGGCGCGCTGGCGGAAGCGCTGGCAAAAGGACGGCCCGGCTTCGCCGCGGTGGACGTCTACGAGAACGAGCCGGTCTTGAGCGGCGACCATCCGCTGCTCAGGCTCGACAACGCGCTCTGCACGCCGCACACCGCGTGGCTGGAGCAGGATACCTACGAGCTCTACTTCGGCGAGGCCTTCGACAATATCGTCGCGTTTCTCTCGGGCAGGCCCGTCAATTTGGTAAATCCCGAGGTGCTTGCCAGTGCAAATGGCGTGGGTCGTGGATAGTGGATCGTGAATCGGCTGATTGCCAGGCGTTGTGTCGTCTTTGACTCCATCCACCACCCACCATCCACGATCCACGCATTAGAGGTCGATCAAACATGACGCCGCTATTCGACAAGGAAACCACCGAAGCACTGCAGCAACTCTGTGACGAGACCTGCGAGGCGATGCAGCTCGCCCGGAAAAGCCCTGACCTCGACGACCTGTCGGCCTGCCTGGCGGTGGCGCTGCTGAAGATCGGCCTGGCCACCGGCTTCGTCGAGCAGCGCTACCCGGGCTTCGCCAAGGAGATCGAGGCCAAGCGCCAGCGCGTGATCGCCGCGCTCACCGAGGAGCAGAAGCAGCAGAAGCATTGAAACCGCCGATAAACCCCGAAAAGATGCCGGTAATCCATGGCTGACTCGATCCTGATCGAGCGGCGCTACCGCGGCCCGCCCGACTCGGGCAACGGCGGATACGTCAGCGGCCGGCTCGCCGCCCACATCGAGGGGCCGGCGCTCGTGCGGCTGCAGGTCCCGCCCCCGCTCGGGGTGGAAATGGAGGTCCGGAACGCCGGCGCCGGCGTGGAGCTGGTCCATGCGGGGATCGTCGTCGCGTGGGCGCGTCCGTCAGCGGTGTCCCTGCAGGTTCCGGCCGCGCCGAGTCATGCCGAGGCCGAGGCTGCGGCGCGCG
This sequence comes from Betaproteobacteria bacterium, assembly GCA_016192825.1. Taxonomy (GTDB): domain Bacteria; phylum Pseudomonadota; class Gammaproteobacteria; order Burkholderiales; family SG8-41; genus SG8-41. The sequence continues at coordinate 23,880 of JACPTK010000055.1, read as the reverse complement.
CCTACCGCGGCTTTTACTCCCATCCCTTCCCGTCCTGCTTCGTTTGTGGCCCCGACCGCGGGGCGGGCGACGGGCTGCGGATCTTTCCCGGAAAAATCGCCGGCACGCACGTAGTGGCGTCCCCCTGGGTCCCCGACGCGTCCCTCGCGGACGGCGCGGGCATCGTTCGCCGGGAATTCCTGTGGTCGGCGCTCGACTGTCCGGGCGGCTTCGCCTTCGAATTGCAGGAGGGAAACGCCGTGCTCCTGGGCGAGCTGGCGGCTTCGCTCAGCGGTAACGTCGAGGCCGGCGAGCGCTGCGTCGCGATCGGATGGGAGATCGGCCGCGAGGGCCGCAGGCATTACACGGGCACCGCCTTGTTTTCGGAATCCGGTGAGTGCCGCGGTGTGGCGCGCGCCACGTGGTTTGAGGCGCGGAATACCTGACCGGGATTTTCCGGACAAGCGGCCGCGGCCTGATATCGCGATTGTGCCGCCGTCACCGGCGATGATCGGGCAGACCGTCGCGCGCCTGCCGGGACCTAGCGGCCGCTTGAGGCTTCCTGGATGCCGATGAAGCTGTGGTCGCAGAAGCCGGGATCGGAGACCTCCCTCAGCGCCACGTACACCGCGTCGGGGTCCGACAGCACGCGCGGGTCGAAGTGGCGGGACTGCATCGCGCCGTAGGTGACGCAGGTGCCGCTGCGGGGGTCGCGGTCGATGCAGCCGTAAACGGTGGTGAGGACGTACATCCCCGCGACGTGGTCCACGAAGTGCAGGTATTTGCCGCCGTTCATCACCCGCACGTTGCGGGCGCCCGCGACCCGGGTCGAAATCTGGCGCGCGTGCCCGTCGTGTATCGCCTGGAAGTGGGTCAGCGACTGGGAGCGCCCTTCGACCATCAGCCGGTGGCCGGTCGCCGGGTCCAGTTCGTACGACTTGTAGAACGCGCAGTGGACGTAACGCGACTGCACCAGGTTGTCGAACGCCGCAGCGCCCTCCGCCGCCGCGGCTGCGGCCGGCGCCAGCAGCGCGAGCAGGACGATTCCGGATGAGCGGCGCAGGCAACGCATGCCGGAGCAGTCTGCCACCACTCGTCCCGGCGTGTCCACCGAACCGGAGCGGAATTTCACGTTCGAAGATCGGGAGCCCCGAATTGAGGTTAAAATTGCGGCCGTTTGTCCCTTCCGGGACGATTTCCGGACCCGACCGCATGAAAATCACTGCAAGAATCCTGCCGGCCGTTTCGGCCGTGATGCTCCTGCTCGCGGCGGGCGCCGCGCAGGGACAGGCCGCAACGGACGCCGAGCGCTGCGCGAGCGTCACCGGGAACCCCGACCTGGCAATACAGCATTGCGCGCGGGCGATCGAATCCGGCCGCTTTTCCGGAGAGCCGCTCGCGAAGCTGCATTTCAGCCGCGGCGTCGAGTGGGCCGCCAAGGGCGATTTCGACCAGGCCATCGCCGACTACGACGCCGCCCTCCGCCTCGCCCCGAAGTTCGCCGATGCGCTCTATAACCGCGCGACCGCCTGGGCCAACAAGGGCGACCCCGATCGTGCGATCGCCGATTTCGACGCCGCCCTCCGCCTCAATCCGAAGGACCCCGCGGCGCTGGGCGGACGCGCGGTCGAATTGACGGTGAAAGGGGACTACACGCGCGCGATCGCCGATTACGACGCCGCCCTCCGCCTCGACCCCAAGGCCGCCACTGCCGTTTTCGGCCGGGGACGGGCGCGGTTCTACAACGGCGACTATGGGCGCGCGGTGTCCGATCTCGAGCAGGCGCTGAAGCTCGAGCCCAACAGCTATACGTCCCTCTGGCTGTACCTCGCGCGCAAGCGGGGCAACGTCGCCAACGCCGACGAAGTGCTCGACAGCGACACACGCGCCTACCGCGGCGGCGGCTGGCCCGCCGCGGTCATCGTGCTTTACCTCGGCCGCACCGACGCCGCTTCCGTCACGGCCGCGTCCACGGACTCCGATGCGAAGACGCAGCGCGAGCAGCGCTGCGAGGCGAACTTCTACGTCGCCCAGTGGCACCTGCTGCGCGGCGAGCAAAAGCGCGCGCTGTCGCTGCTCAAGGAGGCGCAGGGCGGATGCCCGAAGGAGTTCCTGGAATACGAGGGCACCCTCGCCGAGCTGCGTCGCCTGCAAGCGCGCTGAACCCGCGCCAGCCGCCAAAATCGACTTGCAAGTGAATGGAAGTTCCGCATCGTCCTGGTGTCTCACCGCTAATCGCTGACAGCCGGTAGCTGGTAGCTGGTAGCTGGTAGCTGGTAGCTGGTAGCTGGTAGCTGGAAGCTGGTAGCTGGTAGCTGGAAGCTGGTAGCTGGAAGCTCGTAGCTGGTAGCTGGAAGCTGGAAGCTGGTAGCTGATAGCTGGAAGCTGGTAGCTGACAGCTGGAAGCTGGAAGCTGGAAGCTGGTAGCTGGAAGCTCATAGCTGATAGCTGGTAGCTGGTAGCTGGAAGCTGGAAGCTGGAAGCTGGAAGCTGGAAGCTGGAAGCTGGTAGCTGGAAGCTGGAAGCTGGTAGCCCATATAGCATGAAGCATGACCACACCAACGAGCTGGGACAGCCGATCGGGCCGCCGATGCCGGGCTGGAAAGGCGTCGAGCGGCCGCCGCGCACCGCGATGGCCGGGCGCTACTGCCGGGTCGAGCCGATAGACCCCGCGCACCACGCGGAGGATCTCCACCGCGCCAACGCGCTCGACCCGAGCAACCGCAACTTCACCTACCTGCTGTCCGGGCCGTTCGATACGTTCGACGCTTACCGGAAATGGATGGAAACATCCTGCCTGGGGGACGATCCGCTGTTTCATGCTATCGTGGACTTCGACACCGGCAAGGCGGCGGGCGTGGCGAGCTACATGCGCATCGACCCGAAGAACGCCGTGATCGAGGTTGGAAACATCAACTATTCGCCGCTCCTGCAGCGCAAGCCGGCCGCGACCGAGGCGATGTACCTCATGATGAAGCGCGTGTTCGAGCTGGGTTACCGGCGCTACGAGTGGAAGTGCGATTCCCTCAATGCGCCCTCCCGCGCGGCTGCGCAACGGCTCGGCTTCTCGTACGAAGGCATCTTCCGCCAGGCAATCATCTACAAGGGCCGCAGCCGCGATACCGCGTGGTACGCGGTCATCGACAGCGAGTGGCCGGCGCTCGAGCACGCATTCCAGCGCTGGCTCGATCCCGCCAATTTCGACGCGCAAGGAAATCAGCGCGAACGGCTATCCGACCTCACAGCTCCCATCCTCAAACAACGCGGGTAAATCGCCCCGGCTCGTGCGACCGGCGCTGATTTCCTGAAAGGAACGGCGGAAGAGGCGTCGGAAGCATTTTTCAACTATCAACGCGACATGGCACAGACACTTTACGATCGCATCGGCGTCGGCTACTCGTTCCGTCGCCGCCCGGATCCCCGCATTGCCGGGCACATACTCGCCGCCTTGGGGCCGGCCCGCACGGTCGTTAACATCGGCGCGGGCACCGGCTCCTACGAGCCTGTGGATCGCAGCGTGGTTGCGGTCGAGCCTTCCGCGGAGATGGTCCGGCAGCGCAAACAAGGCGGGCCGGCCGTGCGGGCATCTGCTGACCGGCTGCCGTTCCCCGGGCGCTCGTTCGATGCCGCGCTGGCGGTCCTGACGATCCATCACTGGCCCGATTGGCGACAGGGGCTCGCCGAGATGCGGCGCGTCGCGCGCGAGCGTGTCGTGATCTTCACCAAGGACCCGGCCCACGCCGGTTTCTGGCTGACGCAGGAATACTTTCCCGAGATGATCGAGATCGACCGCCCGATCTTCCCGGCGGCGGACGAAATCGCGCGGTTCCTGGGACCGGCGGAGGTTCGCGCCGTTCCCGTTCCCGCCGACTGTTGGGACGGATTCACGGGCTCCTACTGGCGCCGCCCGGAGGCTTTTCTCGACGCGGGCGTGCGCGGCGCCATCTCGACGTTCACCAAGATGAAGAACGTGGAATCGGGGCTGGAGCGCCTGCGCGCCGATCTCGCCAGCGGGGCATGGAAGAGACGCCACGAGCCGCTGCTGTCGCTGGCGGTACTGGACGTCGGCTACCGCCTCATCGTCGCTTCGAACGCGCGGTGACGCGCGCCCGGCGCCTCCGCGGCGCCCGGAGAAATCTTGTTAATCCTGTCAATCCTGTCTATTCTCGGCTTTCATGACGCCCGAGCTGCTGGAATCGCCGCTCTTTCTCGCCGCCGCCGCGCTGGGAACGCTCGGCGCGATCTTCGTCCTGCTCGGAATCGCGGCGCTGCTGCGCCTGAAGCCGCTGGGCTTCGCGCTGCGGACGCTCGTCGGGCTGCTCCTGCTCGCGCTCGGGGCGCTCGCGGGCACGATCGCGGTCGGCATCCAGGGCTATCGCGCGCTGACGCGCGAGGACCTGGCGGCGAAAATTCTGGTGAAACCCGCCGGCGCGCAGCGCTTCACCGCAACGTTCGAGTTCCCGGACGGCCGCAAGGCAACCTACGCGCTGGCCGGGGACGAGATCTACGTGGACGCCCATATCCTCAAGTGGCATCCCTACGCGAACTGGGCCGGGCTGCATACGGCCTACGAGCTCGACCGCGTGACGGGGCGCTACCATTCCATCCAGGAAGAGCGCGCCGCGCAGCGGACGGTGCATGCGCTCGGCCGCGACCGGCCCGTGGACCTGTTCGCGCTGCGGCGGCGCTACACCTTCCTCGCGCCGCTGCTCGACGCCGAGTACGGCTCGGCGACGTTCGTTTCAGCGGACCGGCCCGCGGCGCTGGAGCTGCGCGTCTCCACCACCGGTCTCCTGATCCGGGAACCGAAACCCCCGCAGAAAAAATAGACAGGATTGACAGGATTAACGCGATTCAAAAAAGCACGAACCGGTCGAAGATTTTCGATCTAATCCTGTAAATCCTGTTAATCCTGTCTATTTCCGTTTTGGCCTCCGGCGGCGGGCAGACTCCACGATCGTCTCGAGGAGCTCGCCATAAGGCACGCCGGCAAAACACCCGTTGCGGTTCAGCGCGTGCGGATCGAGGTCGGGATTGGGATTGGCCTCGATGAAATAGAACCGGCCGTCTTTCGTCAGCCGGAAATCCAGGCGGGCATAGTCGCGCAGCTTCAGTGCGTGAAAGACGCGCCGGCTCGCGTCGGCGAGCGCTTGCAGGGTTGACGGCTCGAGCCGCGCGCGCCGGTAGTGCGCGCGCCACCGGGCGCGGTAACGGGGGTCGTTCTTGAGGCGGTAGGTCGCGAAGCGCGGCGCCGAGGGGTGCCGACTTCGTACAACTAGCTCAACGGGCGGCAGCACCTTCGGCCCGTTGCCGAGCAACCCGACGTACAGGTCGTTGCCGGGAATGAACTCCTCGCACACAACCGGCTCGCGATGCCTCTGGCGCACACGCTCGATGCGCGTGCGTAGCTCGCTGGCATTCCGGACCAGGGAATTCGCGTGTATGCCGTCGGACCCGTCGCCGTAGCGCGGCTTCACGATCAGGGGAAACGGAATCTCCCCGTTTCCGGCCATCCTGCCACCGCTCACGATGAAATGACGCGGGACCGGCACGCTGTGCTGCAGCGCGACCAGCTTTGACAGCGATTTGTCGCGCGCAAGGCGCAGGCCTTCCGGGCCGGGACCGGTGTACGGTACGTCCAGGGTATCGAGCACGGCCGCGATGGCAGCGTCCTGTCGACGGTCGCCGTCCAGCCACTCCGTGAGGTTCATCACGATGCACGGCCGAAGCCGGCGCAACCACTGCACGGTGACGTCGACCTCGCGCGAGAACGGGACGACCTCGACGCGATCGTAGGTCGCGCGCAGCGTGCGCAGCACTTTTTCCTCCACGTCGCCATCGTCCGCGATGAAACGGCCATCGCGCCCGTACTCGCCGGTCTCCTCATCCACCAGCAGCGCCACGTCGCAGCGCGGCGGGTTCCGATTCTTCATGACGACTTTGTCGCGCTGATAAGTCTCATCGCCAATGGCGAGAGGTGCACAAGAATGCCCCCGGAATCAGTAACCCCAAAGACATTCCTTAGAGATGCATTTTCGCCCTCGACCATTTAGGTCTAAGCGGTCAATCGAGGCCGTTTCAGGCCGCTTGTATCTCGAGACAATGCATTGCCTAGGAGCTTGTCGGACTTACGATGTGACAAGCTCCTTATGCAAAACCGGCCGCCGGAATGAGGTCGAAAACATTACTGAGTGGCCCGAACCACGAAGTAACGTGCGTGCTCACGCGGCTGTTGAGGCTATTGTGAATGATATCTTGTGGAAATCCGGCCGGTTTTGCTGTTAGCAGCCTGTCCCGACTGGTAAGTCCGACAGGCTGCTAGACCCTACACCGGATGGTTCGGTGCGCCGTTGCAGCTTGAACAACAGAGAAACCCGGGGCGCCATAACACGCCCCCCTTGTGCCTCATGAGCGCCTTACTGCTCCGTCTCGTCTTCGCAGGTGCACATAAGCGAGACCAACGAGCGCACATCGGGAATCTCGTCTAGTTGTCGAACCATGTGGAGAATCTTGTCGGTTGTTTCCTTTTCGGCAACAACACCGGCAAGACCCCGAAATTTGTCCTCAAACTCTTCACGCGTTAGCGGGTTTTCAGGCAACCCTTTGCAGTACTCGACCTTCTGCTCATACACTTTCCCGTTTTTCAGACGGACGGTAACTCGCGACCCGCGTTTCGCAGCTTCTTTTTCCATTTCCGGGTCGATTACCATCTTAACCTTGGCTGCAAGATTTAGAATTCTCGGGTTGCGCAGATTCTGCTCAGTGTAGTCACTAAATCCATTCTTCCCGGTAATCACAGTCATTGCCAGGCTAAACGGCGCGCTAAATTGCGCACTCGTGATATCCGTCAACCTGGCATCAACATGGTAGCGAGAATTACTGTTTGTGCCCATGACAATCTCCGCGACGTTGTTCTCATTTATATCCTTGTGCTGTGCCATAAGGATGCGCAATCCGTCGAGCGCCGAATGCATGGCTCCGCACGAGCAATAGAACTTGAAGCCTTGCCCCATTACTATCTTGAAGTCACTGCCTAGGCCGTCAGTGACCTCGTCGACTTTGTACTCGTCGGCAAACGCGTGAAAGAAGCCGTGCTTCCCCTCCAGGATCGTGCCGGGGCCGGTAATACCCTTCTGCGCTATGAGTGCAGACCGAATGCCGGCATGAGCCGCCATGCCGGCGTGCATACGCTTAACGCTGCCGCCGCCTTGGTCATACTCCTTCGTCCCTGACGAGTGGCTGCCTGCAATCGACAGGGCATTTAGCATCAGATCGGGAGCAAACGAAAGGATTTTTCCGGCCGCCGCAGCAGCACCGAAAGGCCCCGAAATTGATGTATGCGCATGAAATCCCCTGTTCGAACAGGACGGCGTTATTGCGCGGTTTATTCGCCCCATTACCTCGTAGCCAGCAACCACCGCCACTATAAGATCCTCACCATTAGCTCCTTGTCGTTCCGCCATTGCTAATGCCGAGGGTACGACGATACAACCTGGATGGGACTCGCCCGGCGGATAGTGATCGTCAATCTCAAACCCATGCCCGAAGCTACTGTTGGCGAACACGGCGTTCTCTACCTTTGTCTTGTAGCCGTAATGCGCGATCGTGCTCTCCTGCTTACAATCTCCCCAGTCCCGGACGTAGTTATTGATTATCTTGCTCCAGGGCAGAGTGGAGCACGCCATCATGATGCCGACTTGATCCAAGACCAAGTCCTTCGCTCTGGCGATCACATGGCGTGGCAATTTTTCATATTTCAGCTCGCTTACGAATTTCGCAAGCTCACGGCTCTCGTTCATGCTTTTTCCTTGGCGTTAGCGGTTTGGCGTTTTGCGAAAGACTCGACATTCGCCCGGCACTTACTCGCCGTTCCTGAGAGACTTGACGGAACGAGGGTGGCCAAATTTGCGCCGATCGAAAGGGTAAGTCGGCAAACTTGCACTGATACCCCTAGACCCAGGTCTGATCCAATTGTGGCAAATCCTGGCAAAAAATTCGGATACCCTCGCGCTAAAGTCATCCTTTCCGACTTTCTTGGAACGAAGAATCAGGATCGACCTTGACCTTCGCAAACAAAAAGATCGAATAACTCCTGGATCCTCTTTATGTCCTCCAGATGCCAGAGACACCCCAAGGCATTATTTACCTGGGTTCGGCCCATAACTGGCTCAGCTAATTGTCGGAACTTCACCTCGATCTCTTGGTCGGTCATCGGATTCCTAGGATGTCCTTTTGCATACCGGACGTCCCGAACATGCTTCTGTCCCGATTCTGTGGTAACTGTGATGCGAAATGGAAAGGCTTCCGGCCAATTCCTGGTACATTCTTCGGTGGCGTGTACCTGAATTTTTTGCATTAAGGCATGTAACTCCGGATCTCTGATGCTCTCGTCAATGAAATCACCAAGCCCCACTGTTCCTTTGGTGAGCGCCACAGCCACAACGTAGGGAATACTGTGGTCAGCAGTTTCTCGAGTCGTGGGATTCCATTTGTCGGGAGTATCGGCCGCGACTTCCACCGCGTGCTCGTAAGTCTCTATATCTATCTTCGCTATCTCGTTTACTTTTCCGTTGAGCACCTTGTGAAGCTCCAACGCGGGGAAAATGGAACACTGAGCCTCATAATCACAAGGGAAATATTTGAATTTATCAGTCTCAATGGAAAATGGTTCGCCGTTCCCGCCAAAAGCCGGCAATTTCAACACCGTGCCAAGCTGCTTTTTGAAACCCCAAGGTCCCTCAAATGCCTCTTCTGGCCCGGTCAACCCGCGGCGAGCCATAAGTGCAGCGAAGACGCCGTTACGCGCAGCATTGGGAGCGGCACATCCTTTCCACATGGATAGCCGGCCCGCCCGCGTCTGACGCATGCCTGCATTTGCAACAGCGGCCAAGGCCAGTGCGTTAGCCATCTGCTCCTTGTTCAGGCCTATAGCTCTGCCTGCACCAGCAGCAGAAGCAAGAACTACATAAGCCACGTGGTCCCAGCCGTTATCTCTTAGGTCGCTACATGCGAGTCCGAAGCGGTCCTGTACCTCATAAGCGATGACGATACCTGCGATAGTATTCTGGATATCAGCACCAGCATATTCTGCTGCGGCGAGGACGGCCATGATGTTATCGCTCGGGTGACCGCCCTTCCTTGACATGCTAGTGTCGTTAAAGTCTAGATAACGTGCCATGACCCCATTCGCAAAAGCCACCAATTCGGGGGAACTTCGATGTCGGGTACCCAGCATCGTAGATCCTGAAGAAGACACCACCTCTAAAGCATGAGCTCGTGCGATTTGCGCCGGAATCGCATAGTAACCGCCCATTGCACAACCTAGCGTATCAACAACTCGCCGCTTTACCTGATGCACCACAGCCTGAGAAAGCTCCTGATACGTCAGTGAAACGGCATAATCACTCAGAACATTCAGAATTCGATCCATGACTTCGACTGGCGCCGGGAGTCGGTCACATTTACGCCAAAACCGTCTTACGAACGCTGAGACCTGCCCGGCCAGAGGACACTAATTACGTCGGATGCCAGCTTGCTCAATCACCTTACCCCACTTCACTAAATCTGATTTCACCGTGGCCGCCAGCCGTTCCGGCGCACTGCCAATTACTTCCACCCCCACTTTTAATAGCTGCTCTCTCACGCTTGGCGAATTGAGGAACCGCACAGCTACCTGGTTCAGCCGATTGATTATCACCTCGGGCGTTCCCTTCGGTGCAAATATGCCATACGTTGATGCCACTTCATATCCAGGTACTGTTGCCGATACCGGAGGCAGACCCGGAGCGAGCACGGATGGCTGAGCACTAGCGACTGCTAGGGCCCTTAATCTGCCCGACTTGACATGCGGGCTTACCGCAGCGACATTCGAAAACATCACCTCAACTTCACCGGCGATGAGAGCGTTGAGCGCTGGCCCATTTCCTTTGTAAGGAACGCCTACAATATTGGTGCCCGTCATAGACTTGAATAATTCCCCTGCAAGATGAGTTGGAGCGCCTGGTGTGCTGGAGCCATAATTGAGCACCCCCGGCCTCGCTTTAGCCAATGCGATTAGCTCCTTAACCGACGTTACCGGCAACGACGGATGCACGACAATCAAGGCAGGCGAGGTGGTCAACAATGAAATCGCTGCAAAGTCTCTCGGAACATCATAGGTTGGCTTGGCTACTAACAGCGGCGTGAGCCAAAAGCTGAAGCCGTTAAGCACCAATGTGTAGCCGTCGGGCTGCGCGCTGGCCACGAGCTCCCCAATTAGGCGAGTTGGCCGATTATCTACCACTATCTGCTGTCCCAAGCTGGGTGAAATCCCCCGCGCAAGAATGCGTGACACAAAATCAGTGCCACCCCCCGGCGCTGCGGTAACCAGACGAATAGGCCTGTTCGGATAATCTTGGCCACAAACCGTACCCGCACCAAAAATCAACACCTCAAACGTGAATATCCAGGAGACGAAACGTGTAAGCGTCATACATCCTCCAGAATTAAACAACCAGCAGGCGAGCGAGCTTCGCCGCGTCATCCAACTTCTCGATACCCAGTACAGTATCTCGTATCTCCGAGACTCGACTCGAGGGAAATACGTGCGAGACAAGCTTCTGAAATTTTGAAACCACGTCGTTTTCGGAAGCGAACTTGGTTTCACTGCCGCGCTGCGCTTCCACCGTTTCCTCGAGGCGTGTACCGTCTGTAAGGTGAATTTCTACCCGCACCATATAACGCTTCCCAGTTGCGATGATTTTCGGATCGGCGATGAAATCAAGCTTCCGAGACAAGGCAATCCGCTCGGGATCGGCCAGTTTTTCCTCCGTAACCTGATCCACAAAAAAGTCGCCTTCCAATAGGAGCGTAGCGACAATATATGGAATGCAAAACTGCGCGTTTGTCATTCCAGATGGGACATATTCCCAGAAGCAATGGTCCTTATTGACTTGTGAACCATGCACCACAATACGTTCTACCTGCCCTGGGCCGAACGGATGGCGTTTGCGCATTATCTGGATCGCATCGAGCGTAGTCTGGACGCATCCGGCAGATGAGTAGAACTTCAAGGAGTCCTGCATGGTTTCCCAGCGCTCGCCGAGATCGCGCGTAAGTTCTCCCATATTGAAACGATCCTTAGAACGGGAAAATGTAGTGCAGAAGCCGCCGAATTCACTTTCGAACACGTTCTGTATCCCGGTGTATCCAGCGTTGGCCAGCAATCCTGCGTATAGTCCACTTTGTGCGGATTTCCCATGATTCATCCGCTTGACCATCGAACCGTACTGTGCCGCCATCAGTCCTGAAGCCTGAGTCCCAGCAATTCCAAGAGCGTCAATAGTTTTCTCTTCGGACAGCCCTAGAGCTGCTGCGGCGGAGGCCGCACCACCAAATACTCCAACAGTCGCCCCCGAGTGCCATCCCTGACCGAGATGATCGTCCCCCATGCAGATACCGACTCGTGGCCCGATTTCATAGCCCGCAACCGCCGCAGTCATAAAATGGCGACCTGACATTCCGGGTCGGATCTCGGCGATTGCCACTATGCCTGGCAAAGTAACTGCTCCGACATGCATCGATGCCCGACGATGGACATCATCCAGCTCGAAGCCCTGAATCAGGGTACCGTTGACCAACGCTGCATGCGGGGCGGTAACACGTGACGACGTACCCCAGATTCCGCAGGTTCCACCAGCATCAACTGAGGTTATGGCGTCTATTAAGATCTTGCTATGCTCCTTTATGGAAGCATAGATTCCGCAACCCAGCGTATCCAGTATCAGCAGCTTGATCCGGCTTCGCACTTCAGGCGGAATTTTCTCGTACGTCAATCCTGATACGAATTGCGCGATACCACGACTGTACGGATTATCGGTTACTTTTGTTTGATCGGCGCGGTGGTCATTTTTCGCTGCGACTCGGTTCATATCTTTGTCCTTCCTTTCGAGTAAGCGACACATTTATAAAATGAACTGCATACCGATTGACTGGGTCCGCAGGCGCGATCGCCAGAATAGTCCCCGCGAATTCATTTTGACCGGCATGAGTAAAACCACTCATTAGTCAACACGTGCACCGGAGCCCCGCCTGCTTGCCGCCATTTGGCAAGTTCATCCTGCCCGTACTTTGCGAATTCATCTTCTGTGTAAAGGTTATGACATGGTAGTTGTTTTTTGAGGGGAATAGTCCTCTGAATTCTGGACGCTGGCCTCTTAAATGCGGGAAGCTGACCTGGCCATAAGACATATTCTGCATGCCGACTGCGGAATTCCAACAGGTTGCTAAAACGAAACGCTCCGCGTCGCTCCACCATCGACATCAATGGCAGTACCGGTGATGAAGCTACTTCGGTCCGAGCTGAGGAAAACGATAATGGACGCGACCTCGTCGGGTCGTCCAAGGCGACCCAGGGGAATCTCTGCAATAGTCCGTTCGTAACCGTCGGGCTCAACGGTTCGAAAATCGGAGAGCCGCTTAGTATCGATCTGTCGAGGATTAACAGCGTTGACGCGTACCCCACTGGCAGCGTACTGGGTAGCGGTAGACTTCGTGAAATTCAGCAGCCCTGCATTAACGACACCGGTACTCGATGTCCAACTATATGGTTCACGCCCAGTACCACCAACCACGTTTACAATCGCGCCTCCGCCATTCTTGCGCATGATCGGAAATGCCGCCATTGTGGTGCGGATATAGCCCAGCAGCTTGTAATGCAGCGCTTCGGTCCACAAGTCATCGGTCATGTCCATATTAGGGTTAGCGAGTGCCGCACCGGCGTTATTAACTAGGATGTTGATGGTGCCGAACTTGGCCACTGTTGCCTCGACAATGCGAAGGTGGCTTTCTCTTTCACGAATGTCACCTACGAAAAATTCCACATTGCGATTCCCCGACTCTTTCTTGACTCTGGCAACAGCCTGCCGGAGGCTCTCTTCAGATCTGCCTATTAGCATTACATTGGCGCCCTCGGTTGCAAACATCGTCGCAGCTTCGAGACCGACACCGCGGCTTGCGCCGACTAGCAACACCGATTTGCCCTTCAGACCCAGTTCCATTTCTTTATCCTTCGCCTAATGTAGTGATGATTCGATTGTTGCTTGTAAGCCCGCTTGCGCCGGGGTAATTAAAATAAAAAATTCCGCCGACCATCTCTCCGGCTGCGTAGAGTCCAGGTATGGTGCAATCACTGATATCGACAACCTCGGCCTGCGTCGTAATCTTGATGCCGCCGAAGGTAAATGTGATGCCGCAGGTCACGCCATACGCTTCGTACGGACCGTTCTCGATCGTGTTGGCCCAATTCGACTTTGGAATGACAAGCCCCAGTGTACCCCGGCCGTCCAGTACGTTCGGATTGAATGGAACATCCTTCTTGACCGCTGCATTAAATTCGCGGATCGTTTTCAAGAGTTGCCCGGCATTCACCCCCTCCATCCGCGCAGCAAGGGTTTCCAAGTCGTCCGCACGCACTTTTGTCGCACGCTTGATGCGGTATTCATCGCGTTGCAGATGGAACACCTTAGAATCGAAAATCTGCCAAGCGACCTGGCCGGGTTGGGCCAATATCTCTCTGCCGTACTTGGCATACGTGTAATTGCGGAAATCGGCGCCCTCGTCGATGAAACGGCGCCCCTCGTTGTTGACCACGATGCTGAATTGGTAGCTATGCTTCTCAAACTGGTCTCCCACTGTGCGATCGCCGAAATCGGGCGCGTTCGAATCCCATTCCGTTGCATGGCAGCCTGACCAGTTTCCATAGGGCTGGGCCCCCACATCAAGTGCCATCCGTATTCCACCCCCTGTATTGAACCGGGTGCCTCGGACTTTTGCGAGATCCCAGCCAGCGCCCAAGTAACGAGTGCGCCATTCCGCATTTGCCTGAAATCCTCCACATGCAAGCACAACCGCTCCGGCTTCTAAGGTAACGGTCTTCCCTGCGATGTCGGCTTGCAAGCCACGAATTACTCGATCTCTTTGAAGGAGACGCTGCGCTTGAGCTTCATAGAGAATCTCAACGCCGCGCCGCTCTGCAGCTGCATAAAGAGCGTCAATGAGTCCGATGCCTGCGCCGACGATTCCAATAGTGACGCCACCCCAGAATTTTCGCTTGCCCCCGATCTTGAAAGACTGCGCGCCATACAGAGGTATAAAGCGCACGCCTTGTTTTCGTAGCCAATGCACAGCCTCGTTACTGCGCCTGACCAGCACTTCGCACAAATCCGGGTTAGTACGATAGTGCGTGATGCGGGCCATGTCATCAAAGAATTGGTCGACACTATAGCTACCAAAATCTGTTTCTGCGATTTCAGCCTCACTGAGATCGGGAACAAGTTGCTGAATGTCTTCGACTCCCGAATACACAACGCGCATCGTTCCACCAGTGAACGCACTGTTACCGCCACGCTCCGATTCAGGTGCTCGCTCCAGCAAGAGCACGCTTGCACCGAGTTCACGCGCAGAGAGCGCCGCGCATATTGCTGCATTCCCTCCCCCGACAACAATGACGTCGTACCTGCTAGGCATAGTTGGCCGATTTTTATACCCGGGAAAACGAGTTTGAGTCGTAGATTTTTGAGTGTAGAACTCCGTGTGACCTAAAAGATAGACACATGTCGGCTAAAGGAGATATGCTAATCATGCATACCTTTGCTCTACGGAATTGAATGAATCTGTCAAAACTGAAAGTATTCGCGCACGTAGCCAATCATGGAAGCCTCACAAAGGCAGCCATAACGTTGGACACCACTCAGTCGACGATCAGCCGACAGATAAACGCACTGGAGCGGGAATACGGAGCGCGTCTTTTCCATCGAACCGGCCGCGGAGTCATCCTTACCCCATTTGGTGAACGCATTCTTCCACGCGTGCGCACACTGCTGAGCAACGCTGATCAGCTTATGCAAGACGTGCAATCCGCGGGAGATGTTCCGGTTGGTGATGTGCAGTTGGGCATACTGCCTTCTGTAGTACACCCATTAGTGAGCTCGCTGTTTCGCGATCTTCGAAAGTACTATCCAGGCATACGGTTGCATGTTCACGAGGGGTCCGGTGGACAGATTGAAGAGTGGCTCTCCTCGGGGAGAATTGATGTTGGAATTCTTTTTCGTTACGGTAAAGCTCACGCGATGAGCTCCCCGTTACTTGCAAGAAGCGATGCCTATTTGGTGGGGGCTACCAATGATCCAGTTACGCAGTCGCCCACTGTTCAATTCGCTCGTCTACAGGGACTCCCTCTGGTGCTGGCGAGTCCACCCAACCGTTTGCGGGCTCTACTGGATCAAATCAGTCGGCGCAAGCACTTTACACTTTCCGTATTGTTAGAGACTGACTCGCTAGCAATACAAAAAAATGTTGTTGCTGAGGCCCAAGCGTATACGATACTCGCTCTTAACGCGGTTTATCGTGAGGTTCAATCAGGACGTCTTCAGGCATCCAGAATCGTTAATCCGACGATTGACCGCGTCATTATTCTTCGCACCACGACTAGTCACCCTCTGACGCAAGCGAGTCGGGAAGTAGCGCGGCTCATCACAAAGCTCGCGGGACCATCTACTGGACAGCGAGATTCTGGTGGACGCACGCAGGATTAATCAGGCTGCGCACTACTTTGTGTTAAGGAGAATGGTAATGTCGCGAGGTGGCGCGCGGGCAGAAGGCGCGTCCGCAGCCCGGCACCCGGCGCACCTGATTCGAAGCGGGCAGGTCCTGCGCGGCGGTTGCGTTCCCTGCGGGGTAAGCCGCGGACAGAAGCACCCGCGTCGCAAAGGCAAAGCGTGCCCCGGCGCGACGGCCCTTCTCGCCAACTCGTTTTCCTTCACATCGCGTTCGTTTCGAGCCACTCGTGCAGATACCGCGCGATCTCGAGATTGTTCTTCTCCAGCATCATAAAGTGGCCGTTGCCGCGGATGCCGACGTCCTCGAGACGGACGAAATCGTGCTCGACCCCGGCCTGGCGCAGGAACTGCGACGTGCAGTGGTCGTAAGGCGCGTGGTAGGAGGCCTCCGCGGTCACGATCAGGATGGGAATGCCGCGCAGATTCGGCAGCCGGCGCGCCGGCCTTGCCTGCAGCCAGCAGCGCACCAGCCCGGGGCCGTCCGGCTTCTCCTGCCTCACGAACTTCATGTCCGCGACATTCGACACTGCCGGCATGAACGTCAACGGGCCGCGGGTGATGCCCCAGGGACGGGTAACGGCTTCGTCCTCGAACCAGTCCGGCGGGCCGGTAAACTTCACCTCGTAGACCGGGGCGCCGTTGGGCTCGATCGCCAGGATTGCCCGCACCTGCTGCGGCCGGGCATCGGCAATCGTCCAGCCGAACGGCCCGCCCTGGGAATGCGTGAGCAGGATCGCCGGGCCGATGCGATCGAGCAGCGCGGCGCCGGCCTCGCGCATCATGCGCTCGACGGCGGCGGCATCGGACATGCTTTCGACCTGGGAGGCGTAGAACTGGTCGAACGCCGGATCGCCGGCGACGCCGCTGCCCGGCCATTGCGTGTGCCGCACGGCCTGGGGCCACAGCTTGCGGGCCTCCGGGACCGTGAACCGCCCGGCGATCGCATCCGCGTTGCGGTGAGCCGCATCGCCGTAGCCTTTCCTGAAGAATCCCGAGCGCCCCCGCGCCGGCTGATCCACGACGTAAACGGCATACCCGTTCGCGAGGAAGTAGTCCGCCCATCCCCGGCGCCCGTCCGGCGTGCCGAGGAAACCGACGCCGGTCTGCCCGCCGCCGTGGATCATGACCAGGGGATGGGGATGGCGGCGCTTCGCGGGGATCTGGTACTGCACGAACATCTGCCCCAGCATGACCCGCCCGTCTTCGGTCTCGACGTAGGATCCGCCGGCGAAGAAGCAGCCCTGGTCCGCGATCTCGAGCGGGTGGTCCGCATCGAACAGACGATCGGGATCCGCCATCGGCGACTTGCGACCGGAGCTGCGCGGATTCTTCATGGATTGTTCTGGTTTTTCCTGGCGGCGCTACGGGCGCATTGTAGCGTTGATTGGCGGCTGGAAAGCTGCGCCGCCTGGAAAGCGTGCTACGGATCGCGAAGGACGCGGAGGACGCAAGGCGAACAGATCTCGAAAATCCAAGAACTCGAAGACAACGCCAAGCGTGGACGATTGTCGATGTGACGTTGCAATCAACGGATTAACGGGGAAACCTAAAATCTAACAAATTGATAGATTTGATTTTCATCCGATTCTCGTTCTACCCTAAGTTCGGACGGGGAAGGCAGGACGACGGAAATGGGACGGGAAAGAGGCGAGATCAGCTCAATCATGGCCAACGAACCCGAACAGGACGACATTGCGGGAAACCTGATCGCCGCCCTCAAGGGAGGCCAGTTTATTCTTTACTTCCAGGCAATCAAGCCGATAGTCTCACCGGGCGGCCAATCCAGCTATCGGGAAATTTTCGTCCGCTTTCTGGAGGAGGAGCAGAAACTGCTGCCTCCCGGCGGGTTCTTTCCGATACTGGAGCAGCAAAACCTGATGGCGACGATGGATAAATGGGTAATCAGCAACGTCATCCGGTGGCATGCGGCCAAACGCAAGTTGGCCCAGAAAAACTGGAACAACACGCACTGCACCATCAATCTCTCCAGCGATTCGATCGTCGGGCCCGGATTTGCGAACTTCGTCGCAAGGCAATTGGCGAAAAGCCAGGTGCCGCCCCGGCACCTTCTCTTTGAAATCTCCGAGGAGGACGTCGACAAGTATGCCCTGTCGCTGGATCAATTCATCCTGCCCCTGAAGCCCCTGGGCTGCGGGTTCGTCGTCACGGACTACAGCGGCGAGCTGGTTTCGACAGAAATGCTGCAGGCCCTGGGCATCAATCTCGTGAAAATCGACGGGCGTATCGTCAGGCGGATACACGAAGACGAGAAGAGCTTTGCCGATGCGGGCGCGATACACGAAGCCTGCCGGGAAATCGGCATACGAACGATCGCCGAACTGGTCGAACGCCGTGAGACCCTCGCAAAGCTCAAGAAAATCGGTATCGATTACGCTCAGGGTTACGGGATAGCGAAGCCGGCGCCATTGGAGTGAGAACGGCGTGGTGAGCCACGAGTAATGAGTGACGAGTAACGAGTGATAAGGGATATCCCCTATCCCCTTTCACCTATCACGGCCACCAGCGGCGTCTCCGCGCCGCTATTTCAATGTCCTTTGATCTGCGTCAGAGACATCGGACTTCGATCGTCACAAACTCCACTCTGGTGATTCTCGCTGGCACGATCGGTGGCGATCCGGTCACCATTGCACTTCCAGAGGAAAGGACAACACCATGCTCGCGAAAAACGACCGCGCCGCCTGGATCAAAGGACCCGCCGCCCATTGCAGCAACCTGCCGCAAATCCCGGCACGCCCCCGTTATTTCATCCTGCTCGGAGCCCCCGGGGTCGGCAAGGGAACCCAGGCGGAATTGCTGAGCGAGCGTCTCGGCGCCTGCCAGCTTTCCACGGGCGACGTCTTCCGCGCGGCGAAGTCCACCGCCGAGTGCGACCGCAGCCCGGCCATCAACAGCGCCCTTGAGGCCATGCAAAGGGGTGAACTCGTCACGGACGAGACCGTGCTCGACATCATCAAGGAGCGCACTACCTGCATGCGGTGCAGAAGCGGTTTTCTGCTGGACGGATTCCCTCGCACCGTGTACCAGGCCGAGGCGCTGACCAAGCTGTTGGCGAGCGAGCGCATCAAGCTCGATGCCGTGCTGAGCTACGAGCTGCCCCTCGATACCATCGTCGCCCGGCTGAGCGGCCGCCGCACTTGCGAGAAGTGCAAGGCGGTGTACCACGTCCAGACCAAGCCCCCGAAGGTCGAAGGCACCTGCGACGCGTGCGGAGGCCGTCTGATCCAGCGGGACGATGACCGGCCGGAATCGGTCAAGGTGCGCATGGCCGCCTACGCAGCCAGCACCGCCTCGTTGGCCGACTATTACCGCAAGCGGAACCTGCTCGTGAGCGTGTCCGCCGAGGGATCGCCGGAAGCCATTTACCAGCGCACGGAGAAAATGCTCGAGGCAAGAGCCTGAGGCTGGGCAAGCAAAGGCGTGAGTCGTGACTGGTGAATGGTGATTGGACGCCCGCACTGCGGGAACTAGCCCTTTTCCGTTTCAGGTCTCCTAGCGGACCTTGAAAACGAGCTTGCCGCGCAGGTGGCGTCCCTGGCTCACCCGGTGGGCCTCGGCGGCCTCGGACAACGGATAGACCTTGATCTCCGGCACGCGCACCGCGCCCGCGGTGACGAGCGCGACGATCCGCTCGAGATGCGCGCGGTCGCGCCCGACCTTGGGGCGCAGCGAAACAACGTCGTTGCGCGGCGGGACGGGCGCCGTGGGGCCCGAGCCGATGAACGCAGCGCGTCCGCCCGGCCGCAGCACGGCGAACGAGCGATTGACCACGTCGCCGCCGACGGTGTCGAACACCGCGTCGCAGCCGGACACGACCTGCGTGAAGTCCTGCCTGCTGTAGTCGATGATCTGGTCGGCGCCGAGCTTGCGCAGGTAATCGTGGTTGGCCGCGCTCGCGGTCGTGATGACGCGCGCTCCGATGTGCTTGGCGACCTGCACCGCGAAGCCGGCCACGCCGCCGGCGCCGCCCTGGATGAGTATCGTTTCGCCGGACTTCAGTTGCAGCGTGTCCTCGATCGACACGAGCGCGGTGAGGCCGATCAGCGCCAGCGAGGCCGCTTCGACGTGCGTGAGGCTGTCCGGCTTCTTCGCGACGATGGCCGACCCGATCGCGACCTTCTCGGCATAGCACGCTTCACCGGTCACCTCGACCACCCCGAACACCGAATCGCCGACCTTGAGGTCGCTCACGCCGGCGCCGAGCGCGCTCACCACGCCGGAAAAATCCCGTCCCGGGATGTAGGGGAACGTGGTGGTCGGGGCATAGTGACCCATGCGCACTTTCCAGTCGGCCCCGTTCACGCTCGCCGCGTGGACGTCGACCAGCACCTGGCCGGGCCCGGCCACCGGGTCCGGGACCTCGCCGTACTGCATCACCTCCGGCCCGCCGTTTTTCATGAAGAACGCGGCTTTCATCTTCTCTCCCGAATATTGTGTCGCGGCGCCATGCTAGCACGCATACAAAGAGCCGTGAGGGCGGGAGGTCGGGAGAGCGGGAGATCGAAAGACCGGGAGGTCGTTAGATCGGGAGATCGTAAGATCGAACTTGCCTCGTCCATCTCCCGCCCTCCCGGGTTCTGTCGCCCTCCCGCTCTCCCGACCTCCCGCTCTCCCGTCTTCTGGCTCTATCGGAGCCCGCGCCGCCTGCGTTATTCTCGGGATCTCTCATGAAGCTCTTTTATGGCTGGCGCATCGTGGTCGCCGGCGGCGCCCTGCAGTTCCTGCAGAGCCTGCTGCTGAACCAGGCTTTTGGCGTCTATCTCGCGGTCCTGGTCGAGGATCGCGGCTGGAGCAAGACCGCCGTTGCCGGCGCCGCCGCGCTGAAATCGACGGAAGTCGCGATCCTCGGCCCGGTGCTCGGCTGGGCGGTGGACCGCTTCGGGCCGCGGGGCATCGTCCGCGCCGGCATCGTCATGTTCGGCATCGGCTTCATGCTCCTGTCCCGGATCGATACGCTCGCCGGCTTCTACGCGGCGTTCGTGGTCGTCGCGCTGGGTTCGAGCATGTTCAGCAACTCCATCGTGGGCGTTGCGATCATCCACTGGTTCGAGAAGCGCCGTGCCCGCGCGCTCTCCGCGCTCCAGTTCGGCAGTGCGCTCGGCGGACTTTTCGTGTTCCTCGTTGCCGCTTCGATTCAGGCCTACGGCTGGCGGGCGACCGCCCTCGGCTCGGGCATCGTCTCGATCCTGATCGGCTGGCCGCTGGCACGCGTGATCCGCGGCCGCCCGGAGGATCACGGCGAAACCGTGGACGGCGCGCCAACAGCGCCCAAAGACACAGGCACCCGGCGTGCGGCGGCGCCCGTGCGGCACGGCCTCAGCGCGCGCGAGGCGCTGCGGACCAGCGCCTTCTGGCTGATGGGGCTCGGCCACGCTTTTGCGCTGCTGGCGGTGACCGCCGTGAACGTGCACGCCGTCACCCATATCAAGGAAGGCCTGGGCTACTCGCTCTCCGTGGCCACGCTCGTGTTCACCCTGGTGACGATCGGGCAATTCGGCGGGGTGATGCTGGGATGGGTGATCGGCGACCGGTTCCAGAAGCGCCTGGTCGCGG
The DNA here is from genome assembly GCA_016192825.1 of Betaproteobacteria bacterium. GTDB lineage: Bacteria > Pseudomonadota > Gammaproteobacteria > Burkholderiales > SG8-41 > SG8-41. The sequence goes on along the minus strand of JACPTK010000055.1, from coordinate 2,734 downwards.
CGGCCTGCATGCTGATGCACGCAACCGGCCTGCTCATGCTCACTTACGCCACCGGTCTCGTCGTCCTGGTGATCGCGGCGCTGGTGCACGGCGTCGCCTGGGGCCTGCGCGGCCCGTTCATGCAGGCGATGCGCGCCGACTATTTCGGACGGAGCTCGATCGGCATGATCATCGGGCTATCGTCGATGATCATGGTTATCGGCCAGATCGGCGGACCGATTCTGGCCGGCGTCTTCGCCGACTGGACCGGCAACTACCGCATGGGCTTCACGATCCTGGCGGTGATGTCCGGCCTCGGGTCGTTGTTTTTCCTGATGGCGAAACCGCCGAAGCAGGTGGAGACGGAATCAACCCGGGAGATCGGGAAATCGGGAGATCGGGAGGTGGAAACGCCGGGAGATCGTGAGATCGGGAAATCGTGAGATCGAATACGTTTTGTCCATCTCCCGCGCTCCCGCCCTCCCGGGTTCTGTCGCCCTCCCACTCCCGCCCTCACGGGTTTCCCCAAATGCGCATGGCATTCGGCTCAGGGCAGGGATTGGCGCGATACTTCCCGCAGAAACCGTGATCGGGGGACTATGAGGCGCTGGATATGTAGCTCGCTGTTGCTGGCCGCCTGCGGTGGCCTGCAGGCGGCCGAGGGCGTGGGCGGCAATGCCGACATCGCCCGCTTTGTGGACAACAGGCGCGTCGTGTCGCGGCTGAATGCGGACATCACCGGGGACGGCGTGCCCGACACGATCTTCGTCGCGGCGGACGACAATAGGTTCGAAGTGACCGTAACCGTATTGATGCGGCTGCACGGCAAGACCCTCACAGGCAAGGGCCGCATGGATGGCCTCGATGGGATCGATTCGCTGCAGCTCGAACTCACGCCGCTGGGCCCGCCCACCGTAACGGTCAGGAAGGGCGTGCTCATGTTGGAACGTGCTCACCGGCGTCCGCGCCATCAGGCGCAGCAAGCCAGAGAACCAAACATTACGTTACGGGCCGGAGTCCAGGACCACGGACCGCTTAGCCGGGCTTGCGCGCCATGAAAGTGTAGCCGTAGACCTCGAACCGCCGCGCGTTCTTTTCGCCTCGGGCCCCGCCGAACGGGTCTAACGGCCTGCTCACCTGAATGTCGACGAAGCCGACTTCCTTCATCATCGCCTGCCAGCCTTCGCACGGAAGGCCACCGGCTATTCAAGCCGTCCATAGGTCGATGTTGCGGACCGCCGACTCGGGCACCGGCTTGCCATTCGCGATGTCGGCGAACTGCAGACTGCCGCCGGGGCGAAGAACCCGCCACAACTCGCCAAAGACCCGCTTCTTGTCCGCACACAGGTTGATCACACCGTTGCTGATAGCGACGTCCGCCCAGCCGTCCTCTACCGGCATCTCTTCGAGGATCCCTTCGCGAAACTCGACATGCGCGAGCCCCATGAGCTTCGCGGCCTTTTGGGATTTCTCGAGCATTTCGGGGAGCATGTCTATTCCGACCACCCGGCCTTCCGAACCGACCTGATGCGCGGCGATAAAGGAGTCGAATCCTCCGCCGGATCCTGCATCGACCACCTTATCGCCCCGCGCAAGCGTCCGGAGCAGGAACGGGTTTGCCACCCCGGCGAACGATTCGACAGCCACATCCGGCATCGCTTCCACCACGGTCTGATCATACCCAAGGCGCTGCGCGAGCGGTCTTCCGGTATGAAAGTGATATTCACCGTGCGGATTGCAGGCTACGTCACGGTACTTGCTCTTGACTTCCTCCCGCAGGGTGCTCGGGTCCACTGCCAACGTTTCTATTCTCATTGACGTCACCTCCTCAGCAAGTATTCTACGCAACCCGCTCAGAAACGAAAGCCTTTGCTGCGTCGAGCTTGTTCGCGCGCATGATTGCCGGTGTCACCTCGGGAACTATCCCGCTCGCCGACAGGTGCAGGCCGTACCGCACGGCGGCCACGGGGACGCTGGCAAGCGTGCCCATTCAAATCTGAGTTACTACATATAATTCCAAGAGCGCTTCCTGTTACCACCCTTGGCGCGTTGACAGCAGGGATGAGGGATGAGGAGTCCAAGAGCAGGGATGAGAGGCCGTCACCCCCATCCCCGCCCTTCCCCCCTCAAGGGGGAAGGGAGACAACAGCGCTGCGCGCCCTGAGATTCGAGGGACGGGGACTGTGTGTTGTAGTTCTGTCCTGTAAATCCTGTTAATCCCGTCTATTTTTTGGCGTCTTGGCGGTCAAGCTTTTTGTCGTGCCTCGCGGCTCGTGACTGGGCTCCGCGCCACGCGCGGGGGTCATCCTTCATCCTTCCGCCGTCGTCCTTCCAGGGGTATTCCAAGTTTGTTTGGTTGCAGACGGCTTGTATACTTGGCAGCGACGCGCCCGACCACAACACATCCGGGAGGAGACGATGGATCGATTTGCCGCAAGGGCCTGCAGGACCCTACTGATTCTGTCGACGAGTAGAAATCAGAGGAGCCAGGCTCAACTTATTGATGAGGCTTTCTTGTAGGCCAATCTTGGCGCACTAATAACGAGGGACGAGGGATGACGAGCCCCCGCTCTGCGGGAGCCCATTCGCCATCCGCCATCCGCCATCCGCCATCCGCCATTCGCCTTGCTCTTCCGCCGTGGCAAAATTGCGGCATGTCCGAAGATCAGTCCTGGGCCTTCCCGGAGTCATTTCAGCCGCAGTCCGGCCAGACCCAGTTCGACCTCGAGCGCGCATTCGATGCGGTAGTGCTGGT
>JACPTK010000054.1 GCA_016192825.1 Betaproteobacteria bacterium | reverse complement strand
CGTATGCCGGCAGCCGGTGCCGCCGCGCGTACGGCTCAAAATGCCTCTGGAAGATTCCCTGCAGCGTGCATTCCATCCCGCCTATAACGCACGCTCACCAATGCCGTGTACTCCCCCTGCGTAGCAGGGCTCGTGCAACGAGATATCGGCCCCATAAGTGGGGCATTTGTTTTGCCCCGAAACCGGGGCTGAAGCAGGAAAGGCTACTCCCAACCTCCTGATTCCTCAAGCAGGGTCAACCGGAGTCGTGGCTTGTTCGTTGATGCGGTATAGGCCCCGAAAAAGGGAGGGAGCATGTCGCAGCCGAAGCTGCTCGATCAGTACCGCGAACGCCTGCGGGTGAAGCACTACAGCCTGCGCACGGAGGAGGCGTACCTGCACTGGGCGCGCCGCTTCATCTACTTCCACGGCAAGCGCCATCCGCGGGACATGGGAGCAGCGGAAGTCGAGTCGTTCCTGTCCCATTTGGCGACCGAGGAACGAGTGGCGTCCTCGACGCAGAACCAGGCGCTGGCGGCGCTCCTCTTTCTTTATCGCGAAGTCCTGCAAAAGGATCTGCCGTGGTTGGACGGGGTGGTACGCGCGAAGCGCACGGCGCGCGTGCCGGTGGTGTTGACCGAAAGCGAGGTGCGCGCGCTGCTTTCCCAACTCGACGGCACGCGCTGGCTTGCTACGAGTTTGCTCTACGCGACCGGCATGCGCTTGCTGGAGGGACTACGCCTGCGCGTCAAGGACGTGGATTTCGAGCGCCGCGAGATCACGGTCCGTGACGGCAAGGGCGGGCGCGACCGGCGCACGATGCTCCCCGAGCGGCTGATTGAGCCACTGCGCGCGCACCTGACGCGCGTTAAGGGGTTGCATGAGCGCGACCTCGCCGAAGGGTTCGGCGACGTGTATCTGCCGTACGCTCTTTCCCGTAAGTACCCGCGCGCCGGCCGCAGCTGGCCCTGGCAGTACGTGTTTCCCTCGGGCAGTCGCTCGACCGATCCGCTCGACGGCGTCATTCGACGCCATCACCTGGACGAAAAGGTGATCCAGCGCGCCGTGTCCGAAGCCGCCCGCAAGGCCGGCATTGCGAAGCCCGTCTCGCCGCACGTGCTGAGGCATTCGTTCGCCACCCACCTTCTGGAGGCCGGTTACGACATCCGCACGGTGCAGGAGCTGCTCGGGCACAAGGACGTCTCGACCACGATGATCTACACCCACGTGCTGAATAAAGGAGGCCGCGGCGTGAAAAGCCCGCTCGACTCCGGCGGCGGGACCGCTCAGCCACCGGTCGCGCGGGATGTCACCGCGAACTATCAAATAACTCCGTGAGGACATGACGAGGTGAGCGCGCGAGAGGGGAAGAGAGTGAGCACGTCAGAGAGGAGGGCACCGTCTCACGATTTCCGGATCTTACGATCTCCCGATTTCACGACCTCCCGCTCTCGCGATCTCTCGTTGTACAATCCGCCACGGTGAACATCCGGATCGTTGCGGTTCTGGTCCTGTTGCTGGCCTGCCCGGCGGCGCGCGCTGAGCTGACCTGCGAGCAGCACGGCGCGATCGCGCAGGAAACCATCCGCCAGCGCGACCAGGGCATTTCGCTGTCGCGGCTGCTGGCGGACGTCGAACGCGGCGGGATGAAGGACCGTCTCACGCCGCGCGAGCTCGCGCTCGTCAGGGACGTGATCCGGCACAGCTTCAACGGCACGCTGTCGCCGGCGGAAGTGGTGGAGGCGTGCCAGCAGGGCGGGGCGCTGCTGTTTTCGCGCTGACGTGCGTGACTCGTGACTGGTTACTCGTGACTCGAAATTCAGCACTGGGAAGATCATGCAGGCAAAATACTCATTGATGCGGCGGAGGGTCGTCATCGCGCTCGGAGCGCTGCCGCTGGCGCGGCTCGCCGCGGCTTCGGAGGACATCGAGGACCGGCGCACCGGCGGCCCCTACGTCCCGACGCCGCAGATCGTGGTTGACGAGATGTTGCGCTTCGGCCGGGTCGGCGCCGATGACTTCGTGGTGGACCTCGGCTCCGGCGACGGCGTCATCGTGCTCACGGCGGCGCAAAAGCTCAAGGCGCGCGGATTCGGCGTGGACATCGACCCCGAGCTGGTTGAGCAGAGCAACGCCGCGGCGAAATTGCGGGGCGTGGCCGACCGCGCGGCCTTCTACGTGCAGGACGTGTTCAAGGCCGACATCAGCAAGGCGACCGTGGTCACGCTCTACCTCCTGCCCGACATGATGCTGGACCTGCGCCCGAAGATCCTCGGCGAGCTCAAGCCCGGCACGCGCGTGGTCTCGCACGACTACCATTTCGGCGACTGGCAACCCGACGACGAGTACACGTGGGACGTTCCCGAGAAGGAAGCGGTGAACGGCGTTCCCCGCGCGACGGTTTACCTGTGGCTCGTGCCGGCCCGGGTCGCGGGGCGGTGGCGGCTCAATGTTGCGCCTCCCGCCGGGCAGACCTACGAGCTGACGCTGAAACAGAGCTTCCAGAACCTCGACGGAAGCGTGACGGGCGGCGGCGCGAAGGCCGTCAAGCTCACGCAATCGCGGCTGCAGGGCGAGGAGATCTCCTTCGCGTTTCCGTCGGGCGGTGACCGTCACCTCTTCAGAGGGCGCGTCGCGGGCGGCACCATGGAAGGCACCGTACAACTCGCGGGCGGCAAGGGCAGCGCGCGCTGGACCGCCACAAGGGTAAGAGCGTGACATGATGAGTCGTGACGTGGTGATGCGTGACGTGATACAGCGTGACGTGAAAAGGCGTCGCTTGCTTTACGAACCACGCTCCATCATGTCACGGTTCACCATGTCACGATGTTTCATGTCACGCCGTATCGTGTCACGCTTCTCCCGGCCATTCCTCGTCAGTTGACGAGAAAGGCAGGCGGCAGCGACTCCACCACCGCGCGGCGGTAGATCAACTGGCTTTCCGCGACATCGTGCACCGCCCGGTTGCGGGCGTCGGTGACGATTTCCCCGTCCTCCAGCAGCCCGCGGTTCAGCGTCAGCGGCCGCGTCATCATGTCATCCAGCGTCTCGGCATGCTGGGGCGGGACGTAATCCAGCTTGACCGGCTGCGGCTCCGGCAGCGCCGCAACCCCGGCGACGATGAAGCTGTTGATGTGCGCCTGTCCCGGCCGCTCCGGCCGGTAGAGCGCGATGTAGGGAAGCTCCGTGAGCAGGGTCGCCAGCAGGTGCGCGTAGGCGGCGGGATGCTCGAGGTCGGCGAAAGTATTGAAGACCGCGACGCCGCCGGGCCCGAGGCAGCGCTTGAGGTCGCTGAAGAAATCGCGCGTGATCAGGTAATCCGGCGTGCCGTCGCCGTGAAACAGGTCGACGATCACCACGTCGTGGCGGCGCGTGCAGCGCTTCAGCTGCGTGCGCGCGTCCTCGAGGTGCACGCGCACCCGGGAGGCATCGAAGCCGAAGAACCGGGTCGCCGCCACGAGCGAGGCCGGGTCGATCTCGACCGCTTCGACCGCCACGCCCCTGCCGGCGAGGCGCATCGGCACGATGCCCGCGCCAAGCCCCAGCACCAGCGCCGAGGCGGGCTTGGGGCGGTAGGCGTAGGCGAGGGCCTCCAGCGCGTAGGTGTAGAGCGACAGCGAGCGCCCGTCGGACGCCACCGTGTTCTGCACCAGGCCATCCTGGAAGTAGAGGCGGGCGAAGCGGCCTTCCGCATCGGGCGCGCTGCGCAGGATCTTCACCGTTCCGAACAGCGACCCGAGGCGCGCCTCCACCTGCCAGATCCTGCCGCCGTAACTCGCCGGCCACATGCGCCCGAGGTAGGCGTCGGCGAGCCACAGCATCAGCACGGCCGCGAGCATCGCGCCGGCGGCCGCGACACCCACCCTGCCGCGCGCGGCGAGCGGCGTCGGCGGGTGCGCGACCGCGGCGAGCGAGAGCAGCGCCAGCGCGAGCGCCACCGAGAGCGCCGCCGTGAAATTGCTCAGGTAGGGGATCAGGCCGAACGCGGTGACGAGCACCCCCGCCACCGAGCCGATGGTGCTGACGAAGAACACCCGGCCGGCGCCGGCGTCCCCGGTCCGCCCGTTTGCGCGCGCCAGCACGATCGCGATCAGGAGCGGGTTCATGGCCGAGGCGGCGACGAGCGGCACGAACAGCAGCACCAGGCAAGCGGCAAACGCGCCGAGCACGAGATCGGTCGCGGCGAGCCGCGGGAAGAGGTGCGGATAGACGAGACAGGACGCGACGATGGCAAACGCGGCGACGGCGGGCATCAGCGCAAAGCGCTGCGCAAGTCGCCCGACGCTGGCGCCGCGTCCGGAAGCAAACCGCCCGCCGGCCCAGTAGCCGAGCGCCAGCGCGACCAGCGTGATCGAAAGGATGCCGGTCCAGATATAGAGGCTGACGCCGAAGTAGGGCGTCAGGATGCGCGAGGCGAGCAGCTCCAGCGCGAGCACCGCGCCGCCGGAGATGAACAGGATGACGTAGAGCAGCATGCCGTCAGAGACACCAGGAATTCGCCGGACGAAGTCCGGCAAATTCCTCACGCAAAACCGCCTCGATCACAAGGATCGAAATGTACCGATTCGCTGCTGGCGCGAATTCTTCTTGCCGCTTCATCGAATATCCGCTGTCGTATCTATCTCCGTATCCTGCCCTGTTCGTGAGGCGGTTTTGCTTATAGCAGACTGTCGGATGCCAAGTCCGACAGGCTGCTATCGGGTATAATCCGCCACTTTCGGGTTTTGCCCGGCGCAAAACCCGAATTTAACCACAGATGCAAGCGGTTATCGCGGGTCGGGGAACGACTGCGATTCACAGATGAGTTCTTCCGCTCAGTCCATGTCGTCACGCCAGCGTATCTTCGCGGACCGCATCCGGTGCGCGGCCGGGGCGTGCGCATTGCTGCTTCTTTCCGCACCGGCGGCCCGGGCGGCGGAGCCCCGGGTGCCGTACGTGCCGACGCCACAGGAGGTCGTGGAGCGCATGCTGAAGATCGCCAAGGTCGGGGCCGCCGATTACCTGATCGACCTCGGCTCCGGCGACGGGCGCATCGTCATCACCGCCGCGAAGAAGTACGGCGCGCGCGGCTTCGGCGTGGATCTCGACCCCGACCGCATCCGGGAAAGCAACGAGAACGCCCGGCGCGCGGGCGTGACCGACCGCGTCTCGTTCCACCAGCAGGACCTGTTCGCGACCGACTTGAGCCAGGCCACGGTGATCACGATGTACCTGCTGCCGCGGGTCAATATCGAGTTGCGGCCGAAGCTGCTCCAGCTCGCGCCGGGCACGCGCCTGGTGTCGCACGACTTCGACATGGACGACTGGAAGCCGGACGTTCACCTCACGGTGGAGGCGCCGGACAAATATAGCGGCGCGGGCGGGCAGAGCGACATCTATTACTGGGTCGTGCCGGCCCCGGTCGAGGGCGTCTGGCAATGGCAGACGCCGGTCGCGGGCAAGCCGCAGTCCTACGAAGTCAAGCTGCAGCAGAAGTACCAGGCGGTCACGGGGTCGGTCCGGGTCGGCGGCCGCGAGAGCAGGCTGCAAGGCGCGCGCCTGCGCGGGGCCGATATCCGGTTCCGCTTCACCGTCGAGGTCAACGGCGCGCCGGTGAAGCACGAATTCGCCGGCAAGATCGAGGGCGATACCATCCACGGCAGCGCCACGCTTTCCGGCGCGCGCGTCCAGGGGCGATTCGAGTGGAATGCGCGGCGTGCGACCCCTTCCTCGACGGGCCAGCGCGGGTTGCCGCCCGGAATCTTTCAAATCGCGCGCAGCGCACGCCATTGATGACGCATTCCGACAGGCTGCTAGGCCACGCGTTTCTGGCCGCCTGCCTCGCGGTGACCTCCGCGCTCGCGGACGACAATTGGGGCGACACGCCGTACGTCCAGACGCCGATCAACGTGGTGGAGCGGATGCTGGAAATCGCGAAAGTGGGCCGCGGCGACTACGTGATCGACCTCGGGTCGGGTGACGGGCGGATGGTGATCACCGCCGCAAGGAAGCACGGCGCCCGCGGATTCGGCGTGGACCTTGACCGCAGGCTGGTGGCGCTCGCCAACCGGAACGCCGCCAGGGCGGGTGTGGCCGACCGCGCCGTGTTCTACCAGCGTGATCTGCACGCGACCGACATCAGCCCGGCCTCGGTGATGAGTATCTACCTGCTGCCGGAGGTCAACCTCATGATCCGGCACCGTCTCCTGACCACGCTCAAGCCGGGGACGCGCATCGTGTCTCACGACTATGCCATGGGCGCGTGGCCGCCCGACTACCAGGAAGAGCTCGCTGCCCCGGGCAAGAAGGTCGGCGTGGGCCAGCGCAGCAAGATCTACTTCTGGGTGGTGCCGGGGCGGGCCGCCGGGCGCTGGCGCTGGTCGCTCGCGCCGGACGGCAAGCCCGTCGATTTCTCGCTTTCCCTGAACCAGAATTTCCAGGTGATCGAAGGCACGTTGCGGTCGGGCGCGCGCAGCGCCCGCGTCGAAAGCAGGCTCGTCGGCGAGACCATCGCCTTTGCCGCGACCCTGGACGGGGTGAAGTACGAGTTTTCCGGGCGCATCTTCAACCATGCGATCGACGGCAAGGCGCGCGTCAGCCGCGGCGACAAGGCGCAGGAGCTGCCCTGGTCGGCGACGCGCGTTGAGATCTGGGACCCGCGCCACCTGGCGCTGACCCTGGAGCAGACGCTCAAGGAGATGAATTGAGGCGGAGTATTCCGGGTCCTGCCTTGTTTCTCCTTGGCGTCCTGGCGGTTTACCCCGTATCCGCCCAGCAGGAGGAGCGCTGGACGGAAGTGCCGTACGTGCCGACGCCGCAGGTGACGGTGGACGAAATGCTGCGGCTCGCCGGCGTGGGGCCGAAGGACTTCGTGCTGGACCTCGGCTCGGGCGACGGGCGGATCGTCATCACGGCGGCGCGGAAATTCGGCGCGCGCGGGCTGGGCGTGGACCTCGATTTCAACCTGGTGATCCAGAGCGAGGAGAGCGCGCGCCAGGCCGGCGTCGAGGAGCGCGCCCGGTTCCTGCAGCAGGACCTGTTCCAGACCGATCTCGGCCAGGCGACGGTCATCACCACGTATCTGTTGCCCTCGGTGATGCTCAAGCTCCGGACGCGCCTGCTCGGGCTCAAGCCCGGCACGCGCATCGTTTCCCACGATTTCGACATGGACGACTGGCGTCCGGACCGCAAGACCACCATCCGCAAGAATGTGTTCTTCTGGATCGTGCCGGCCCGGGTGGCGGGGCGCTGGCAGGCGCGTCTCCCGCTGCCGCCGATCGAGCGACTGCTCGAGCTCTCGCTGACGCAGCGCTTCCAGGACGTGTCGGCGCATGCGCGGCTGAACGGCGTGCCGACGCAGGTATGGGACACGAAGCTCGAAGGCGACAGGCTTTCCTTCGCGATCGTGGACAGCGCCGACCGGGACAACGAGGCGACGCTTTATTTCGACGGCCGGGTGAGCGGCGACGTCATGGAAGGCGATCTCGCGCGCGGCGTCGGCAACGCGCGCGGCACGCTCAAGTGGCAGGCGCGGAGGGTCTTGAGGTGAGCCGGCCCGGCTTCCGGTCGTTGCTCCTGCCGTGCGCCGCGATGGCCGCGGGGATCCTGGCGCTGCTCGCGGCGCCCGTGCGCGCGGCAACCGCGGAGCAGCCCGACGTGCCCTACGTGCCGACGCCTCCGGCGGTGGTGGACGCGATGCTCGGGATCGCCAACGTCGGCCCCCGGGACTTCGTCGTCGACCTCGGCTCGGGCGACGGCCGCATCATCATCGCGGCGGCGAAGAAGCGCGGCGCGCGCGGCTTCGGGGTGGACATCGACGGGGCCCTCGTCAGCGCCGCGCGGCGCGAGGCGCGGAAGCAGGGCGTGGCCGACCGCGTTGAATTCCTGGAGGAGAACCTCTTCACCACCGACATCGGGCGCGCCAGCGTGGTGACGCTGTACCTGTTCCACAGCGTGCTGATGCAGCTGCGCCCGCGTTTTCTCGAGGCGCTCAAGCCGGGCACGCGCGTCGTCTCGCACGACTTCGAAATGGAGGGCTGGCAACCGGACGCGCGCGTGACCGTTCCGGTCCCGGACAAGCCCTATGGACCGCCCACGAGCGACGTCTATCTCTGGATCGTTCCCGCCAACGCCGCCGGCGCGTGGCGATGGCAGTCCGCGATCGGCGGCCCGGCCGTCGATTACGAGCTCACGCTCTCCCAGACCTTCCAGATGCTGGATGGCCGGTCCCGCGTTGGTGGCAGGCCGGGGCGCCTGGAGTCGGGGAGGGTGCGCGGCGACGAAATTCGTTTTATCCTCACCGCGGAAGTCGGCGGCCGGCCGCGCCGCCACGAGTTCAGCGGGCGCGTCAGCGGCGACACGATCAGCGGAAAGGTCAGGCTGGACGGCGGCGAGCACGACTGGACGGCGACGCGCACCCGGCGTGGCCGGATCGATCAATACAGCGACCGGTGACCGGTTACCGGTGGCGCGCAAAGCTTCATGCAAAGGAGTCACGATGAGATCGGCAATATTGTTACCAGGAATCCTGGCCCTGGCGCTGGTCGCGCCCGCGGCGAATGCCCAGGAGGGGCAGGGCGACGTGGTCTACGTGCCCACGCCCCAGGTGGTCGTGGACGAGATGCTGCGCATGGCGAAAGTCGGGCCCGGCGATTACGTCATCGACCTCGGCTCGGGCGACGGGCGCATCGTCATCACCGCGGCGAAGAAGCACGGGGCGCGCGGCTTCGGCGTGGATCTCGATACCTACCTGCTAAAGCTCGCCAACAGCACCGCGAAGAAGGAAGGCGTGGCGGAGCGCGCGCATTTTATCGAGCAGAACCTGTTCGAGACCGACTTGAGCCCAGCCACGGTGGTCACCAGCTATCTGCTGCCGGAGATGAACGAGAAGCTGCGTCCCAAGCTGCTCACCCTCAAGCCCGGCACGCGCGTGGTGGCGCATGACTACGCCCTGGGGGAATGGGACCCGGACGAGGAGAGGACCCTGCTCGTGCCCGAGAAGGTGGTCGGCGACCCCGGCAAGAGCTACATCTTCCTCTACGTCGTGCCGGCGCGGGTCGCCGGCCGCTGGGAATCGGAGATCGCGCCCGGCGGCAAGCCCGTGCCGTACCAGTTCAGCTTCGAGCAGAACTTCCAGTACGTGCACGGAACCGCGCGCGTGGGCGGGCGGGAGCTGCGGCTGCCTCAGTTCCGGCTCGCGGGCGAGCAGATCGGCTTCAGCCTCGCGGTGCCCGCGCCGGGCGGCCCGGTCGCCCACCGCTTCAGCGGACGGGTCAAGGGCGACACCATCGAGGGCACCGTGACCGTCGGCGTGGGCAGCGGCCAGCGCGTGATGCCCTGGAAGGCCCGGCAGACGGCGCGCGGCGAGATGAAGACGGGCGGCGCGGCCGGCACGCGGATACTCGCGGGCGGACGGCGATGAGCAGCCCGGGCGGAGTGCCGCAAGCGGCCGCGGGAGGGCAGCCGCGCCCGACGCTCACCGTGTTCGACGCCGTGTCGATGATCGTCGGCATCGTCATCGGCGTGGGAATCTTCAAGGCGCCGTCGATCGTGGCCGGCAACGTCGCGAGCGAGGCGGCTTTCATCACTTTGTGGATAGCCGGCGGGGTGATCTCGCTGATCGGCGCGCTGTGCTACGCCGAGCTGGGCAGCTCCCACCCCAACGCCGGCGGCGAGTATTACTTCCTCTCCCGCGCCTACGGCGACTGGCTGGGATTTCTTTTCGCCTGGGCGCGGATGACGGTGATCCAGACCGGGGCGATCGCCGCGATCGCGTTCGTGTTCGGCGATTACGCCTCCACCCTGCTGCCGCTGGGGGGCAAAAGCGCCGCGATCTACGCCGCGCTGGCGGTGATCGCGATCACGGCGCTTAACGTCGCCGGCACCAGCCAGAGCAAGTGGGTTCAGAACGCGCTGACGACGGCGCTCGTGGTCACGGTCCTCGCCCTCGTCGCCAGCGGTTTCGCCGCGACGCCCGCGCCGGCGGCGCCCGTCGCCGCGGCGGCTGCCGGGGGCAAGGCCTGGTTCTCGGGGCTCGCGCTGATCTTCGTGCTGCTCACCTACGGCGGCTGGAACGAGGCTGCCTACCTCACGGCCGAGATGCGCGACATCCGCCGCAACATCGTGCGGGCACTGGTGATCGGCATCGTCGTGATCACCTCGCTCTACCTGCTGCTCAATATCGCCTACGTCAGGGCGCTGGGGCTCGCCGGGATGCAGGCCTCCAAGGCCGTGGCTTCGGACCTCATGCGGGCGACCTGGGGCGAGGGCGGCGCCTGGGTGCTCGGCATCGTCGTGGTGTCGGCGGCCCTGTCGACGCTGAACGCGACCGTCTTCACCGGCGCGCGCACCAATTACGCGCTCGGCCGCGATTTCGTGATCTTCCGCGCGCTGGGGCGCTGGAGCGACCAGGCTTCCGCGCCGGTGAACGCGCTGCTTGTGCAGGGCGCGATTTCGCTGGCGCTGGTCGGGCTGGCGTCGCTCACCCCCGACGGCTTCCAGACCATGGTGGCGTACACCGCGCCGGCGTTCTGGCTGTTTTTCCTGCTGACCAGCATTTCGCTGTTCCTGCTGCGGAGACAGCGAAATGCTCAATCAGGTACGGGCGGAGCGGTGAATTTGCAGAAGGACGACGATGGAGTTTGGACAAATTATCAAGAGGACCATTACCGAGTTCCGCTTTATCCCATTACGCCGTTACTCTTTGTAGCGGCGTGCGCCTACATGCTGTATTCGAGCTTCAACTACGCGATGAGCCTCGATCCGGGCTCGATCGGCGCGATGGTGGGCATCGCCATGCTCGCGTCCGGCGTGCCGGTGCTGATGTGGGCCAGGCGCGCCGGTGCCGCCGCCGGCCGGAACTGACCGCCCCGGCCGGGTCGCGGCGCGAAGAATATCGGGATGAATCCAGTGAAGCGGGTGATCGGCAGGATGGCGGTGGGGCTGCTGCTTGCCGCGCCGATCGCGAGCGCGCAGGAGGGCGAGGGCGATGTCGTCTACGTTCCGACGCCGCAGCACGTGGTGGAGGCGATGCTCGAAATGGCGAAGGTCGGGCCCTCCGACACCCTCATCGACCTCGGCTCGGGAGACGGGCGCGTCGTCATCACCGCCGCGAAGAAGCACGGGGCGCAAGGGCTCGGAGTCGACCTCGATCGTTACCTGCTGAAGCTCGCGAACGCCGGCGCGCGCAAGGAAGGCGTCGGCGACCGGGCGCGCTTCCTGGAGCAGAACCTGTTCGAGACCGACCTCTCGGCGGCGACGGTGATCACGACCTACCTGTTGCCGGAGATGAACCTCAAGCTCCAGCCGAAATTTCTCGCGCTCAGGCCGGGCACGCGCATCGTCGCCCACGACTACGACTTTGACAGCAACTGGACGCCCGACGCCCGGAAGGTCATGGACGCGCCGGGCAAGACCGTCGGCGAGCCGGGCAAGAGTTACATCTACCTTTATATCGTGCCGGCGCGGATGGCGGGCGAGTGGCAATCGCAGGTCCGGCACGGCGGCCGGGTCGTCCCCTACCGGTTTTCGTTCGACCAGGAGTTCCAGTTCGTGGAAGGGGTGGCGAGCGCCGGCGGGAGCGAAGGGAAGATCCCGGAGTTCAGGCTGGCGGGAGACCGGCTCGAATTCACCACCCGGCTGGTCGTGCAGGGAAAAGCCCTCGACCACCGGTTTGCAGGGCAGGTGAAGGGTGACAGGATCGAAGGAACGATGACGCTCGAACAGGGCGCCGCGCAGCGTGAGCAGCCCTGGACGGCCCGGCTCGTGCGGGCGAGAGCGGTGAGCGACGGCAGCGGCCGCCCACCTCGGCAGTACCGGCACTTGAAGCAGTAATCGCCCGTCGCTACGCCGCGTACCACAGCACCGCGAAGAAGTGACACGCGGTGCCGGCGACGACGAACAGGTGCCACACGAAGTGAAAGTAGCGGATGCGTTCCGCCATGAAAAACACCGCGCCCGCCGTGTACGCGATACCGCCCGCAAACAGCCAGAACAGCCCCCACTTCGGCACGAGCGTCCACACCGGCTCGATCGCGATCAGCACCAGCCAGCCCATCGCGAGATACACCCACGTCGAGAATGTCGTATAGCGGACGCCGCCGAGGACCTTGAACACCGTGCCGGCGATGGCCAGGGCCCATACGAGCCCGAACAGCGTCCAGCCCCAGGTGCCGCGGAGCACGCCGAGCGTAAACGGCGTGTAGGTCCCGGCGATCAGGAGAAAGATCGCCGAGTGATCGAGAATCTGGAAAACCCGCTTGGCACGATTCGGCGGCAACGCGTGAAACAGTGTGGAAGCGAGGTACAGGAGTACCATGGTGGTCGCAAACACGCTCGCGCCCACTAATCCCGCCGGGTCTCCACGGCTGAACGCGGCGATGACGAGCACCGGGAAGGCAGCCAGCGCCGCCAGCAAGCCGATGCCGTGACTGACGCTGTTCGCGATCTCCTCTCCGAGAGACTGCGGCCGTTCTTCCAACTCCAGGACCTGGACTATCACCGTATCTCCTGCACGGCCCGACTTTCACGCGGACGGCGGAAATGCCGTCTCATCCAGCGGCATTGTGCGCCGCGAAAACGGGTTACTCAACTGAACGATTACGAAGCCTTCGGCACCAGCGGGACGAAATCGTACTCGCCGATGCCCTGGAGGACGAGGAAAGTCGCCGAGGCATTCCCGCCGTTCGTGACGAGGTGCGGGCGGCGCGGCGGAACCGAGTAGGTATCACCAGGCCCGAGCCGGACCTCCTCCTTGGGCTCGCGCAGGAAGAGCCTGAGCTGCCCCTCGATCACGTAGAACGTGTCCCGGATGTTGCTGTGGTAGTGCCAAGGCACATGTTGGGTCGGGGAGATCTGGAGTTCGTTGATGCGGAAGCCGGGCCGCTCGGCGTGGGATTGCCGGCGCTCGACTTCGTAGAAATGGCTTGCGTCCTTGACCGGTTCCATCGTTTCCTCCGCGGGCCAGCCGTTACTCCACGACCCCCAGCCGTCCGTTGTGCGAGCCCATGTACCATAGCCGGCCCCGCGCATCCGTCACCATCTTGCGGATGCCGACATTGTTCGAGGGCAGCCGCACCACGCGCATCTGCTCGGTCTTCGGATCGAAGCGTACCACAGTGTCGGTGTTGATCTCGTTCACCCAGACCATGCCGCCGCCATCCACGGTGATGGCATAGGGGCCGGCGTCGCCGCCGGGGAGCTGATACTCCTTCACTACTTTCATCGCCCTGGGGTCCAGCTTCGCCATCTTGCCGTTGCCGTAGAGCGCAACCCACAGCATGCCGTCGGGCGCGGTCGCCACGCGGCGCGGGCGCGAGCCGCGGCCCATGTCCACTTCGCTCATCTGCCCGGTCTTCGGGTCGAGCTTGCCCATCTTGTTGTCGCCCATGCGGCAGAACCAGACGTTCCCGGCCTTGTCGAGCGAGAGGCCGTAGGGGCCGCCGGAGGAGGGGTATTCCTTGATCGCGCCGGTCTTCGTGTCGAGGCTCGCCACCTTGTTGCCGCTCTGCATCGTGAACCAGATCGTGCCCTGGTCGTCGGTGATGACCAGCGTGTGCGGCCCGCCGCCGCCGGACGGCGTCTTGAATTCCGTCATCCTGCCGGTGGCGGGATCGAGCTTGCCGATCGCGCCGTTGCCGTTGCCGGTGGTCCACACCGCGCCCTGCCTGTCCACCAGCAGCCCGTGCGGGCGGTGGCCGGACGGCAGGTCCCATTCCTTGAACGTGCCCGTCTTCGGATCGAAGCGCGCCACCTTGTTGCCGCTCATCACGGCGATGTAGACGCTGCCGTCGGGCGCGATCGCCGGGTCGCGCGCGAAGCGCGGCGTCGGCACCGGCCATTCGGTCACGTTGCCGGCGAGGTTGGGGCGCGCGCCCGGGGTGATTCCATAGTTGGAGCCGCCCGCAAATGCCATCAATGGCGCCAGTGCGAGTAGACAGGCGATGGGTTTCATATCACGTCTCCAAATACTTGCTACCAGCTACGAGCTACCAGCCACGAGCTACCAGCCACGAGCTACCAGCCACGAGCTACCAGCTACGAGCTACCAGCTACGAGCTACCAGCTACCAGCTACGAGCTACCAGCTACGAGCTACGAGGCCTTAGCTACGAGTGGTGAGCTGTCATTGGGAACAATCTTATCGTCTCGGGCCTAACTCTGGCGGCTGGCGGCTGGCGGCTGGCGGCTGACCACCCTATTTGCCTTTCCACCTTGGTTTGCGCTTTTCCGCGAACGCCGCAACGCCTTCCTTCCCGTCCTCCGTTATGGGTCTTTTCTTGCGGCGCTTCCTGATGGTTCCGGCCGCATCGGTTACGTGACGCCGGATGAACGGCGGCCGCGTCCGTTCGATCCGGCGTAGTTGAGGCAGCGGTCAAACCGTCTGCCTTAACGGTCATTATATGTGCTTCCACCCTCCGGAGCACGGCGCGGCCAAACGCCATGGCGCTCGTCCTCGGGTTACAGCGCTGCTTTTGCTAAACTTTAGCGATGCGGCGGCATATCCCGTTTCTGGTGGTCCTGCTCTGCGGCGCGCTGCTGGCTTTGACCGGCGTCACCGAACGATATGAAGTCAAGCTGCTCGACTTGCAGTTCAAGTTTCTGCGCGAACGGTATCCCCAGCCCATCGCGCGTGATGTCGTGGTGGTCGGGGTCGACGAGGCCACCGCCCGGCGGTTTCCCGAGCCGATCACGCTGTGGCACGCGCATCTGGCCCGATTCCTCGGAGCGATGGCGCAAGCGAAGCCCGCTGCGCTCGGCATCGACATAGTCTTGCCGGACCGAAGCTACGATTCGGTGCTGCCAGGGCAGGACAGATTGCTGTTGAAGGGATTGCTGGATGCTCGGCGCGCATTTCCGATCGTGTTGAGCCAGACGGTGGACCCCTCCGGCAAGCCACGCGGTATTCTGCCGCTGTTCCTCAAGGTCGCCGGCAACGCGGGTTACGCGTTGTTCCCGGTGGACGCGGATGGCACCGTGCGCCGCTTCGACGAGCGGCTGGCGGAAGGCGACCAGGTCGTTCCCACGCTCGCCGGTCAGCTGGCGCGGAGCCTGAACGTGGAACCGCGGCCGGGATATATCGATTACTGGCGCGGCGCGCCGTTCAGCTACGTGCCGCTGCAACAAGTCTTCGCGTGGGCGGAGAGCGGCGAGGAGGAGGCGCTTTTTAGCGCGTTCCGTGGCAAGGCGGTGCTGATCGGGATGGTGTTTCCGTTCGAGGATCGGCTGCGCGCGCCGGTGCAGCTGGCTGCCTGGGAGCCCGGCGCGCCCAATACGCCCGGCGTGCTGCTGCACGCGCAGGCGCTGCGCAACCTGCTCAACCGCGGCCTCGTGCAACCGGGGCCCACCGCCGCGACCGTCGCCGTTTGCCTCGCGCTTGCCGCGCTCTGGTTCGTCTCCGCGGGAACCGCGGTAACGGGCGTGATGGCTGCGGCGATCCTGTTGCTCCTCGTCGGCGCATCCACCTGGCTGCTTGCGCAAGGATGGTTTTATCCCGCGGTTGCGCCGGCGGTAACAGCGGCGCTCGCGCTCGGTGGGAGGAATGGCTACGATACGCTGCTCAAGCTGCGCGAGCGGCGGCGCCTCCGCGCGTCCTTTGGTGGCTACGTCAGCCCGCCGGTGATGGAAGAGATCCTGGCCGGCCGCATTCATCCGGCGATGGACGGCGAAAGCAGGTTCGTGTGCGTGCTGTTTTCCGACATCCGCGGCTATACGACGCGCAGCGAGCGCATGACGCCGGAACAGGTGATCCGCTTTCTCAACCGCTACTTCGAGCGGACCGTGGCGCTGATTCACGAACGCGGCGGCGCGGTGGTGAGCTTCATGGGCGACGGGATCATGGCAGTGTTCGGCGCGCCCAAGCCGCTTGGGAATCCCTGCCGCGAGGCATTCGAAGCCGCGCGCGCAATGCTGGAATTTGTGGCCGAATTGAACGCGCAGTTCCGTGCCGAAGGCGAGGCGCCAATTGAGATCGGCATCGGGTTGAATGCCGGGGAGGCCGTGGTCGGGCATGTCGGTTCCTCATCCCGCCACGATTACAGCGCAATCGGCGACGTCACCAATGTCGCCTCGCGTCTCGAGACCCTGACCAAGGAGGCGGGATATCGCGTCGTCGTCTCCCGTGAGGTGGCCGGGCAGCTGGGCGGGGAGGATGGGCTCACCTTTCTCGGTCCGATGGCGATCAAGGGGCACTCGCCGGTGGAAGTGTACGGCTACGATAAAACCTGAAAATAGACAGGATTAACAGGATTGACAAGATTCAAGCAATAAATTTTCGGCTGCATATTTCTTTGACGTCATTAGTATTGAGAATATGAGTTTGGGCTCACCGATGGATGATTCAGTGTCGAGGGCGGCACGCTGCCATACATGCCGCCGGAGCATTTCAAGAAACGCCCGCCGACGGTGCAGTCCGACATCCACGCGGTTGGCGTCATGGCCTACCAGATGCTCGCCGGCGCGCTGCCGTTCAACGCCGATTAAGGGGTGACGATGGGCAACCATTCCGCTTCCGCGTTGGAGGAATCGGAGCTGCGCGCGTTGTCGGCGCATGCGTCCATTCAGACCTACCCGAAACACGCGGTCATCGTCAACGAGGGCGACCGCTCGGACTTGATCTTCATCATCCAGTCCGGCCGGGTGAAGGTATTCCTGCACGGGAAGGACGGGAGGGAACTGGTCCTCAACGTCCACGGCCCTGGCGAGTACTTCGGCGAGATGGTGCTCGACGAAGGGCCCCGGTCCGCCTCGGTGATGACGCTGGAAGCCTCGAAGTTTCTTATCATACCGAAGTCTGACTTCAGGCGTTTCCTGTCCGCCAACCCCGACTTCGCGATGAAGCTCATCAACCGCTTGGTGCGGCGCGTGCGCACGCTCACGGAGAACGTGGGGAGCCTCGCGCTCCTGGACGTTTATGGCCGCGTGGCCCGCTTGTTGCTGGATCTCGCGGTCGAGCAGGAGGACGGCAGGCTGGTCGTCAGGGAAAGGCTCACGCAGAAGGATGTCGCCGATCGCGTCGGGGCTTCGCGCGAGATGGTGAGCCGCATCTTCAAGGATCTTGTCACCGGCGGCTATATCGAGGTGAACGACCGGCGCATTACGATCAATAGGAACTTGCCGCCGCGGTGGTAGCAACTTGCGCGGGTCGTGGACGGTGGCTCGTGAGCCGGGCGTCATTGCTCAGCGGAGGGCTGCGGGTGCCCGTCGGTACGGTAAACAGGGCCGCTGCCGCCCTCACGGTCGTCACGCCAACGGCATTTTGCGTCGCAATTTCAGCAGGTTCCGGCCCCGTTCCGGGATGGTGAATATTCAACAATTCCGTGTGCATTGCTGCATGGCGCGGAACCCGCCCCGAGCCTAAATTCCCCGGCGTCAGGCCTGATGCGGCCTGCAGGAGAGGAGGCCGGGATGATCGCAGAATTCAATATACTGGACTGGCTGGTTGCCGCTGGGCAGGGGCTGTTCGGTGCGTCGTTTTTCCACTTCCTCTACCTCGTCATCAGGTGCTCGCCAATTGCGCCTATAATTTCCTACGGCTCGACGCGGCAGTCAAAGCGGAATTTTCATGGCCGATATGAACCGGAATCCTTTTAGATTTCAGTGGGGTATCGAAAATGGCGCATTTCAAATTAAGCCGGTGCGTCGGGATCCTCATGGTTGCATTTGCGTCCGTGCTTGGGCCAGCACCGGCCATGTCCCAGAGCATTGCCTTGATCACCGATATCTCCGGCCGGGTGAGCGGGACAGCCCCCGTTTCGATATTGTCGGAAATCGCCGCAGAGGCGCGCATTCAACTCGAAGCGGGTGCGCGGCTGGTGGCGATTTATCTCAAGTCGGGCGACGAGTACACCTTCACCGGCCCGGCGCAGGTCCAGTTCCGCGCCGCCGAGCCCCAGGTCACGAGCGGCGCGCAACCGCGCAAGAAGGCCAGCCCACTCGGCAAGGCCGGCAACGTCACGATCCGCCCAGTCAATGTCGCGCAGGCGGCATTCGTCATGCGCGGCAGCCGGCCCACGGCGCGCATCAAGCTGCTCACGCTTTCTGGCACGAAGACGCTGGAGATGGCGCCGGATTTCCGCTGGCAGGAGATCGAGTCCCGCCCGCGCTATCGCTTCGAGATCACCGATGACACAGGCAAGTCACTGCACGAATCCGAAGTGACGGAGACGTCCTTCAAACTGCCGGCTTCGGTGCGGTTGCAGGAAGGCGTGACTTATACCTGGGAAGTGTCGGCACGCACGCCGGACGGCCGGCGTTACGTGAGCGCCAGCGACTTCAGCATCGCGCCAGCCGAAGTGCGCGCGCAGGCCGAGACACTGCGGCCGGCGGCAGGCGCGCCGGTGTCGGATCGCGTCGCCTACGCAGCGTGGCTCGAGCAGATGGAACTGCGCGACGAGGCGCGCAAGTACTGGAAGGCGCTCGCCGCGGAACGGCCCGACGACACCCGCCTGAAGGAGTTGGCGCAAGAATAAGAGGCCTTTGCATCATCGCCGGGAGGGGTGCGATGGCAAGGTGGTGGGTGAGGGTAATCGGAATCGTGCTTGCCTTGGCGAGCGGGGTTACGAATGTACCCGCGCAAGCCCCGGGTGTCTTCGGGCCGCCCACTGACCGGATCATCATCCGGATCAAGCTCGATCCGCAGGGGCTGCCCGTCCGTACGGTCGTGGATGCCGGGCTGGAATCGGAGTTCAGCCGTCTGACGGGAACGACGCTTAAGCATCATCGCGCAACCGGCGGCCGTGGTGAACACGTTCTCAAGCTCGAACGCAAGTACACGCTGCCCGAGGTCGAGGAGATTGCGCGCCGGCTCCGCGCGCACTCGGACATCGAGTCCGCAGTTCCCGATCGCATTGCGTTTCCTTCGCTGGTTCCGAACGACACCGAATACCCGAATCAGTGGTACCTCCAAGGCAGCAGTGCCGGAGGGCTGAATCTGCCCGGCGCGTGGGATGTCACCATCGGCGATCCGAATCTGGTGATCGCGGTGGTGGACACCGGGATACTTCCGCACACCGATATCGCTCCCGGTCGCATCCTCCCCGGCTACGATTTCATCAGCGATCCTGATCGCTCAAACGACGGGGACGGAAGAGATGCGGACGCGACCGACCCTGGCGATTGGGTTACCGCGGCGGAAGCTGCGTCTGGCCCGCTGGCTGGCTGCCCGGTGGCCGATAGTACGTGGCACGGAACAATCGTCTCCGGGATCATTGGTGCGGCGTCGAACAACGCGCAAGGCATAGCAGGGATCAATTGGAACTCGAAGATCCTGCCCATTCGTGCTGTTGGCAAATGCGGGGGCTACAGCTCCGATATTATTGATGCCATGCGCTGGGCGGCGGGCATCCCCGTGCCGGGAGTACCCGACAACACCAATCCCGCGAAGGTGGTCAATATCAGCCTGACCACCCCCGGCACCTGCGACATCGCTTATCAGAGCGCAATCAACGAGGTTAACGCGGGAAACGTCACGATCGTCACCTCGGCGGGCAATGTCGGGCAAAACGCGAATCTCTTCTCGCCCGGGTCCTGCCAAGGGTTGATCACCGTCGGTGCCGTAGACAAGAACGGCGGTCTGCCCTCTTACGGCAACACCGGGCAAGCGGTTGCTATCTCAGCGCCCGGCGGTATAGGCGTCAGCACCGACGGGCTACGGGTTCTCAAGGACTCCGGATTGACTGTGGCTGTCAACGACAGCATTTACGCCTACGTGCAAGGCACGAGCATGGCGGCCGCAACGGTGAGCGGCGTGGCGTCGCTCATGCTTAGCGTGAAGCCGATGTTTACGCCTGCGCAGGTGAAGGGCTTGCTTCAGGGTACAGCAAAGGCCTTTCCCGCCAATGCCATTGCCCAAGGATCCTATGCAAACTGCGCAACACAAATTTGCGGCGCGGGGATCGTGGATGCAAATCGCGTTATCGTGAACGTTGTCCCATTCTTTGGAACCGTTCCCCGCATCGCCATGGGCGCGAACCATAGCATGGCCTTGCGCACCGATGGGACGTTGTGGGGGTGGGGAGATAACTCCCTGGGGCAGTTGGGTGGAATGGGTGGAATAACGCCGGTTCAGGTCAATGGACTTTCGAATGTTCTGTCGGTTGCGGCAGGGTACGGTCACACGCTGGCGCTAAAATCGGACGGTACGGTGTGGGCATGGGGCCAGAACAATAATGGACAACTAGGGAATGGGACAACAACGTCAACGAACATCGCCAATCCGACTCCGGGACAAGTTGGTGGGCTCTTTGGCGTAACGGCAATTGCGGCTGGCGGAGGATGGTCGTTTGGTTACAACTCGCATTCGCTAGCGGTCAGGTCCGATGGCACGGTGTGGGCCTGGGGAGCCAACGGTTCAGGTCAATTGGGCGATGGTACAACGACGAATCGGACTGCACCGGTTCAAGTTGTCGGCTTGACGAATGCCGTTGCAGTTGCCGCGGGGGTAACTCACTCTCTCGTGCTGCGCACGGACGGCACCGTCTGGAAATGGGGCAGCGGCGCAGGTTCGACGCCTGTGCAGGTAGGCGGGTTGACGGGAGTGACGGCGATTGCGTCAGGGCTGGCGGTGAAGTCGGACGGTACGGTCTGGCAAATTACTGGTGTAGTCGCGAGTCTCAGTTCAGGCTTGAACGACGTTGTGGCCGTAGCGAGCGGCGGGGGACAGACAAGCGGCGAGATCCACTATTTGGCGCTCAAATCCGATGGCACGGTGTGGGCTTGGGGCAGCAACGGAGCCGGGCAGCTGGGCAACGGCTCGACCGCCACGAGTTCAGTGCCGGTGCAGGTGGGTGGAATCACCGGCGTGAAGGCGATCGAAGCAGGAGGTGATAGCTCGCTAGCGCTGAAGCCGGATGGCAGCGTATATGCATGGGGGTACAACAGCTACGGTCAGTTGGGCGACGGCACCCAAACAAGCCGAAACCTGCCCGTGCAGGTACTTGCTGGCGCGAGCGGCAGTGGATTTCTGAGTATCGGCGTTAGCGACCCGCTGGTATTCGCGCCCAAGACCGATGTGCCGCTCGTCACGCTGCAAACGTCGAACACGATCGGCATCGTTGGCATCCCGAACGGTAGCGCGATCAGCGTCGCGGGCGGCGAGTTCAGCGTCAACGGCGGAGCGTTCAGCACCAGCGCCGCCACGATCAACGACGGGGACGCGGTGGCCGTACGACTGATGTCATCCTCGAACTACAGCACTACGACGACCCTTACCCTCGCGATCGGTAGCTCGGAGCGCACGTTCAGTGTCACCACCTATGCCCCCGATGCGGTGGTTGAACCCTTCGCATTTGCCTCTCAGAGGGACGTCCCGCTCAACACGTTCATCGTCTCGAACAGCGTCACAGTCGCTGGCATCAATGCGCCGGCCGAGATCGGCATCGTGGGCGGCGAGTACAGCGTGAGCGGTGGCGGTTACACCAGCGATTCGGGGACCGTCACCAATGGGCAGACCGTGACCGTGCGCCTGCTCTCTTCTAGCAGCTACGAAACGGCTACTTCGGCCACGCTTACGATCGGGGCCGCCAACGCCGTGTTTCAAGTGACGACGCTGCTCACGCCTTTCCCCTCGTTCGCGACCGCTCCGCGGATTGCAATGGGCAGCGAATTCCGCAGTATCGCACTACGGTCGGATGGGACGGTATGGTGGTGGGGTGATTTTGATCAATTAACGCCTGCGCAGGTGGGGGCAGGGCTAAGCGGGGTGATAGCGATCTCGTCAGGCAACGGTCACTCGCTGGCATTGCGCACCGATGGAACCGTTTGGGCGCGGGGAAGCAACAGCGTCGGACAGTTGGGCAATGACACGACGACAAGCAGCTCTCTGCCGGTGCGTGTCAGCGGGCTCACGAATGTAGTGGCGATTGTAGCTGGTGAGTGGCACTCGTTAGCGATGAAGTCGGACGGCACGCTTTGGGCGTGGGGAAGCAATTCTCTTGGCTCACTTGGTGATGGAACGACGATCAATCGCTTGACTCCGGTACAGGTGGCGACGCTCACTGGCGTGACGGCGATTGGCGCCGGCAGCGGTTACTCTCTGGCGGCAAAGTCCGACGGGACGGTGTGGTCGTGGGGGAAGAATTACTACGGCCAGTTAGGAGATGGCTCGACCACGAGCCGCTCGTTGCCGGTGCAGATTCTGGGGCTCACCAATGTGGTGGCCTTTGCCGCGGGAGGTGTTGCCGATTTCGGCCACTCTATGGCGCTTAAATCCGACGGCACGGTCTGGGCGTGGGGAACCAACGGCGCCGGCCAGTTGGGCGATGGGACGACGACGACACGTTATACGCCGGTGCAGGTCGTGGGGCTTTCTGGCGTAACGGCGATTGCGGCTGGGGAAGGGCATTCGATGGCGCTGAAGTCCGACGGCACACTATGGATTTGGGGCGCCAACTGGAATGGGCAATTTGCCGACGGCACCTTCGGTGGCCCGGGCAGGCTTATTGCGGTGCAGGTAACGAGTTTGACGGGCGTGAGCGCAATTGCATCGGCGTACAACAGTGCGCTGGTGCTCAAGCCCGATGGCGCAGTTTGGGCGTGGGGGTACAACTTCTATGGCCAACTCGGGGATGGTACCCATACGGACCGCAACGTTCCGACGCAAGTGCTGGCGGGGGCAAGCGGCAGCGGCTATCTGGCGCTTGGGGTGAACGACCCGCTCGCATTTGCGCCCAAGACGGATGTGGTGCCGGGAACACTTCAGACCTCGAATGCAGTGAACATTGTCGGTATCAGCAACGGCACAGCAATCAGCATCACGGGAGGTGAATACAGCATAAACGGCGGCGATTTCACTACAAGCCCCGGCACGATTAACAACGGCGACTCCATGTTAGTGCGGCAGGTGGCGTCGAGCAATTTCAGCACCACCACCGTCACCACGCTCACGATTGGCGGCATCGACCGCGGTTTCAGTGTCACGACAATTGCCGCTGATTCGGTGCCAGCGCCGTTTGCACTGGGCTCACTGAGGGACGTGGCGCTTAATACCTTCTTCACTGCAGGTATGACGGTTAGCAGCATCAACAGCCCGACACCGATCAGCATCGTAGGCGGGGAGTACAGCATCAACGGAGGCGCTTACATTAACGTCCCGGGCACGGTGACTGATGGGCAAACAGTGGTGGTGCGCTTGCTTTCCTCAAGCGCGTATGAAACGACCACTTCGGCAACGCTCACGATCGGGGGCGTAAGTGGGGTGTTCCAGGTAACAACGCTGCTTCAGCCGTTCGTCTCGTTCTCCACCGTACCGCGAATAGCGATGGGGGCCAAGCACTCGTTGGCGGTACGTTCAGACGGCACGGTACTGGTGTGGGGATGGGACGTTTATGGAGGGGGCGGCGGCGCGGGGCTCGGTGGCGTAGTGGCGGTGGCGGGTACGACGCACTCCTTGGTGTTGCGCACAGATGGGACCGTGTGGGCGTGGGGATACAACGGCTCCGGGCAGTTGGGCGATGGCACTTTTTCCAACAGATCACTGCCTGTGCGGGCAGTGGGACTCACTAACGTGATCGCAATTGCCGCGGGTGTGGGCCACTCATTGGCCGTGACGTCTGATGGCACGGTGTGGGAGTGGGGACGGGCGTCTGCCACGCCGGCGCAGGTGAGTGGCTTGACTGGCGTAGTCGCGGTGGCGGCCGGCTCCCCGCTTTTTGGAGGGCACTCGCTGGCGCTGCACAATGATGGCTCGGTGTGGGCGTGGGGATACAACGGTTGGGGACAGTTGGGTGATGGCACAACGACGAGTCGAACGCTCCCGGTGCAGGTCCTGGGGCTCTCGAATGTCGTGGCAATTGCGGGAGGCGATTCTCATTCGTTGGCGGTCAAGTCCGACGGCACGGTGTGGGCTTGGGGGGCCAATGGATTCGGCCGACTGGGCGATGGCACGACGACAACGCGTACGACGCCGGTTCAGGTGGTGGGGCTTTCAGGGGTAACGGCGATTGCAGGGGGGTTCGAGCACTCCGTTGCGCTAAAGGCCGACGGCACCGTGTGGACCTGGGGTAGGAATGACGATGGACAACTTGGTGACGGCACTTTCCGCACCCGTTTACTTCCGGCGCAGGTGGTTTCACTGACCGGGGTAAATGCAATCGCCAGCGGTCCCAATAGCGTGCTCGCGCTCAAGCCCGATAGCAGTCTATATGCGTGGGGCTCAAACTTTGGAGGGCAGCTCGGCATCGGCGATTCCTCCCCAGATCGCAACCTTCCTGTGCAAGTGTTGGGCGGTGGAGCTGGACGTTTCCTATACCTTGCAAATGCTGCGCGGGATTTCAACTTCGTCTCCCGTGCCGAGGTGAATCCAGGGGAGGTGGTGACATCGAACGTCGTCACCGTTTCCGGTTTGTTTGCGCCGGGTGCGATCAGCGTTTTGGGTGGCGAGTACAGCGTGAATGGCGCGGCATTCACAGCTTTTCCGGCGACGGTGAACAACGGCGACACCGTGCGGGTGCGCGTGATCGCGCCCGCGGCATACCTCGCGAGCGCGAGTGCAACGCTGACGATCGGGGCCGCGAGCCAGTCCTTTGCCATCACCACGCGCCGCGATCCGGCAGCGGCGGCAGTCGCGGCACAAGTCGGTGGTGGAGACAGCCATTCGGTCATCCTTACCCCGGACGGTCTCGTTTGGGGCTCTGGCTACAACGGCAACGGGCAAATCGGCAATGGCAGCACGCTGAGTACGAGCCGCATGTTCCCTGCGGCGGGGTTGAGCAATGTCACCAAGATCGCCGTTGGCGGGTTCCACACGCTGGCGCTGAAGTCGGACGGCACGGTCTGGGCCTGGGGCTGGAACGGCGCCGGACAATTGGGGGATGGCTCGGGCGAGAACAGCCGCCGCAAGCCGGTTCAGGTGCCGGGACTGTCCAACGTCGCGCAAATCGCCGCCGGGCGGGCGCACAGCCTGGCGCTTAGAAACGGCACGGTGTGGGTGTGGGGCAATGGAGGTGATGGACAGATCGGCGACGGTACAACCGAGATCCGACCGACGCCGGTGCAGATCGCTGGACTCAGCGCAATCGTCGCAGTCGCCGCGGGTGAGCGCCATTCGCTGGCGGTCGGTTCCGATGGAACGCTCTGGGCCTGGGGGGCGAACGACAGCGGGCAGCTGGGCGACGGCACCACTCAGAACCGGCTTGTGCCGATCCGCGTCACTGCGATCAACGGGATCAGCGCTCTGGCAGGCGGCGCGGGCCACACGCTCGCGGTGAGGGCGGACGGCAGCCTCTGGGCCTGGGGTGACAACTCCAAGGGGCAGCTCGGCGCGGGGGACACCATCAGCCGCGCCTACCCCGCACAGGTGCTCTCGCTCTCGGTTGGCGTCACGGCGATCGCCGCAGGCGCAACGCATAGCGTTGCGCTCAAGAGCGACGGCACGCTCTTTACGTGGGGAGGAAACGCGAATCGCCAGCTCGGACTGGGTGACGAGACGATCCGGCTCACCTCAGTGGAGGTAGGGGGGCTCACCCAAGTGGTGCGAATCGCCGCGGGTGCGCGCCATACGCTGGCGATGACCTCAAGTAACGTTATTTACCTCTGGGGCGACAACACCTTCGGGCAGGTGGGTAACCGCAGCGGGAACTACGTATTGGTCTCGCAAACGTTGAATCTGTTGCGGGGCGATTTGGATGTCTCGCAACTGCTTGGTGCGCAAACTACCAGCGTTGGCGCCGCCAGCACCGGTGGGTCCGGAGCGATGAATCCGCCCTCGACGGTGATCGACCATGGCACGCTGACAGTCGGAGCCCAGGGACCGGTCAAGACGCTGACGTTGGGACCTGCATTGAGCGTGGCGGTACCGATCACGCAGGTGTCTCTTGAGCCAGCGTCGGATTTCACGATTACCAACAATTGCCCCAGTTCGCTGCCTCAAGGGCAAACCTGCACGATTGATACGCGCTTTGCTCCGGCAAGCTCCGGTGACAAGGCGGTGAATCTGAAGGTCACCTACGACATCGAAGGCGAGGCGGACTACTTCGTGCTTACCGGCACGGCTACGCCAATCGAGGGCGCTCCATCAGTGACGCTCAATCCTACCAGCTTGGTGTTTGCCAACCAGGCCTTGGGCATGGCGAGTGCGGCGCAAAGCGTGACGCTTACCAATACCGGCACAGCCACACTCACGATCGCCTCGATCAGCATTGGTTCTGGTTCTTCTGATTTTAATCAGACCAATGGCTGCCCATCTAGCCTTGCGTCGAGCGCGAGTTGCACGATCAGCGTGATATTCACACCCCTAGCCACTGGCATTCGTCAGGGCAGCCTTTCGGTCGCGAGCAATGCCTCGGGCAGTTCCCATGTGGTGCCGCTCACCGGTAGCGGCACGGACACGATCGCCCCCGTGGTGCCTGGTGGCCTCTCCGCTATCGCAGTCAGCGCGAGCCAGATCAATCTCTCCTGGAGCGCTTCAACCGATAACGTCGGAGTGGCAGCCTATAAGGTGTACCGCGGCGGGGTGTTCCGCGCGACGGTCAACGCGCCAACGGCGAGCTTCAGTGACACTGGGCTGACGCCTTCAACGAGCTACAGCTACACGGTGGCTGCGTGCGATGCGGCGGGTAATTGCTCGGGGCAGAGTGTTGCGACCTCGGCTACCACCCTGGATGATGTCCCGCCCTCGGTGCCGGGCGGGCTGACGGCCACCGCGGTAAGCCAAGGCCAGATCAATCTGGCGTGGAGCGCAGCGAGCGACAACGTCGCGGTGACGCAATATCGAATCTACCGCAATTCCGGCGTTACCCCGCATGCAACGGTCACTGCTCCGGCTACCAGCTTCAACGACACGGGCCTTGCTGCCGCCACCACCTATAGCTACACCGTGCAAGCGTGCGACGCGGCTGCGAATTGTTCCGCGCAGAGTGCGTCGGCGTCAGCGACGACATCTGCCACTGTGCCTGGAGCACCGACGATCGGCACAGCCACCGCAGGCAATGCGAGTGCGAGCGTGAGCTTCACGGCGCCGGCGAGCAATGGCGGCTCGGCGATCACGCTCTACACGGTGACATCGAGCCCCGGTGGGCTCGCCGGTACCGGCAGTGCATCACCGATCACGGTGAGCGGGCTGACCAATGGAACGGCATACACGTTCACTGTCACCGCCACGAATAGCGTTGGCACGGGTCCGGCCTCGGCGGACTCCAACAGCGTGACCCCGGCGCCATCGGCTTACTCGCTGACGGTGACTAATGCCGGCGGCGGCACGGTAACAAGCAATCCGGCGGGAATTAGCTGCGGCACGACATGCACGGCGAGTTTCGCGGCGGGCACCAATGTCACGCTCACAGCATCCTCGAGCGCGGGCTACCAGTTCACGGGCTGGAGCGGCGCATGCACCGGCACCGGCACGTGCACGCTGACGATGGACGCCGCGAAGAGCGTCACGGCGAGTTTTACTGACGTGCAGGCCCCGAGCGTACCAGCCGCATTGACCGCGACTGCGGTGAGCCAGACGCAAATTGATCTCGCCTGGACTGCCGCGACCGACAACGTGGCCGTGAGCGCCTACAAGGTGTACCGCGACGGTTCGCTCGTTGCCACGCTGGGCAATGTCACCAGCTACTCGGATACGGACCTGAACCCGAGCACGGCTTACTCCTACACGGTGCAAGCGTGCGATGCGGTGGGCATTTGCTCCGCGCAGTCCGCGCCGATCCTGGCGGCCACGCTGGCGCCGCCCGGAACGATTGCCCCCACGATCCGCACGCTCGATGCCGGGCTTGATCACAACATCGCAATCCTCTCGCCCTCCGGGCAGGTGTGGTCGTGGGGCGCCAATATTTACGGCAAGCTGGGCAACGGCACGACGGTGAATTCGAGCATTCCAGTACGCGCGGGCGCGCTTACCAATGTCATCGCCGTGGCGGCTGGACGCTTCCACAGCCTGGCACTCAAGAGCGACGGCACGGTCTGGCACTGGGGGCTGAATGCCGCGGGCGCGGATACGTGCGACGGCAGCGCTTGCGCGAAGACCCCGATGCAGGTAATGACGGCAACGGGAGTACTCAACGAGGTCGTGGCCATTGCCGCAGGCTGGAGCCACTCGGTGGCGCTGAAGAGCGATGGCAGCGTCTGGAGCTGGTCCAGCGACTCGCCAGTCGCGGTCCAGGTGAGTGGCATCGGCGGGGTAGTCACCGCCATTGCCGCGGGCTACGACCACGCGGTCGCCTTGAAGTCCGACGGCACGCTCGTCGCCTGGGGCGGTAACGACGTCGGCCAACTTGGCGACGGCTCCACGACCAACTCGGCGACGCCGGTGGCGGTGAGCGGCCTCACCGATGTGGTCGCCCTTTCGTCCCGTGGCTGGCACACGCTGGCGCTGAAGGATGCGGCGGGCGTTAAGTCCGTGTGGGCGTGGGGCATGGCCTATTACGGCCAGCTCGGGATCGGTACCGCGCCCACCGACACGTGCGAGAGGAATTTCAGTCCGATTGCCTGCAAGACCCAGCCGGTCGAAGTCCCCGAGCTGACAGACGTCGTCCAGGTGAGCGCCGGCAAGACCTTCAGCCTTGCGCGCAAGAGCGATGGAACGGTATGGGCGTGGGGCCTGAACAATCACGGGCAGCTGGGTAACGGCGGCGCGCCCGTGGACACCTGCGGGTCTTCCCAGCCCTGCGCCAAGCAGCCAACCGATGCAGTGGCCCACGCGGGCGCGACGAATATCGTTGCCGGCGGTGCGCACGCGATCGCGGTGCGCCCCGATGGCACGCTGGACATTTTCGGGAACAACGCCGCCGGCCAGCTCGGCGACGGGAGCGGTACTGGCCTCACCCAGACAACCTACGACCCGGACTTCAAATGGACCCCGGCGCTTCTGAATCCTTCGAGCAGCTCCGTTGGCGCGAGCTCCAGCAGCACGCTCTCGCTCTCGACCCTCGATGCGGGGTTGGGATTCGGCAGTCAGCCGGTGAACACGAGTTCGACCCCGAAGGGCGTGGTCTTCACAAACGCCGCCGCGGATAGCATCAGCATCACGAGCATAGCAACGGCTGGAGACTTCGCCCGCTCGCATAATTGCGGCACAACGCTTACGTCGGGCGCGAATTGCACGATAGACGTCACGTTCACGCCGAGCGCCGGCGGCGCGCGCACGGGCACGCTCACGGTGGAATCGAGCGCCCCCGACAGCCCCGTCATGACGTACGCGCTGAGCGGCTCGGGACTTGCTGTGCCTGATTTACCCACGGCCGTGAGTGCCGTTGCGGGCAACGCGCAAGCTGCGGTGGACTTCACGCCCCCGGCCGACGATGGCGGCTCGCCGATAACACTCTACACCGTAACGTCGAATCCGGGGGGCCTTCAGTCGACGGGCACCACCTCGCCGATTACGGTGACGGGCCTCGCGAATGGCACCAGCTACACCTTCACGGTCACCGCGACGAACGCAGTCGGTACGGGTCCGGCTTCCGCACCGTCAAATTCGGTCACGCCACTCGACCTGCCGGGTGCGCCGAGCAGCGTGAGTGCCGTCGCGGGCAACGGGCAGGCGACAGTATCGTTCATCCCGCCGGTCAACGACGGCGGTTCGCCCATCACCGCGTACACTGCCACTTCGAACCCGAGCGGAATCACTGCCAGCGGTGTTGCGTCGCCGATCACGGTCACTGGGCTTGCGAATGGAACGAGCTATACGTTTACGGTAACGGCGACGAACGCGGTGGGCACGGGGCTCGCGTCGGCGGCTTCGAACGCGGTCACACCGCAAGCCGCTGCGGTTGTCTCGCTCAGTTCGAGCGCCAATCCGTCAAGCTTCGGTGCGAGCATCACCTTCACTGCGACGGTGACGGGCCAGTCGCCGACCGGATCGGTACAGTTCAAGGAAGGGACGACCATCCTTACGACGGTCGCACTCGCGAGCGGCTCCGCGAGCTTTACCACCTCGGCGCTGGCCGCGGGTTCGTATTCGATCACGGCGGCATACAGCGGTGACACCGTCAATGCGCCGGCGACCTCGGCGGTCCTGACGCAGGTTGTTTCGCAGGCGTCCACGACGGTCGCCCTTTCGGCTACAGCGGGTACCATCACGTTCGGTCAGGCGCTGACACTGACGGCGACGGTCTCCGGGGGCGTTGCGCCGACCGGGAACGTGCTCTTCAAGGATGGCACATCTCTTCTTGCTACGGTCGCGCTGAGCGGCGGGCAGGCTCTCTACACGAGCAGTTCCCTTGCGGTGGGCGCGCATGACTTCACCGCCGAGTACTCCGGCGACGCGAACCACGGTGGCAGTTCTTCCTCGGCTGTGCCGGTGACCGTCAACGCCATCACCCACGCGCTGACGGTGGCGGTGAACGGCGGCGGCACTGTCACCAGCAATCCGGCGGGAATTGATTGCGGGGCAACCTGCGTGGCGAGCTTCGCGCAGGATACAAGCGTAACGCTGACCGCGACGGGCGCCGCGGGCTACAGCTTCAGTGGCTGGGGCGGCGCGTGCACGGGAGCGGGCGGGTGCGCCGTGACGATGGATGCGGGCAAGAGCGTCACGGCGAGCTTTGCCGACACTCAGGCACCTACCGTGCCGAGCGGCCTCGCCGCTACCGCCGTGAGCAGTTCTCAGATCAACCTTGCGTGGAGCGCATCCACCGACAATTTAGCCGTGACCGCCTACCAAGTGTTCCGTGGTGGCGTATTCCAGGCGACCGTGAATGCGCCGACGACGAGCTTCAGCGATACCGGGCTCGCCCCCGCCACGCTCTATAGCTACACGGTGGCGGCATGCGATGCCGCGGGTAATTGCTCGGTGCAATCAAGCGCAGCGAGTGCGACGACCACGGCCACCGGCAGCGCGAGCTTCACGGCGAGCCTGGAGACCGGTTTCAACATGATCGGAAACTCGCTCGATATCACCCTTGATGTTGCGGCGATCTTCGGCAACCAGGATGCCCCCACGGCGGTGACCCCGAACGTCGTCTCGATCTGGACGTGGAACGCGGTGGATGGGCGCTGGGCGTTCTACTCTCCGCAGCTATCCGCCGCGGACATCGCGGCCTTCGCGGCGAGCAGGAACTACGATGTGCTCG
>JACPTK010000053.1 GCA_016192825.1 Betaproteobacteria bacterium | reverse complement strand
GCTCCTCATCGAGCGGCTGGGACTGACTCTGCCTGAGCGCCTGCGCCCGCCCGCAATGCTGCAAATGTAGTGGCGACCGCAGAGCTTAACTGCTTGATTTACCGCAATTCACACCCGCGAACTGTGGAAGTTGGGCTAGGAGCTTGTCGGACTTGGGTCCGACAAGCTCCTTAGGGAACCACGTGAATCGCGAATCGTCAGTCGGGCCTTGCACTCCCCCCGGCGGAGGGCGCAAGCTGCATTTCGGCATCGTTCGGCGCCGCGAGCGGCCGAGCGGGCGCGAGGCGCGAAAACCCGGCTAGCGAGCAACCTGCCTTGTTTCGTACCGCGGCCGGAAGTCCTCGGCGACCGCGTGCGCGAGCTGCCGCATGAATCGCAATGTCCTCTCCTTCATCAAGCGCGGCCCTCCGGTTCGCCCGAGGTCGTTAAAGGGGCACGCGGCGGCGCCCGCCGGTGACCGCCTTCAGCTGCGCAAGCGCGAGATCGAGGCTTTCGCGGTAATGCCCCCGCGCCGCGTCTGCGTTTCCCAGTCGTTCCTGCAGCCGGGCCGCCGCAAGATGGGCGCTGTGGGTCGGCTCGATCGCCAGGCTCGCTTCGAGATAGCTCTGCGCCTTGCCCCACAACTCCTGATCGGCGCAGAGCCGGCCCAGCGTCAGCAGCAGCGCGGCATCGCCGGGATGGTGCTTCAGCCAGGCCTCGGCGCGCTCGATGCGCTTCACGGTATCGCCGCTCTCGCATTCGGCGTAGAGGCCGACCAAGTCGCTGTCCCAGTCCGCGTCCAGCGCCTCCTCGAGAATGCGGTGCGCCTTGTCGCACCCGCCCAACGCAATGAAACACTGGGCGGCGGCGGCGGCGACGCGCCGGTCCCTGCGATCGGGCGTCGGCACCTTCTCCCACGCCTCCGCCAGCGCGTGCGCGTCGAGCGCTTTGCGCTTGAGGTTCTCCGCCAGCGCGTAGCGGCGCACCTGCTGCGCCTGCGTCGAGTCAAATACATTGCGCTTGCGCAGCGCCTCGGCCAGGTGGGCGACCTGCTCCCAGTTGCGTGCCTGCTGCTGCGCCTTCAGCTCGAGTCGCAGCGCCGCGGTATGCTGGCGCGGCAGCCGCTTCAGGAGATCCAGCGCCTCCGGGTAGCGGTGTTCGTCGAGCAGCAGTTCCGCCGCGGTGACAACGCGCGCCACCTCGTCGCCGGACGCACCTGCCGCCGCCCGCGCGAGGTAGGCGTCGCGCCGCTCGTAGGCGCGCAGCTCGTGCGCGGCGCGCGCCGCCAGCACCGCCGAGAGACCGGGCAGCTCCCCCATGTCGAGGGAAGCGGCGGCGGCCTTTTCCGCCCGGCCATAGCGGCCGGAGAAATATTCGCTGAGCGCTTCGAGCAGCGTCGCCCGGGCTCTCGCCCTGCCGCGCGCCAGGCGGTACTCGCGGACCTGGCGCGGCAGCCGCAGCGTGGCGGACACGGAGCGCACCAGCGCGTAACCGGCGGCAAACCCCGCGACGAGCAGCACGGCGAGAAGGTTGAGGGAGAACTCGACGCGGTACGGCGGCAGCACCAGCAGCAGGTAGCCGCTGTTGTAGCGCGCGGCGAGCGCGAGCGCCACCGCGAGCGCGACGATCGCGACGACCCAGAGCAGCGCCTTCATCGCGCGGCCCGCTCGCGGGCGAGCCGCAGGTTGCGCATGGCTTCCAGCGTGACGGAAATGTCGGGCGCCTCGATGCTGACCTC
Organism: Betaproteobacteria bacterium; assembly: GCA_016192825.1. Taxonomy (GTDB): domain Bacteria; phylum Pseudomonadota; class Gammaproteobacteria; order Burkholderiales; family SG8-41; genus SG8-41. The sequence goes on along the minus strand of JACPTK010000053.1, from coordinate 70,544 downwards.
GGTGTCGTGCAGGTTGCGCAGCATGCCCGCCGCGTAGGCGACGCTGTTGTTGCGCGTGTCGTAGTAGCGATCGAGCCAGTTGCGCGCAGCCTTCAGGTCCGCCTTGTAGCTCGCCGCGTCGCGCGCGAGCAGCGCGAGCCGCGCCCCGACCAGCCGCAGCTTCAGGTTCTCGCGCAGGAAATAGGACTGCGACGGCGCGAGCAGGGGCACATCAGGCTTGTCCATCTGCTGCACCCGCACCAGCTGCCTCGCCTCCGACCACAGATCGCGCCAGAAGCGGGTCCACGCGTTGTTCTCGCTCTGTTCCCGCGCCGCGGACGGCTGCTCGGGCTGCGGCCGCGCGTCCATCGCGAGGGGCAGCTTGTCCACCTGCGCGATGAGGCCGTCGAGTCGGACGCTGATCGCTACCGTGTCCACGTGCGGCAGCGCCTTCAGCCGCTCGACGTCGCGATGGATCGCCTTGCGCAGCGCCGTCAGTTGCGGCCGGTTCATGCGCTGCAGGCGAGCGTCGGCCGCCTGCAGGGCGATCAGCGCCGCCTTGACATTGCCGGCGAGGGCGAGCTGCTGGCTGGCGATGAACAGCGACTGCTCGATCTCGGCGTAGGCCCACTCGTCGCGGTTGCGCGAGAGCTCCTGATACAGCGCCTCGAGCGCGATCTGCTGGTTCTGCGATTCGGCGAGCCGGCTCTCCAGCACGCCGAGCTTTATCTGCGCGTCGGCCACGGCCTCCCGCACCTGCTCGGCGATGAGCCGGCTTTCCTTGCCCTGGACATCGGCCTCGGCGAGCTTTTCCGCAAGGTCCTGGCGCAGCGCGCCGAGCTCGCCGCGGCTGTCGTGCCACACCCACGCGGCAAGACCCAGCGCCAGTGCCGCGATCAGCAACGCCGCCGCGAATCCGCGCCACGCCGGGCCGCTCTCCGCCGCGCGCGCGCTTACAGCGGCGGTCGCTTCGCGCCCGGCAACGGCAGCTTGGGGGCTGGTCTGAGTCGAATCGCTCATGCGGCAAGGCGGGCTGGCGTGGCCAGCCGATAGTATGGGGGCGGGCCGCCTCTAGCCGCAACTGAACGTCCGCGAATCGTGATCCGTGAATCGTGAATCGACAAAGCCATGCTCGGCTTGCCGGCGCCGCCAAGACTCACGAATCACGCCTTTTCCGCGCGGCGCCATCTTGGCGCTGCGCGCTGAAGTAGGCGATCAAGCCGGCGAGCAGGCCTTCGTCGCCGGGTCCGGTCACGATCACCTTCCGGACACCGCACTCGCGCGCGGCGTCCGCGATCCGCGGGTGCGGCGCGAACAACGGCGTGTGCCGCAGGGATTCCCGCCCAGCAACGCCGACCATCTCGAACACGTTGCGAAGGCCTTCGCCGCTCGTGACGGTCACCGCGTCAAGCGCCTTGTCCGACCAGGCGCGGAGCAACACGGTGGCGTCGAGATCGGGCTTCGCGCGGCGATAGCACTCGGCATATTCGACCGCCGCCCCGCGCGCGCGCAGGGTGTCGCCGAGCAGCTCGCGGCCGCCCTCGCCGCGGAATATCACGACCTGCCTTGCCGCGGCGACCTCGCGAAGCGCCAACAATGCCTCGCTGTCGTATCGCTCCTGCGGCGCGATCGCGCCGGTGACGCCGTGGCGTTCGAGCGCCCGCACCGTGCCACCGCCGACCGCGGCGACCTTCAGCCCGCGCGGCAGCGTGCCGCGCGACTGGATCACAGGCATCGCCCTGTCGACCGCGTTTGGACTGATGAAGATGGCGAGGTCGAACCGGTCCAGCCGCTCGACCAGCCGCAGGAAAGTCCCCAGGTCCTCGACTTCGCGGATCTCGATCGCGGGAAACAGTATGGCGCGGCCGCCGGCGCCTTCGATCAGGCGGGCGAGCGCCTGCGCCTGATGGGCCGGGCGCGTCACGACAATCCCCTTACCGGCAAGCGGCCGGATCCTCGTCGTTTCACCCACGCGGATCACCCGCCGCCCGCCGAAGGGCGTGACTCGTGACTCGTGACTCGTGGCTGGTGTTCAGCTTTCGCCTTCCGCGCTGCCGGGGGCCGATTGCCGCTCGAGTTCGGCGAGGATGTCGGCCGCGCCTTGCGCCTTCAGCCGTTCCGCGAGCGCGATGCCGAGCGCCTCCGCATCGGTGGCCGCGCCTTCCTGCTCGTCGCTCAACAGGCGCGAGCCGTCGGCGGCGCCGACGAAACCGCGCAGGCGGATCCGGCTTCCCACCATCTCCGCGTAGGCTCCGAGCGGCACGTTGCAGCTGCCCGCGAGCGCGCGCGAGAAGGCCCGTTCGGCCGCGACGCACCGCGCCGTGGCGGCGTGGTCGAGCGGCGCGAGCTGCCCGATCAGGTCGGCGCGCCGGCGCAGGCACTCGATGCCGAGCGCGCCCTGTCCCGGCGCGGGCAGGCTCTCCGACGGCGGGAGCAGCCGCGTGATGCGGTCCTCGAGCCCCAGGCGCTTCAGGCCCGCGGCGGCCAGTATCACGGCGTCGTACTGGCCGTCATCGAGCTTCCTCAGCCGCGTCGTGACGTTGCCGCGCAACGGCTCGACGCGCAGCCGCGGATGGCGCGCGCGCAACTGGCATTCGCGGCGCAGGCTGGATGTGCCGACACGGGCCCCCGCCGGCAGCCGGGACAGATCGGCGTAGCGGTTGGAGATGAACGCGTCACGCGGATCGGCGCGCTCGCCGATCGCCGCGAGGACGAATCCGGGCGGCAGCGTCATCGGCACGTCCTTCACCGAGTGCACCGCGATGTCGGCGCGCCCCGCCGCGAGCGCGTCCTCGAGCTCCTTGACGAACAGGCCCTTGCCGCCGATCCGGGCGAGCGAGGCGTCGAGGCGGCGGTCACCCTCGGTGGTGAGACCGAGAATGCGGATGTCCGCGCGTGGGTATAATGCGGCGAGCCTCGATTCGACATGGCGCGCCTGCCACATCGCCAGCGCGGATTCGCGCGAGGCGATCACGATGCGCCGCGGCGCATCGTCTCTGGAACGGGCCTCCGACATGCTGTTGGCGAAATCCCTCAAGCGCGCGCTGACCGCCGCGATTCTAGCACTGCCCGCCCTGCCGGCCGGCGCGCAGGGGCACCTCGCGTGGGCGGATGACCTCGCGGCGACCGCGCGCGAGGCCGACGCGCGCCGCGTGCCGGTCATGATCGTGTTCACGGAGGCGTCCTGTCCCTACTGCGCGCGGGCGAAGCGGGACCACCTGGTGCCGCTTCAATCGAGGGGCGCCTTCGCCGGCAAGGTCATCGTGCGCGAGGTGGACGTGGCAAGCCGCCGGCGGCTGCGCGACTTCGACGGACGCGCCACCACGCACCGCGAGTACGCGAGGCGCCATCGGGTGGGCAAGGTGCCGACGGTCATGGTCATGAGCGCGCGCGGCGAGCCGCTCTCGGCACCCATCATAGGCTTGCTGATCCCCGATTTTTACCAGCTCTACCTCGAGCAGGCGGTCGAGGAAGGACTGTTCAAGCTGCGCGCCGCGTCGAGATAGCGCGCTCACCGGCATTCTCATCACGCTTTTACGCAATCAACGGGAGAACTCCCGAACCACGTGCTGCTGCCGGCGGCTCACCGCGATGCGCTCGTCCACCCCGTTCAGCAGCACCTCCCAGTGCGCCTCGCCGCTCTGCATCGCGCGCTCGAAGCCGCGCACCGCCGCCCGCGCGACCAGGCAGTTGCGGTGCACCCGGACGAAGCGGTCGCCGAACTCTTCTTCGAGCTTGGTGAGGGACTCCTCGATCAGGTGCTCGCGGGCCGCGGTGCGCACCGAAACGTACTTCAGCTCGGCCTTGAGGTAGATGACATCGGCAACCGGGATGAGGTGAATCCTGCCGCGCTCATGGGTGGCGAGGTGCGTTCGCGGGGCGCGCGCGAGCCCGCGCAGGGCCTCCGCGCGCGGCCGTGTAGCGCGCGCGAGCGCTTCCTTCAGGCGCGCGAGCCGGATCGGCTTGAGCAGGTAGTCCACCGCCTGCACCTCGAAGGCGCGGATCGCGTAGGCGTCGTAGGCGGTGGCGAACACCACCGCCGGGGGATGCTCGAGTTGCTGCAGGTGCTGCGCGACCTCGATGCCGTCCATTCCCGGCATGCGGACGTCGAGCAGCACGACGTCCGCGCCCTCGCGTGAAACGAGATCCAGCGCCGCCTGCCCGCTCGCGGCCTCGCCGGCGATCACGAGCGGGACCTCGCTCCCGCATTCGTCCAGCAGGTCGCGCATGCGCGAGCGCGCCGGCGCCTCGTCGTCCACGATCAGCACCCGCAGCGTTTTCCGGACCAGGTTCATGACTCACCGCCCGCGATTCACGACTCACGGCCCCTGACGTATGGCACGACAATATGCACCTGGAACACGTCGCCGGCCAACTTCGTCGTGAGGGCGGCTTCCGCGTCGAAATGCAGCTGCAGGCGCTCGCGGATGTTGGCGAGCGCCATCTTGTTGCCCGCGTGGTGGTTGCCGCCCTGCCGGTAGGGGTTGCGCAGCACCGCGTGCACCTCGTCGCCGGCGGCGTAGATCTCGATGCTCACCACGCCGGGCTCGACCCGCGGCTCGATGCCGTGGTAGACCGCGTTCTCGAGCAACGGCTGCAGCACCAGCGGCGGGACCACGGCGTCGCGCGGCATGCGGTCCGTGCGCCATTCGACCTTCAGCCGCTCGCCGAGCCTCAACTGCTCGAGGTCCAGGTACTGTCGGCACAGCTCGACTTCGCGCGCGAGCGGGGCAAGCTCGCGGTTGTCGGCCATCAGCGTGCGGAACAGATCGGCCATGTCCTCCAGCGCCGTCTCCGCGCGGCGGGGGTCCTGCCGGATCAGCGACAGCACCGCGTTGAGGCTGTTGAACAGGAAATGGGGGCGAATGCGCGCCTGGAGCGCCTGCAGACGCGCCTCCGTGAGCGCGGGCGACAGCGCCCGGCCGCGCAGGTCGAAGTAGACGAGCAGCGCCGCCGTGGCGAGCGCGACCAGCAGCCAGTAGCGCACGAGCGGCGCGGGTTCCGCCCACAGCAGGGCGCGCCCCGAGAAATACAGCGCCGTCGTGAGCGCCAGCTCCAGCGCGAGCACTGCGAACGCCCCGAGCCAGTACGGCGCGCGCCGCAACACGTCGTTCAGCGCCGCCAGGGCGAGCAGGCTCAGGATGAGCATCGGCTCGACCAGCGAGGAGATCTCGATGGTCTGCCGCCAGAGCGTGCCGAGGTCGCTGCTTTTCGCCACCGCCACGGCGAACGCGAGCACGTTGGCGATGATCAGAATGCGCAGCAGGATGCCGAGATTGCGGAAGCTCGGCAGGGCGCCCGTGTAGGCGTTTTGATTTATACTTCTCGCCATGTAGATTGTGCGCTCGACGGTCGGCTCTCAGCAGCCGGCTTCAACCCGGGCGTCGCCGGCGGATCGCTGAAACCTGATTGCTGATGGCTCACGGACGACCGCTGGCATCCATTCCTCCGGGCCTCAGCCCGGTTGTTGAAACGACCGCATAAATTTTAGCAGGCCGCATGCCCGCAAACGACAAGACCAGGAACGCGCCGTGGTCGGGACGGTTCGGCGAGCCCGCGACCGAGCTCGTGCAGCGCTTCACCGCCTCGGTCGGCTTCGACCGCCGGCTCGCCGAGTTCGACGTCGAGGCCTCGGTCGCGCACGCACGCATGCTGCACGCGGTGGGGGTCATCGCGAAGGGCGACCTGGCGGCGATCGAGAAGGGGCTGGCGCAGATTCTGTCGGAAATCCGCGCCGGCAGCTTCCCGTGGTCGGAAGCGCACGAGGACGTGCACTTCAACATCGAGAGGCGCCTGACCGAGCTCGTCGGCGAGCCGGGCAAGCGGCTGCACACCGCGCGCTCGCGCAACGATCAGGTGGCGACCGACGTGCGCCTCTACCTGCGCGCGGCCATCGACCAGGCGCTCGCCCTCATCAAGTCCGTGCAGCGCGCGCTGCTCGAGCTCGCCGACGCGCACGCCGAGACCGTGATGCCGGGTTACACGCACCTGCAGGTGGCGCAGCCGGTGTCGTTTGGTCACCACCTGCTCGCCTACTTCGAGATGCTCGCGCGCGATGCGCAGCGCCTCGCCGACTGCAGGAAGCGGCTGAACCGGCTGCCGCTCGGCGCCGCGGCGCTGGCGGGCACTTCCTTCCAGATCGACCGCCTCATGGTCGCGAAGGAGCTGGGCTTCGACGGGGTGTGCGAGAACTCGATCGACGCCGTGTCCGACCGCGACTTCGCCATCGAATTCTGTGCCGGGGCGGCGCTCGTGATGATGCACCTCTCGCGCTTTTGCGAGGAGCTCATCCTCTGGACGAACCCGCGCTTCGGCTTCGTCGAGCTCGCCGACCGCTTCTGCACGGGCTCCTCGATCATGCCGCAGAAGAAGAACCCGGACGTGGCGGAGCTGATCCGCGGCAAGACCGGACGCGTGAACGGGCACGTGGTGGCGCTGCTGACGCTCATGAAGGCGCAGCCGCTCGCCTACAACCGCGACAACCAGGAGGACAAGGAGCCGCTGTTCGACGCCGTGGACACGCTGACCCTGAGTCTTGCGGTGTTCGCCGAGATGCTCCCGGGCATCAAGGTCAACCGCGAGGAGATGGAGGCCGCGGCGCGCCAGGGGCACGCCACCGCCACCGACCTCGCCGAGTACCTGGTGAGGAAGGGCGTGCCGTTCCGGGAAGCGCACGAAGCGGTGGCGCAGGCGGTGCGCTACGCTGAGTCGCGCGGTTGCCAGCTTGCCGAGCTCAAGGTCTCGGAACTGCAGCGCTTCTCGCCGGCGATCGGCAAGGATGCGCTCGCCGTGCTCACGCTGGAAGGGTCGCTGCAGAGCCGCACCCACCTCGGCGGCACTGCGCCGGTGCGCGTGAAGGCGGCGATCGCCAAGGCGCGGAAATCGTTAGCGTAACGATTTCCGACGGATTTCCACCGCGTTCATTCGCGGGCTCTTTTGGGTTTATCGGGCCGCCGACAAGCGCCATGAACCCGTGGCCGGATATCGAACGGTCGATCCGCGAAGCATCAGGCGCGCCCTTTGCTATCGCGTCGCGTGTCGGAATCGGGGGCGGATGCATCAATGAGAGCCATGTCATCCGAGGCCATGGGCGCGCCTTCTTCGTCAAGCTTAATGCGCCGGACCGGGCCCAAATGTTTTCCGCCGAAGCGGCCGGTCTGGACGAGATCGGGCGCACCAAGACGGTCCGCGTGCCGCGCCCCCTCTGTCACGGCGCGTCCCCGGCCGCCAGCTGGATCGTGCTGGAGCATTTCGAGCTCAGGGCGGCCGACGACAAGGCGATGCGAACGCTGGGGCGAAACCTCGCGCGCCTGCACCGCGTGGAAGGCGGGCGCTACGGCTGGAACCGCGACAACACCATCGGCGCCACGCCGCAGGTGAACGCCTGGTCCGATGACTGGATCGCGTTCTGGCGCGAGCGGCGGCTGGGTTTCCAGCTCAAGCTCGCGGCATCAAAAGGCGGCGGCGGGCTGATGGCGAGCGGGGCACGGCTGATGGAGAAGCTGCCCGCATTTTTCGCGGGCCACGTCCCGCCCCCTTCGCTGCTGCACGGCGACCTGTGGTCAGGCAACGCCGCAATGGATGCCGGCGGCGAGCCGGTTGTGTTCGACCCCGCGGTCTACTACGGCGACCGCGAGGCGGACCTCGCCATGACCGAGCTCTTCGGCGGCTTCCCGCGGTCGTTCTACGAGGCCTACCGCACGGAGTACCCCCTCGACGCAGGATACGAGGTGCGCAAGCATCTCTACAACCTCTACCACGTCCTGAACCACCTCAATCTCTTCGGCGGCGGCTACGGCGCGCAGGCGGAGCGCCTGATCGAGCAGTTGCTCGCTCATGTTTAGAAAATAGCCGCAAAGGCGCGAAGGCGCAAAGACGGAAACAATAATTCGAGGTTTGCCGCCGTACGCTACGGCTGATGAAACGCCAAGAGGGAATAAAGGGTTGGGATTTCCTTGGCGTCTTTGCGTCTTGGCGGCTAATTTCCTAGTCTACGCCGCAGGCGGAGCGGTGCTCGCCCGCACCACCAGCTCCACCGGCAATTCCGTGCGCATCGCGAACGGCTTCCCGGCCAGCCGCGCGAGCAAATGCTGCGCGGCGTAGGTGCCCAGATCCGCGGTCGGAAAGTGCACCGTGGTGAGTGCCGGCGTGACCACGGCGGCAATTTCCAGGTCATCGAAACCCGTCACCGAGATATCGAGCGGTACGGCGAATCCCTGGGCATGGCACTCCGCGAGCGCGCCGATCGCGAGCACGTCGTTGCCGCAGATCACCGCGGTCGGGCGCGGCGGGCCGCGCAGCACTTCGCGCAGCCCTTCGCGCCCGGCCGTGAGCGTGTACGGCTTCTCCACCACCCGTTCCGGGGCGAGCGCGATGCCGCGCGCGGCGAGGGCCTGCCGCACGCCCTCCAGCCGGGCGGCCGCGCGCTCGTTGCCGGCGGTCACGCCCGAGATCATCGCGAACTCGCGGTGGCCGAGATCGATCAGGTGGCGCGTGATGCGCACCGCCGCGTCACGGCTGTCGAAGCCGACGCAGGGATGGCGACCGCTCGCGTCGAGCGCCCAGGTCAGCACGTACGGAATCTGGTGCGTGTCCAGCATGCGCAGCACGCTCGGGTGGTGCGTGGTGCCTAGCAGCACCAGCCCGTCCACGCCGCGCTCGACCAGCGCCTGCGTCACGCGCGCCTCGACATCGGCGTCGAACTCGTGGCTCGCGAGCAGCAGGGTGTAACCCGCGTCGTCCAGCGTCTTCTGCAGCGCGTGGGCGGTGTTGGCGAAGATCGCGTTGTCGAGCGTCGGGATCACCGCGCCGATGGTGCGCGTGCGCCGCGAGGCGAGCGCGCGCGCCGCCCCGTGCGCGACGTAGCCCAGCGTCTGCACCGCCTGGCGAATGCGCGCGGCGGTCGCCGGCTTGACCTTGTCGGGGCAGGTCAGCGCGCGCGAGACGGTGGCGGTGGAAACCCGCGCGAGCCGGGCCACGTCGCTCAACTTCGCCGCTTTGGCCCCCGGCCCCTGGTGCGTGCTCAAGCGGCTCCCCCAGTTAGCGCCCACTAACCAAAAAAGCCGGCGCGGGGCGCCGGCTTTTTTCCCATTCCAATCAAGCTCCTGTCAGCGGTACTCTTTGGCGCTGTACCGCCGGTACTTGGGCAGCAGCCGGCGCGGCTTGCGGAAGGCATCGCGGCGGAACGGCTCGCCCAGCTCCTGCGTCAGCATGATCTCGACCACCGAGGGCTTGCCGGACTTGAGCGCCGCCTTGAGCGCGTCGGAGACCTCGTCGTCATGCTCCACGCGGTAGCCTTCGGCGCCCATCACGCGCGCAACCTCCGAGAAATCCGGGTTCGCCAGATTGGTGCCGACGAAGCGGTTGTCGAAGTAGTCGATCTGGTTCTTCTTCTCCGCGCCCCACTGCCCGTTATTGAACACCACCGCCACCGCCGGAATCTTCTCCTTCACCGCGGTCATCACTTCGGCGAGGCTCATGCCCCAGGCGCCGTCGCCGACGTAGGCGATCGCCGGCCGGTCGGGACGCGCCACCTTGGCGCCGAGCGCCGTGGGATACGCGTAGCCGCAATTGCCCCAGCTCATCGCCGCGAGGAACGAGAGCGGCTGCTCGAAGCGCAGATAGCTGTTCGCGACCGAGCACACGTTGCCGATGTCGGTGGAGACCATCGCGTTGCGCGGCAGCGCCTTCGCCAGTTGCGCGAGCGCCCGGCGCGGGCCGATCTGGCCCTTCTTGTTGGGCGAATGCCAGTTGGCGAGCTCGGCGATCCAGGCTTCCTTCTCCCGCTGCACCTCCACGAGCCGCGCCTTCTCGGGCTTCCGCGCGCCGCGGGCCTTCAGCCGCTTCAGCAGTTCCGCGGCCGCGAGTCTGGCGTCGCCCTGTATCGCGAGCGAGACTTTCTTCACCAGGCCCAGCGTGCGATGGTCGGCGTCGATCTGGATGATCTTCGCGTCTTTCGGCCAGTAATCGATTCCGTGTTGCGGCAGGGTGCCGAACGGCCCCAGACGCGTGCCGAGCGCCAGCACCACGTCGGCGCGCGAGATGATCCGCATCGCCGCCTTCGAGCCCTGGTAGCCGAGCGGACCGCACGCGAGTGGATGGCTCGCCGGGAACGAGTCGTTGTGGAGATAGCTGTTCACCACCGGCGCGGTGAGGTGCTCGGCGAGCGCCTTCACCTCGTCGATGCCGTCCGACATCACGACGCCGCCGCCCGACAGGATGACCGGGAACTTCGCCTCGGCCAGCATCTTCGCCGCCCGGTCGAGGGCGTTCGAACCGCCCGCAGCGCGCTCGATGACCAGCGGCGGCAGGATCTCGTATTCGCCTTCGCCGTAGAAATAGTCGCGGGGAATGTTCACCTGCACGGGCCCGCGCTCGTGCAGCGCGATGGTGAATGCCCGGTGCATCAGCTCCGCCATGCGCAGCGGCGAATTCACGTGCACCTGCCACTTGGTGATCTTCGAGAAGATCGGCATCTGCTCGGTTTCCTGGAAGCCGCCATGCCCCGCCGTCAGGCTGCCCGACTCGGGCGTCACCACCACCATCGGGGTATGCGCCCAGTACGCCGCCGCCACCGCGGTGACGAAATTGGTGACGCCGGGACCGTTTTGCGCGATGCACACCGTCGGGCGGTTGGTGACGCGCCCGTAACCGTCGGCCATGTGCGCGGCGTTCTGCTCGTGCGCGACGCTGTAGAGCCGGATGCCGCCGCCGGGAAAGAGGTCGAGCGCGTCCATGTAGGCCGAGCCGACGATGCCGAACACGTCCTTCACCTTGTGCGCGACCAGGGTTTCGATGAACGCCTCGGATGGCGTCATGCGCACCTTGCCGCCCCCGGCCTTGCTCGACGTGGTGAGATTCTTCGCTTCGGTCATGATGTTCATCGGCATCTCCTGTGCAAGACGATCGGGCCGCGGGGGGGCGGCCGGAGCGGCCATTATACCCCCTGATGAAAGCGCTGCAAGCGCTTTCATTAACGTCATTAAGTAGCTGTATTAACGCGTATCTAAGACTAAAAAGAGGGCGCCTGCGGCACGGTGTGGGCTGACCCGCGTTGCCAGGCATCGATACGCGCCGGCGCGGGACTCACGCATCGCCGTAGATATCGCGATAGGCCACATAGACCGACCCCACGAGGACCGGGCCGAGGACCAGCCATCCGAGCGCCAGCGGGATCGTTGCCAGGATGCCCAGCACCAGCATCACGATGCCATAGACCAGAAACGGGACGATGTTCTTCAGGCAGCCGGCGAAGCTCCGCTTGATCGCCTCGAGCGGGGCGAGCCCCCGCAGCACCACCAGCGCGGGCGCAAACCACAGGGCCATGTAAACGGGCACGCTCAACCCCAGCACGACGAGCATCGCCAGCACGAAACTCGCGCCGATCGTCCCGATGCCGGCGACGTCGCCCCGCATCGCGCCGAAGAAAGCGCCGCCGCCCACGATCAGCAGCGCAGGAAGCACGACGATGACCCACGCGGCGAGGCTCAGCGCGCCGAGCACGATCAGGCTGCGCGTCTGGGTCTTGAAACCGGCGAACAAGTGGCCCATTTCGAGTGCGCCGTCGCGCTGCAGCGCCTGGCAGCCGAGCATCAAGCCGCCGCTGAAGACCGGCAGCAGCAGCAGGGTGGCGACCGCGCCGATAACGGGTATGACGCTGAGCACGATCAGGATGACGCCCAGCACCAGGATCAGCGCGATCCACATGCCCGGATTTTTCCGGAACAAGCCGAATCCGTCCGCGATCCAGGTCCAGCCCTGGCCGGCGCCGACGGCGCGCCCGCTGACCGTGCCCTCGTTCATGGTGGCGCTCCAGGGTGAGAAATGACAAAACCCATCCTAGTGCAATCGCGCCGTCATGACAAATGGGCAAGGCGAAGCGCGGCGCGGTCCCGCGTTTTGCTAAACTGCGAAGCCTGCATGAAGCCTCCCGCCTCGAGAGACCCCTGGGTTCCATCCTGCATTGCCCATCGTTCCATTGCCTCGGTCATGCCGAACGCGTGCGGCTAAGCGATGCCTCTTGATACGCTTTCCGCGGGACTGCTCGCCTGGATGGCGATCGTCATCCTGCTCGCCGGACTCAGCCAGGGCGCGCTGGGATTCGGCTTTCCTTTCATAGCAACGCCGCTCATCGCCATGGTCACGGACATGCGGACCGCAGTCATCGCCGTGCTGCTGCCAACCCTCGCGACCATCGCCGTGGCGCTGTTTGCGAGCGGGTCGCTGCGCGCGACCCTCGGGCGCTTCTGGATGATGCCGGTCTATGCCGCAGCCGGATCGGCCCTCGGCACCTGGCTGTTCGTGTCGGCACCGGACGTGCCTTACACGCTCGTGCTGGCGCTGATGACGCTCGTTTACCTCAACCTCGACCGGGTGGGCCGGGCCAATTGGCCGGTAGTCAAACGCAATGAGCGGAGATTTGCTCCGCTGCCGGGATTCACCGCGGGAATCTTCGAGGGCACGGCCAACATCGCCGCGCCGCCGCTGATCATCTTCTACCTGGCGCTGGGCCTGTCGCCGGTGATGCTGGTGCAGGCGCTCAACATCTGCTTTTTCGTGGGCAAGGCGACGCAGTTCACGGTGCTCACCAGCCGCGGCGGCGTCGGCATGGACGAGTGGCTGGCCACGCTGCCGTTCGTGGCGATCGGCGCGGCCGGTTCGCTCATCGGCGTGCGCGTGCGGCATCGCATCGACGCGCAGACCTTCCGCGTCTGGGTGAAGCGGGCGCTGTTCGTCATTGCGCTGGTGCTGCTGGCGCAGTACGCCTACTCGCGCTTCGCTTGAAAGAACAAGTTAATCCTGTCCAATCTTGTTTTCGACCTCCGATACATAACGGCCGGCAATATGCCGGCCGTTATGCGTGAGGCGCGCGCTGCTCAGGCGGCGGTCTTTTCCAGCAGTTTCTTCAGCTCGCCGCTCCTGAACATCTCGGTCATGATGTCGGAGCCGCCGACGAACTCGCCGTTGATATAAAGCTGCGGGATGGTCGGCCAGTTGGCGTACTCCTTGATGCCCTGGCGAATCTCCGGGTTCTCCAGCACGTTGACCGACGCGAAGTCTTCCACGCCGCAGGCGCGCAGGATCTGCACCGCGTTGGCGGAAAAACCGCACTGCGGAAAATCCGGCGAGCCTTTCATGTACAGTACGACGCGATTTTGCGTCACCTGTCCTTTTATAACATCCTGAATAGCCATGATTTCTCCATATACCTGAGCAAATTACTCGGACATGAGTTTAACGCCTCGCCGGCCAATTCGTCAAACCTGCCCGCCGCTGACCCGCTCGATGCCGGCGAGATCACGCCACGAAGCAACCTGCTGGAACCCAATGCGTTCCAGCAGCGCCCGGCACCGCGCGGCCTGATCATGGCCGTGCTCGAACAGGAGCCACCCACCCGCGACGAGGTGCGCATGCGCGCGCGCGATGACCGGACCGATGCACTCGAGGCCGCTCGGTCCCGCCACCAGCGCGCGCCGCGGCTCGAACCAGAGGTCGCCTTCTTCGAGATGCGGGTCGCCGGCGGCGATGTACGGCGGGTTTGCCACGATGACGTCGAAGCGCGCCGCGCCGAGCGCGCCGAACCAGTCGCTCTCGACGAACTCCACATTCCGCGCCGCGTGGCGGCGCGCGTTCTCGCGCGCGACGTCGAGCGCCGCGCGATCGATTTCGGTGGCGACCACCCGCGCGCGCGGCCGATGCTTCGCTATCGCAATCGACACGCAGCCGCTGCCGGTGGCGAGATCGAGCACGCGGCGCGGCGCGTCCGGCGGGATCTTCTCGAGCGCGATCTCCACCAGCAGTTCCGTCTCCGGCCGCGGGATCAGCACCGCGGGCGTCACCTTGAAGGCCAGGCTGTAGAACTCGCGCTCGCCGGTGAGATAGGCGACCGGCTCGCCAGCGCAGCGCCGCTCCAGCAATCCGGAATAACGTTCGCATTCCTCGGCGCCCGGCACCCGCTCGGAATGTGCTGCGAGATAGGCGTCATCGACTCCCAGCGCCGCGCGCAGCAGCGCGCGCGCGTCAACGAGCGCGATGCCCGCCGCCCGCAACAACTCGGCAATGCTTGCGGTCATGCGCGCCCCTACCCGCGCGCCAATAGCATGGGGGCGCCCGCCACGGTCGGACCGAGACGCCGGTTGGCCTCGAAAGTGAGCAGGGTCGCCATTGGGATACTCACCTTCGCTCCGCTCATGGCATCCAGATGCTTCAAGCCGGAGTGAGTAATCACTAACGCTGCGCCGAAAGCGCCCGCGGACAGCGCGGCGACGGCGTGCAGGCTGGCTTCGGGCGGGGACGCCACGTGCGGCGCGCGGCCGGGCTTACGCCGGCTGCGTCTCTTCGGCGAGCTGGGCGAGCTGCTCGGTCTGGTGCTCGGTCGTCAGCGCCGCGATCAACTCGTCGAGCTCGCCGTCCATGACCCGGTCGATCTTGTAGAGCGTGAGATTGATGCGGTGGTCGGTCACCCGCCCCTGCGGGAAGTTGTAGGTGCGAATGCGCTCGGAGCGGTCGCCGCTGCCGATGAGGGATTTGCGCGTGGCCGCCGTTTTCGCCTGCTGCTCGCGCGTCTGCACGTCCTTGATGCGCGCCGCGAGAATGGCGAGCGCCCGCGCCCGGTTCTTGTGCTGCGAGCGGTCGTCCTGGCACTCCGCCACGATGCCGGTGGGCAGGTGCGTGACGCGCACCGCCGACTCGGTCTTGTTGACGTGCTGTCCGCCCGCCCCGGAGGCACGGTAGGTGTCGATGCGCAGTTCCGCGGGACTCAACACCACGTCGGCGATCTCGTCGGCCTCCGGCATCACCGCCACGGTGCAGGCGGAAGTGTGGATCCGGCCCTGGGTTTCGGTCACCGGCACGCGCTGCACGCGGTGCCCGCCCGACTCGAACTTGAGGCGGGAATACGCACCCGGCCCCGAGATCTTGGCGATGATCTCCCTGTAACCGCCAAGGTCCGAGGGGCTCTGCGAGATCACCTCGACCTGCCAGCGGTTGCGCTCCGCGTAGCGCGAGTACAGGCGGAACAGCTCGCCCGCGAACAGCGCGGATTCGTTCCCCCCGGTGCCGGCGCGCACCTCGAGAAAGATATTGCGCTCGTCATTGGGGTCCCTGGGCAGCAGCTTCTTCTGCAGCTCGGCCTCGATGCCCGCGAGCCGCTCCCGGGTCTGCCTGATCTCGGACTCGGCGAACTCGCGCATCGCGGGATCCCCGCTCATTTCCTGCGCCGCCTGGATGTCGGCCTCGCCCTTCACGTAATGCTGGTAGAGCTCGACCACCGGCGCGATCTCGGCATGCTCGCGGGCGAGCTTGCGGTACTGGTCGAGGTCGGCGGTCGCGTTCTCGGAGGCGAGCAGCCGGCTGATTTCCTCGAGGCGGCCCGAGAGCTGCGCGAGCTTCACCGCAATGCTGGGCTTCATCGGCAGTTCGCGCCCCGGCTTGCGCTCATTCCGGCCGCGGGATCTGGTAGAGGCGGGTCAGCAGCTGCGCCAGCGCCTCGCGCTCTTCGTCGCGCGCGTGCGAAAGCGCGTGGGTCGGCGCGTGCAGCAGCTTGGCGGCGAGTGCGTGCGAGAGCTGCTCCAGGACCGCTTTCGGATCCTCGCCTTTCGCCAGGCGCCGCAGGGCGCGCTCCATTTCGTGGCGCCGCGCGCGCTCGGCCGAATCGCGCAGGGCGCGTATCGTCGGCACCAGCTCGCGGTTGCCGAGCCAGTGCATGAAATCGGTGACCTGGTTCTCGATGATCACCTCGGCCTGCGCCACCGCGTTGCTGCGCACGTCCATGCCTTCGCGCGCGATCTTGCCGAGGTCGTCCACGGTGTAGAGGAAGACGTCGTCCAGCGCGCCGACTTCGCCTTCGATGTCGCGCGGGACGGCAAGGTCGAACATCAGAATCGGGCGGTGCTTGCGCGCGCGCAGCGCGCTTTCCACCAGTCCCTTGCCGATGATCGGCAGGGTGCTCGCCGTCGAGCTCACGACGATATCGTGGGAGGCGAGCTGCGAGGGCAGGTCGTTCAGCGTGATGGCTCGGCCGAGGAAGCGGTCGGCGAGGCCCTGCGCGCGCTCGAGCGTGCGGTTGGCGAACGTGAGCCGCCGGGGATGCTGGGCCGCGAAATGGGTTGCGGTGAGCTCGATCATCTCGCCCGCCCCGATGAAGAGCACGCTCTGCTCGGCGACCGTGGGGTAGATGCGCTGCGCGAGGCCGACGGCGGCGGAGGCCGTCGAGACCGTCGCGGCGCCGATCTCGGTCTCGGAGCGCACCGTCTTCGCCACCGCGAAGGTGCGCTGGAACAGCTTGTTGAGCAGCAGGCCCAGCGTCCCGGCCGCCTGGGCGGTGCGCACCGCCTGCTTGAACTGACCCAGGATCTGCGGCTCGCCGAGCACCATCGAATCCAGGCCGCTCGCCACCCGGAAGGCGTGTTTCACCGCGCGCTCCTGCGGCAGCCGGTAGAGGTAGGGCTCGATCTGCTGGGGCCTGAGGTGGTGGTAGCCGGCCATCCAGTCCACCGCCGCATGTGGCTCGGCGGTCGAGCAGTAGATCTCGGTGCGGTTGCAGGTGGAGATGATCGCCGCCTCCTTGACCGGGCGGTGGTCCACCAGCTCGCGCAGCGCGCCGACCAGGTTTTCGGCGTGAAATACCACCTGCTCGCGCACCGAGAGCGGCGCGGTCTGGTGGTTGATGCCGAAGGCGAACAGCTGCATCGGGCGCAAGGCCGTGAAAAATAGGCCTTTATTATAGGGCCTAACGCACGATCTGCGACGCGGGATACGGAATTCGTGCCTCGCAGTTTGTGGGGGGTGATGGGGTTAGCCTTCCCGCATCACCCGTGCCGCATCCGGCACCCCGTATCGCGTGGCTTCAGGCCTTCCTGCCGCGGGCAAACAGCTCGTCGAGCTTTCGTTCGTAAGCGTGGTAGCCGAGGTAATCGTAGAGATCGTCCCGCGTCTGCATCAGCTCCACCACCCCTTTTTGCGTTCCGTCCTTGCGGACCGCCTGATAGACGCGCAGCGCCGCCGCGTTCATCGCGCGGAACGCCGACAATGGGTAGAGCACCATCGCCACGTTGGCGCCGCGCAGCTCGTCCACCGTGAACAGCGGCGTCTGGCCGAATTCGGTGATGTTGGCGAGGATCGGCACTTTCACCGCGGCGGCGAACTTCCGGTACATGGCAAGCTCGGTGATCGCCTCGGGGAAGATCATGTCGGCGCCGGCCTCGACGCAGGCGCAGGCGCGGTCAACCGCCGCCTGCAGGCCCTCCACCGCCAGCGCATCGGTGCGCGCGATCACCACGAACGCGGAGTCGGTCCTGGCGTCCGCCGCCGCCTTGATGCGGTCCACCATCTCCTGCCGCGACACCAGCTCCTTGTTGGGGCGGTGGCCGCAGCGCTTGGCGCCGACCTGGTCCTCGATGTGCATCGCCGCGGCGCCGAACTTGACGAGGGACTTCACCGTGCGCGCGATGTTGAACGCGCTGGCCCCGAACCCGGTATCCACGTCCACCAGCAACGGCAGCGGGCACGCATCGGTGATGCGGCGGACGTCGGTCAGCACGTCGTCGAGCCCGCTGATGCCGAGGTCGGGCACGCCCAGCGAGCCGGCCGCCACCCCGCCTCCGGACAGGTAAATGGCGCGATAGCCGACGCGCTCGGCCAGGCGCGCGTGGTAGGCGTTGATGGTCCCGATGATCTGCAGCGGGCGCTCCTCGGCGAGCGCGGCGCGAAAGCGCGCGCCGGCGGAGGCGGTTCGGGCGGCGGAAGCGGTGGGTTCGGGCATGGGGGTTCTCAGGCGGGAGCGTTCGCGGGGCGGACCCCGAAGTCCATGATTTGACAGGCTGCGAGGCGTCCAGAATATGGGGCAAAGTTAGCATAGTACAGCCCGCCTTGCCAGAACCGGCTGGGTCGGCCCCTTTCAGATTCGTTCACGATCCGGACTTGTGGATTCATGCCGCACGGGACTGATGGCATAATCCTGCCTCGTTCACGATTCGGACTCGACCGTTTATGCCACGCAAAACCGAAGCCGGGGATGGCAGCCGCCTCACCGGCACCCAGAGCATCGAGCGGGCGCTCACGCTGCTGCGCGAGATCGCCGCGCACAACCGCGGCGGATCGCGGTTGCTCGACCTCGCCACGCGCACCGGGCTGCAGCGCCCGACGGTGCACCGGATGCTGAAATGCCTCGCCACGGAAAGCGTGGTGCAGCAGGACCCGGACACGCACCGCTATTTTCTCGGGCCGATGGTGTTCGAGCTCGGCCTCACCGCCACGCCGCGCTTCAACCTGAGGGAGATCTGCCACCCGGCGCTGACGCGCATTGCCGAGGCCACTGGCGACACGGTGTTCCTCACCCAGCGCAGCGGGCTCGACTCGGTGTGCCTCGACCGGCGCGAAGGCGCGTTCCCGATCAAGACCTTTACGCTGGAGATCGGCATGCGGCGCCCGCTCGGCGTGGGCACCGGCTCGCTCGCGATCCTCTCGGCGCTGCCGGAGGACGAGATCCAGAAGGTCGTCGGCGCCAACGCGGTGCGCCTGCCCGAATACGGCCTCAACCCCAACGCGCTCCTCACGCAGGTCAAGCGCTCGCAGAAGCTGGGCTACGCCATGCGCGAGGTGCCGGGGCTCGCCGGCGTCCGCTCCGTGGGCCAGCCGCTGCGCAACCAGAGCGGCATCGCATTCGCGGCGCTGTCGGTTTCCACCATCACCAGCCGGATGAACGACAAGCGCGCGACCGAGGTCGCCCTGCTGCTGAAGAGCGAGTCGCGCCAGATCGAGCGCCAGCTCACGAGCGGCGCCGAGCACCGATAACAGCCTGTCGGGCTGGACGCTCCGACAGGCTGTTATCAGCAAGACTGCCTGCAAGCGGGCATGAACGATTATTGAATAACCCCCATTGAGCCGGCGATATTCGACTAACGTGGCGCGGGTTCACGTTTCCACGTTTCTTTTCGTCTCACATCGAGGAGGAAAGCGATGAGCAATCTACGGTCCTTGTGCCTGGCGCTGTGCGCACTGGCGCTTGTGCCTGGCGCCGGCGCGCAAACTTACCCCGCCAAGCCGGTGCGGCTGGTGGTGCCCTACCCGCCCGGCGGCAGCAACGACGTGCTCTCGCGCATCACCGCGCAGGCCATGACCCCCGGGCTCGGCCAGCCCGTCGTCATCGACAACCGCGGCGGCGCCGGCGGCATGATCGGCGCGGATCACGTCGCAAAATCGGCGCCGGACGGCTACACCCTGGTGAACGTGCAGGCATCGTTCACCGCCAACGCGGCGTTGCGCGCGAAGCTGGCCTACGACCCGCTGGGCGACTTCGCCTACATCGGCATGATGGCGCGGGGACCGCTGCTCGCGGTGGTGCACCCGTCGCTGCCGGTGAAGAATGTCAAGGATCTGATCGCGCTCGCGCGCGCCAGGCCCGGGCAAATCAATTACGGCTCGACCGGCACCGGCGGCCACAACCACATGGCGACCGAACTCTTCGCGCGGATGGCCGCGATCAGGATCGTGCACATCCCGTACAAAGGCGTCGCGCCCGCGCTGACCGACCTCATGGGCGGCCACACGCAGATGGTGATGACGAGCCTGCCCTCGGCCATGAACCAGGTGAAGGCCGGGCGGCTGAAGGCGATCGCCGTCGGCAGCGAGAAGCGCTCGTCGTTCATGCCGGAGATGCCGACGATCAGCGAGTCCGGCGTGCCCGGCTATTTCGCCGAATTCTGGTGGGGCATCGCGGCGCCGGCAAAGACGCCGGCCCCGATCCTCGACCGGCTCGCTTCCGAACTGGGCAAGGCACTGCAATCGTCCGAGCTGAAGCAGAAATTCGCCACCGAAGGCGCCGAGCCCAGCCCCTTGACGCGCGAGCAGTTCACCCGTTTCATCGCCAACGAGATCACCCGCTGGCGCAAGGTCGCGCGCGACGCCAATATCCGGGCCGAATGAGGGAGAAGGTGACGGTCTTCGTCCGCCACACTCCGTACGCGAGGGTCGCGTGACAGGAATCGGGCATTGCCAATGACGCCCATGCCATTGCCCCGGAAATCCTACGATCCGTCGGCGAAGGGACCGCTCGCCGGCGTGCGCGTGCTCGACCTCTCCCGCCTCGTCGCCGGCAACATGCTGACCCAGGTGCTCGGCGACTTCGGCGCGGAAGTGGTCAAGGTCGAGCCGCCGGCGGGCGACACCCTGCGCGCGTGGCAGACCGAGGGCGTGCAGACCAACTGGAAGATCTACGCCCGCAACAAGAAGAGCCTCGGCCTCGAGCTGCGCAACCCGGACGCCCGTGAGCTGTTCGCGAGGCTGGTGCCCTCGGCGGCGATGCTGGTCGAGAGCTTCCGTCCCGGCACGCTCGAGAAGATGGGGCTCGGCCCCGACGCGCTGCTCCACATCAACCCGAAGCTCGTCATCGCCCGCATCTCCGGCTGGGGACAGGACGGCCCTTACAGGCGGCGTCCCGGCTTCGGCACGCTGGTCGAGGGCATGTCCGGCTTCGCCTCGTTCAACGGCTTCGCCGACCGCGAGCCGGTGCTGCCGCCGATGTACCTCGCGGACACCGTGGCGGGCCTCTACGGCGCCGCCGCCGTGATGATCGCGCTGCGCGAAGTGGAGACCAACGGCGGCCACGGCCAGGTGATCGATCTGCCGCTGCTCGATCCGCTGTTCGCCGTGCTCGGGCCCCAGGCCGCCAACTACCGCCTGACCGGCAAGGTCAAGCCGCGCACGGGCAGCCGCTCGACCAACGCCGGCCCGCGCAACGCCTACCGCTGCAGCGACGGCCTCTACGTCTGCCTGTCCTCGTCCACGCAGAAAATGGCCGAGCGCCTGTTCCGCTCGATCGGCCGGCCGCAACTGATCGAGGACCCGCGCTACCGCACCAATGCCGACCGGCTGAAGCACCCCGAGGAGCTCGACGCCATCATCGGCGCGTTCGTCGCGCGGCGAACGCAGGCGGAGAACGTCGCGTTTTTCGAGCGGGTCGAGGTGACGATCGGACCGATCTACGATATCCGGCAGATCCTCGAGGACCCGCACGCGCTCGCGCGCGAGCTGGTCGCGGATTATCCCGACCCCGACATGGGCGCGTTCCCGATGCACCACGTGGTGCCGCGGCTGTCGGGCACGCCCGGCTCGATCCGCACGCCGGCCCCGCGGCTCGGCGAGCACAACCGGCTGCTCCTCGCCGAGATCGGCGTGAACGCCGCCGCCTACGAGCAACTGCTCTCCGCCGGCGCCGTGTGCGAAGGCGCGGCCCCGACCAAACAGGAGGAAGAGGCATGAAATCCGATCTGCCGGTATGGCGCTCCCTGCTCTACGTGCCGGTCAACGTCGAGAAATTCGTCGAGAAGGCGCACATGCGCGCGGCGGACGTGATCCAGCTCGACCTCGAGGACGCCGTCCCGCCCGCCGAGAAGGAGAAAGCGCGCACGCTGGTCGAGAAGAACGCCGCGCGCGTGAGGAAGGGCGGCGCGGACGTGGTGGTGCGCATCAACCAGCCGCTGTCGCTCGCGGTGCGCGACATCGAGCACAGCATCTGTCCCGACGTGGACGGCATCGCCATTACCAAGGTGGACAGCGCCTCCCACGTGAAGCTCATCGACCAGCTCGTCACCGAGCTCGAGGAGAAGCGCGGCATGAAATCGGGGCACACGAAGTTCATCGTGATGATCGAGACGGCGGACGCCTTCACGCGCATCGACGAGATCCCGCGCGCGAGCGCGCGCGTGGCGGCGATGAACATCGGCGGCGAGGATTTCGCGCTCGATCTCAACGCACAGCCGGACGACGAGGTGCTGCTCGCCCCCAAGGCGCGCATGATCGTCGCCGCGCGCGCCGCCGGCGTGATGCCGCTCGGGTTCATCGGCACGGTGGCGGATTTCAGCGACTGGGACCGGTTCCGGCTGATGGTGCGCCGCGCGCGCCGCTTCGGCTTCGACGGCGCCGGCTGCATCCACCCCGGTCAGGTCAAGATCGTGAACGAGGAATACACTCCGAGCGCCGAGGAAGTCGCCTATGCCCGCAAGGTGATCCAGCTGGACAAGGAAGCGCAGGCGGCCGGGCGCGGCTCGTTCCAGATCGACGGCAAGATGATCGACATCCCGGTGGTGGTGCGCGCCGAGCGCCTGATCCGGCGCTACGAGGCGATCAAGACGCGGGAAGCAAGGACGCTCGCCGCCGCGCGCGGATAGCGCCCCGGCGCGCATCGATCTGCTTACAGTCCGTCCATGGTCACTCGAACCAACACACCACGCCGGCGCAAGAAAGCCGCCAACCCGAGCGAAGCCATCCGCCAGCGCCTGCGCGAAGAATGGCTTAGAAAAAATCGCGCCGCCCTCGACGCCTACAACGAGCACATTGAAGAACACGGCGTATTCAGCGACGTGCTGCGCTCGTTCTGATGTCGCAGTTCGACGACTGCCGCAACGCCAACCCCGCCACTCGCGATCGTATCCCCTACCTGCTCGATGTTCAGTCCGACCTGCTCGACCCTCTGACAACACGGGTTGTCGTGCCACTGTGCAAACCCGAAGTGCTCAAGGGCAAGCTGGCCGAACGGCTTAATCCTGTGTTCGAGGTCGAAGGCCGCAGGATGGCCATGCTGACACCCGAACTCGCGGGTGTGTCCAGAAAAATACTCGGCGAGCGGGTCGGCAATCTGTCAAACGAACGCTATTCGATCGTTGCGGCACTGGACCTGCTTATTACCGGAATCTGACCGCGCGCGACGATGTGGTCGCGGATTGCGCGACCCCTCAGGCAATCGCTGGAACTACGTCCGGCATGGAGTCGCAAATTTTCCCGCGATAGGTTCGGCCATTTGCTTTCTTGATAGTCTGAGCTTCCTCGACCCCCGTGAGCCGGCCAAGCGCTTTGATTTCTACCAACACCTCGTCAAAGCAAATGAAGTCCGCACGGTAACTGGAGGGGAGCTTCTGTCCTTTGTAAAAGACGGGAAGCGTTACCTCGCGCCGGAAGGGGATCTGCCGCGAAGCCAACTCGACCGCGAGCGCATCTTGGTACACCGCTTCGAGAAAACCGAACCCCAGTTCCCGATGTGCCTCCATGGCCGCGCCAATAATCGCATAAGTCTGCTCGTCGGCTTTCTGTAAATCGGCGTTCATCTGCGTCAATCTGCGGATGAGTGTTCTCGACGCATGCCCGCCAACCCCGAATTGCGGCTCGTCACAACACCTCGACTTTCGCCGCGCGGCAGGCGGCCCGCAACTGCTTGTCCAGGGTGGCCAGCGGCAATTGCCGGCGCTGGGCCAGATCGAGATAGGATGCATCGTAGGTGGTCAAGCCATGCTGCCCGGCAAGCACCAGGACACCTGCAAGTGCATGATCGGTCGCGCCGATATCCACCTCGATGGGCAGGCGCCCGAGCCGCTCGATTATCGGTTCAAGTTCGGTTTGCCGGATGCGGCGCTGGCGCAGCGCGGCGAGCAGGACGTTGCCCACCTCGAGCGGCCAGACCGGGGGCACTACGGCGCCCTCCGCAACCAGGCGATCAAGGAGCGCGTCCGCGTACGTGCTGCCTTCGTCCGGCAAGACCCAGGCAAGCGCCACCGAACAGTCCAGCACGAACGCCATCAGTAGCGATGCCCCTTGTGGGCCAGGTCGCGCACGGTTTCACCCTTGCGCAGAAGATCGCGCACCCCCACCCCGCGGCGCGCCAGTTCGTCCCTGAAAGAACGCAAGTCTCCGATTGCGCGCCGGATGCTGTCCCCGTCCCGCTTGCCGACCGGCGCAAGCTCGGCCACGGGGCGGCCGTGTCGGGTGATGATAAAACGCTCGCCCTTCTCCACCCGTTCGAGTAGTTTAGGCAGATGTGTCTTGGCCTCATAGGCCCCGATTTCGCGCATGGCGCACCTCCCTCGATTTAGACCCGTTCAGACTAGATTAGACTAACTAAGGGGTCCGTCGCAAGCCGTTTCTTCCGGATTGCGCGAGCAGCGTTTGGCCTCAACGACAGCGAGGACATTTCCGCTCGGATCGTGGAGCACGTAGTCGGTTACCCCGTTCCAGGGTTCGGCGTCGTAGCCATCGACGGGAACTTCAAAACCTACTTGCGTGCGGTCATCCAGATTCCAGCCGGCATCACGCAAGGCCGGGTCGATCAGGATGTATCGAGCCTGCCCCTCGTTGAGCGAAAGAGTGTCTCGTGACTTTTCCATGCTGGCGGGACATTCTATACACTCATTCGGAAATCGCCCACTGATGGCATAATCCTCGATCGCAACGCCGGCGCGTATAACTCAAACTCAGAGGGATTCATGAGGCTCCGAAAGTTTTGGTATGACTGCTCGGCGTGCGCTACGACGACCTGCCGCGGCCGGCAGTCGATATGGCGAAACAGGTTACGCTCGACGGCCTCGGCGTCATGCAAGCCGGCTCGATCGAACCCCTCGGCCTTGGGCGCATCGTCACGCAGTGCGTGAGGGACATGGGCGGCGCGGCGCCGCAGGGGAAATGAGGGTGGCCGGACCACGCAAACTCAAGGTGGCTGTCGTCGGCACGGGAATCAAGGGCAGCCCGGACGGCCGCGAAGGCTGGGCCGTGCGCGCGCACTTGCCGGCACTCAGGGCGCTGTCCGATCTGTTCGAGGTGGAAGCGGTGTGTACGGCCCGGATGGAGACGGCCCGGACGGCGGCCGCCCATTTCTCGGTGCCGCACGCGTTCGACAGCGTCGAGCGCATGCTCGGTGCGCTGCCGCACCTCGACATCGTATGCTGCAGCGTGCGGCCGCTCTACCATCACGCGGTCGTCATGGCCGCTCTCAGGACGGGCAAGCACGTGTATTGCGAGCAGCCGCTTGGCATCAGCACGGAGCAGGCGCGAGAGATGCAGGAACTCGCCGAGCGCAAGGGGGTGCGCACCGTGATTGGCCACCAGAGTCATTACGAGCCCGCCGCCCTGCACATGACGGAACTGGTGCGCGGCGGTTACATCGGCAGGCCGCTGGCTTTTTCGCACAGCTATTTCGTCGCCAACTACATCACACCGCGGCCGTCGCACCGGCAATGGCTATTCCAGTCAGACATGGGCGGCCACCCTGGCTACCGCAGTGGGCACAGCCTGGAGCGCGTGCTGGCCGTTCTGGGTTCCGACGTTGAGCGGATCTGCGCGGACATGGCAGTGCAGGTCCCTGAGCGGCGTGCCGTTGACACCAGCGGCACGATCGCGAGTAACCAGGTAGATAACATGAACTACCTGCTGCGCATGCAGAACGGAGCAATGGGCACGATGCAGACGTCGTTCACGGCCTGGTCCGGCACCGGCAACCGCTTTGAGGTTTACGGCACCGAGGGGATGGTCATGCTCGCCTCTGGCGATACGCCGGGTCTTTGGGACAAGCGCCGCGGCGCCGGCGATCCAACGCGAGGCGAATCCCGGCTCTACGGGACGCGGGTGGACGTGGAGAAGCTCATCGCCGAACCCACGGCTCCCGAGCGGCTGCAGCGGCAGTTCACGGAGATCGACGTTCCCGACCACCACGTCACCGTGCGCAACATCGACCGTTCGAGGGCCGCGTTTGCGGTCGCCCAGATGTGGACCGGTCTGGCGCGGGCCATCCACAACGGGCACGAATGCGCGCCGAGCTTTCGCGATAAGCTGAAAATCCATTACATTTGGGACGCCGCGGAGCAGTCGGTCGGCACACGGTCTTGGGTCAACGTTAACTATCATGGGTTAAACTGATGCCTGAATTTGCAGAGAAAAACCATCACGCCTGCCAGCGCCGCGCGGCGTTGGCATTGTTGCTGCTGTGCTCTGGCCTGGCGTTCGCCTCGCCGGGACATGCCGCGTCTTATCCGGTGAAGCCGGTCCGCTTTATCGTGCCGAACGGGATGGGCGGCTCCACCGACCTCGTGGCGCGCTCGGTCGCGCAGAAAATGAGCGACTCGCTGGGCCAGCAGATCGTGGTGGACAATCGCCCGGGCTCCGGCGGCATACTCGGCACCGAAATAGTGGCGCGGTCCGCGGCCGACGGTTATACGTTGCTGATGGGGACCATCGGCAATCTCGCGATCAGCCCCAACCTGTACAAGAAGCTCGGCTACGATCCCGTGCGTGATTTCGCGCCCGTGACGCAGCTCGCCGCTTCGGCCTACGTTCTCATCGTCCACCCTGCCGTTCCGGCGCAATCGGTGCGCGATTTCATAACCCTCGCCAAGGCCAAGCCCGGCGCGGTCAACTACGCTTCGGCGGGAAGCGGCACGGGTTCGCATCTCACGATGGAGCTCTTCAAGTCCGTCGCGGGCATCGATGTCGTGCACGTTCCCTACAAGGGGGGAACCCCAGGATTGAACGATCTGATCGGCGGTCACGTGCAGGCTTTCTTCAACGGCATACCCTCGACGGTCCCGCAGGTGCGCGCCAACCGTCTGCGTGCGCTGGCGGTGACGACGGCGCAGCGTTCTACCGCCCTGCCCGAAGTGCCGACGTTGGCGGAGGCCGGTTTTGCCGCGGCCGAGTCAACTTCGTGGACTGCGCTGGTGGTGCCCGCAGGTACGCCGCGGGACATCATCGGCCGGCTGCACCGCGAAGCGGTCAAGGCGCTGTCATCACCCGAAACCCGACAGCGCCTGATGAATTACGGCGCGGAGCCGGTAGGCGGGACGCCGGAGCAATTCAGCGCCTATCTCAAGCGCGAGTTGGTGAAATGGGGCGACGTCATAATGCGGTCCGGCGCGCGTGTCAATTAAACAGGGAAAGGCGTTGCCCGATCAAGGGACATTCATATGGGCGCAGACCTCGAACAACTGAAGCAATGGATCGGCAGCAAGGAGTCGGACCTCGACTACGTCACCGTGCCGGCGGTGCACCGGCTCGCCGCGACGCTCGATCGCGATGACCCGATGCCGAATATGGGCGACCCCCTGCCGATCGGCTGGCACCAGATCCTGTTCCCGCGCGTGGTGCGCCACTCGCAGATCGGGCCCGACGGCCACCCGCAGCGCGGCGATTTCCTGCCGCCGGTGCCGCTGCCGCGGCGCATGTTCGCCGGCAAGCGCACCACGTTTCACGCGGATCTACAGGTGGGCGACGCCGTGCGCCGCGATTCCGTCATCAAGGACGTCACCATCAAGCAGGGCCGCACCGGGCAGATGGTGTTCGTGACGATCAAAACCGACATCACGAGCCCGCGCGGCCTCGCGATCACCGAGGAGCAGGACGTCGTCTACCGCGAGGCGCCGGCGCCCGGCACGCCGCCCCAGCCGCCGCAGCCGGCGCCGGGAAAGGCGGTATGGAGCCGCGTCGTGACGCCCGACCCGGTGATGCTGTTCCGCTACTCCGCCCTCACCTTCAACGGCCACCGCATTCATTACGACAAGCCGTACGTGACCCAGACCGAGGGCTATCCGGACCTGATCATGAACGGCGGCCTCACCACGCTGCTCGTGTTCGAGCTGGCGCGCACCCGCGCCTCCACGCCGATGCGCCACATCACCTCGCGCAACGTGCGCGCGCTGTTCGTGAACCAGCCGATCACCTTCGGCGGCGAACCCTCGGCCGACAATAAGTCGGCCAAGCTCTGGGCGCTGAATGCCGATGGCGCGCTGGCCCTCACCGCGGAGGCTGAATTCCGGTGACACTCGGCACTCAGTCCTCAGCACTCGGCACTGGAGCGTAGGCGTGGCGGGCGGCCCGCTCGAAGGCGTGCGCGTCATCGACCTCACCTCGGTGGTGGTGGGGCCGCTCTGCACCCAGATTCTCGCCGATCACGGCGCCGACGTGATCAAGGTGGAGTCGAAGGCGGGCGATCTCGTGCGCGTGATGAACGGCAGGTCGGTAACGCCCGGGATGGGCGCCAAGTTCCTCCATCTCAACCGCAACAAGCGCAGCATCGTGCTCGATCTCAAGCACCCCGCGGGGCATGCGGCGCTGATGCGGCTGCTCGAGCGCGCGGACGTGATGATCTGGAACAACCGGCCGGCCTCGATGGCGCGCATGAAGCTCGCCTACGAGGACGTGCGACGGATCAACCCGAAGATCGTCTACTGCGGCCTGTTCGGCTTCGGGCAGGCGGGCCGCTACCGCGACAAGCCGGCCTACGACACCATCATCCAGGGCGTGGGCGGCATGGCCGCGCTCAACCACATCACGACGGGCGAGCCGCGCTTCGTGCCGATGGTGGTCGCCGACAAGGTGGTGGGATTGATCGCGGTGCAGATGATCGCGATGGCGCTCTACCGCCGCGAGCGCACCGGAGAAGGCTGCTCGATCGAGATCCCGATGTTCGAGAACCTGGCCAAGTTCGTGCTCGAGGAGCACATGTACCTCAAGACCTTCGAGCCGCCGCTCGGCGGGACCGGCGACCCGCGCATCCTCGACGCCAGCAACCGGCCGATCCCCACCAAGGACGGCTGGATCTGCATGTCGGCCAACACCGACGCCCAGGCGTTCGCGTTCTTCGAAGCAATCGGGCGGCCGGAGCTGAAGACCGATCCGCGCTTCTGCAACGTCCCGGCGCGCTTTGCCCACGTGAAGGAGTACTTCCAGGTCCGCATGGACGCAATGAAGGAGAAGACCACCGCCGAGTGGCTGGCGATCTTCGACCGCCTGGACGTGCCCGCCATGGCTTACAACTCGCTCGACAGCCTGCTCGAGGACCCGCACCTCAAGGAGGTCGGTCTCTTCGAGCTGAAGGACCACCCCACCGAGGGCAAAACGCGGGTCATCGGCCTGCCGAACCGGTGGTCTTCCGGCGCGCGCCGGGAGTGGAACCCGGCGCCCAAGCTCGGCCAGCAAAGCGCCGAGATCCTGCGCGAGATCGGCTACGACGACGCCGAGATCGAGGCGATGATCGCCGGCGGCGTCACCGCGGACGGCCGCCTCAAGAAGCCGTGACTGGTGGCTCGTGACGGGTGACTGGTCTTCAGCGGTCCCGCTCCTCCCGTAGATTGTGCCCGCGGGAATAGGCCGCGGACACGTGCTGTAAACTAGCGAGCTTTGTGAAAATGCCTGCCGCCGCTCGACCCTCACCCCTTCCCCCTCCATCCCTCACCCCCGCCCCTCTCCCGAGCGGAGAGGGGAGGCTCGAGCTTCCCCTTCTCCACTTGGGAGAAGGGGAAGGGATGAGGGGATCGAGGGGCGAGGGGAAATGTACGGAGCGGAACCGGTTTATCCACCGGTTCCACAATAATCGATGGCCGCCCGCGGAACGTTAATCGGCAAATCCCCCATCCTTTCGCAACTCACCACGGAGAGTCTCATGCACCGCTTGAAGCTGGTCGGTACCCGTATTTTCGCCGCGTTGCTCGCCGCCGCCGCGTTCGCGCTGCCGACGGCTGCCGCGGCGCAAAACGCCGCCAAGGATTACACGCCGCACGTCGGCCAGGAAGGCAAGGACGTCATCTGGGTGCCGACGCCGCAGGCGCTGGTCGAACGCATGCTCGACATGGCGAAGCTCACGGCCAACGATATCCACTACGATCTGGGCAGCGGCGATGGCCGCACCGTGATCACCGCCGCCAAGCGCGGTGCCCAGGCCTTCGGCGTCGAGTACAACCCCGATATGGTCGCCCTCTCCGAGCGCGCCGCCGCCAAGGAGGGCGTCGCCGACAAGGTAAAATTCATCCGCGGCGACATCTTCGAGACCGATTTCACCCGGGCCACCGTCCTCACGCTCTACCTCCTGCCGAGCCTCAACGTGAAGCTCCGGCCGACGATCCTGCGGATGAAGCCGGGCACGCGCGTGGTATCGCACGCCTTCAGCATGGACGACTGGCAGCCCGACCAGACCGCCAACGTCGAAGGGCGCACGGCCTACCTGTGGATCGTGCCGGCTCCGGTGGAGGGCACGTGGCGGTGGAGCGTTTCGGGTCCTGGACCGAGGAACTACGAGCTCGCGCTGCGCCAGCAGTACCAACAGGTAGAGGGTCTTGCCCGGCTCGACGGCAAGATGGGGCAACTGCGCGACGTGAAGCTGCAGGGCGACCGGATCAGCTTCTCGATACACGAAATCACCGGCACGAGCGGCACCGTGCGCAGGGACTTCACCGGGCGCGTCTCCGGCAACACCCTGCAGGGCGTGATGAAGCTGCCCGACGGCGCGGGCGAAGTGAAGTGGAGCGCGACCCGCGTCGACTGATCCGGAATCCCGCCTCGGGATTCCGGATAATTCAATCCCGTCCCATCCAACCGTCACATCCCTCAACTCACTGGGGTCTACCCGGAGCGTGATCCATGGCAGCGCGGAAATCCCATGTGGCGATCGTCGGCGGCGGCATCATGGGCGGGGACATCGCGGTCGTCTTCGCCGCGGGCGGCTGGAACGTGCACGTGATGAGCCCGTCGCAGAAGACGCGCGATGCGCTGCCCGCGCGCATCGAAGCGGGCCTGAAAAAGCTCAAGGCGAGCCCGGACGCGGCGCGTGGTCTGAAAGACTACGCGAAGCTCGAGGACTTGCCATGGCGCGACGTCGACATCGCGGTCGAGGCCGCGGTCGAGGATCTGCCCCTCAAGCAAAGACTGTTCGGTGAGCTCGAAGCGCTCGCGCGTCCCGAGATCCCGCTGACGAGCAATACGTCCAACTTCCCCATCGGCGAGATCGGCAGGGCGTTGAAGCGCCGCGCGCGGGTCGCGGGCCTGCACTTTTTCATGCCGGCGCACCTGGTGCCGCTGGTCGAGGTGGTGAGCGCGGAATTCACCGACCCGAAAGTGGCCGAGGGCCTGGTCGCGCTGATGAAGGCGCTCGACAAGGCGCCGGTGTGGGTGAAAAAGGACGTGCCGGGCTTCGTCGGCAACCGCTTGCAGCACGCCATGCTGCGCGAGGCGCTCTATCTCATCCAGGACGGCATCGTCTCGCCGGAGGGCGTCGACACCGCGGTGCGCTACGGCTTCGGCTTCCGCTTCATCGCCTGCGGCCCGATCCTGCAGAAGGAGATGTCGGGGTGGGACACCAACGCCCTCGTCGGGACCGCGCTCTACCCCCACCTCTACGCCACGCCGGAGTTTCCGGCGGCCGTCAAGGACATGGTGAAGCAGGGCCGCCTCGGCATGAAAACGAAGCGCGGCTTCTGGGAGTGGACGGACGACTCGATCGCGAAGGAGAAGGCACGCATCGAGCGCTGCCTGCAGGCGGGGATGGAGATCCTGAAGTCGGATTAAATCCGGACGCTGCGCGCCGGTTTAATTCCACGCGTTCGAACGTACGGCAAAGCCGCCGTTCATCGCGCGGTCAAGGAAATGGTGGCCGGGGACGGAATTGAACCGCCGACAAAGGGTTTTAGCTTCGGCCGGTCAACCTGCGTTGACCTTGACTATCCGAAAGCTTTCCTGACTAGCGCGACGCATTCATCGAAGCTTCGCCGGTAATCGAGCACTTCGAGTTCGGCGAAAGCATCTCTCAGAAACGCGTCCTGTGAGATGATTCTGTGAAGGACTGCGTCTCTACGATCGCGGAGGACAGGCTCGATCCTCCATAGCGCCTTCGGTTCCCTCTCTGTCACCATCGCAAAGTCGAAAATGTCCCGAGCGGTGAACTCAACCCCGCGGTGCCAGACTTTCTTTGCAACGATTTCGGTGGATGTTTCGACTTGGACCGGGCGCCCAAGCAACTGCTCCGTGATTGTAGGATCTTCCGTCAGCGGCGCGGATGCAACGAAGTCGATTTCCCCTTCCGGGAAAATGAGCTTGAGAGAGTTCGACTGCTCAACATATTTCGTTGTCAGCAACTCGGCTCTGGTATTGAGTCTGGGGTTCAGATATCCCAGGTACTGCGGATCGGGGACGAAGATGTCTATGTCCTTGCTGAACCGATGGTGGTGCCGTCGCATCAGGACCGTCCCACCCCCGAAACTCCAGTCTTCAATCGTGATGCCTGCGTAGCTGACCGAATCGATCAGCTCAAGCGCGCGCTGAAACAGCGTCTCCCAAACCCTCAGCCGATCCTCAGCCATCTCTCGACGCTCCGCGACACGCCCAAGTCGCTTGCCAGTTTGCGCAGGTTCTTCTCCAGTTTTCCGGGCTTCGTCCATCCGGCCGCTTCCTCCGCCAGCCTTTGCAGCAAGGGCGCCGGTGCCTCCTCGAGCAGTGTCCGCAAATGCGGGGCCCGCTTTGCGGGGACCTTGCCCGTCACGAGAGCGTGGATCAGCTCCTTTTCCGTGAGCGCACTCTTGAAACTCACGCTCGCGGTCGTGCACGCCATGCGCACGTAGTCCGGCCGGCCGGGTCGCATTCCCTGCTGCAGCGTCACGCTCAGCCCGAGGTGCTCAAGCACGGCAAACACCTTCCGGATGCCCAAGTCCCGCACAAGGCCGCTCTCCAGCAGGTTGAGAGTCTCGCGGGAAACCCCTGCTGCGCGGGCGAGTTGCGCCTGCGTCAGCCCTCGCGCCTGACGGGCCCTCCGGATCTCGCTCCCCAGCTCCTGGATTCGCACGGTTTTTCTTGAATATTAGATATATGCAACATTACAGAGCCCTAGGGGGGATGTCAAAGACGATTGCCTGAGCTATACTTGACAGACCTTAAAGTCTGCAAGACTATTAGGCTCTAACGTTGCCAGTGGAGATTCTTATGCGGACCATCGAAGTGGATTTTGACGTGTATAAGGCGCTAATGGTGCGGCGGCCGTCCGAGGACGTCACCGAGAATGACGTGCTGCGCGATTTGCTCCAGCTCCCGCGCAAGAAGGGGCCGAGCGCGGCGCCGGCGACCCCTGCCCCGGGTGACTGGATCACCAAGGGCGTGCGGTTCCCCGTCGGCACCGAGTTCCGGGCGCACTATAAAGGGCAGACCCACCTGGCGCGCGTGGACGCGGGCGCGCTTGTGCTCAACGGCAAGCGGTACGATTCGCCGTCTTCGGCGGCAGTCTCAATCACCGGAAGCGCAGTCAACGGCTGGCGGTTCTGGGAAGCCCGATTGCCTGGGGAAGCAAGTTGGAAGATGATCGAGTCGCTGCGCAGGCGGAGTGGGTAACTGGGGAGTGGGAAGGCAGTGACGAAAAGGGCTGTGAAGGCGAGGGCGCCAGATGGAGATGGCGCGAACGATGGCCACGATAACGCGTTCTCGCGGCCGGGCGGACGCTCACGTCCAAGGCAAGCCCGGGGACGCAGAGGTGGCCGAGTAGCTCAGTTGGGGGGAAATCGAATGGTGGCCGGGGACGGAGTTGAACCGCCGACACAAGGATTTTCAGTCCTCTGCTCTACCAACTGAGCTACCCGGCCACTTTACTGCACACAACACGGTCCCGCCGACACAAGGATTTTGGCTCCGGCCGGCTGACTTTTCGTCAGCCTTAACATTAACGGGCCTGCGCCCATGAATGTTAGCCTACGCCGAAACGAGCCGCGCAAATGGGGATGAATCTCCCATATGACCTGCCGGTCCGACTTCGCTGAAGCGAAGTCCGCGGCTCGTTTTCAGTCCTCTGCTCTACCTTACCCTCACCCCTTCCCCCTCTCCCAAGGGGCGAGGGGAAATGTACAGTGCGGAAATGTGAGATCAATCATTTCCGCACCGGAATGATCGAGCTACCCGGCCACTTGCTGCAAAAACCGTTGAACCGCCTGACACAGAGATTTTAGTTCCGGCCGCGCCTTTCGGCACTTAACATTAACGGCGTTTCCGCCGTGAATGTTAGCCTTCACTGAAGCGAGCTAGATTGCAGCTCGCTTTCAGTCCTCTGCTCTACCTTACCCTCACCCCTTCCCCTCTCCCGAAGGGCGAGGGGGAATGTACTGTGCGGAAATGGGGCCAACCATTTCCGCACCGGAATGATCGAGCTACCTGGCCCCCGGGAACCACGAAAACGAAGAGGCTGGATTCTCCGGCAAACTGATGCGACCGCCCTGCCGGGAAGCGCGCAATTTAAGCGTTAACCACCCCGAGCGTCAAGAACAAATAGACAGGATTCACAAGATTTGCACGATCAGAACAAGGAATGTCGAAATGCATTCCGGTTTTCTGTTTGAATCTTGTTAATCCTGTTAATCCTGTCCATTTCTGACCCCTAAGCTGGAAAAAGAAAACCCCGCCGGAGCGGGGTCTTCTTCTGGGTCCCCGCTTTCGCGGGAATGACTCGCCCTGACGGGCTCGTCACATATCCATGCCGCCCATGCCGCCCATGCCGCCGTGGCCATGGCCGGCGTGGGACTCTTCCTTCGGCATCTCGGCGACCATCGCGTCGGTCGTGAGGATGAGGCCCGCCACCGAAGCGGCGTTCTGCAGCGCGCAGCGCGCGACCTTGGTCGGGTCGAGCACGCCCATCTGCACCATATCCCCGTATTCGCCGTTCTGGGCGTTGAAGCCGTAGTTGCCCTTGCCCTCGTTCACCTTGTTGATGACCACGGAGGGCTCGTCGCCCGCGTTGGCGGCGATCCAGCGCATCGGCTCCTCCAGCGCGCGCACCACGATCTTGATGCCCGCGTCCTGGTCGTGGTTGTCGCCCTTGACCTTGAGGCTGGCACGCGCCCGCAGATACGCCACGCCGCCGCCCGGAACGATGCCCTCTTCCACCGCGGCCCGCGTTGCATGCAGCGCATCTTCCACGCGCGCCTTCTTCTCCTTCATCTCGACTTCGGTTGCGGCGCCGACCTTGATCAGGGCTACCCCGCCCGCGAGCTTCGCCACGCGCTCCTGGAGCTTCTCCTTGTCGTAGTCGCTGGTGGCCTCGTCGATCTGGGTGCGGATGTTCTTGACGCGCCCTTCGATCGTCTTGGTGTCGCCGTTGCCGTCGATGATGGTGGTTTCCTCCTTGCCGATCTCGATGCGCTTGGCCTGCCCGAGGTCCTTCAGCGTGGCCTTCTCCAGCTGCATGCCGGTTTCTTCCGAGATCACGACGCCGCCGGTGAGGATGGCGATGTCTTCCAGCATCGCCTTGCGGCGGTCGCCGAATCCCGGCGCCTTCACCGCGCAGGTCTTGAGGATGCCACGGAGATTATTCACCACGAGCGTGGCCAGCGCCTCGCCCTCGACTTCCTCGGCGATGATGAGCAAGGGCCGCCCCGCCTTCGCCACCAGCTCCAGCACCGGCAGCAGCTCGCGGATGCCGGAAATCTTCTTGTCGTAGAGCAGGATGTAGGGATTCTCCAGCAGCGACATCTGCTTCTCGGCGCTGTTGATGAAATAGGGCGAGAGATAGCCGCGGTCGAACTGCATGCCTTCCACCACCTCGAGCTCGTTGTTCAGGCTCTTGCCGTCCTCCACCGTGATCACGCCTTCCTTGCCCACCTTGTCCATCGCATCCGAGATGATCTTGCCGATCTGCTCATCGGCATTGGCGGATATTGCACCCACCTGGGCGATTTCCTTGCTGGTGGTGCAGGGCTTGGAGATCTTCTTCAACTGCTCCACGATCCCGTCCACCGCCTTGTCGATCCCGCGCTTGAGATCCATCGGGTTCATGCCGGCGGCCACGAACTTCATGCCTTCCTGCACGATCGACTGCGCGAGCACGGTTGCGGTCGTGGTGCCGTCGCCCGCGACGTCCGAGGTCTTGGAGGCGACTTCCTTCAGCATCTGCGCCCCCATGTTCTCGAACTTGTCCTTCAGCTCGATCTCCTTCGCCACGGAAACGCCGTCCTTGGTGACGGTCGGGGCGCCGAACGAGCGCTCCAGCACGACGTTGCGGCCCTTGGGGCCGAGGGTGACCTTCACCGCGTCGGCCAGGATGTTGACCCCAGCCACGATCTTGCTGCGGGCGGAGTCATGAAACTTGACGTCTTTCGCTGACATATCTGATTGCTCCTGTTTCGTGGAATGATTTACTTGCCCTCGATCACGCCCATGATGTCTTCTTCGCGCATCACGAGCAGCTCGTCGCCCTTGACCTTCACCGTCTGCCCGGAGTACTTCCCGAACAGGATCTTGTCGCCGACCTTCACGTCGAGCGGACGCACCTTGCCGTCTTCGAGAATCTTGCCTTTGCCCACCGCCATGACTTCGCCCTGGTCGGGCTTCTCGGCGGCGGTGTCGGGAATCACGATCCCGGACGCGGTCTTGCGTTCCTCTTCCAACCGCTTGACGATCACGCGGTCGTGCAGTGGACGAATTTTCATCGTTGAATCTCCTGTGGAGTGAACTGAGATGACGGAGAACGGCCTGACTGGCACTCGTCTCTATCGAGTGCTAATAATACCGACAAGAGCCCGCAAAGACAACAGGTTAGTGACGGGGATCACCCAATTTGCAAATCCGGATCAGGTAATTTGCAAATTCGAAATCGGCTAAACGATTGATTCTCGGAGGATACGTCGTTTTTTCATTGCCGCAATCGGGCGGCCTCTTTGATGCCTTTCGCGCCCTTCTCGACGTGTCGCCATCGGGGTGAAAGAAAGGGATTTGTTGCGGCGCAACAGCCCGGAATTTAATGGGCCGTTAACGCTTATTTACGCGCCGCCTGGGCCCCGGCTGAAACCGATTTGGCCTTGCGTCGCGCTTCGTCATAGATCTGCCGCACCCGCTCGTCGCTGATCCCGAACTCGCGGCACAACTCGAGTGTGTTACGCCCGTTCCATCTGCGCGCGATCTCTGCATCGCGAAGCAATCTGTCGATCGGTCGTTGCGATGGAATGTAGACCTGAGTGCCGCCCCAATTGCGCCTCATGCTGTCAACGAGCGCTCGTGCAAGCGCCTCGGCGCGCTCGCGCGACCAGCCCGCCGCAATAAGAAATGCGATTAGTTTGTCCGCCAGTTCAGGGAGAAAGCCGGTGTATTCAAGCGCGGGGCCAGCCATCGCTGTCAGCCTTGGCCCCCGGCGCGCTTGCGGCGCTGCGCGACCGTCTCCGCGAAATCCTTCGCGCGAGTAAACAGCAACAGCGCCTGATTGATGTCCTCGATCGCGCCGGGTACCGCGCTGAAAACTTTCACAGCCCCGCTAACGCGGAGCTTCATCTCCCGCAGCTCCTTCAATATGCCGTCAACCCCGCTCAAGATCGACGGGTCTCGCTCCTTCAGCGAGAAGAGCGCCTCCAGTTCCTTCAGCCCGACGAGCACCTTCACTTGCTCGTCAATCTGCCTCAGCAGAACTTTGCATTGTTCAACTGCCTTTGCGAGGTCCTGCATAGTAGTTCGCGTCTCTAGTTGTTAGTCGGTCATGTAGGTCGGATCGATCGTGCTGTCGTCGAGGAACAGCGCCCCGCTGGCGCCCGCGGCGTTGTTGGCCACGGCGATCGGGGTGCTCACGATCGCGTCGGTGATCTGGTCGTTCCCCGCTTCCGCCGTCGCGCGCAGCGCATCCAGGCGGGCCCCTACCGCCCTTTCGAGCGCTTGCTCGATGCGCTGATCCATATTGGCGAGCCTTGTATCGATGCTCCGCATTGTAAGCCCCAGCTCCGCGAATTGGATGGACTGCTCGGTGATCGTGTTGCTAGTGAGGTCCTGAATCTCCTCCATGCGCTGCCGGAACGTCGCGACGTACTCCGGGCTCGCGCCGGCGTAGTAGCCGCGGTTCTCCTCCAGGTTGCCGCGCACGAACCCCTGCAGCTCCTGATAGGCGCCGATATCGCCGCCGCGCGCCAGGCCGAGCAGCTCGCTGTAGCGCGCGTTCGAGGCATCGAGGCGCTGGCGCGCCGTGAGCGGCGACAGATCGGAGAGCCACAGGTCGCGCGTCGCATCCTGGAGCTGCACCGCTGCGCCCATGCGCCCGAAAATCTCGCCCAGCCGCTGCTGCTGGGCCTCGTTCGCGAGCCGCACCAGCGTTTGCGTGGCGCTCTCGCCGGCCTTGGCCAGGTCCTGCAGGTCGGGCAGCAACTGTGTCGCGAGCTGGTCGCTGATCTGCTGGAGCGTCGTGCCGAGGATCTCCGAGTAGTCCAGGAATTTAGGCGTGCTGACGCTCGCGGTGAAACCGCGCAGCCCGCTGGTGTCGCGCCCGAGCGTCTGCCCGAGCTGCGCGACCTGGTCGTAGAGCGCGCGGATCTCGGTCTGGAACAGCCCGCCCATGTATTCCCAGCCGGCCGAGGCCGGCGTGAAACCGGTGTTGAAGGTCAAGTCGGGCGCGGCGTTGAGGCCGCCGTAGCCGGCGACGTTTCCCGAGAGCTGGCGGCCGGTGAGCTGCGCCGAAGGCCGCTTGTTGCCGAGCAGGCTCGACCCGCCGAGCGCGAGCCCCGCCACCATCAGCGCGGCGGTGACCGGGTTCGCCGCCGCGAAGCCGCCAATCGCGTCCATCAGGCCGAAGGTGGCGCCGGACTCGGTGAGCGAGCCGATCGAGCCGAAGAAGTTGCCGAAGTCAGCCATCGTCTGGCCAAACCCGAACCCGAGCTTCGATAACGCGCCAGCGCCGGAGACCAGGTTCCCCATGCCGAGCAGACTGGAAGCGCCGCCGCCGGCGTTCGCCAGGCCGGGGATGCCGAGCGAGCCGATCGCGCTCGCCATCGTCCCGGCGACGAAGCGCACCGGGATCTGCAACGCCTGCGTCAAAAATATGTTTCTGACGCTGTGCCAGAAATTCTGAGCGATGTTCTCGCCGCGCTCGAAGCCGCGCATGAGCGCATCGGTGAGCGAGCGCTCGATGTTGTCCGCGGTGCGCTGCCACGCCTGCTGCGTCTCGCGGATTTCCCCGGTGCGTGCCCTCGCCGCGGCGGCCTCCCGGGCTTTTTGCATCATGTGTTCCTGATCGGTCTCATCGAGGTAGACCCCTTTATTCTTGAGGTCCTCGATTTGGCGCCGCACTTGCTGCTCCGCCTTTAACTGTTCGATTACCGCGGTACGCTCGCGCACGCTCGCACCCATGAGGGATAGCTCGCGCTCGGCGATTTGCTGCTCGTCGCGCGCGAGATCCGCCGCCCCCTGGCTGCCGCGAAGCGCCTCCGCGCGGAGCTTGCCCTGCTGCGCGGTCAGCTCGTTGATCTCCCTCATGACATCCGCGTGGAATTCTTCGGACTTGAGATAGGCGTCGAGCGCGACCTTCTCTTGCTCCTTGAGCTTCGTAGCAAAACCGGTCCGGTTGATGAGCTCCGTGACGCGGGCCTGATAGACCTCCAGCGTCATGCCGCCTTTCTCGTATTCGCCGTGCAGCATCCCGAGCTGCTTGCGGAATGCCGCGTTGACCGTCGTGCCGGTGTTGTCGAGCTGATCGTAGAGATTGCGCAGCTCCTCCGCCGCGCGCATTGCCGCGGACGCTTCTTCCTTGCCCATGAATTTCGAGCGGATCGTCCGGATGCCACGCTGCACTTCGTCATCCGAGAGCCCGGCACCTTCGGACCGCGCCAGAAAATCCCGCATCGCGATGAGCATCTTCTGCTCCTCGCCCTGGAACGGCGTCATGAACGAAGCCAGCCCCGCGCGCGCCTGCGCGCGCGCCTGCTCTTCGGCCTGGCGCTGCGCGCCTTCGCGCGCGAGCCGCCCCTCGGTGCCGCCGACGTACTCCCCCCGCGCCGGCGGCGCGCCGCTGTAAAGGCCGCCGCTCATGATGATCTTGAGCCGCTCGGTCCACGGCTGTTCGACGAGATCCTTGGTCTTGAGCAGCACCTTCTCGATGTGGTTAAAGGTGGCCTCCACGGGACCCCTTACTTGCGGGGTTTTCCCGATCTCCTTGAGCAGGTCGTCCCATGCGAGCCCCGCATTGCGCATCGCCGCCGTAAGGCCCACGTTCATGCTCTCGGCTACTCGATCGATGCCTTGGTGTTTCATGGTCTGGAGAATGAGCGTCAGGGCCTCGGCCTGGCGGCCAACGTCAACCAGGCGTTTGATCGTTTCCTTTTGAGTATCGTTGAACGAGACGCCGGAGCGGCTCAGCATGGTCAAGCCTGTCTCCGGATTCTCGAGCGCCTTGCCGAGCTGAAGTACCGAGCTTTGCAGATCCTGGCCGAGGAGCCGGGACAGGTCCGCGGCCATCCTCATGGATTCACTGAAGGTGTCGCCGGTGATCTGCTTGAAGGTCAGCATCACCGCCATGCTGGCGCGCACCTGGTCGTCGTCGAAGCCGGTGCTGCGTTTGAGGGACTCGGCCTCTGCGTCGAGCTGCGCCTTGGTAAATCCCGCCGCGTTGCCGGTCGCGCGCAGCACCGCCTCGAGCTTGAGATTCGCCTGCTCGGCGCGCGCGGTCTCGGTGATCATCGCCTTCAAGCCACCGATCGCCATCGCCGTGACCGCCGCGCCGGCGGCAGCCGCCGCGACCTTGACGCGGCCGAGCACCATCTGATGTTGTTCGTGCGCGCCGATCGCGCGGATCGACTGCGCGACCGACTCCTTCTGCGCGGTGGTCAGCTGATGCTGCGAGGCTTCGTAGGCGAGCGTCTGCGACTTCGTCATGCCGAGCGTGTCGGCCTGGCGCTTGAGCGACCCGGTGAACTTCTCGCCCTCGGCCGCGGCCTGGGCGTTCGACCGGCCCGCCGCCTGGCCGAGCTTCTTGACTTCCTCGGTCGCTGCGCGCACCTCGGTGACGACGGCCTTGCCGTCGGCGGTGAGGCGGATTCCGAGGACGATTTCGTTCACGAGGGCCTGTAGGAGCCGCCGCCTACACGACGACCGACTTATAGAGCCCGCGATAGTCTACGACGGCGCCGCCGTAGATGTGGCGGATCTTCATGGTCACCTGATCGTGCGAGAACAGCGAGCCGGCGCTCGGATGATCCTGCATGAAGAGTTCCGGTTCTTCTTGCCCGTCGAGGAAAGCAAGCTCGATCGTGGGACAGCTCTCCGGATCGGCCGAGGCGCACCAGTCGTTGGTATCGGTCCAGTCCAGCACCGGAACGACCTCAACGTCCATGCTTTGAACGAAGGTTTTGTCGTTGTTGGTGCCTCGCCGAAAGATATTGAAGCCGGTTTCCTCCTGGTCCAACGGCACCCACAAGAAACGCGGGGTAATGCGCAGCCGCTGACCGCTGCCGAGTTCCGTCTGCTTGCGCATTGCGGTGCGCGCGCCCTCCATCCCGACCGCCGAGAGAGCTGCGTTGCCGAGGTTGCCGTGCGCGGCGTCAAAGAGGGCCACGCCGTCATAGATCACTGGGTTAGTCCGGAGGAAGTCCATCACGAAATCGTTGAGCGTGCGCTGCGCCGCTTCCGACAGGCGCGTCGGGATCGCGCGAATCGCCTGCACGTCGTCGTTCTTGACCATCTCCAGCGTGAGAGATTCGATACCGCCGCGCTTGCTGACGGCGTACGACGCCTTCTCGCCGGGCGGCGAGGGAAGCGCGAGATAGGCCGCGCCCTGGTTCACCGTGGGCAATGCGCCATAGCCGCCATAGCGCACCCGCTCCTGGGTGCGGAAATCATTCACGTTGCCGGCGATCTTCACCAGCTTCCGCCATACGGAGTACACGCCGCCGCGCCGGTACTCCGCCACCATGCGCCGGTTGACCGAGTTCGCGAACACGTTGGACCAGAGGTCAGTGTCGAGCGACTCGCGCATCCTCACGAGGTCGCAGTTCTCGATACGGCCGGTGAGCCGCTTGTCGCCGGTAATCTCGATGTAGCACTCGCGGAATGATCGTACTCCCCCCTCGCGCGAAAAGAATCGATCTAGCAACACAGCTGCTTTGCAGGGCACGTTTGGCATCTGCACTATCTCCGGGGTAAACGCGGCGCGGGTCAATCGAATTTCCAGATGAACCCGGCGGCCCGCATCTGTTCGATGATCTCCTCCATGCGCTCGCTCGCGGCCCGACTGAAATTCGAGGAACCAGCCGCGAAGAGCGGCGGGATCGTGTTGCCCTGGCCGGGGACGATGCTGGGCAGCTGCAGGCTGCCGTCCCAGCCGTTGCTGTTCCCCGTCTGGTACCGCATCATCACCCGGTGCAGCGCGGCGATTGTGACGACCGCCTCGCCCGCTTCCCTGGCGTGTTTCTCGTAGTGCTCCGACAGGCGCCCGTAGACTTCGCACAGGAAGAGCCCAAGATCGCCCTGATACATCCGCTTGAGCGGCTCGATCTCGATGTCGAGCTCCTTCGCGCGCTTGTCCAGACGCGCCGCGACGGCATCCGCGTCGTTCATTTCCTGCCGAATCTCGGCGACCTGCTTGAGGAGCCCGCCAGCTTTCTCGCCCGCCGCGGAGTCGGCGCTGACGCGATGCTCGGTGAGCGCTTCAACCCGCGCGGCGTCGAGTTCGCTCGCGCGGCGGCCGAGCGAGTCGAGTTTTTCCAGCTCCTGATCTCTCAGCGCGAAGAGGCGGCTGCGTTCATCCATCACCTTGCGGATCTGGGCGATGGTTTTCTGCGCGGTGATCAGGCTCGGCAGGCTCGCCAGCCCCTGCGGAATCGGTGAGTCTCCTGCCCCTCCAAAGACAGCTGCGGCCAATCGCTTGAGTGTTCCGGCGGCGCTCATGTTCTTACCTCGCTCGAAGTCTTCGCTTGTCGGCGTTCATGAAGGAAAGGGCCAAGAGGTGGGACGAAATCAGCGGCTTGACGGGACTCGGGTGCGGCCCTCCGTCCGGAAAAGCGCCGACCCGTCCCACCACCTGGCCCCTCACTTCCTGTACGCAACACCGGGGACGATGCTAGCGGTGAGAGGCCGCCAAGTCTTTCAACGTACGTTATAGATCAGCGGCGACGCGGCGCGTCGCCGTTTTCGATTCGCCGCATCGTCGTGTCGGAGAGATTGAACTCGCGGCGGACTTCATCGCGCGGCTCGCCCGCGGCGAGCCGGCGGCGGATTTCTCGGTTGCGCTGATCGAGATCGTAGCCGAGGCCCATCGGGATGTAGACCAGCTCGCCGCCGAAGCGCTTGCGCACGTGCTCGACAGTTTCCTCGCCGGTCGAGCGCGCGATCTCGGGTTCGATGCCTTTGCGGATCAGTATCTCGGTCACGGTTTCCGCCAGGCTCGCCAGGATTTCGGGGTAGCGTCCGGACCGGCCGGCGCCCTGCTGTACGGGGGGGAGAGTCATTGCGAGCAGCCTATGTGGGGTGTTCCGGCCTCTGGGATGCCTGTTAAAAACGCAGTTAACAGGCGCTTAACAGGGGTCCCGGTGCCCTGGACATCCCAACCCCGGCCGTCGAGCCCGGCTCCAACGGCATGGTGGGCCGCTAATAGCGTCGGGCCTCCGGCTTTTTGAGGGGTCCTTTTCACGAAAATCGCCTCAAGAAGGCCACTAGGAGCGTTTTTGAGAGGGTCTTTAGAGGGGGGTTGGTTTTTAGCGTAGGGTGGTAGCGACCCGGCCGGCGCAGGCCACCCCAGCGCGATTCTGGCGGGGTTCTTGCCAGTACTTTTTCCAGTAGCGATGAATCGCGGACTTTCCCGGCGCCCTGGCGCCGAATCGCTGCCCGCATGCCTCGGCCGCCCGTTTGAACGACATGGTGCGCAGCGCCTTCTTCAGGAATTCCCGCACCTCCGGGTCGCCCGCGATTCTCGGCGGGTTGCCTAGCAAATGAAGCCGGCGCCACTTGGCGGCGGTGATCTCGACCGGACCCGCTCGGCGTTTCATGACAGCGATTCTCCTGTCCCGGCCTTCGCGCGCTTCTTGGCAACCATGCCCTCAAGAATCGCAACCGCTTTGCCGGCGCGCCACGCATCGAGAAATCGCAGGCTCGATGCGTGGAGGTGAACTTCGAGCCAGCGTTCCAAGCCTGGCTCGTCATAGTCACCCGTGTATGCCTTCCACAGCGCCCGGATCCTGCCGACCTGGGCGGGTGTTGCCATGCCCTCGCGTTGCCCAGCCGGCGCGCGGTGTTTCGCCGACCGGAATCCCAGCCGCTCGAACTCAGCCATCACTGCCTCGAAGCCGGGGTCATCGAGATCGGCCGACGAGCTGACGCCTG
Organism: Betaproteobacteria bacterium; assembly: GCA_016192825.1. GTDB lineage: Bacteria > Pseudomonadota > Gammaproteobacteria > Burkholderiales > SG8-41 > SG8-41. The sequence goes on along the minus strand of JACPTK010000053.1, from coordinate 26,951 downwards.
CCACGCGCGCCAGGAGCGCGCGGTAATCCTCGTCCGTCATGGCGAGTTGCGCCTTCGCGACGTGGATCACCGCCTTGCGCTCCTTGGAGATTATTGCGCCGAGATTACCCATGCCTTCGAGACTTGCCGTTTCAAAATAACCCGCGCTCAACTAATGATGTCGCCGCCCGTGCGCCGATGACGAAGTGATCAAGCACCTTGACGTCCACCAGCGCAAGCGCTTGCTGAAGGGTCCGGGTCAGGACCACGTCGGACCCGCTCGGCTCCGCGGTGCCCGAGGGGTGGTTGTGGGCAAAGATCAGCGCGGCGGCGTTGTGTTGGAGCGCGCGCTTCACCACCTCGCGCGGGTAGACGCTGGTCTTGGTAAGGGTGCCGCGGAATAACTCCTCCACCGCCAGCACGTGGTTCTGCGCGTCAACAAATATCCCCATGAACACTTCATGCTGCAGCGGCGTAAGTAACAACCGAAGGTAATCTCGCACGGCGCTCGGCGAGGACAGCGCTGCGCCTTTTTCTCGGAAGCGCGCCGCGAGGCATTCCATTGCGGCGCTAATCAGCGCGACATCTTCACCGTATTGCTGTCTGATCTGGCGTACGGTCTCAGGCGAAACAGCGATTAGCGTTTCCATCGCCCTGGCCACGGGTCGGGCCTTAGCAGATCTCCAGGTATGCCTCACGCGCATTTCACTCGATTAATCCCAAGGCGCTGGCCGCGGCGTGCATCAGCCGGTGATCCAATGACCGCCTCGTCGCGGCAGCCGCAGTCCGTGCGTGCCTTAGCAGCTGGGCAAGTTGCCGCAGGCCGCCCGGCCCGAGCGCGATCTTCCGGCCGTATTCGCGCCCGGCGTCATCAGTCACGCCCCAAGCCTTGAGAACCGCGTCTGCATCGGCTTCGGTGGGATGCGGAAGGTGGAGCTTGAGGCCGATGCGGCTGCTCAGCTGCGCGAAATGTGCCCGCGCGCTCTTGCTGGCAATGGCGCCGTACACGATCTCGTTGCCCATCAGAACGAGGCCGACGTCCCGCTCGTCGAGAAAAAACCGCACGGCGTCGAGCGCGTCCGGGCGCAGCGATTGCGCCTCATCGAGAATCAGCAACGATCCCGGCTCGAGGCAATTGGCGAGCGAGCGCATCAGCGTCACGTTACGGTAGGCGTCGATATACCTGGGCGTGCGGATCACCGCGTGAATCGTCTGGAGCATCGAGGCCGAGGACTTCACGCCCAGCAGATTGATGTGATAGGCGCCGCGCTCATGCCAGCGCGGGTCGCGCTCTTCCACGTAACGGGCCGCCGTCGTCGTCTTTGAAACCCCCGGCGCACCGTAGATCAGCACGAGCGTGGGCGTGGTCTGTGCATGCAAGATCGCCTGATAGATTTTCTTGGAGGTCGGGGTCTCGACCCACGCGGGCGCTGGCCCATCGGCGGCGGCGGTCTTGATTGGAGCCGGCGCGGCGTCCTCGATGGAAACCTCGTGCAAGCGTTTGATGGCGGTCATTGTTGTTATCCTTCGCCGGCGCGGCGCTGGTCGTGATCGAGGATGATCTGCAGGAAATCGTCTTTCGAGATGATCGGCTCCTCCGGTTTTTCGGGGCGATAGTCTCGAACCGGACGCAGCGGTGTAACGACTTTCGGCGCGGGCAGCACCGCTTTCTCGACTTCAGCCTGCAGGGCGTCAGAAACGTCCGGCGGCGTGATCCATGCGCGCGCCTTGCTCATGTCACCGCGGGCGACAACCTGCCGCTTCTGGCTCTTCAAGAATTGCCGCCTCGCGCGCTGCTCGTTCCTGGCGGACTGCGAATCCTTGAAGCCCGTGCGCGCGATGATCGGCGCCTCGCAAACGAAGCGCTCGCCGTCGTAGATCGCCACCTCTTCGGTCAGATCCTGCGGATTGAACCGCACGACGTATGCGCGATCACGGGGCTGCTGGGCGAGCTTCTCGCACCAGTAGCGGTTCCCCAGGAGCCGCACCGCGCCGGTGTCCGGATCGAGTTTGACGCTGTCCGCCGCAAGAAGGCAAAGCCTGAGCTGATCGCGGGACGGCTGGCGGGGCGCGCATTGCGGTAGCAGCGCCTCGTACACTTCGCGCGGGCTGCGCCCCTCCATCGAGTCGCCGCGATGCGCTCGGGCGTGGTATTCGGCGAGCGTTTCCTCGATGAGCTTGCGGTATTGTTCGATCGGCACCGCCTTCGCCTCATCAAAATCTTCGGGGCGAGCGTCGGGACGGTTGCCGCAATAAGCCCCGGCGAGGCGCTTCTCGGCTTCAGCGTATTGCCGGTGAAAGCTCTCGATCGGCTTGCTGCGCCCGGCAAAGGGCAGCGTCCAGATCACCCCGATTCCCATCTGGGTGAGAATTCCGGGGAGTTCCTCTTCGCGCACCTTGAAGCGGAAGCGATTGGGCGCGCCGCCCGTCAAGAGCTTCGAGCCGAACGCCCTCGAATTATCGAGCAACGCGTGCGCGGGGATCACGCGATACTTTTCCGCGGCGTCTTTGAAGGCGAGCCGGATTGAGTCCGCGCTCTCCGTGCGAGCGACTAGATACGCGAGGATCACCCTGCTGCGCACCTCTTGCCAGGTGATCACGATAGGCCGGCTGACCGTCCCATCCTCCCAGCGGCAGAAAACGTCGGCGCGCCTTCCGTCACAGCACCAAATTTCGTGCAAGCGCAGCGTGCTGTAGTCGCGCTGCTGCGTGGGGTAGAGCTTCTCGAAAGCCTCTTGTCCTTCGCGCATCAAGACGCGGAAGGGGTGCGGCTCGGCATTAACGCGGCGCTTCACGGTGGTGTAAGAGGGGATCGCCCATCCGCGCTCTTTGCCGAATCGAACCGCGCGCCGACAAACGGCCTTTAAGTTCGGTTTTGTGAGGCGGAAATACTCGGTCCAAATATATTCGAGCGCCTCCTGATCAAACGGTGCTTGCGCTGTCAGCTCCCGGTCCCGGTGCCTTGGCGCGAGCGCCACTATCCAGTCGCCTCGATCGAGGCCGCGGCACAATTCCACCCAGCGGCGCACGCTGTCCGGCGAAACGCCCGCCTCTTTCGCCGCTACTGCGTAGCGCTCGGCGGCTGGCGAGCCGATCGCGCTGAGCGAGTCAAACAGGATCACCGCCTGGAACCGGCGCTTTCCCCTCAGCTGAACGGATGTCGGCAGCCGTGAATGCGCCGCGTGCCGCGCCTCGCGCTCCTCCTGTGTCCAGGGACGGGGCTCGGCCGGGGAGTATTTTTCTCTGAGTTCCGCGAGCTGCTCCTCCACGCCGGCCGGCAGACTGGCTGGCTGCTGCAGCTTGTGCCATTTGACCTGCAACGCAGGCGGCAGCGATGAGATGAGGACTTCGTGCAGCATGCCGCTCGCGCCGCCCCGGCCGGGTACCTTGCGAACTTGCAGCTGGGCGCCGCGCCAGGTGGTTCGTCGTGCGATCTTTCGAGCGACGCGCTTTGTGATGCCGGCGAGTTGCGAGAAAACGGCGATTGGAATCCAGCGGGCGCCAGGCTGCGCTGAGTCCCCCAGCTTGCGAACGAGCGCTGTTTCGCGCTTCTTGTTTTGGATGGTCGTCATGTCAGCTAGCGATTTCCCCGTCTTTCATGCCGAGCAAAACCGCAATGCGGTGGCTGCGCCCGATCCGCCCACGAATGCGCCCGCTGAGGACACCGCTAACGAGCTGGCTGGATACGCCGTGCTCGCGCGCCCATTCCGCGATGCTCGTTCCCTTCCGCTCGAATTCGCGGCGCACATCCTCCGCGCTCCTGGGGCCCACTTTCTTTGCCATCCGATCACCTCCTGTTACGATTCCTCAATTTCAAAAGCGTAGTGTATGCGATTGTATACCATGTCATCGAATGTTGACAAACAGCGGGGGGCGCGCATTCAGACTGAGAGGAAAAGGCTCGGGCTCACACAGGCGACCCTTGCTCGGAAGCTGGGAATTACCAGGGGGACGCAGGTCAACTATGAGACGGGAAAGCGCCGCCCTGACGGGGAATATCTAAGAGCATTTGCAGAGGCCGGCGGCGACGCCGGATTTGTCCTGTTCGCGGAAGCTTCCACGCCTCGAAATCTTTTCGGGCTAGGTACTCATCGCGTCTTGAATCCAATCGCCAAGCGATTTGGAATAAATGCGGAGGCGCTGTATGGCCTGATAGATTTGGTCGTGGAAGACGAGGTTTTGAATTACCGAACTAACCGGGTCGCGTCGTCGATGCCGCGAGGAACGATTGTTGAGTACGAACACGTTGAGGATTTGATCGACGCTCTATTAGAGAATGGCAACCTCCTCGAGGAAATTTTCTCCGCGGTCAATGACACACTTCGCGCGCTGAGCAAGTCGCTGCCTCCGGTTAAGAAGGCTAAATTGATTCTCTCGCTCTATGATGTATTCAAAGGACCCGCGCACGCCGACAAGAAGATCGTCGCGATGACCGTCAAGGCCGCATTGCCGTGATCGCTGCGTGAGGGCGGGGTGATTTACAGGAGGCGGATCAACACCTACCAATGGCACTTCTGCCAGAACTGCCAAGCCTGGCCGACAGACGAATACGAAGAGCGAAAAGAACGCGCCGCCACCGATCCGCTCGACCTCTGCAGCGAATGCCAAACCAAGCTCCTCAGGGGCGAGTGCGATGCGCTGAAGCGCTCGATGCCCTAGCGGTAGTTTGACCCCGCCCGCCGTCCGCTGTATTCTGAACTCCTCTCGAAACTCTTGGCGGTTGTCCGCCCCGTCAGCAGCGGCTTTTTTTCGTCCCTTACTGGCCGGGGTTGAGACGAGCTATAAAAGACCCGCAAGGGGAAGGCTCGACGCGGCTTCCAAGAGGCCGAGAGTGCGCCCGGCCACCTCGCATTGGTGGTGGCCTCTCTAAACTCTTGGAGGCCCTCATGGTCAGCAACACCCCCACGCCCGTTCTCGGCAACGCCACCTTCACGCAGATCGAGTCCGCCGATTACCGCCTGTATCAGGTCGGTCATCTGTGTAAGCTCATGAGCGCTCTCGCTGGGAATGTCACTGCGCACGAGAAGCCGTGGCAACTTGATGAACTGCCAGCCGAGTCTTTCCAGGTGGTATTCGGCATGATGCATGATGAGATCGAGGCGGCTCGCGAGACGCTGCTGGACGCACACGGCCGCATGCTGGGGAGGGACCGCGAGGCGGCCGCATGAACCGCGACCTGATCATCAACGTCGTGGTCGGCGTCGATGCGAAGCTGCGGCGCATCGAGCGCCTGGCGCTCAGCATCGGCGACCCGCAGCAGCACAAGTCGCGCATCCCGCCCCTCATCACCGACGTGCGCCGCGAGCTGCAATCGCTCTGCGGTCGCCTCGCGCAGCTGGAGGGCGGAGAGTAAGTCTGTGCCGCACCAGGCGGGGCGGCGCTGCCGCCTCCGCCTTCTTACTCCGATCTGCTATCACCAACGACCGGCCGGGCTAATTTCCGCGCCGTGTGGGGCTTCCGCTATTTGGGAATAGAATGGCCGCTCAACCGGCTGTCTGGCGTCCCGGCGAGGAGATCAGCATGGCGACGACATCCTATGTTCTGGAGATACTCTCCCCGGTCGGCCAGAATGGAAAGCCCGACCCGTACGCCCCGAAGACGACCTTCGAGGTCATTGTCAGTTCCTTTTCCGGTGAGCCCTTGATCTACCTCAGGCTCGCCGACCCGAGAGGCGGGGAGCGGGCCTTCGCGCTCGGCAAGGACCAGGCGATCACCCTCCACGACGGGCTCACCCGCGCCGCCGCCTACCTGCGCTACATCGACTAGCCGCGTAGGCAGGGACGTCGGGATCACCGACCCGAGGCGCGCCATATTGGATGGCGGCTCGACCTACACCTATTTGCTGCGTACGCACATCCACTACAGCTGCGTACGTTTTGAGCATTGCGGACCCCCAGGCACCGGGGGTCCTCAAAAGGTCCGCAATCGGGCATTGATTGCGGACCTCCCAGGGCCGCTTTCCCCGGCCATTATTAGCCCCTTAATTTCGCCGTATCAGTCTGTTATCTGGTAGCTGTAGCCGCGCGCCGAATTTGCAAACTAGCTGATCCCGGCGGCCGTTTTCGGGGAAATTTGCAATCATGCTGATCCGCTGTTTTCGCCCGCCACCCGTTGCCGCAACCCCTTGATTCCCATCCCTCTATCCGGAATCTTCCCGAATAGCCCGACCACTTCCCGCAGTTTGCAAACCAGGTGCTCCCCTTCAGTTAGCTTGCGGTCGGCCGCTGAAACGAGCGTCAGTCAGCGTCGGCTGACTGGCGGTCGTGCGGGCTCTCGAATAAACAAAGCCTGTACAAACAGTGGGTTAGTCGAGATCGAGCGGCGCGTGGGCGCCAATGCCGAAGCGGTAGACGGTCCTGCGATTCCCGTCGCAGCGGGGCGGGATGGGACGATGCGGGCAGGGAGGGGAACGCCGTCCGCCCGAGGTCAGGGTGGCGTCATCGGCAACGTCAGCCCAGATGCCGCCGCTGACCGGCCGGAACAGCCACAACAGGTAGCCGCGCGTGGCGGCCAGCTGCACCAGTTCGCCGGCGTCGGGCGCGTCCGCTACGACCACCTGGCTGCCGTTGATGCCGAACGGGAACGATCCAAACGCCTGCAGGCATTCGAGCGCCTCAGTGGACGAGGTGCCCGGCCGCATGCAGCCCCGGCGCTCGGCGCGCGCGACGTCCCAGGCGCCCAGTTCCCAGGCCGCCTCCATCGCCGCCCGGTCCACCGCCACGAGATCGCGCCAGCGGTCGTTCAGCTGCAGCGCGGAGCTCGGCACCGGCGTGTACGACACCGCTTCGGCGCGCGGCGTGTCGGCAAGCTTTTCCTTGATGAACCCGTGCCAGTGCAGCGTGAGGATCACGGGCGTGTCGGGGCAGGGGATCGCCGCGAGCGTGATGCCCACCAGCGGCAAGCCGGTTGCGGAGATCTGGTTCTCGATGCGCTCAAGCAGCTCCATGCCGGGTCTGCTCCTATGCGAGTGCTACACTGCTTTCGTCCGGACGCGCCGCGCCGGACGAAATCCGCCGGTCGGAGCGGACGAATGCCCGCCGCCCTACCGGCGGACATCGCCTGCAGCGGCAAGTGCAAGAACGATGCCACTCGTTCCTTTCCAACGTTGCGGGAGAAGCTGCGGTTGACGAGGCGGGAGCGGATGCAGCGCGTCGGGCCAGCACCCACGGCACGTGACTGAAGCTGCGTAACGCCTGAATGAAGAAAGCCGACTCCTTTTCGTCATCCTTCCGGCTTATTTAAGACCTCCGTGGACAAAATGCAAACTAGCACTCGCAGCGATGTGCTGCTAAAGCGCAGCCTCGCCGCCGTCTGGCATCCGTGCACCCAGATGAAGCAGCACGAGTGGCTGCCGCTCGTGCCGGTGGCGCGGGCAGCCGGCTGCTGGCTCTACGATTTCGACGGCCGGCGCTACCTGGACGCCATCAGCTCGTGGTGGGTCAACCTGTTCGGGCACTGCAATCCGCGCATCAACGCCGCGATCGCGGACCAGCTGGGCAGGCTCGAGCACGTGCTGCTCGCCGGGTTCAGCCATGAGCCGGCGGTGGCCCTCTCGGAGCGCCTCGCCCGGGCGACCGGTGGCGCGCTCGGCCACTGCTTTTACGCGAGCGACGGGGCGTCCGCGGTCGAGATCGCGCTCAAGATGAGCTTTCATTACTGGCGCAACAGCGGCCAGCCGGGAAAGACGCGTTTCGTGAGCCTTGCCGGCAGCTATCACGGCGAGACCCTCGGCGCGCTGGCGGTAACCGACGTGCGCCTGTTCAAGGACACCTACGCGCCGCTGCTCATGACGAGCAGCCCGGTCGCCAGTCCCGACTGGCGGCTCGCGGAAAAAGGCGAGTCGCCGCGCGATTACGCGGCGCGCTGCGCGCGCGCGCTCGAGCAGCACCTCGAGCGCCACTACGACGAGACCGCGGCGCTGATCGTGGAGCCGCTGGTGCAGGGCGCGTGCGGCATGGCGATGCACGACGCGGAGTACCTGCGCCGCGCGCGGGCGGCCTGCGACCGCTACGGCGTGCACCTGATCGCCGACGAGATCATGACCGGGTTCGGGCGCACCGGGAGCTTCTTCGCGCACGAGCAGGCGGGCATCACGCCGGATTTCCTGTGCCTGTCCAAGGGCATCACCGGCGGCTACCTTCCGCTCTCGGCCGTGATGGCGCGCGACGCCGTGTTCCAGGCGTTCTACGACGACGACGTGACGCGGGGCTTTCTGCACTCGCATTCCTACACCGGCAACGCCCTTGCCTGCCGCGCGGCCCTCGCCACGCTCGACATCTTCGAGCAGGATCGGGTCATCGAATCCAACCGGACCAAGAGCGCGCGGATCGGGACCGCCGCGCGAGATCTCGCGCAGCACCCCCGCGTCAGGAACTTCCGCAACACCGGCATGATCTGGGCATTCGACGTCGAGACCGCCGACCCGCGCTTCGCCTCCCGCTTCTTTGCCCGGGCGCTCGAGGGCGAGCTCCTGCTGCGTCCGCTCGGCAACACGGTTTATTTCATGCCGCCCTACGTGATCGGCGAGGACGAGATCGAGCTGCTCGTCCGGCGTACCGCCGGCATTCTCGATGCGCTGCCCGCTTAACAACCCGTCGGTCCGACGGGTTGTTAATAGCAAAACCGCCCCAGATTGCTGCTGGAGTCACACAGAATGACACCTCGGATAATTCCAGGACAAGTCAGGCTGGACCGAGTGTACTTTGATGTTTATTACCCGTTCGTGGGGGCGGTTTTGCCTAAGGAGCTTGTCGGAACCCGATCCGACAAGCTCCTTGCGGCATAATGCCGCCAACGGGCATGACAAGTCTGATCCGATCGGGCGGGGCGGCGGTAAGAGCGGGGCGTCTCCGCGGGGGGTTGCTGGCGGCGCTGGCGCTGCTCGCGGCGGTGCTGCCGCTGCAGGCCCCGGCAAAACTGCCGGAGCCGGTCGCCCGCGCGCTATCGCAGGCCGGCATACCCGAGAGCGCAGCGGGATTCTACGTGCACGAAATCGGAAGTGAGCGCCCACTGCTGGCGGCGGGCGCCGACCGCGTCCTAAATCCCGCCTCGACGATCAAGCTCCTCACCACCTATGCCGGCCTCGAGCTGCTGGGCCCGGCCTACAAGTGGGCGACCGCCGCCTACGCCGCCGGGACGCTGAAGGACGAGGTCCTGTCTGGCGACCTCGTGCTCCGGGGCAACGGTGATCCCAAGCTCACCGTCGAGAATTTCTGGCTGCTGCTGCGGGACCTGCGCGCGCGGGGATTGCGCGACATCCGCGGCGACCTCGTGCTCGACCGCGGGTATTTCGCCGTCGAGGGGTACGACCCCTCGCGCTTCGACGACCAGCCGACCCGCCCCTACAACACCGGGCCCAGCGCCCTGCTGGTCAATTTCAAGGCGGTGCGGCTGCAATTCATCCCGGACACCGACGCCCGCTCAGTGCGCATCGTCACGCTGCCGGTGCTGCCCCAGGTGCAGGTCGTCAACCAGCTCGCGCTCGATGCAAACGGCGCCTGCGGCGACTGGGTCGGCAAGCTCAGGCTCGACGCGCAGGGCAATTCGACTGCGGCGCGCCTTGCCTTCAACGGAGTTTTTCCCGCGAGCTGCGGGGAGCGGACGCGCAATTTCAGCGTGCTGGGCCACGCCCAGTACGTCCTCGGGCTGTTCCGCGAGCTGTGGCGCGAGCTGGGCGGCACGCTGGCTGGCACCGTGCGCGACGGCGCGGCCGCGCCGGAGGCGCGGCCGCTCGCCTCCGTGGAGTCGCCGGCGCTGGCCGAGGTGGTGCGCGACATCAACAAGTTCTCCAACAACCTGATGGCGCGCCAGCTGTTCCTGACACTGGGCGCGGCGGGGGCGGGTGCGCCGGCGACTTATGACAAGTCGGGGCGCGTCCTCCGCCAGTGGCTGGCGGGCAAGGGCCTCTCGTTCCCGGAGCTGGTGCTGGAAAACGGCTCCGGCCTCTCGCGCCGCGAGCGCATCAGCGCCAGAAACCTCGGCCAGCTGCTGCTGGCCGCGTTCAAGAGCGCGGTGATGCCCGAGCTGGTCGCCTCGCTGCCGCTCGCGGCGGTGGACGGCACCATGAGGAAGCGCCTGTCGGGCGCGGCCGTGGCGGGCCAGGCGCACATCAAGACCGGCTCGCTCGCGGGCGTGCGCGCGATCGCCGGCTACGTGCTCGACGCGCAGGGACGGCGCGTGGTGGTGGTCTTCATCATCAATCACGCCAACGCCGGCAACGCGCAGCCCGTGCAGGACGCGCTGCTGGGATGGATCTACCGCCGCGCTGACGACACCTGCTGCCGTCCGGGTCGCTGAGCCCGCTCGACAGCGAGAGGGAAACCCAGGTGCGTTTCGGCGGCAAGGTGCCGGGTCAGCCGCGCATGCCGCGGTTGGGCCTGTTCAACGTCGGCATCCGCTACAACTTCGAATAGCGGGTTCTCAGAGCCCCAGCTCGCCCCACAGCGCGTCCACCCGGCGTTTCACGTCCTCGCTCATCGCGATCGACTCGCCCCAGCGCCGGTCGGTCTCGCCGGGCCACTTGTTGGTCGCGTCTATCCCCATCTTGGAACCCAGTCCCGGCACCGGGCTCGCGAAATCGAGGATGTCGACCGGCGTGTGCTCCGTGATGAGGACATCGCGCCGCGGGTCCACCCGGGTTGCGAGCGCCCAGATCACTTCCTTCCAGTCACGCACGTTGACGTCGGCGTCGGTGACGATGACGAACTTGGTGTAGAGGAACTGGCGCAGATACGACCAGATGCCGAACATCACGCGCCGGGCGTGTCCCGGATACTGCTTGTTGATGCTGACGCACGCGATGCGGTAGGAGCAACCCTCCGGCGGCAGGTAGAAATCCGCGATTTCGGGAAACTGGCGCGCGAGCAGCGGCACGAACACTTCGTTCAGCGCCATCCCCAGCACCGCCGGCTCGTCGGGCGGCTTGCCGGTATAGGTCGAGTGATAGATCGGGTCGCGGCGCGCCGTGATCCGCTCGATGGTGAAAACCGGAAAGCGCGCCTGTTCATTGTAGTAGCCCGTGTGGTCGCCGAACGGGCCTTCGAGCGCGGTCTCGCCGGGGCGAATCCAGCCTTCGAGCACGATCTCGGCGCCGGCCGGCACCTGCAGGTCGTGGCCGAGGCATTTCACGATCTCGGTCTTCGACCCCCGCAGCAGCCCGGCGAACTGGTACTCGGAAAGCGCGTCGGGCACCGGCGTCACCGCGCCGAGGATCGTGGCGGGGTCGGCCCCCAGCGCCACCGCGACCGGGAACGGCTCGCGCGGGCGCGCCAGGCAATGGTCGCGGTGGTCGAGCGCGCCGCCGCGCTGCGCGAGCCAGCGCACGGTCACCTTGTTTTTAGCGATCACCTGCTGGCGGTAGATGCCGAGGTTCTGGCGGCGCCGGCTGGGCCCGCGGGTGACCGTCAATCCCCAGGTGATGAGCGGCGCGGCGTCCCCCGGCCAGCAGGTCTGGACCGGCAGGCGTCCGAGATCCACGTCGGGGCCCTCCCACACGGTCGCCTGGCAGGGCGCGCTCGACACCGCGTGCGGCGCCATGGCGAGGACCTGCCTCAAGAGCGGCAGTTTCTCCCACGCATCCTTCCAGCCCGTGGGCGGCTCCGGCTCCTTGAGACGGGCGAGCAGGCGGCCGAGGTCGCGCAGCGCCGCGGTGGGGTCCTCGGCGTCCACCCCCATGCCCAGCGCGACGCGCCGCACCGTGCCGAACAGGTTGCCGAGCACGGGCAGCGCGTGCCCTTTGGGCCTTTCGAACAGCAGCGCAGGCCCGCCCGCCTTGAGCACACGGTCGCAGATCTCGGTCATCTCGAGACGGGGATCGACCGTCGCGGCGATGCGTTTCAGCTCGCCGCGCGCCTCGAGCTGGTTCAGGAAATCGCGCAGGTCCTTGTATTTCATCGCGCGGGCATCACCACAATGTAAGGTTCAATCATGCGGGCGAACAAGATGCCGGCGAAGACCGCGGCGCCCATCCAGTTGTTATGGAGGAAAGCCCGGAAACAACCGTCCCTGCCGCGATCCTGGATGAGGCGGTACTGATACACCGCAAGCCCCGCCGCCACCAGCAATCCGCCGTAATACGGGGCGCCGAGCCGCTGCCAGGCGCCGAACGCGCCCAGGATGCCGATGAACAGGGCGTGGCACGTCATGACGGCCGCGATATCGCGGCGGCCGAGCAGGATCGCCGAAGAGTGGACGCCGAGCTTGATATCGTCGTTGCGGTCCACCATGGCGTACTCGGTATCGTAAGCGATGATCCAGAAAAAAGTGGCGAGCATCAGCACCCACGCCGCCGCCGGCAGCGCGCCCTTCTGGGCGGCATACGCCATCGGGACGCCGAAACTGAACGCGATGCCGAGCCCGGCCTGCGGAAACACGAAAACGCGCTTGAGGAACGGATAAATCACCGTGATCGCCACCGCGAAAAAGGACAGGTACACGGCAAGCCGGTTGAGCTGCAGCACCAGTGCGAAGGCGAGCAGCAGCAGCACGCCGGTGAGCACGAACGCTTCGCGGAGGCTCACCAGGCCCGAGGCGAGCGGCCGGTCCCGGGTACGCTCCACGTGCGGATCGAATTCCCGGTCGGCGAAATCGTTGATGATGCAGCCGGCGGAGCGCATCAGCGCCGTCCCCAGCACGAAAATGAGCAGGACATCGAGGCGTATCGCGCCCGGCGCCGACAACCACAACGCCCACAGCGTCGGCCACAGCAGCAGCAGGATGCCGATCGGCTTGTCGAGCCGCATCAGCCGCTCGTACGCGTCGAGGCGCTCCTTGAGGGTCAAGGTTCAAACAGTCCGGAGAGGAAAACTTCGGCCATCAAGTATAGGCGATTTGATGATGCGTGACGTGGTGAGTCGTGACATGAACAAGCGTGACGTGATACGGCGTGCGTACACTTGTCACGATTCATCATGTCACGCAGCACCATGTCACGCTCTATCATGTCACGCACCAACACGTCACGCCTTTAGGAATTCATGGCGTGCACCCAGCCAGCGCGCGAGATGGGCTTGCGCGCAATCGGGCCGCTCGCGCAGGAGCGTCCCCGCGGCCGCGCGCGCGCGATCGAGCAGGTCGAGGTCGGCATCGAGGTCGGCGAAGCGCAGCATCGGGATCCCGCTCTGGCGCGCGCCGAGCAGCTCGCCCGGACCGCGCAGCTTGAGGTCGTGGCGCGCGATCTCGAAGCCGTCCCGGTTCTCGTAGATGATCTTGAGCCGCTCGCGCGCGCCCGGCGTGAGCGGGTTGGCATAGACCAGGATGCAGGCGGCCGCGGCCGCCCCGCGGCCGACGCGGCCGCGCAACTGGTGCAGCTGCGCGAGCCCCATGCGCTCGGCGTGCTCGATCACCATGAGGGTCGCGTTCGGCACGTCCACGCCCACCTCGATCACCGTGGTGGCGACCAGCAGCTGGATCGCGCCGCCGCGAAAAGCCTCCATGACGAGCGCCTTTTCATCGCCCTTGAGGCGGCCGTGGACGAGCCCCAGCTTCAACTCGGGAAAGGTCGCGGCGAGCGCTGCATGTGTATCGAGCGCAGTTTTCAGCTGCAATGTCTCGGATTCCTCTATCAGAGGGCATACCCAGTAGGCCTGGCTGCCCGCCATGCAGGCGTCGCGCACGCGCCGGATCACCTCGGCACGCCGCGTATCCGACACGAGCCTGGTCGTGACCGGTGCGCGCCCCGGTGGCAGCTCATCGATCACGGACACGTCGAGGTCGGCGTAATAGCTCATCGCGAGCGTGCGCGGGATGGGCGTGGCGCTCATCATGAGCTGGTGCGGCTGCGCGCCCTGATTGGGACGGGAGCCCTTCATGCGCAGGGCAAGGCGCTGGTGCACGCCGAAGCGGTGCTGCTCGTCCACGATCGCGAGCGCGAGGTCGGCGAATTCGACTTCCTCCTCGATCAAAGCGTGGGTGCCCACCGCGACGCTCGCCTCGCCCTTCGCGACGGCGGCGAGCGCCGCGCGCTTCTCCCTGCGCCCGAGCCCGCCATAGAGCCACGCCACCCGGACCCCAAGCGGATCGAGCCACGCGGCGAATTTCCGGTAGTGCTGTTCGGCGAGGATCTCGGTGGGCGCCATCACCGCCACCTGGCGGCCGTTTTCCACGCTTTGCAGCGCCGCCAGCGCCGCCACCACGGTTTTGCCGCTGCCGACATCGCCCTGCAGGAGGCGCTGCATGGGGTGCGGCAGGGCGAGATCGTGGCGTATCTGCGCGAGCGCCTTGTTCTGCGCCGTGGTGAGCTTGAAGGGCAGCCGGGACAGCAACGCCTGCGCCAGCTTGCCGCGCGGCTTGAGCGCCGGCGCGCCCGCCGCTTTGCGCCGGCGGTAATGCTCCCGCATCGAGAGCTGCTGCGCGAGCAACTCATCGAATTTGACGCGACACCACGCAGGGTGGGTCCTGCCTGCGAGCGCATCCTGCGGCGTCTGCGGTGGTGGATTGTGCAGCAGCAGCACCGATTCCCGGAACGGCGGCAGCCCGAGGCTCTCCCGCAGCGGCCGGGGAAGCGTGTCCGAGAGGTCGCAATCGGCGAGCGCGTGCGCGATCAGGCGGCGCAGCGCATCCTGCGCGAGGCCTGCGGTGGTCGGATAGACCGGTGTCAGCGCACGCGCGATCGGCGCGCCTTCCTGCACCAGGCGGTACTTGGGGTGCACCATCTCCGGACCATGGAAGCCGTGCCGGATCTCGCCGAAGGCGCGCACGCGGGCTCCCGTGGCGAGCTGCTGCAACTGGCTTTGATAGAAATTGAAGAACCGCAACGTCAGCACCCCGCTGCCGTCCTGTATGTGGCAGACGAGCTGGCGCCGGGGGCGGTACCGGATATCGGTTTCGACCACCGAGCCTTCGACCAGCACCGGCTGGCCCGCAGGCGCCTCGTTCAGCGAATAAAGCCGCGTCTCATCGTCGTAGCGCAGCGGCAGGTGGAGGACGAAATCGAACTTGCTGGCGATCCCGAGCTTGGCAAGCCGGGTCAGGGTTGACTCGCTCAACCCTGACAGTGCCGAGTGCCGGGTGCTGAGTGCTGAGTCGCGGATGGCCTTCGCATTCACGCTGCTTGCTCTGCACTCAGCACTTTGCACTCGTTACTCAAGATGCATGATGGCGTCGATCTCCACCTGCGCCCCCCGCGGCAGGCTCGCGACGCCGACCGCGGCGCGCGCGGGGTAGGGCGCCTGGAAATAGGTCGCCATGATCTCGTTCACCAGCGCGAAGTTGCCGAGGTCGGTCAGGTAGACGGTGAGCTTGACGACGTCCTTGAGGTCGCCGCCTGCCGCCCGCGCCACCGCCTGCAGGTTCTGAAACACGCGGTGAATCTGCGGCCCGACGCCGGCGACCATCTCCATGGTCGCCGGATCGAGCCCGATCTGGCCCGCCAGGTACGCCGTGGCGCCGCACCGCACCGCCTGCGAGTACGTCCCGATCGCCTTCGGCGCGCTATCGGTATGAATGATGCTCTTGGCCATGCTTGCGTCCTCCGTCGGGATCGTGGCACGCGGAAAAGGCTCAATGATGAATCGCCGGGCGGCGGAATTCAATCGTGGGCGACTCCCGCGCATTGTCCCTCACCCCCGCCCCTCTCCCGAGCGGAGAGGGGAGATTCGAGGCGCAAACGGGAGTTGGCCGTTTGCACAAGCATCAACTGGGCAGCTTGAGCACGTACTTGGCGAGGATGTTGCGCTGGATCTCGCTCGAGCCGCCGTAGATGGTGGCGGGGCGCGAGTAGTAGAACGGGTTCAGGAAATCGGTCTCGACGCCGGCCACGTCGTGCACGCCCGCGATGACGCCCTGCTCGGCGCCGGCCTCGACCAGCAGCTCGGCCAGGCGCTGCCACGTCTCCATCGTCCAGATCTTGAGCATCGAGACGTCCTGCCCGAGCGGCTCGCCGCGCTTGACCTGCTCGACGAAGCGCCGGTAGAGCGCCGCGCCGTCCTCGATGTCGAGCTTGAGCGCGATGAAACGGTCGAGGAACCCGGCGTCGTCGAGCAGTCCCTTCGCGCGCGCGAGCATTTCCAGGCGGTTCAACGCGTACTGCGGGCGGCGCGGGCTGCCGATGTTGAGCCGCTCGAAGCCGAGCAGCGCCTTGGCCACGGTCCAGCCATCGTTCAGCGCGCCCACGAGGCCCTCGCGCGGCACGCGCGCGTTGTCGAAGAACACCTGGGAGAACTCCTCGTGGCCGGCGAGGTTGCGGATCGGCCGCAGCGTGATGCCCGGCGTCTTGAGATCCACCAGCAGGAAGCTGATGCCCTGCTGCTGCTTCGCCCGCCGATCGGTGCGCGCGAGAAGATAGATGTGGGTCGCGTCGTCGGCGAGCGAGGTCCAGATCTTGCTGCCGTTGACGGCAAAGTGATCGCCCTCGAGCACCGCAGTGGTCTGCAGGCTCGCCAGGTCGGAACCCGCGTTGGGCTCGGAATAGCCCTGGCACCAGATGTACTCGCCGGAGAGCGTGCGCGGCAGGTAATGGGCCTTCTGCGCCTCGGTGCCGAAGCGCATGATGAGCGGGCCGACCTGGGTGATGCCCTGGTCCGGCGGGCGCGCGACGCCGTGGCGCTCCAGCTCCTCGAGGTAGATCACCATCTTGCCGGCGTCGAGCGCCATGCCGCCCCATTCGCGCGGCCAGTTGGGCGCGATCCAGCCCTTCTCGCACAGCTTGCGCCACCAGTCCTTCATCTCGTGCCAGCGTGCGCGGTGCAGGATGTAGCGCAGCTGCGGCGGGTACTGCCACTCGAAGAACGCGCGCACTTCCCGGCGGAAGTCCTCGTCCGCCATGGCATTCCAGTCGGTCATGGCACGCCCCCGGAGCGGACTCCATCCGCCATCCGCCATCCGCCATCCGCCATCTCACGGGCCGTCAGGCTGGCGTAGCGCCGGCGATGCCAGGTCGGCTGGCCGAGCCACGCCGCCAGCGTGAGCGCGCGTTTGAGATAGAGCCCCACGTCGTACTCGTCGGTGAAGCCGATCGCCCCGTGGAGCTGGATCGCCTCGCGCGTGATTCTCAGCGCGGCGTCCGTGCAGCGCGCCTTCACGCGGCTCGCGAGCGCCGCGCGCGTGCCGGCGCCGGGGTGACGGTCCAGCACGGCAAGCGCTTCGCCGAGCGCCGCGCCCGCAAGCTCCTTCTGGATGTAGAGGTCCACCGCGCGGTGCTGCAGCGCCTGGAAGGCCCCGATCGGTTTTCCGAACTGAACGCGCGTTTTGAGGTAATCGAGGCTCATCTCGAGCGCCCGGTCCATCACGCCCGCGAGCTCCGCGCCCGCGATCGCGGCGCCGTGGTCGAAGGCGCGGGCGAGCGCCTCGGCGGCGACCGCACCGCTCGCCGCGACGCCGTCCGCGGGAATCAGCGCGTCTTCCAGCGCGAGCGCGCCGAAGGCGCGTCCATCGGCAAGCGGCTCGAGCGCGAGCCGCGCGCCCGCCGTGTCCCGCGGCAGCCACAACAGCACGATGCCGGCCCCGGCCCGCGCGCTGACCAGGAAGGCGTCGGCCTGCGCCGAGCCGGCAATGAACCGCTTGAGGCCGTTCAGCTTGTAGCCTCCCTCAATCGGCTCGGCGCGGGTGGTGATCGCCGCGGGGTCGAGCACGCCCGCCGCCTCCTGCCACGCCAGCGCGGGCAGCGTCTCTCCGGCCGCGAGGCGCGGCAATTCCCTGCGCTTCAGCGCCTCGTTCTCGCCCGCCGCGAGCGCGCTCGCCGCCAGCACCGCCGTGGCGGTGAGCGGCTCCGGAACCAGCGCGCGGGCGAGTCCCCGGGCGACGATCGCCATCTCGGTCAATCCCAGACCGAGCCCGCCGTAGGGCTCGGGCACCAGGATGCCGAGCCAGCCGAGCGTCGCCATTTGCTTCCACACGGCGCGATCGTATTCCTGCGGCGTACCTCGAAGCTTTCGCACCCGCGCGATCGTGGTGCCGCGCGCGGTAAAATCGGCGACGCTCTCGGCAAGCAATGCCCGATGTTCGTCCACGGAAGCAGCGTTACCCGACATCATTCGCTCCGATCAGAACACCTGCAGCCCCAGCCACCACGCGACCGCGGCGATGAAGGCGGAGCACGGAATGGTCAGCACCCACGCGAGCACGAGATTGCCCGCGATGCCCCAACGCACCGCCGACACGGATTGCGCCGCGCCCACGCCTGTAATGGCCCCGGCGATGGTGTGGGTGGTCGACACCGGTATGCCCAGGCCCGTGGCAACGAATAATGTGGCCGAACCGGACAGTTCCGCGCACACGGCATTGTAGGGCTTCAACTTGGTGATGCGCTGGCCCATGGTCTTGACGATGCGCCAGCCGCCGAACGCGGTGCCGAGCGCGATCGTCAGGTAGCAGGCGATGACCACCCATCTCGGCACCGAATCCGGCGCGGCCAATCCCGCCGCGATCAAGAGCATCCAGATGATGCCCACCGTCTTCTGGGCGTCGTTGCCGCCGTGGCCAAGGCTGTAGAGCGAGCAGGTGACGAGCTGCATGCGCCGGAACCACTTGTCGGTGCGCGCCGGCGTGGAGCGCACGAACAGCCATGAAACGGTCAGCAGGAACGCCGCGCCCAGGGCAAAGCCCAGCAACGGCGCAATGACGATGAAGGCGACGGTCTTCAGCAGTCCCGGCGCGATGAGCGACCAGATGCCGGCCTTGGCGACCGCCGCGCCGACCAGCCCGCCGATCAGCGCGTGCGAAGAGGAGGACGGGATGCCGTAGTACCACGTAATCACGTTCCAGGCGATTGCGCCGACAAGCGCCCCGAACACGACGTAATGGTCCACCACGCCCGGATCGATAATGCCCCTGCCGACGGTGGTCGCGACCTTCAGCTGGAACACGAACAGCGCGGCGAAATTGAAAAACGCGGCCAGCATTACCGCCTGGTGCGGCTTGAGCACGCGGGTCGAGACGACGGTCGCGATCGCGTTCGCCGCGTCGTGAAATCCGTTCATGAAGTCGAACGCAAGCGCAATAAGCACCAGCACGACGACCACGGCCAGGCTGATCGGGACGGCTTCCATCGAGGACTTTGCCGGACGCTAGTCCGACAAACTCCTTATGCAAAACCGCCCGCAACGTCGAACACGGGAAGCAGCCGGACTTTCTGTCCTCTCCTGATCGCATGCCCTGTTCCAGGTCGCAGCGCGGGTTGACTTCATTCAGATCGAAAAACGCGGGCGGTTTTGTGAATAGCCGGGTGCCGGACGGTGCAAACCTGGCATCCGGCTATGAGTGCTCCAGCACGATGCCTTCGACGATATTGGCCACGTCCTCGCAGCGGTCGGTGATCAGCTCGAGCAGCTCGTAGATCGTGCGCAGCTTGATCAATTGCTTCACGTCGGACTCCTCGCGGAACAGCCGCGACATGGCGGAGCGCATCACCCGGTCCGCATCGGACTCCAGGCGGTCGATCTCCTCGCACGTCTTGAGAATCGCTTCCGGGTGGCGCAGGTCGGCAAGCAGCCCGACCGCAATCTTCACGCGATCGCAGGTCATCTGGCAAATTTGCGCCAGTTGCTGCGCCTCCGGGCTGACGCGCCGGATGTCGTAGAGCACGATCGACTCGGCCGTGTCCTGGATAAGGTCAAGGACGTCATCCATGTTGGTGATGAGTTGATGGATCTGGTCGCGGTCGATCGGGGTGATGAACGTCCTGTGCAGCAACGTGATCGTGTCGTGCGTGATCTTGTCGGCGTTGCGCTCGGCCGCGTCGATGTGCTCCGCGTGCATGGCCGAGGCGTCGAAATTGGCGAAGAGCTGCGCGAGCGCGCGGCCGCCCTCGACGATCTGCGCGGCGTGGGCGTTGAACAGGTCGAAAAACCGGCCCTCGCGGGGCATCAGCTTGTTGAGCATCGTCGTAGCGGGTCGTGGGGGGGAAGGGCCGCGACGGCGCGGCCGGCGCTATTGTGCCAGAAGGCCCGGCGTGATTCCCCGGGAATTACCGCCTCGACCCCACAAATTCAAAAGGCCGCCCGGCGGCGGCCTGTTGAATTTGGTGGAGACGAGGAGGATCGAACTCCCGACCTTCGCATTGCGAATTCTAATTTAACTGTTTTATCCTGTCCTATTAAATCCTAAAGAGCTTGACATCCGCATGAATAAGGGGGAATCTGAGGCATAATTACATTCAACGGTTGCGAAGGACTTTGAAACAGCTATCCTACTACTGGCCTATTATTCCGGTTTTAACCCGACCGACATCATGTAATAGGCAGGGACGATAGTAGCCAAAATGCCGACTCAGAAACTGACCAAGCAATCCATCGAGAGACTGCCTTACACCAAGTCGGGGCAGGTTCTGGTATGGGATAGCGACCTCCCCGGCTTCGGGCTGCGCGTGGGCCTCAAGACCAAGGCATTCTTTGCCGAGGCGAAGGTTGATCGCCGGACCATCCGCTACACGATTGGCATCTTCCCCCGGATCACCGCCGAGAAGGCGCGTGAGGACGCCAAGGGACTACTACTGGACATGGAGCGGGGCACTGACCCCAGGAAGAAGGGCCTGCCCGTCGCGGCGCTTGAGGACGCCTTCACGGCTTTCAAGAAGGCCCGCGAACAGGGGCTGGCCGAGCGCACCATCTACGATTATGACCGTTACCTGCGGGTCTATTTCCCGACGTGGCGCACCAAGGCCGTAACCGACATCACC
This sequence comes from Betaproteobacteria bacterium, assembly GCA_016192825.1. Lineage (GTDB taxonomy): Bacteria > Pseudomonadota > Gammaproteobacteria > Burkholderiales > SG8-41 > SG8-41. The sequence continues at coordinate 6,361 of JACPTK010000053.1, read as the reverse complement.
CCCGGCATGGTGTCCAAGCGGCACTTGGAGATCCAGCACAAGCACGGGCAAGCCCAGGCGAACGCTGGCATGCGGTTTCTGCGTAGCCTGCTCTATTTCTGTCAGGCCGAGTATGGCCAGGATGTCATCCCGACCAATCCGGTCACGGTCCTTGGCCACAAGCGGCAGTGGTTTCGTGAATTGCCCCGTCAGAACGTCATCAAGGCCACCGAATTGCCCGACTGGTTTAAGGCGGTGCTGGCACTGAAGAACGACAAGGTCAGCCAGGACCGGGAGACCGTGCGCGATCTGCTGCAGACGCTCCTGTTGCTCGGCCTGCGACGCTCCGAGGCGTTGACGCTGAAGTGGGAAAGCGTTGATCTGGACGGCAAGACCCTGACCATTCATAAGACCAAGAACTACGAGCCAAAGACGTTGCCACTAGGGCCGTATATGGTGAAGCTGCTAAACGCGCGGTTCATCGCCGTGGCCGGATCGCCCTATGTTTTCCCCTCCTCTCTGAATGCTCGAAAGCACCTGATCGAGCCGCGAAACGCGCTGCAGGAGGTCACCAAGAAATCAGGGGTCACGCACACCCTGCACGATCTGCGCCGCACGTTTGCCACGTTCCTGGAGTCGCTGGACGTGTCGGTGTACGCCGCCAGAAAGCTGATGGGCCACAAGGCCGGCGCCGGCGACGTGATGGCGCGGCACTACGTTGTGACCGATGTCGAGCGGCTGCGGCCGGCCATTGAGAAGCTGGAGAGCTTCATCCTCAGTGCGGCAGGCATTCAGCCGGCGGCAAAGGTCGTCAGCATAGAGAAGAAGCGCAAGAAGAAGTAACCGCCCCGGCCGGTTGCCGGGAAGCGGTGCAACGGGCGAATCACCGCCCGCGGCGCCTGACCACAACGCAACCTGATAGGAGATCGCATCATGGCTGGCATTAATTCTAAGCGCACCACCGCTAGCAAGCAGCATCGCAAGGTCAACGATGACGAGCAATTTCTGCTGTCGGCTTTCAGAGCCCTAGATGCCCGAGGCAAAGAATTTTTCATGCGAAACGCGGTAAGCATTGTGAAGGCGTGTCGAGCTAATGAGAGGCCGCATCATGAATGATGATTGCCCCATCACTGTTGCACCAGGAGTTACCCGGATCAACTGCTCTTGGGGCTATTACCTTGAAGGCAAGAAAGAGCAGATCATTGCCGCCGGGCTTGCTAAACCATCATGGTTCACTGATCCGAAGGAGCGCAACAAACGCGGCCAGATTGTTCGCTCCAAAACGCAATTGATTGATGGCCGTCGCATCGATACTACCTTACCCGCTTCGGGCCGTTGCTTCGTTCGCTTCCACTACACAGACTCAGAGCGAGTAAAGATCGAGCGCGCTAAGAATTGCAAGTACGAACCAAAAACTGCACAGGAATTTCGCAGGGATAGCGAGAATGCGGCTAAGTCTTTCCTGTTCAGCCTGCATAGGTTGACGGGCTGGCATGCGGAGAACGCCCCCTATCGCTACGATGACGAGGCGCTGGAGTCGTTACGCGAGAACATCGCTGAGATATTGCTGACGATCCGAGACGGGAGGATCGTCAAGCTGCGAGACGCGATCAACTTTGAGCGGCTAGAAGCGACATTGCAAGCGGAGTCGGACCCGCAGTTTCAGCGGTTCATGGGCAAGCTCCAGATCGGGCAGGGGCAGGCGGTCGCTCAGCCGCGGACGGGGCCGCGCCATGCCTGATTACATCCACTACGAATTGCAACCCCTGGCCGACAAGCTGCGCGCCCGCTATCCGGGCGTGAGGATTGTTTGGGCTCATTACGGCACCATGAAAGACGGGACGCGGCAGCAAGTAATCCGCTACCAAGCCCCACTATCTGCACTCAAGCGCGCTGGGCTGCTTACTGACGAAATGTTGAGAGCCCACGAGCGCGGAGGGAACCTAACCGAGATGGGCGATGCTTTCGGTTTGCACACGGGGGTTGATGTCGAGTCTGTGTCCGGGCGACATGACTTGGTAATTTACACCCCGAGCTATCCTCACGAATGTTCGAGAATCGCCATCAAGGACGCCAAGCGATTACTGCGACAGATCGCGCAGCAGGTTCGTGCCTGAGTCCCCAGCCTGCGCCGTCCACCGGGCGGCGTGGGGTGGGGATTGAGACGGAGGATGATATGGCCAAATTCGATTCGCTGAAGGCAGCCCTGAAAGATTACTTTGATAAGCCGTTGTGCGGCTTGCCGAAGTATTTACAGGATCGGGTTAACCAAGATTTCTCCCCGATGCCTTGGGATGTGCTTGACGCAGCGCAGCGGCGCCTTGTCGCCGAGCAATGGGATTATCAGAACGATCCAGCAACGCTACCCGAGCGCGAAAGGCTTTGGGACGAGAGCTGCGTTGATTGGGCCTACTGGCGGAAACTCAAAAGGCTCACCGCACTGGAGTTCTGCATTCTTCGTCACGTCCACGACCCGAGGAAGTTCGAGGGTGATAGAAATAGCATACCTGGCGGCACCGGCAAGACACTCGACGAGCGAGTGAGTGACGACATGCGAATTATCGCGCGCGAGAAGGATAACGAGAGTTCGTTGTCGCTTATTAAGTGGATTGCGCTTGCCGAACAACAAAGTTGGGTTATTCCATCCTACATGCGTGCCGAGGTCGGGAGAGATGGTGCCACGGATGCTCAGGGCCAGCACCCCCAAGCCGTAACGGCTCGCAAGATAGAGACTGAGTTCATTATCGGTGGCGTTCCTGAAAGCAATAAATGGTGGCGGACGCGAATGAGCAACGCATCGAGGTATGGTCTCAGTGAATCGCGCGCCAACAGGGGGCGCGGCAAGACTCCTTCCCTGTGGTATCCAGACCGTATTGCCTGTTGGCTCGAAAGCAAGGGGCATCTCACCAAGAAGCAGGCTGCCAATATCCTCCGGAAGCACTTCCCAGACTGCGCCGATAGCGCTGATCTTCTCGACCCCCCCGAATAAATGTAATGCAGCATCCAGTCACAGCATTTCTTGTGCTGTGACTCGCCCTCCGCTCTATAGTGAGACGCAGTACGGCGTGACGATTGCGCCGTGTGCGCTCTATATTTTAATCCGCGCTACTGCAATAGATTGATTTTTATTTTTTCATATCTGCTTTTTAACAGGAGAACTGAAGTGAAAGAAACGCAGGCAACAGAGGATGCCGCAAACCCTGCGGCGCTTATCGCCGAGTTCTATGCGGCCCCGGCTGAAGCTTATTTCCAACGCCCAGTTGTGGCAGTGGTAGCCAATTGCAGCATGGCAAAGCTCGAACGGGATACCTGGCGCGGCGTCGGCATCCCATTCCGCAAGTTTGGCCGGCAGGTTTTGTACAGAAAAGTCGATGTGATCGAGCACATCGAGTCCAACAAACACGCGACGGCAGAACGCCAGGCGGCCCGAGCACAGGCGGCTGCATGACACGCGCCGAAAGGGTAAGCCGTGTTCTGGCCGATGCGCCGACAAGCTGCCAAAACACGCTGAGGCAAGCGTTTTCCGGCTCTGCAAGCCCTCGCGGCGCGATCAAGGCACAGTGCCTGGCCTGTACGGGCTACTTGCGGGCGGAAATCGCTTCCTGCACGGGATTTGGTTGTCCGTTGTGGAAGTTCCGGCCCTATCAACCCGGCACCGACGAGTCCGACGACGGCGGGAGGGCCTGATGTACGCCAAGGTGTTCGAGCAGATGTATGACGGGACGCTGGCCACAAAAGGCCCGTGGCAGGCAGTCGTCACGTTCCAGCAATTCCTCATCTTGGCCGACAAGCACGGCGTTGTGGATAGGACACCTGAGGTCATCTCCAAGCGCACGACCATTCCGCTGGAGATCATTCATGCGGGAATCGAGGCGCTGGAGCAACCGGACCCTGACAGCCGCACCCCGGTTGAGGGCGGGCGTCGGATCGTCCGGCTCAGCGATACCCGATCATGGGGCTGGCGCATCGTCAACTATGCCAAGTATCGGGCCATACGGAGCCAGGAGGAGCGGCGCGAGTATCACAGCGCGTACTGGCGCGCGAAGCGCAGCCCAAATGCGAAGGTTGACACTCAACAAACTCAACAGGACTCAACAAACTCAACCAATAGCAGTAAGCATAAGCAGAATGCAGGAAGCAGCAAACCAAAAGCGTCTATAGGAAAGAGAAATCCAGAGGACGCTGAGTTTATTGCTGCGTTGGACGGCCCGGCACCGTTTGAACCGCAACCGGTTGCTAGCAGCAAAGAAGTACCCGCCCATGCCTAACACTGACAATGTGACTGTCGCAATAGACGCGCTGACCCAGGCGATTGAGGGCGGCACGTACATCCCCTCGGACTTCAAGCCCTTCGTGGACCAACATCTACCGATGGGGCTGGCGCAACGCGCGCGCTACATGAATCGGTCCGCGATCATGGATGTCATGAGCGGCAAGGGTCTGATCAAAAACGCGATGGGCAACAACGCCAGGCCGCCGTTGACTGACGAATACAAGCTGCCGGCGCGGTCAATGCTGGAGTGGTCCGGGCGCAATGTGCGTTCGAGCATACCTAACGCCTTCCGGGGCGAATTAGTTGAGGAAGGGGACGCTGCATCGGGGCAACGCTCTCCTGAGCAGCCCCCAATCATCCTGCCTGGCGATCCTGAATGGTATAGGAGGAGAACATGACGCAACGCTCCCAAGTGAGTCCTTTGGACATCGTCGAAACCATCTCGTTTGGTGATTCGAAAATCCGATATCACATGCGACATGGAACTCCGTCGTTTCTCGTGCTTACCCAGCGCAACCCTCGCATTGCGAAAGAGACGGCGCGACTACTTGCGGACGAAATAGACGGAAAGCGCGTGATCGAAATTGGCGCTGGGATTGGTTTTCTCGCAATCGAAATGGCAAAGCGTGCGCGATCCGTCATTGCCATCGAAGTTGACCCTGCATGGTCGTGGGTTTTCACGCGGTCGCTCTACGCGCACAAACCGCAAAACTTGACGTGGATCTTTGGCAGCGCAGAGACGGTAGCCGACAGCATCAGGGGAGACGTGGCCGTAATTGTTACCCGCTCCGGCATCGACGCCATGAAATCAATTGCCTTACGAATGGCGCCTAGAGTCGTCTGCCCATTCAACGATCTAGCGATTCTACGGCGGGATCGTCTGAGTGGCGACTTCACCATTGCCGCGCCGGTCGGGACTTCCCCGCAGCCTGCGACAGTGCAGGACGCTAAGGTTGCACTAGTGCGTCACCCCAAGGTTACCGCGAGGGTTGGCGACGACAGCAAGGTTAGGTCAAGGGTTGAGGACGGGAAGGTTACGGTAAGGGGCGAGCAGCAGCGGTCGCCCAGCCAGCCCCCTCAACAGCAGGAGTTTTCTGACAAATACGCGCGCGCGTACTGTGCGGAAAAGTCAGTGCACGATATATCAGGAGATGTCAGGGTGAACGACAACAGGGCTGCTTACCCCAAGGAGGCCGCGTAACCATGAGTCCTACCGCAATCAGACCGTCCGATGCGACAGTGCGGGCGTTGAAACGGGTGGAGGCCGGCGAGCAACCGACACTGGCCGCCGCGGCCGAGCGCATTCACCCCTCGACCCTGTTCCGCCAGCTCGCCAAGCAGCGCGAGCATCGGCTGTTCCTCATCATCGCCAAGGAGAACGGCGGATACAACGCCTGGATCGAGAACGAGCGCTACAAGCAGCAGGGCCAGGACACGCAGTACGGCACCGTAGCCGAGCTACAGGCTGCGCTACCCTCCTTGCTGGCCAAGGTGTAGGCGAATGGATGCACTGTCGCAGCCTGAATTTTCTGACAAATACGCGCGTGCGCGCGAGGGATGACGCGCCATTAGCAGTGCGACATGGATGACACAACCAAGATGCGGAGGACATGAGATGAACATCAATACCCGAATCAGAAAGCTGGAGGAACGCGCTCCGAAGGAGATCCCATGTGTGCGCACTGTGGTCATTGGAGTGCCGCCTTGTGCCGATCATCACATCGTCGGCGCGACCGTTGATGGCAGGTATTTCAAGCGGATGCCCGGTGAAAGTGTGGATGATCTCACGGACCGTGCGGTGGCCACGGTGACCGAATGGGACGGTTGGATTGTGGTAAGCCTCAACAGTCCGTGTTACGAATCTGGCGGAAACAAGTGCCGCGATGTCGGTGGAATGGAGTGCCGTGGCCGCGACCGTGCGAAAGCAAAGGGTACGACGCCGCGCAGTGTCACAACAGGCGCGGTCTAAAGTAGAGGAAATGGATGAAGGGCACTAAGACAGGTGGCCGCACCAAGGGCACACCAAACAAGGTAAGCCTGAGTCTCAAGCAGGCTGTATTGGACACGTTCCAGAAGCTCGGCGGCATCACGCATATGGTGACTTGGGCG